>NZ_JBHXSU010000001.1:0-1061797 GCF_042715345.1 Streptomyces sp. NPDC058697
CACATCCGCACCCGGTTTTATCCAGCACCACAACAGGCCTCCCACCCGGCGCACCCGCCCCCCTCCAGTCCACAACCCCCCGCACGGGCCCCTGGTCCCGAACGCACCTCCCAGCGCTCGACCGCCGGCACCCGGACGAACGTCGAGCTCAGCCCGCCGCGCCGTCGAGCAGCCGGCTGTAGCGCAGCCGCAGCGCCCGCTCCGTGCTGGCCACCACAGTCACGAGCCCGACCACGGTGTTGGCCAATGCCGACAGATCAATGGGCGAGGTGAAGGTCCCGACGTACTGGGCGAGGCCCTCCGGCGCCCGGGTGACCTGTTCGGCGAGCTGAAGGACAAGGAGTACCAGGCCGATGACGAGCACGATCACCGAGAGGAAACCGACACAGCGGCTCAGTGCGGGGTGCGATCGGTCGAGGCGCGCGCGGCGCCCCTCGGCGGAGGCGGGATCCGGGACGAGTTGGTGCTCGGCGCCCTCGGCGGTGACGTAGTGGCAGCGTTTGAGCCCGAAGCCGCTCGCCCTTACTTCGACGGTGCCGCCCCGGACGGGGAAGACGGCAGGGACTCTGGACTCGGCGTGATGCCTGCCATCGAGGTACAGGTGGGCCCTGACATAGCCGTCCGACGCGTTCTGATGCTTGACGTCGACGGTGTAGACCGTCGGCCGGCCGTCGTCGTTCATCAGCCGAAGATGGAACAGTGCGCGGGTAAGCATCTGCCACCAGCGGAACCGCTTCAAAGGCCGCCCGTCCCCGGGCTTGACCCGCTGCACGGCCCGACGCCGCCGCCACTCCTTGAGCATGTCTCTCCTCCCCTCCAATTCCCGCTACTTGACCGGCTCCGCCGCGCAGGCGAGGTCCCGCGAAGGGCGCTGCCCGGTGGTCAGGAACTTCGTCGCCGTGTCGTTCGCGCATGTGTTGCGGCCGTACGGATAGACGCCGTGTCCGCCCTGATCGGCCGTCACCAACGTGGCCCGCTTCCCGAACGCCCGCCGCAGCTCCTGGGCGCCGGCCAGCGGTGTCCCCGGATCGCGCTCGTTCTGCACCATGAGCACGTTCGACGGGCCCCGGTCACCGATACGCACCGGCGGCTCGACCCGCTCGGTCGGCCAGAAAGCGCACGGTCCGATGCCGGCCGTGGACGCGCCCAGCATCGGGTACTTCAGCCGGTCCACCGCGACATTGCGCTGGTACTCCCGGACAGTCCCCGGCCAGCGTGTATCACCGCACACGACATGAAAACGGGCGGACATGAAGTTGTCCATGCTTCCCGGCGGCGGGTCGATCGGCAACGGCCGGTCCGTGTCGAGCGCCTGCCAGGTCTCGGCCAGTTCGGGCATGGCCGAGTCACCGTAGATCTCCCCGAACGTGAGCCCGCGGAACAGCGTCCCGTCGATGCCCTGGACCGGCTTCGCGTCCAACCGCTCCGCGAGGTCGAAGTACTTCGCGGTCACCTGCTCCGGTGTGGTGCCCAGACCGTACTCGGGGCGCGCGGCCGCGAACTCCGCGAAGTCCGGGAACCGGTCCTCCATGCCACGGCCGAACAACCGCATGGCCGTGGCGTCGTAACCGCCGGGACCCAGGTTGCTGTCGAGCACGAACCGGTCGCTGCGCTTCGGGAACATCGTCGTGTACACCGCACCGAGGTAGGAGCCGTAGGAAACACCGTGGTACGAGAGCTTCGGCTCGCCCAGCGCCACCCGGATCCGGTCCATGTCGCGCGCGGTGTTCGCCGTGGTGATGTGCGGCAGCATCCACGCCGTCCGCGAGGTGGCGCACTGCCTGGCGACGGTCCGCGCCTTCCCCGCATCCCGCACGACATCGGCCGCGGTGTGCGCGTACGTCGGGAAGTTGCCGCGTGCCCGCTGCTCCGGCGTCAGATCGCAGGTCACCGGTGTGCTGCCGGCAACGCCACGCGGGTCGAAGCCGATCACGTCGTAGGAGTCCAACACCTTCTGCGGCAGTCCTGATTCGGCGAGTACGGCCGGCCAGCCGAGTCCCGTGATGCCGGGGCCGCCGGGATTGGTCACCAGGACGCCGCGGCGCTGCGACGGCTTCTCGCTCGCCAGCCGGGAGATCGCGATCTCGATCTGCCGGCCGTCGGGATCCCGGTAGTCCAGCGGGACTTCGAGCGTCGAGCACTCGAGACGGGGTGCGGCAACCTTCTCCGGGCACGGGCCCCACCGCACGGTGTCCGGCGTCGCGGCCACCGACACCCCGGGCATCGCGGTCGCCGCCACCGCGGTTACGGCGAAGGCGAGTGACAAAGTTCTGTGCATCGAGGTCATGCATCCACCCCACCCGCCTTCACACTCACCTGACAGGGCGTGGTGTCATCACTTGGCCATGACGTTCGTCAGGACGAATGCATGACGTGGTGTCACTGCCGTCTCCCGGAGGGCCGGAGGAGCAGAGCAAAAACGGCCCTGCTGGGGCCGGGCGACCTCTGCCCCGGTCGGTACGGGCAGCCCGCCGCAGACCGAGGACGGCGTCGCGGTCACCCGCGACCCGGACCTCGACGCCGACGAGCCTGCCCGTAGCGATGGGGTCGTTCAGGCCGTGAGCCGTTCGCTGACCTCCCAGAGCCGGGCGGCCGCCTCCGGGTCCACGGCGCGGGGCAGTACGCCCGGGACGCTGTCCCCGCCGGCCCAGGCGGCCTCGTTCTCGGGGGCCACCAGCGGGCTGATGTCGACGTTCTCGCAGTAGACCCCGCCGAGACCGTCGAGCTGCGGGCTGGTAGCGCACCAGACGCTGGTGGCCGCGCCCTGCTGCACGGTCTTCATCTGGCGCTCGGGGTCACGGACGGGCCGCCCCTCGCTGTCCAGCGCGCCCGCGGCCTGGAGCGCCGCCGGGTCGAGGTGCTTGACCAGGCCGGTGTCGATGATGAGACCCGGGTGCACGGCGAACGCCCGGATGCCCTGCGCCTGCCCGCGCCGGTCCGCCTCCACGGCGAACAGGGCGTTTGCCGTCTTCGACTGGCCGTAGGCCACGAAGGGCTCGTAGGTCCGGTGCTCGAAGTGCAGGTCGTCGAAGTCGACGCCGGCGAAGCGGATGCCCCGCGACGACAGCACCACGACCCGCGCGCCCCCGGCGGCGACCAGCGCGGGCCACAGCCGGGTGGTCAGCTGGAAGTGCCCCAGGTGGTTGGTGGCGAACTGCCCCTCGTATCCGCGCGCGTCCCGCGCCAGCGGGGTCGCCATGATCCCGGCGCTGTTGACCAGGAGGTGCAGCGGACGCCCGGAGGCCAGGAACTTCTCCGCGAAGGCGTCGATGGACGCCGGGTCCAGCAGATCCAGGTGCCCGACCTCGGCTCCGGGCACGTCCTTGAGAGCCGTCCGGGCCCGCTCCACGTCCCGTGCCGGTACGACGACCTCGGCGCCGGCTCCACGCAGGACGCGGGCCGTCTCCAGCCCGATGCCGGAGTAGCCGCCCGTGACGATCGCGACCCTGCCGGTCAGGTCGATCCCCTTGATCACCTCCTCGGCGGTGGAAGTGGCGCCGAAGCCGGAACCCAGGGGGTGCTGTGTGGTGGTCATGTCGGGTCTCTCCTCAAGCCTCAGGTCGAGCTGTCCAGACCACCGTAGGTCGATGGATCCGTACGATGAATGCTTGAGAATCCGCATTACTTGCGTGATAGTTCGAGCATGACCGTTGACCCGCTGTCCGACGCCCTCGCCGTCGCCGACGCCCGCAGTGTGTTCTCCGGCGGCTTCACGGCCGGCGGGGACTGGGCCATCGAGCTGCGCGGACGCCACCGGCTGAAGGTGAAGGCCGTACTGCAGGGCAGCTGCCTGCTGGTCCGCGAGGCCGGCGGTGAACCCATGCGGCTCACCGAGGGGGACGTGGTGGTCTCCGACGGTGACCAGCCGTACGTGCTGTGCAATCGGCCGGGAGTCGAACCGATCGCCCCCGACGACGTGGTCATGGACCCGGCAACGCGGATGGCCCGGCTCGGCCAGGGCGAGGCGGTGGACGTCACGTGCGTGTCCGGGCACATCGACCTGAGCCGGGACCGCGGCGACCTGCTGCGGCGGGCGCTGCCGGAGCTGGTCCACGTCCGGGCCGACTCGCCCGAAGCCGGCGTACTGCGGTGGCTCATCGGGCAGTTGGTGGCGGAGATGAGGGCGGGCCGGGCCGGCGTCGAGTTCGTCTCGGCCCAGCTCGCGCAGCTGATGTTCGTGCAGGTGCTGCGGATCTGTCTGACCGACTCGGACGGGCTGCCGCCCGGCTGGCTGCGCGCCCTCGCCGACGAACGGCTCGCCCCGGCGCTGCGCCTGATGCACGGCGACCCGGCCCACCCCTGGCAGCTGGAGGAACTCGCCCGGGCGGCGGCGATGTCCCGCACCACGTTCGCCGTACGGTTCAAGGAGGCGGCCGGGGTGCCGCCGCTGACGTACCTGCTGAACTGGCGCATGAGCCTGGCCGCCCGTGCCCTGAGGCAGGACACCGCCCCGGTCGCGGCACTCGCCCGCTCCGTCGGCTACACCTCGGAGAGCGCCTTCAGTAACGCCTTCAAGCGGGCGGTGGGCGTGGCCCCGCGGATCTACCGGGTGGAGGCCGCCGCCGGAATTCGCCCGAGCGACAGCTGACCCCGTACTGGCATCCCGAACTGGCATCCCGAACTGATACTCCGAGCGACGGCTGCGCCCGTACTGGCATCGCGCCCGCCCCGACGACTTCAGCGACAGCTTCAGTAGGGATGCCGGTCGGGCTTGTGCGACCAGGTTTCGTAGGCCTGGGCGCCGAGTTCGGGGTGGATCTGCTCCACGTGGATCCGGCGCTGGTCGAGCGGCTTCTGGAAGTCCTCGTACTGGAAGGCGTCGTCGAAGCCGATCTCGCGTGTGGCCTTCAGATCGCTGCTGTAGTAGACGTTGTCGATCCGCGACCAGTAGATGGCGCTCATGCACATCGGGCAGGGGGCGCCGCTGATGTAGATCGAGCAGCCCTTGAGCATCCGGGCCCGCTCCGGTACCGGGTCGGGGGATCCTTCGGGGCGCGGCACGTATTCGAGCGTGCTCTCGTTCTGGTGTTCCGGCGATATCGAGGGAGCCTCGGGATTCAGGCGCTGCACGGCCTTGCGAATGGTCTCCACTTCGGCGTGCGCGGTGGGGTCGCCGGTGAGCAGGACGCGGTTCTGGCCCCGGGCCACGATTTCGTCGTCCCGGGTGATCACGGCGCCGAACGGACCGCCCCAGCCCTCTTCGACGGATTCGGTGGCAAGCCGTACCGCTTCGGTCAGAAACTCCTTGTGCCCCATGACGGACCTCCGCTCGGCATCACCGAGGAAAATTGCCCCGTTTGTCCAATAACTCCCCTTGGAATTAGACTACTCCGTATGGGTGTCAGTGCAATCCGTGCCCCGACCGGCGACGGTGCGACCGTTGTGACCTCCCAGAAGGTGCGGGAAGGCCGCGCCGACGACTATCAACGCTGGCAGGAGCGGACCAACCGGGCCGTGCGCGCATTCGACGGATTCGAGGGGACGGAGATATATCCCCCGGGCGCCGGTGGCGAGCGGGAATGGGTGGTGGTCTTTCGCTTCTCCCGTATCGACCTGCTGACTGCCTGGCTGGACTCCTGCGAGCGTCAGGAACTGCTTGCCGAGGGCCTTCCGTTGTTCGACGGGACACCGACCCAGGAGGTCCTGGTCGGCGGCACGCCGCCGCCCACGGATGAGGAAGCCGTCACGGCGGTCATCTCCCACAAGGTGCGGCCCGGCCGGGAAGAGGACTTCGTGCGGTGGCAGGACAAGGCCCTCAAGGCCCAGGAGAAGTATCCGGGTTTCATGGGGACCGAGTTGTTCAAGCCGGTCGAGGGGATCCAGGACAACTGGGTCGTCGTCTTCAGATTCGACACCCGCGAACACCTCGACGAATGGCTCGCGTCCGGCGCTCGCGAAAAGCTTCTGCAGGAGGGCCGGAAATACTTCGCCTCCTACGACCTGCGCAAGGTGGAGTCGGCGTTCAGCGGTTGGTTCCGCTTCGGGGAGGGCGCGGACGAGGCGGTCCCGCCCAACTGGAAACAGGCCATGACCGTGGTGCTGGCGCTGTATCCCACCGTGATGGTTCTGAATCTGACCGTCGGTTTTGAACTGGACGACATCGGACTGCCCGGCTACATCGGCCTGTTCATCGGGAACGTGCTGAGCGTTTCCATCCTGACCTGGCTGCTGATGCCCTTGGTGAACAGGATCCTCGCCTTCTGGCTGGTGCCCAGCCGGGTGCGTACCGTACGGACCCATGTGGCGGGGGCTGCCCTCGTGGTGCTGTGCTGGGCGCTGTGCATCCTGATCTTCGGGCTGACCACTGGCTGACCACCGGCTGACCACCGGCCGACTACCGACTGAGGAGCGCGTCATGAGCGGAGTTGGCCAAGCGGGCGTAGTGATCGAGGGGGAGGTCGTCCGTCGGGGCGACGCCGCCTACGACAGCACCTGGTCGGCCATGCTGTGGAACGGCCTCAAGCCGCAGCGCTTTCCCGACCTCATCGTCCGGGTCGCCTCAGACCGCGATGTCCGGGCGGCCGTCCGGCTGGCCCGCTCCGAAGGTCTCAGGGTCGCCATTCGCTCCCATGGGCACAGCTGGTGCGGCTCCCCGCTGCGCGACGGCGGCATGCTCATCGACCTGTCCGCGCTCAACGCCTGCGAGATCGATCCGGCCGCGCGCACCGCGACCGTGCAACCCGCGCTCACCGGCCGCGAGTTCGTCGCCGCGCTCGCCCCGCACGGCCTCGCCTTCCCGGCCGGGCACTGTGGGCCCGTCGCCCTGAGCGGCTACCTCCTCAGCGGTGGCCTCGGCTGGAACTCCGGCCTGCTCGGTCCGGCTGCCGCAGCCGTGCAGGCGGTCGAGGTGGTCACGGCGGACGGCGATGCCCTCACCTGCAGCCGGAGCGAGAACCCCGACCTCTTCTGGGCCGCGCGGGGCGCCGGACCCGGCTTCTTCGCGGTCGCCACCCGCTTCCACGTGACTCTGCACGACCTTCCGACGGCGGTCGCCGAGACCACGTACACCTTTCCCCTGTCCGAGGTCGAACCGGTGACCCGCTGGGCCAGCGAAGCAGCCGAGCGCCTTCCGGCGAATGTCGAGGCGTCCTTCATGCTGTCGACCGCCTCCCCGGACCTCACGTCGGCTTCGCCGAGGCCCAAGGTGATCAGCTTCACCGGCACGGCCTTCGCTCGCACGCATGACGAGGCGGTCCGCTGTCTGGAGCCGCTACGGGCCTGCCCGTTGGCCGAACGCGCCCTGTTCCGGCAGACGGACGAGCCGAAGACCTTCGAGGATCTGTACGGCACGTCGTCCGGCTTCTGGCCCCGGGCGCACCGCAACGCGGTGGACACCCTGTGGTCGGACACCGGGTACGAGACCCTGCTGCCGATCCTCGCCGCCTCGCTCGACCAGGCCCCCTCCGAGCAATCGCTCATCCTCGCTCCCCTGTGGCCCGCTTCCCGGGACCGCTCCCTCTCGGACGACATGGCCTTCTCGATCCTGGGCGAGACCTATGTCGCCCCCTTCGCGATCTGGGACGACCCGGCAGCGGACAGCGCCAACACCGGCTGGCTCCGGGACACCATGCGTGCCGTCGAGCCGTACGGAACCGGCCACTACATCGCCGAGGCCGACCTCACCGCGGACGCCTCCAGGGCTCGGAGGTCGTACGCCCCGGAGGACTGGGAGCGGCTGCGGGCCCTCAAAGCCACGTACGACCCCGCGAACGTCTTCCACACCTACCTCACGCCGTAGAGGCTCGGGTACCTCACGCCGGAGGGGCTCGCGGTCAGGGCTGTGGGCGGCCGACGGCCTGCTGGTAGCGGAACAGGGCGGTGGGGTCGCAGCTGCGCTTGACGTCCACCAGGCGGTCGTAGTTGGCGCCGTAGTAGGCGTGCCGCCAGTCGTGCAGGTCCGGGTCGGGGAAGTTGACGTAGGCGGCGTCGGTGTTGAGGTGACGACGCAGCATGTGGTGGGCGGTGCGGGTCTGTTCCAGCAGGCCGCGCACCTGGGCGGACGGGGTGGCCGGCTTCCAGTGGGTGCCGATGTCGATGACGAAGGCGGCTTCCCGGTGGGGGTAGGCCGTTTCGTCCGGTCGTCGTGTCGCCGTGTCGCCGCCCATGGCGAACAGGGTCACATAGCCGGTGCTGCGGCCCGGTCCCGGGCGCCAGTTGCGGGTCCAGTCGGCGATGGCTGCCACGGTGTCCGGGCTCGGCCACCGGTCGGGGACGAGGGACTTGGAGGCGTAGGCCTCCTTCGGGCCGGGGGTCTCCATCAGGAAGTCCTGCGCGGACCAGAAGCCGCGTTCCTCGATGACGGCCTGGGCGGGACGCAGGCGCAGCAGGGGCGCGAACCGGCGGAGCAGTCCGTCCTCGTCGCCGAGTCGCTGCCCGAGCAGGGCCAGGGTGGCCGTGCCGTCGCCGGCGTGCTTGAAGCCGATGCGTACGTCGAAGTCGTTGTCCCGGTCGGCGTCGAGGATGTCCCGCAGTTCCTCCAGCACATCGACGGCCTTGTGCAGGGGGTAGGTGACGTGGAAGACGGTGGCGCGCAGCCTGCCCACGGGTACGGCGGCGAAGGTGAACGCGGTGTTGATGCCGAAGTTGCCGCCCGCTCCGCCGCGGCAGGCCCAGAAGAGGTCGGGGTTCTCGTCCTCGGCCGCGCGGACGAGGGTGCCGTTGGCCAGTACGAGACGGGTCTCGGTGAGCCGGTCGCACGTCAGGCCCCACTTGCGGTCGTTGAAGCCGAGGCCGCCACCGAGGGTCAGGCCCGCCACGCCCACCTCGGGGCAGCGCCCGCCGGGGAAGTACAGGTTCGCGACGCGGGCGGCGTACACGTCGGAGTTGGTGGCTCCCCCGCCCAGCCGCAGCTCATGCCCGCGCGGCACCACCTGGTTCATCGCACGCAGGCTGATCACCAGGCCCGGGGTGGTGGAGTAACCCGCGTAGTTGTGGCCGCCGGAGCGGGGTGCGAGCGGCACTCCGTGTTTCGCGCACCACAGCACCGCCGTCCGTACGTCGCTCTCCGTGGCACAGGCGAGGACGCCGGCCGGACGCACGGACGCGTAGCGCTGGTTGTCGGCCGTCGCGCGGGCCGCGTACTCCGGCTGTCCCGGTCTGTAGAGCCGGGCGGCCGGGCTCAGGCTCCTGACCAGCTCGCGCCAGGCGCCGGGCTCCGCTCCCCCGACGAGGGAGGTCCGGCGGGCCGCGGCGAACGCCGGGCCGGTTCCGCCGCCCAGCGCGATCGCGGCCCCTGTGGCCGCGACGGCCCCTCCGGTTCGCAGGACATCTCGTCGGCCAGTCTGCACAGGTACGCCCCTTCACGCATGGTGTCCGAATGCCGAAGGCGTGGGGGTCGTCCACGCGCCATGCGCAAGATCCCTCAGCCCGGGCAGGGCTCACGATGGAGAAGGACGAGGTGGGGAATGGGTTTTGACACCCTGGGGCTAGCGAGCTTCATGCGAACGGGCCATGCACGGTCAAGGCCCGGCCCACGGTCAGAGGCCCTCCCGTCAGACGTCGCCCGTCAGGCGTCCTCCGGGCGCTCGCCCGGCGCCCACGCCACGGGGCCGGCTCCCGCGGCTATGCGGCGGTAGGCGGCGCGGGCATGGACGAGGCGGGCGACCGCTGTGCCGATGAGGGCCGCGGCAAGCAGGCAGCTGAGCCAGAACGTGTCGCAGTGTCCGGCCCAGCTGAAAGTGCCCAGGGGCGGGATGGCGAAGACATTGAGGAACAGCCAGCACAGTGCGGCCGTTCCGGGTGCCGCCGTGAAGCGTGAACGCCCGCCCAGCAGGGCGGCCAGCAGGGACAGCGCCGTCAGCGCGAGTGCGGGCCGGTCGGGGCCGACGAGGGTGTTGAGGGTGGCCACCAGCAACAGGGCACCGCCGAAGGCGGCGGCCCACACCAGCGGGGTGGCGACCGGCCGGGGGACGGGCCTTGTCCCGGCGCTGAGATACACCCACTCGATCACGCTGACGGTTCCTTCCGGTCCTCCCGGGAGCCGACGGAGAGTTGCACCGACCGTCCCATGGCGGTAGCGCGCGGCCCCGGGAGGGGGATTCTCCCACTCGGTCGTCGACGGCTACGCCCGTTGGCCGATTCCGGGCGCTTGCCGGGACCAGTGCCTCCGGAACCGGTCTCAGGCAGGCAGCGGGCGGTCGTCGACAACATGCTTCATCACGATGGTGGAGGTCAGGCGCTGGACTCCGGGCAGGGTGGCCAGCTGTTGGTCGTACAGCTGCTGATAGGCCGCCAGGTCGGCGGTGACGACGCGCAGGAGGTAGTCGGGCTCGCCGAAGAGGCGCTGGGCCTGCACCACGTGCGGGACCGCGGCCACGGCCTGCTCGAAGGCGGCGACGGTGTCGCGGTCCTCCCAGCGCAGGGTGGCGAAGACCAGGGCCTCGAAGTCCAGACCGACAGTGGCCGGATCCACGACAGCGCGGTAGCCGCGGATCGCGCCGGTTCGCTCGAGGTCGCGCAGGCGCCGATGGCACGGCGAGACGCTGAGCTTCACCCGGGCGGCCAGCTCGGTCACCGTCAGACGGCCGTCCAGCTGCAGCTCGGTAAGAATCTTCCGGTCGAGGTCATCCATGGGGAAGATTGTGCCCCAGCTGCCCGGATCCGTGGAAAATACGGGAACACTTTCGCCAGGATCCCGCCTAGCGTTCCCTCTCGTAAGGATGAGCGAGAGAGGGATCGGTTCAGCATGGACGCGGGCACACTGGCGGCATTCCTGGCAGTGGATCTTCTGCTGGTGTTCACGCCCGGCGCGGACTGGGCGTACGCGATCACGGCAGGGCTGCGGAACCGGTCGATCGTCCCCGCGGTGGCCGGACTGGTCGCCGGATACGCGGGATACACCATGCTCGCGGTGGCCGGCCTGGTGGTGATCGTCGCCAGCTCCGCGACCCTGCTGACGGCGCTGACCGTGCTCGGGGCCGCCTATCTGATGTGGCTCGGCTGGGGCGTCCTGGCACGGCCGGCGACACCCGGCGCCTCCAGCGAGGTGATGGCCGCCTCCAACCGGCAGATCATGCTGAAGGGCGCCGGGATCAGCGGCCTCAACCCCAAGGCGCTGCTGCTGTACTTCTCGTTGTTCCCCCAGTTCATCGACCCCGCGGCGGACTGGCCCGTCGCCGCCCAGACCGCTCTGCTGGGCACGCTTCACATGGCCGGCTGCGCCCTCGTCTACCTCACCGTGGGCGTACTGGCCCGGACCGTGTTGCAGGCGCGACCGGCAGCCGCGCGAGCCGTCACCCGTACAAGCGGTGCCATGATGATCGCCATCGGCGGGTTCCTCCTCGTGGAACGTCTGGCCGGATGACGGCCCGCCGTGTTCGGCCCCCGGGAGACACCCCCGCCTCCCCTCAGCCAACCTGCCGGTCCGGCCGGTCCGAACCGGGACACCCATTCAAGGAGCGCAGTGGACCACCAGGATCAGCAGGAAGAGGCAAGCCCCGAGGTGCAGGAACGCATCCGGACCAGCTTTGGACTCCAGGGACTGATGGGCCATCTCGATGCGCGCATCACGCACATCGCACCGGGCCGCGTGCACATCGTTCTCCCGCACCGCCCCGAAGTCACCCAGCAGCATGGCTATTTCCATGCCGGGGCGACGAGCGCCATCGCGGACAGCGCGGGCGGCTATGCGGCGTTCACGCTGTTCCCCGAGAACACGTCGGTCCTCACGGTCGAGTACAAGATCAACCTCCTGGCGCCCGCCGTGGGCGATCACATCGAGGCCGTGGGAACGGTCCTGAAGCCCGGACGGACACTGACGGTGTGCCAACTGGAGGTGTTCGGCGTTGAGGGCGACGCCCGATCACTCGTCGCGACCGGCCAGCAGACGCTGATGTGCGTGAAGAGGTCCGAGGGCTGAGCTCGCCGACAGGATCGACGTCCCCTGCCCGCGTACGGCGTGACGGTGAAGAGTCAGGCTGTCTGCTCGACAAGGCCCAGGTTCACGAACCGGCCTGATCCACTCGTACGCCGAATTCCGCGCGCACGCTTCCTCTCCGCGCGCACGCCTCCTCACAGTTCCGCGTAAGCCCTTGCGCAGTACTCCGGACCGCCCCCCAGCCCGGCCACATCCAGGATGGACTCCTCCGTCAGCTGAGTGTCGTCCTTGCGCGGGCAGTTGTTGTCCAGGTCGGGCTCGCCGATGACCTTGACGTCGGGCAACACCTCGCCGTCGCAGGGGACTTCCTCGTACTTGTCACCCGTGTCCGAAGCCTCCAGGCAGTCACCCACGCGGATCTCCATGCCGCCCTGGCCCGGTTCGCCGGGGTGCGGGGCCTTGAGGTTGCGTACGCAGGCATAGCCCGCACCGACCACGTACTTGAGGTAGTCACGCGAGCCCGCGACCTCCCATCCGGGATCGCCGCTGATGCCCAGCACATCGTCCGTGGAGTCGGAACAGTCGATGAAGGTGTACACGGTGGTCTTCTTCTCGACGCGCTTGAGGACCTTGCCGATGGCGTCGGGGTCGTCGCAGGGCATCTCCACGGCATGACCCTGCTCTTCGCCCCTCGGGGGCCCGTAGCAGTCACCCTTGGCCATCAGCACGTTGTCGTCGTTGTCGTAGTACGCCGGCTTGGACGAGCTGCTCGACGGGGTCCCGGTCGTGGCCGGGGTCGACACGGTCGGTGGCGCCGACGATCCACGCGCGCCGTCGTCGCCATCGTCGCCGCCGTCCGAGCAGCCGGATGCCCACACCAGTACACCAAGTAAGACGGCAACTCGCATGACACGCCCGTATCGCATCTCAAGGCCCCCCTGCCTCGGCGTTGCGGCCAGCATGGGACGTCGGCATCGGTCACGCAAGCCCTCTCACCTCACCTGGGAACCGCTCAACTCCCCTTGTGCGTAGGTACATTGAGACTGCTGATTCCTTGAGCGAGTGGGGGCGGGGATGCGCGACACGGTCCTGGACGGCCGGTACACGCTCACGGAGCAGATCGGTGCCGGCGGTATGGGCGTGGTGTGGCGGGCCAGGGACGCGCGGCTCGAACGCCCGGTGGCCGTCAAGCTGCTGAGCCTGCCGCCGGGCACGGCCGGCGCCGAGCGGGAGCGGCTGCTCGCCATGTTCGGGCGGGAGGCGCGGGCCGCCGCCGCACTGGACAGCTCGTACATCGTGCCGGTCTTCGACCACGGGGCGGACGGTGAAGTCCCCTACCTGGTCATGCCGTTGCTCTCGGGCCGGACCGTGGGCGAGCTGCTGACCGAGGGGCCGATGCCGCCGGGGCGGGTCGCGGAGCTCGCGGCACAGGTCTGCCGGGCCCTGGCGACCGCGCACCGGGCGGGCATCGTGCACCGTGACATCAAACCGGCGAACGTGATGCTCACCGACGAGGGCACGGTCAAGGTGCTCGACTTCGGCATCGCCAAGTTCCTCGACGCGGCGGCCGGGGGCGGCATGCTCACCGCGACCGCCGACTCCCCCATCGGCACCCTCCCCTACATGGCGCCCGAGCGCTTCACTCGGGGCGCGGACGACGGCCGTACGGACGTGTACGCGCTGGGCTGCACGGTGTACGAGATGCTCACCGGCGCACCGCCCTTCGACTCGGCGTCGGCTCCCGCGCTGATGCACAGCCATGTGTACGAGACACCGGAGAAGCCGTCGGTACGGCGTCCGGGGCTCGCCCCCGAGTGGGACGAGCTGGTGGGGCGGATGCTGGCGAAGCCGGTCGATCAGCGGCCGACGGCGGAGGAGGCACGGGCGGCATTCGAGAGACTCGCCCTGGCCGAGCCGCGGGTCCCACTCGATGGCGAGCCTCCGGCCCAACCAGCCGACCACACGCCGCCTCCCGGGCAGCCCGCCGTCTCGACCGCACCGGGAAACCCGGCCCACGTATCGCCCGAACCGCGGCACTTCGCATCGACCGCGGTCCCGCAGCAACTCGCCGCGGGCGCCGCGACCACCAGCCCCGACCCCACCTCGTACCCGCTCGCACCGCCGATCCCGAAGCAGCCGCCCGCTCCCCCGGCCGCTCGCCTGCGCGGGCGGCGCGTCACATGGATCGCGGCCTCGGCGGTCGTCACCGCGCTCGTGGTCGTGCTGTCGGTCGTCCAGCCCTTCGGAGGCGGCGACGGCGACGAGGGAAGCGGGAAGAGCGGCCCTGGCGAGTCGAAGGCCGCCACCGGCACTGTGGCCCCGGTGGCGAAGACCCAGACCCTCACGATCGGCTCCGACGCCGATGCCAAGGGCCCCGCCCCGGCGGTACGGGGCGCCACCAAGGGCGGCAAGGTCACGGTCCTCGAACCGGGCGGTATCACCACTCTCGACCCGGGCAACATGTGGTCCGGGCCCGACCGGTTGATCTCGCGGCTCGTCTACCGCAGCCTGACCACGCTCGAAACCCTGCCCAACGGCTCCGTCCGACTCGTCGGGGACCTCGCCCAGGACACCGGCAGGCCGACGCTGGACGGTCGCGACTGGACGTTCACCCTCAAACCGGGCCTGACCTACAACGACGGATCGCCCGTACGCGCCCAGGACTTCGCGTTCGCGGTCAAGCGCGCTCTCGACCCCGACAAGTTCCCGATGGGCGACCGCACTCTGCGCAGTTTCCTGCTCGGTCCCGAGGACGCGGACGGCATCGGCGGCGAGCACGAGATGCCGCCAGGTGTCATCGAGACCCCCGACGACCGCACGATCGTCTTCCATCTCGACGGCGCCCACCCCGACTTCAACGTCGTCCTGGCCGGCCCGAACGGCTCACCCGTGCCGGAGCGGGTCGCCGACATCTCCGGCACCTCCACACTCCTGCCGTCGACGGGCCCGTACCAGGTCGACTCCTTCACCGGCGCCAAGAACCTCACGCTCAGCCGCAACCCGAAGTGGCACGCGGACACGGACCCGGTGCGCACCGCGTACCCCGACCGCTACGAGATCACCGGTTCGCTGACCATCGACGAGATCAAGTCCCGGATCCGCGCGGCCGGTTCGAAGTCGGCCGTGATGACGTTCTCCGGCTCGCTGGACAAGGACGGGCTGGGCACGACGGACGGCGCCACCGGCAGCGGCACGGTCCGGGTGACATCACCGGCTCCCTATGTCCACGCGTACTCGATCAACACCAAACGCGTACCGAAGCTGAAGGTCCGTCAGGCCATCGCCACCGCGTATCCGGCGGCGGACGTCCTGGCCGCGAGCGGCGAGGACGGCGAGGCCACGCACCACCTCCTGCCGCCGGGCATCCCCGGTTCGCGCGACTTCGACCTGTACGGGGCCGGGAAGCACGGTGACCCCGCCCGCGCCCGCGCGCTGCTCGCCGAGGCCGGTGAGACGGACTACCCGCTCACCGTCGCCTATGCGACGACAGCCGACGAGGCACGGGCCAAAGCGGTGAAGAAGGCCCTGGACAAGGCCGGTTTCCGGGTCACGCTGAAGAACGTCGACGTCTCCGACCTCTACGAGAACGTGGGCGACGGCGCCTACGACCTGGCCCGCCTGCCGATGAACATCAGCGGCCTCCCCTTGGCGTCGGCGTTCCTGCCCGACTCCTTCGACGGCCGCTACACCTACCCGACGACCTCCAACTTCTCCCGGCTCAACAGCACGGCGGTGAACGACGCGATCGACGAGGCCAACGCGACGGCCGACGTGGCGGCCGCGGGCGAGAAGTGGTCCACCGTCGACCGCCGGGTGATGGAGCAGGCGGCGGCCATTCCGGTGTACGTGCCGGTGCGCACGTTCCTCTACAGCTCCAGGCTCAAGGGGGTCCAGGTGGACCTGGACGGGTTGTCGCCGCTCAACGCGTATGTGACCGAGTGACAGCCGTGGCCGCATGTGTCTTCCGGTAGGCGGTCGGGGTCACGCCCACCTCTCGTCGGAAGATGTTCCGGAAGTTCGCGGCGGTGCCGAACCCCGTCGCTCCGGCGATCCTCTCCACGGACCAGTCGGAGGATTCGAGGAGTCGGCGCGCGCCGAGGATCCGCTGCCGGGCGACCCAGTGCATCGGCGGCATTCCTGTCTCGCGCACGAAGTGCCGGATGAAGGTTCTCCGCGAGAGCCGGCTGTGGTCCGCCATCCGCTGCACGGTGATCGACGATCCAATGTTTTCGATCACCCATTCCCGGGTCGCCTGAAGACCGGCGCGAGGAAGGGGCGGAACATCCACGTACTGTGGCTCGTTCGCACCGCGGGCAGCGGAGAAGACGACGTCCTTCGCCACGTCGTCGGCGACTGTCGTTCCGAAATCGCTCTGGATGACGTGGAGACATGCGTCGATGCCCGATCCCGCACCCGCGGACGTGAGAACTGCCCCGTCCTCGACGAACAGCCGGTTCTCGGCGACGTCGACTTCGGGATACGCCGTCCGGAGTCGGTCGGTGTATTGCCAGTGTGTCGTGGCCGTCTTCCCGTCGAGCAATCCAGTGGCCGCGAGCGCGAACACGCCCGTGCAGACGGCGACTATACGGGCACCCCGCTCACCCGCGAGTTGCACCGCCTTCAGATAGTCCTCCGGGACGGGGAGACTCGGGTTCTCATAGCCCGGAACCACGACGATATCCGCGTACTCCGCATCTGAGAGCGAGTGGGTCGGCCTGATGTCCGCGGCCACGTCGAGACTCCGGTCGCCGTTCTGGTCGCCGCACACAAAGACGCGATATCCCGGATGCTGACCAAACACATGCGCCGGAATGCTGACATCCAGTGAATACGCTCGCGGCATCGCAAGGATCGCGACAATGGTCCGGCCGTCTCTGGATCGCAATTGCGCCCCCTGGTCTCTGTCGCCCCCTACTGCCTACGCGCCTCTCCAGGCTAGCTCACGGGTGCGCCATCGGACCTGGCCTGCACTTCCGGCACGATCCTTGCCGAAAGTGGCACGGCTGCGTCTGGTTCCACCCCGGCCTGGCCGCATATCGTCCTTACCGAATCCACTTTCGTTCCTACAGATCCCACGTCGTTCTTACAGAACATACCTTTGACGATCGGAGCGACATGAGCAAGGCAGATCAGACAGAAAGCTTCGGAGTCCCCTGGGAAGAAAGCTACGGGTACGTACAAGCGGTCAAGCGCGGCGACACCATTTACGTCTCCGGCCAGGTGGCACACGACGGGACGGAACTCATCGCCCCGGCCCCCGTGAATGAGGACGGACTGGTTACCGATTTTTCCAACATGGGCGAACAGCTGCGCCAGTGCTACGCCAACGCGGCGGAATTGCTGAAGCGTTTCGACGCATCGCTGGACGACGTCGTCGACGAAGTCATCTACGTGGTCGATGCCGACGCGGGTGACGCCGCGGCGGGGCCGGTGCGCAAGGAGGCCTACGGCCGACCGGACCCCCAGGTGGCAAGCACCATGATCGGCACCCCTCGACTGGCATTCCCCGAGCTACTGGTCGAGGTCAAACTCGTCGCCCGAGTCTGAGGTCGTGAGCGAGGACGGTCCTCTCATGCGGTCGTCGGGCCGTTGTCGGACCCTGGTGCTTTCATGGGAACCATGACCAGCAGAAGTGTCGTCGTCGAGCGGCGCATCGCCGCGGCCCAGGGACCGGTGTGGGAGGCCATCACCGACCTGGCCGGTATGGAGCACGTCCTCAGCAGCGTCTCGAAGGTCGAGGTCCTCACCGAAGGCGCCTTCGGCGTCGGCACGCGGTGGCGGGAGACGCGGCGCATGTTCGGCAAGGACGCCACCGAGGAGATGTGGGTGACGGCCAGCGAGCCGCCCGAACGGTATGTGGTGGAGGCCGAGTCCCACGGCTCGCACTACATCTCGGAGTGGGCGCTGCGAGCCGACGGCCCGGTGACGACGACCGTCCGCATGACGTTCTCGGCCGTGGCGTCCGGTGGGGTCGCGGGCTTCCTGGCCAAGATCATGGGTGCCCTGGGCGCGCGGGCGGTCAGCAAGGCCATTGCCAAGGACCTCGACGACATCGCCGCGGCGCTGGAGGGCCGCAGCGGCTGAGCCGCACGCGGCCCAGCGCCCGCACCCACTCTCCGAGGCCGCCCTCAGCCCTTCACCGCACCGGCGGTGAGCCCCTGGACGATATGGCGGCTGGCGAAGGCGAAGAGCACCATCGTGGGCAGGATGGTGAGGACCGCGGCCGCCGACATGGATCCCCAGTCGATGTTGAAGCTGGAGATGAAGCCGTTCAGGGCCGTGGGGACGGTCTTGTTGCTGTCGCTGTTCATCAGCGTCACCGACAGGAACAGCTCGTTCCAGCAGTTGACGAAGTTGAAGATGAACGCGGCCACGATCCCCGGACGCATCACCGGCAGGAGCACCCGGAACAGCGCCCCGAACCGGGACAGGCCGTCGATCATGGCGGCCTCCTCCAGCGCGTCCGGGATGTTCTCGAAGAAGCCGCGGAGCATCACCGTGCAGAAGGGGATGCACACGGCGACGTACACGAGGATGAGCCCGAGCCTGTTGTCGACCAGGTTGAGGTCGGTCATGAGCAGGTACAGCGGTCCCAGCGCGATGAAGGTCGGGATCATCTGGGTGACCAGCGCGGCCATCAGCAGGGCGGACTTGGTGCGGAACTCGAAACGGGCCAGCACATAGGCCGACAGCATCGAGATCGCGGTGGCCACCACGCCCGCCACGAACGCGACGATGAGGCTGTTGGTGAGGTAGACGCCGAAGTCGGCCTTGCCGAAGAGCCCGCTGTAGTTCTCCAGCGAGAAGTGCTCGGGCCAGTAGGCGATCGGGAAGGCGAAGATGTCGCCGGGCGCCTTCAGGGACGTGATGGTGATCCAGTAGAGCGGGAAGACGGTGAACACCAGCCACAGTCCGAGGAAGGTGAACTTGGTGGCCCGGCCCGCCGTGGACTCCTTGCCGATCACGACTTCACCTCTCGCTTCTCACGCGTGGCCAGGAGGAAGAAGACCGCGAACACCAGCAGCGTGGCGACGACGATGAGCCCGAGGGCCGACGCCCTGCCGTAGTCGCCCTGCTGAGTGATCTTGATCATCCAGGTGGTCACGATGTGCGTCTCGTTGTTCGGCCCGCCGCCGGTCATCCCGAAGATCAGGTCGGGGAAGTTGAAGATCCAGATGACGCGCAGCAGGACGGTCAGCGCGAGCGTGACCCGGATGTACGGAATGGTGATCTGGAAGAGGGTGCGCACCTTGCCCGCGCCGTCCAGTGCCGCCGCCTCGTACAGCTCCTCGGGGATGGACTGCAGCGCGGCCAGGATCATGATGGTGAAGAAGGTGACGCCGTACCAGATGTTGGCGACCACGACGGCGAACATGGCCGTCTGCGGGTCGGCCAGCCAGGCGACCGGCTCGTCGATCAGTCCGGCCTTCTGCAGCAGGTCGTTGACGACGCCGAACTCGCTGTTGAACATCCAGCGGAACAGGATGCCGATGAGGAAGCCGGAGATCGCCCAGGGGAAGAAGATGAGCGCCTGGTAGAGGCCCCGGAAGCGGAACCTCCTGCGCAGCCACAGCGCGAGGGCGAAGCCGATCACCAGCTGGGGCACGATCGAACCGAACACCCAGATCCCGGTGTTGCCCAGCACGGTGCCCCAGGCGGGGTCGGCGAATACGTCACGGAAGTTCTTCAGGCCCACCCAGGACGTGTCGGTCAGGTCCGTCAGCTTCCAGTTGCGGAAGGCCATCTGGCTGCCGGCGATCATCGGGTAGTACGTGAAGACCGCCACGAAGACCGCGGCCGGTGCCATGAAGGCGGCGATGAGGAAGCCGCGCCGGGCGGTGAACTCCGGCTTGCGGCGGCCTCGTTGGGCGCCGCGACCGGGCGGGGTGCCCCCTGTTCCGGAGGGCCCCGCCGACGCCGATTTCGTCGTTTCCGTCGTGTCGGACGCGGTCGGCATGGCTAGTTCTCCTGCTGCCGCTTCTCGGTCCAGTACGCGTCCCAGCCGTCCAGCAGCTTCTCGGGAGTCGTCTTGCCCAGCACCATCTTCTGGATGTCCGCGTCGGCCTTCTGCTGCCACTCCGCCCACCAGGCGACGCCGCGCGGCTGGCTGACGTTGAGGTAGGTGTCCGGGTTCTCCGTCATGGTGACGTAGCTGGACCAGGGGCCCGTCTTGTAGAAGGGGTCCTCGGTCGCCGACTTGAGGATCGGCACCAGGCTGTTCTTCTTGGTGAAGGCCGTCGACGCCTTGCCCTCGGAGAGGAACTCGACCAGCTTGACGGCCTCGGCCTTGTGCTTGCTGCCGTCCGCGATCCCCCAGCCGGCGGTGGCGAGCGGCTGTACGGTCTTGCCGCCGGGCCCAGCCACCAGCGGGGCGGTGTCCCACTGGTCCTTCGCGATCGACTTGGACTCCGAGACGGTGGCGATCACTTCCGGGTCCTGCAGCAGGAAGGCCGTGGAGCCGTTGGAGAAGCCCTCGACCATCTCCGGATAGCCCCAGGAGACCGACGACTTGGGGGACGCCTCCTTGAAGAGCTTGAGGTAGGTCTTCATCGCGTCGACCGCCTCGGGGGCGGCGAAGATCGTGCTGCCGTCCTTCACCTTGAAGCCGTCGGCGGGGTCGATCTTGTCGGCGACGTACGCCTCGATGACGGCGGTGGCGTTGCCGTTGGCGTTGACCCCGCCGCGGAAGGCGTATCCGTACCGGCGCTTGGCCGGATCGTGGATGGCGGAGGCCTGTTCGAGCAGTTCGTCCCAGGTGGCCGGGGGCTTGTCGAAGCCGGCCTCCTTGATCAGGTCGGTGCGGTAGAAGACGCTCAGGCCGTAGAAGCCGTACGGGACGAAGTACGTCTTGCCGTCGGCGGTCTCGGAGGCCTTGACGGCGTTCTCCGTCATCGCCTCCCAGCCCTTCCAGGGCTTGAGGTCCTTCTTCATGTCGTAGAGCCAGCCGTTGTTCGACCAGGGGCCCACGGTGGTGTCCCGTACTTCGAGGGTGTCCACGCCGCTGCCGGACTGGAGCATCTGCTGGATCTTCTGGTCCGCCTGCTCGGTGGGCGGCGAGATCAGATTGACCTTGATCTTGGAGTTCTGCTGTTCGAAGTCCGCTATGAGGCTCTTCAGCAGGTCCGTGCGGGCGGGGTTCGTCAGGCTCTCGACCATGTTGAGGGTGACGGTTCCGTCGGCTGCTCCACCGCTCATGGCGGAGCAGCCGGTCAGGACCATGGTGGCGGCTGTGCCGAGGGCGAGAGCTGCCGTCCTTCTACTCATCGTGCCGACCTCTTCCTTGGATACGGGCGCGCTGGCTGCGGCTTCGGGGCGGGGGGCCGTGGTGTCGGGGGCGGGGGCCGTGGTGTCAGGGGCCGTGGTGTCAGGGATCGCCGTGTCGGGGATCGCGGTTCGCGCCTCGACGCGCCGGGCTTTCAGTGGGCCGCGCGGGCCCATTCGCCGATGACGGGGACACAGTCCTCGGCGAAGTACTCGTAGTCGGCGGCGGTGTTGTAGACGTGTGCGGACATCCGCATGTAGCCGATGCCGTCGAAGCTGGTGAAGGCCGCCTCCACGCCCAGTTCGCGGGCTGCTCTGTCGCGCAGCGCGTCCGCCTCGATCCGGCTGCCGGCCAGTCCCTCGGGCAGCCGCACGAGCCGCATCCCGGGAACCGGCATGCCCACGTCGACGATGCCGGGGACGGCGCCGAGTCCGGCGAAGGCGGCTCCGACGAGGCGCTCGGCGTAGCCGGCCAGGTCGTCCATGTACCGGCGTGCGGTGTCCCAGCCCCAGGTGCCGTCGACGAAGTCCAGTGCTGTCGACGCGGCGAGATAGCCGGTGACGTCCACCGTGCCCTGCTGGTCGAAGCGGTCGGGGTAGGGATCGGGGGCGCCCCAGGAGTCGATCAGCGGATAGAGGTCCTCGCGCTGCGCGCCGCGTGCGACCAGCGCGGCGGTGCCGCGGGGCGCGCAGCCCCACTTGTGCAGGTTGCCGACCCAGAAGTCGCACGTCAGGCCGTCGAGGGGAGCCTCGATCAGACCGGGGGCGTGCGCGCCGTCCACGAGCAGGGGGATCGCGAGCCGCGCGGCCTCGGCGCCGATTCGCTCGACCGGCATCCGGCGGGCGGTCGCCGAGGTGATCTGGTCGACGACGATCAGATCCGTGGCGTCGTCGACCTCCGCCAGCACGGCCTCGTACGCCTGCTCCTCGTCCGCGTCCAGCGGCACGCGGGCGGTGCGGACCTCGCCGCCCCAGCGCCGGGCCAGCCGTTCGGCGCCCATGGTCACGGCTCCGTAGCCGTGGTCGGTGACGACGATCGCGCCGCCGCGACGGCGCGGGAGAGCGTTGAGTACGACGCTCACTCCGGCGCTCGCGTTGGGCACCAGGGCGAGGTCGTCGGGGGTGGCCCGCAGGAAGGCGGCGAGGTCGACCCGGGCGTCGGCGATCTTCTGCGGCAGCGCGGGGAACCACACCACCGGGGAGCGGTCCATCTCGGCCCTCAGTTCGTTCTGCCGCTCCTGCGCCACCAGCGGGACCGCCCCGAACGAGCCGTGGTTCAGGTGCTTCATGACGGGGTCCAGGGACCATGCCCGGGCGGCGGGCCGGCCGTCCGCCAGCAGCAGGGGACGCGGGGCGGTGGTGACCTCGGTCTCGCTCACATCACTCCACATCAGCCGAACCCGAGTGCCACCAGACATCAGAGGATGACGGCGACACGTATGATGACTCGGCATCCTGGCAGGCGTTTTCGGGCCTCGCAAGGGTCGTGCAGCGAAAGTCATCAGATGACTCCCGGCCGATACATCCGAGACATCAGATGACTGACTACAGTGCCCGAGGGCCTCGGTGGTGCCGCCGGCCCGTCAGGGGAGGAATCGGATGTCGGCAGTCGACAAGGCGTTCCACGGTCTGCGTCACATGATCGCGACGGGGCGCCTGGGCCCGGGGGACCGCATCCCGCCCGAGGCCGAGCTCGGCGAGGAACTGGGCGTCTCACGGGGTCCGCTGCGCGAGGCCGTACGGATGCTCGCGGCGCTCGGTGTGGTGGAACCGCGGCATGGTTCGGGCACGTACGTCTCCCAGCTCCGCCCCGAGGACGTCATCGGAAGTCTGTCTCTGACCCTTGAACTCCTGCCGCTGTCGGGCCTGTTGGAGGTCTACGAGATCCGGCGGGTGCTGGAGGCGCACGTGGCCGCCAAGGCCGCCGCGCGCCGTACCCCCGAGACGGTGAAGACGCTCTACTCGCTCATCGAGTCCATGGAGGCGACCGAGGACCCCACCGAGGCCTCGGAGCTCGACCACCGTTTCCACGCCGAGGTGGCGCGGGCCGCCGAGAACCCCACGCTCGCCTCCCTGCTCGCGGTCTTCCGCGCCCGCTCCCGCAAGTACCAGGTCTTCACCCTCCCCGAAGGCCCCGAGATGCGGCGCAAGAGCGACGCGGACCACCGGGTCCTCGCCACGGCGATCGCCGACCGCGACCCGGGCGCCGCCGCGGGCGCGGCCGAGGCCCACGTCGCCCAGACGGAACGGTGGCTGCGGGCCTTCATGCCACCGGTGGAGGAGACCGACGGCGGACCGGAGGACGCCCCGAGCTGACACCACCCGTTCTCGGAGCGCGGTCGGGCACGGTCATTCGTAGCGGAGTCATCCGTAGCTGGGTCATCTGCTGCGGAGTCATCCGTAGCGGGTGAGGAGTGCCTGGAGGTAGTCCTCCAGGCGGTGGGTGAGCGTCATGGGTGTGAGGTCGTGTCGGCCGAGTTCCCGCCAGGGCCCGGCGACCTTCTCCGCGTCCGGTGCGAAGCCCAGGGCATCCAGCAGACGCCAGTACAGGTGGGCTCCGGGATCCCCGTCGAGCACTCCCCCGGCTGCCAAGTAGTCCTCGGTCAGGCGCATTCCGGCGTCGGCGCCATGCAGCAGGGCGAGCGCGGTGGAGCAGTGGGCCACGTCCAGGTCGGCCGGGCCCCAGGACGTCTCCACCCAGTCCACGACCCCGGTGACCGCCAAGTCCGCGCCGTGGCCGGTGAAGAGGACATTGCCTGGATGAAAGTCGCGGTGCAGGAAACAGGCCCGGTATGGCGGAGGCGGACGGCGGATGACATCCACGACCCGTTGCCACAGCTCGGGCCGCAGCGTGCCTTCGGGCAACCGCACGCGACCGGCTGCCATCCAGGCCTGGTACGTACGCGGTCGTGTCCACGTCGGCACGAACAGCCCATGGATGTCGACGAGTTGCCGAGCCAGCAGCTCGGTCCTGCGGGGCACGTCCTCGTCGTCCAGCCTGACGCGTCCCGGCAGCCAGGACATCAGGAGCGAGGGGTGGTCACAGTGCTCTGCCTGTGCGTCCACACCGTGGAAGTCGGCGACCGGCACGGGTGTATCCGCGAGGAACCTCAGCATGTCCGCTTCGCGTGTGAGCAGCCCCTGCGCGTGCTTGACGAAGAAGGGCTTGACGAACGACCGCAGGACGAGCGACCGGGGCTCGCCCTGCCCTTCGATGTCGAGACGGCGCATCTGCGAGGTCCAGCCGCCGTGCAGCGGGACGACGGCCCTGATGCGATCGCCTTCACCCAGCGTCTTCTCCACCCAGGCACGGGTGTTGGACCAACCCTGATCGTCCACCCCGGCACCGATGACGTCCGGATGCTCGCCCGCGTCCACGGGGACAGCCTACTGATCACCGAGGAGCCCGGAACTCCATAGAATCGCGCGATGGTGACCTTCGAGATCGACGATGTGACGCCCGCTCCGGAGCCGCTGCCCACCCGGCCTCTCGGCGAACTGGTCGTGGACGCGCTCGCGGTCGGCGGGGACCCGAGCACCCCGGTCATCGAGCCCAATGGTGTGCATCCGCTGCTCGGGGCGGTGGGGCGTGCGTTCGCCGATCATCGTCGGCTCGTCCTGACTCCGGACGCGGTGTGGCTGACGATCGCGCAGGGCCTCGCCCAGCACATCCGTCTGCACGCCGAGGAACTGCGTCCGCGGCTGGTGCGTCACGCGGGCCGCAAGCGGCTCACCGTGACCGTCGACGGGCCGATGCCGCACGACCCCAACTCCTGGCAGGACGCTGTGGAGTTGTTCCACAAACTGCTCGCGGCGGAGATCGACGGCACCGGCACGGCCGCCGGCCTCTTCGAGTGCGACTTCTCCACGAGCACCGACGTCGAGCGGGTCGCGGGGCGCATTGTCATGCTCGACGCGTACGCCCCGTACTTCGCCGTGTGGATGACCTTCGTCTGTGGCATCCCGTCGATCACGTTGGCCGGAACTGTCGAGGACTGGCAGCGGATTCGCGCACGGCTGGACGTGGTCGCCGATCTGGGGGCGGAGACGTGGTGCCGGTCGCTCGTCCCGATGGCCGACCAGTTCGTGCGTGCCGCGGCAGGCGACGTGGACACCGCGTTCTGGCGCCGCATCTACAGTCCGGTCGACGCCTACGGCGGCGAGGTGGTCACCGGGTGGATCGCGCGGTTCTATCCGTACCTGACCCGCCATGGTGCCGTCACGAGGCCGAACCCACTGCTGGAGCTTCCGCTCGACGAACCGCGCGACCTGACCCTCGACGGCATGTTCTACCGGGGCCCTGGAGTGCGCAGCGATGACGTGCCGGCGACGCTGTCACGGCTGGTCGTCCACATCAACGACCGGGTGGGAGCCGACAATCGAGTGGTCGCCCTGCACGCCGGACTCGTGGCTGTCGGCCAGGACGACGACGGATCGCTGCGGCCGGTGGCGGGCTGGCATCTCGCGTCGGCGACGGTCGAGATGGATGACGTGATCGACCGGATCGTGCGTGACCATGCCACCACCCCCGCGCAGCCGCCGGACGGGCTCTGGTTCGAGGGCTGCGCGGACGTGGTGGCGCTCTACAGCCGCGTCGGCTCCGCGACACTGTTCGACGGCGCCTGGCGACTCCGGCCGATCGCCGACCGCCGCACGGTGTGGCGCGGTCACCGCGCCCACTCGATCGCCCTCGTCATCGACCTCGCGGACGGCCGGAGCCTCGGCGCGGTCGACAACTCCCGTACAGGGACGACCCATTGGGTCGTCTGCCGGATCGAGGAAGTGCCGTCCGACGGTTCGAACACGAACCGTCCGCGCTTCCGTCTCGTCGACGAGCCGAACGAGGTCCCGGTGTACGGCACTTCGCTCGCTCTCCTCCTCGACGCGGCCCTGGACTCGGGCGGTGACATCGCGCACCTGGAGACCGGCCGACTCGACGAACTGGACCGCGACATCGCCTGACCGAAGCGACCGGACAGGGCTCGGGAACCGGCGAGCGGCGTGCCGCCCCCCGAGCCACCCGCGCAAGCCACCCGGTCGGACCGCCCGGTCAGACCGCCGGTGTCAGGCGCTGTACTGGTGCGCCGGATACGTCAGATACCCCGCGTCGCCGCCCTGGTAGTAGGTCGCCTCGTCGACGGGCGCGACAGGCACGCCCGTGCGCAGGCGTTCCACCAGGTCGGGGTTGGCGATGAAGGCGCGGCCGAAGCTGATGAGGTCCGCGCCCAGACCGAGCCAGTGGTCGGCCTCGGACCGGCCGGTCTGCTTGGGGCCCATGGGCACGACCGGGTTCATGACGAGTGTGCCCGGCCAGACACGGCGGAGCTCCACGAGCACCTCTTCGTCCGCGGTCGCTTCGAGATGGACGTATGCCACCTCCAGCCGCGCCAACTCGCCGAGCAGGGCCGTGTAGAGCTCCGCGACCGCCGTCTCCCGCACGCCCCAGAAGGTTCCGCCCGGGGAGAGCCGGATGCCCGTGCGCGCCGCGCCGACCGCCTCGACGGTCGCGGACACCGCCTCGACGGCGAACCTGATCCGGTGAGCCACGGAGCCTCCGTACCGGTCCGTGCGCAGGTTGGCGTTGGACGAGAGGAACTGCGAGATCAGGTATCCGTTGGCTCCGTGCAGTTCCACCCCGTCGAATCCCGCGTCCACTGCCCGGCGTGCCGCGTCGGCGTAGGAGCGGGCGTGCTCCGGGACTTCCGAGGTGTCCAGCGCACGGGGTACGGGGGCCGGCTGGGGACCGGTCGGCGTGAACACGTCGCCGACGGCGGGCACGGCCGACGGGCCGACGGGCTGCGTGCCCGTGGTGTCGGGGTGCGAGACGCGCCCGCCGTGCATGAGCTGGGCGAAGATCCGTCCGCCGTTTGCGTGCACGGCGTCCGTCACCGGCTGCCACGAGGCCTGCTGCTCCTCGGTGTGCAGTCCGGGCGTTCCAGGGTTGGACTGCCCGATGAGACTCGGCTGGACGCCCTCGGTCACGATCAGCCCGGCGGTCGCGCGCTGGGCGTAGTAGGTCGCCATCGACGGTGTCGCCAGGCCACCGGCAGCGGCCCTCACCCGAGTCATGGGGGCCATCACGACGCGGTTGGGCAGGGTCAGTTCGCCGAGCTGATGGCGCTGGAACAGGCTCGTCACTTCAAGTCTCCTTCTCGATCCGTGTACCCGGGTCACGGGCACAGCGGCTACGCTAAAACCTGACATTGACGTCAGAGGCAAGGCCTGTGTCGTAGGTAACAGCGCGGGCAACAGCGGAGAGCGGGGAGAACGGCATGCGCATCGGAGAGCTCGCCGAACGGGCCGGCGTCAGTGTCCGGTCCCTGCGCTACTACGAGGAACAGGGCCTGCTCACCAGCACCCGCAGCACCAGCGGACAGCGGCACTACACGGACAACGAGGTCGAGCGGGTCACCTTCATCCAGCGGCTGTACGCGGCAGGCCTGTCCAGCCGCACCATCGGCGAACTGCTCCCCTGCGTCGACTCGCCCAGCGAGGAGAACTCGGACGCCGCTCTCGAACGCATGGGCCAGGAACGCGACCGGCTCACGGCACATATCGCGGAACTCGTCCAGACCCGCGACGCCCTGGACGGCCTGATGACCACGGCCCGCGCACACCGCGATCAGCTCCAGTCGGCCGCATCCGCCTGACACCGCCGCCCGCGCCCCGCCCCGCCCAGACGGTGACATGGGACAAAGCAGGGCGTCACCATGTACGCATGACGGACGAGACGATCGTGAACACGCATCAGGCCGAGGCCTGGAACGGCTATGAAGGCACCCACTGGGCCGACCACCAGACGCGCTACGACAATCTCAACGACGACGCCAACGAGCCTCTCCTGGCCGCCGCCCGCATCGAGGACACGGACGCGGTCCTCGACATCGGCTGCGGCAACGGACGCCTCACCCGTCTCGCCGCCGGCCGAGGAGCCCGTGCCCTCGGTGTCGATCTGTCCGTGCCGATGCTGGAGCGGGCCACGGCCAGCGCCGCCGAGGAGGGGCTCGACAACGTCTCCTTCGTGCAGGGCGACGCCCAGGTGCATCCCTTTCCCGAGGCGGGCTTCGACGTGGCGCTCAGCCGCTTCGGGGTGATGTTCTTCGCCGATCCGGTTGCCGCGTTCGCCAACATCGGAAGGTCTCTGCGGCCGGGCGGACGCCTCGCCTTCGTCTGTCCGCAGGCCTTCAGCCGCATGGAACAGTCCGTCATCTTCGCCGCCATCGCCGGGCATGTACCCCTGCCCGACCTGTCCCAGGACACGAAGACCGGCCCCGCCTCCTTCGCCGACCCCGAACGCACGACAGGCGTACTGCGCGACGCCGGCTTCGAGGGCGCCGGCGCCGAGGCGATCGAACGGACTCAACTGTGGGGCGCGGACGCCGAGGACGCCGCGAACTTCCTGTTCGGCTGGGGCCCGATGCGGCACTGGCTGCGGGACACCGACCCGCAGGCCACGGAGCGTGCCCGGCTCGCGGCCGTCGACGCCTTCCGGGCCTACGAGTCGGACACCGGCGTACGGCTGACTTCCCGCCTCTGGCTGGTGACCGCCACGTGGCCGGGGCGCGCGTAGACGAGCCGGTCGCGGGGCGGGAGCAGTGATGGGAAAGGGGGTATCGGCATGAACCGGCCGCTTCTCTACCTCGACGTGGACGGGCCGCTCAACCCCTACGCCGCCAAGCCGCACCGGCGGCCCGCGGGGTACGCCACGCATCGGATGAAGCCCGAGGGCTGGATCGCCCAGCACCCCGGTACGCCAAGGGCCCATGTGAAACCACTCCGGGTCTGGCTCAACCCCGAACACGGTTCGCGACTGCGGGAGTTGGGTGAGCGGTACGAGCTGGTGTGGGCGACCACCTGGGGCGCGGAGGCCAACACGTACATCGGGCCTGTCATCGGCCTTCCCCGGTTGCCGGTCGTGGACTGGCCCACGACACATGACATACGCCCGGACGGCACGTTCTGGAAGACCCGTCACCTCGTCGCACACGCCGAGGGCCGCCCGTTCGCCTGGGTCGACGACGACCTCGACGACACCGACCGCGCTTTCGTCGCCTCGCACCACGGGAGTCCGGCACTTCTCCATCATGTCGACGCGCGGGTCGGCCTGCTCGACACCGACTTCGCCGTCCTCGACTCCTTCGCCCGCGCGCTGTGACCCCTGGCGGGACCCGGTCCCGCCGTACAACCTCCGAGCGGCTCGGAAGTCTTCCTTTCCGGGGTGGAACATGGGGTCGGAACACCAAATCGCCTTCTTCCTACGGGAGTTGGCGGGACGGAATACGCAGCGCCGTGTGGCGGCGGCGAAGGGGCTGGGCAAGGTCGGCCGTCGCGAGCACGCCTGGGTGCTCGCCGAAACGGCCGGTGACCCGGTGCCCCAGGTGCGCGAGGCCGCTGCCATCGGCCTCGGTCGGCTGGGGGTGCCCGAGGCGGGCATGAAGGTGCTGCCGCTCCTGATGGACGACATGGACCCATGGGTACGCCGCAGGGCCTCGCTCGCCGCGATCCACCTCGAACTACGCGGCGACGGGATCGTACGGGCCTTCGCGGAACTGCTCAACGACCCGGAGTATCACGTCCGTATCAACGCTCTCGTCGGCCTGACGGCGTTGGGCGTACCCGGCGATGTCCCGGCGCTGGTGAGCCTGCTCGGCGATCCTGACGGGGCCGTGTGGGGACGCGCGCGGAGTCTGATCTACGAGCTGAGGGACGATCCGGCCGTGAAGGCCGAGCTGATCCGGACGGCCCGGGAGGGCGACGCCGCCGCGCGCATCGAGGCGCTCACACTGCTGCCGCGCCAGTGCACCGGGCGACTGCTCGACTCGCTGCTCGCGGGGCTGCGCGACCCGTCTCCCGACGTACGGACCGCGGTGGCGGGACGACTGTCCGACATGGAGACGCCGCAGGTTCGTGACGCCCTTGCCGCAGCTCTTGACGCCGAGCGGAGCCCGGCCGTGGCAGCGCGTCTGCTGGGCATGCTGGAACAGCCGGACGACCGGCAGCTGATCGGCCCGGCACGGCGATGGCTCCGCGACCCCGTGGCCGGTCCGGCGGCCGCTCGCGCGCTGGGCGAGGTGGACACCGGGACCGCCGTGGAACACCTGCGTGGCGTCATCGCCGACGCGGCGATCCCGGGACCGACGCGTGCCGCCGCCGCGAAAGCCATTGGCGAGTGCGGGAGATGGGACGCCGTGTGGCTGCTGCTCCCGCTGCTCGACGACCCGGACACGGACGTGCAGGCAGGTGCCGTCGACGGCTTGGGGGCAGCCGTCTACGGCGGACTGCGACTCTGGGAGCGTCGGCCCGTGGCCGACGCCCTGGTCGCTCGCCTCACGGCCGATCCCAGCACCGCCTGGCGGACGGGCTATGCACTGATCGGGCTGCCCGACGCCCTGCCGGACCTGCGCCGCCTGGCCGACAGCACTGAGGAGAGCGAGGTCCGGGCCGCGGTGCTCCGGCTGCTCGTCCCGGAAGACGTGGATGGCGCTGGTCACGGCGGTTCCGGCGGGCGCGGCGGTTACGGCGCCGAGGAGGACGTACGCCGATTGGTGCGGGGGCTCGACGACCCTCAGGAGCCGGTCCGGTACAGCGCCGCGCTCGGTCTGGAGCAGTGGCTCAAGGTCGGCTTCGCGCTGCCGCCGGACCGTGATGCGCTGTACGACCGGCTCATGGACCTTGCCTGGCACGACCCGTCCCCGCGGGTGCGGCAGACCGTGGCCGCCGTGCTCCAGGCTCTCGCCGATCCAGGTGGCCGGAACTGACTGCCACGGAAAACCACCTGACAGGTCGACGCGGGGGCGCTACTGTCGCTCGCGATGATGACTCATTCTGTTGACAGATCGGGGGTCCCGTCCGCGCAAGGTGAGTGCTGATGCTCACTGACACCGCGTACGAGGATCTCCGCCTTTCCTTCTGGCCGCGCGTGCGAGAGTTCGCCGTGCCGCCCTCCATGATCGAGACTGCCACCGTCCGTCGCCGTGCCGGGGACTGGGCAGGGGCGTGCGCCGCTGCGGGCGTCGACGTCGACCTCGATCTACGGTCCCTGGCTCGTACCCGAGGCCAGGACCTCGCCGCCCAAGTCCGCGCGGATCTCCGCCACTTGGCGCCCGACCTGTTGCGCTGGCACATGCCGAGGATCGCTCCCCACGGGTTGCTGCGCCCGGGGCTGACGATCGCTCTGACGCGGTACGACGCGGCGGAGCCTGACAGCCCGGGCACGCGTGACGGCCCGGGCACGGTGTGTCTGGTGGTCCGGACGGCGCCCGCCTGGGCGGATGCCGGCCAGCGCATCAGCCTCGCGCTGTGGGACGGATCCCACGCCGATGCCGGCACCCGCCGTCACCCGCACCCCCGTCCGAACCGGCGGTTCCGTCTCGATCTGCACCGGCATCTGTGGGACGCGCGCAGGAGCGACGAGCTGCGGGTCCGGTCGGGGGCCGATCGGCCGGCCGCCGAGGGCCTTCCCCCGGTGAACCCGGATGTGCCGGAGCCGTTGCCGGTGCCGGTGCCGTGGGATCCGCGTTGTGCCGTCGACCGGTGGGCCGCCGAGGCAGGGATACTGCTCCGCGCCGAGGGACGGTCCACCGGTACCGTCGCCGTGCGGGTGGGATCCGGGCAGCGGTTGCTGCTGGACCTGGTCGCGGACGGTGAGGGCCCGGGGCCGCCCGGGTTCAGCGTCTCGGTGGCGCCCACCAGAGGGGCCACCGCCGCGCTGCCGGTCCTGCCGGACGCTGCGACCTGGACGCTGCCCGACCTGGAACTGCTCCGCAGTGGTTCGATCGGAATCGATCAGCTGCACCCGCTGGTCGCTTCGGCGTTGGCACCGGACAAGTCCCCGAAGGGGCGCTCACGGGCCCCCGGGCGGGCGCTCTCCGTGCCGGGGCAGCCGCACCTCGTGGAGTGCCGGGGAGAACGGCACCGGATCGGTCTGGTCGACGGAGTCCTCTCCCCGCTCGACCACGACCCTGCCGAGATCCGTCGGGAAGAGCTCCTGGCCGAGCTGACCGGCACACCACTCCCCTGCCTCCAGACCATCGACACGGCCCATCGTCATCCGGACTGCCTCACCGGCGTCCGGGAACGCCTCCAACACGGAGACATCGCCGGAGCGCTGGCCGTCGTCGAGAGCCTGCTCGGCCCCGACGCACGGCTGCGCGACGGCGCGCTACGGGACGAACTGGAGGCGGCCGCGCGGCGGCGCATCCTCCACGGGCTCTTCCGGGCGGACCTCGTCGGCCCGGGACCCGGCCGCGTCCGCCCGAGTCTGCCTCGCCCTCCCGGCCACCGCTCCCATCCACGCCACACGACCGGCCGCTGATCCAGGGACGTCTTTCCCTGTCTTGCGCTCGCCCCTGTCCTCGGCTCGCCCCTGCCATTACTCGCCGCTCCACGAACCCTCAGGTGATCAAACATGCCCTCATACAGCCCGTTCGCCGCGCCCGACTCACCCTCCGACCCCACGCACATCTCCCAACTGGACGTCGCCGGCGACCTGTTGGCCCGTCTGCGTGACACCACCACGGAACCGCGCCCCGACATCCAACTGGAAGCCCTGACACTGGCCGTCGCCGCTGACCTGCCCGTCCTCCTGTGGGGCGAGCCGGGTATCGGCAAGACCGCGGCCCTGACACAGCTCGCCGCGTCCCTGGACCTTCCGCTGACCACCGTCATCGCCAGCGTGCACGAGCCGTCGGACTTCTCCGGGCTGCCCGTCATCGGCGACGATCCCGCGGAACAGGGCGTCCCGATGGCCCCGCCGGACTGGGCGGTCCGACTGGTACGGGCCGGCCGCGGGCTGCTGTTCCTGGACGAGTTGTCCACCGCGCCTCCTGCCGTGCAGGCCGCGCTGCTTCGCCTCGTACTCGAACGGCGCATCGGCGCCCTGCGGTTGCCGCCGGGCGTACGTATCGTGGCCGCCGCCAATCCACGGTCCTCGGCGGCCGACGGCTGGGAGTTGAGTCCGCCCCTGGCCAACCGGTTCGTCCATCTCCAGTGGACCCACGACCACGACGTGGTGGTGCGCGGACTCGGCGGGACATGGCCGCGGGCCACCCTGCCGCGGCTGGATCCGGAACGTCTGCCGGAGGCCGTGGACTTCGCCCGCCGTGCCGTCTGCGAACTCCTCTCCGCCCGCCCCGGACTCGTACACCGGCTGCCCAGCAACGAGACGCGCCGGGGCGGACCTTGGCCGTCACCCCGCAGCTGGGAGATGACCCTGTGCCTGATCGCCTTCGCGACCGCGGCGGGCTCCTCAAGGGAGGTGCTGTCCCTGCTGGTCCGGGGAACGGTGGGAGACGGCCCCGGTCTGGAGCTCCTTGCCGGCCTGGACCGCATGGACCTGCCGGACCCCGAACTGCTGCTCGGCGACCCGGAGTCCGCCGTCCTGCCCGAGCGGGGAGACCTGCGCCAGGCCGTGCTCGACGGTGTCGTGGCCGCCGTCCGCAAGCGTCCGGACAAGGCGCGCTGGGACGCCGCGTGGGCGCTTCTGGTGCGGGCGCTGGACACCGGAGCCCCGGACCTGGTGGTCGTCCCCGCGACCACACTCGCCTCGCTTCGGCAGCAGGACTGGGACGTTCCGGCATCGATCGAGCGGCTCGCCGGAGCGGTGTCCATCTCCCGGCGGGCGGACCGGGCGGCGGCCCGGGCCGCGGTCGCCACCGGGGCGAGCCGGTGACCCCGGAGCCGACGAGGGCGCTGGACCTCGACAAGCTCTTCGCCGCCCGGCTGCAGGCGGCCCGGGCCCGGCCCTACTTGGCCACGGCCTTGTTCGCCCTGCACACCGTGGAGTCGCGTTCGGTACCGACGATGGCCGTCGACCGGCACTGGCGTTGCTACGTCTCACCGGCGTTCGTGGATCGCACACCGGTGGAGGAACTGGCCGGTGTGTGGGTGCACGAGGTGTCGCACCTGCTGCGCGACCACCACGGACGCAGTGACAGGGTCGCGAAGGAACGCGGACTGACCGGCCCCGGGGAACGGCTGCGGATGAACATCGCCGCGGACTGCGAGATCAACGACGACGTGTACGGCGACGGGTTGGCCTGGCCCCAGGACGTCGTCGAGCCGGGCTCCCTGGGGCTGCCCGAGGGGCAGCTCATGGAGGACTACCTGCGGCAGTTCCGGCTCGGGCCGCGTACGCAGAGCCACTCCTGGCTGGACTGCGGCAGTGGGGCGGACGGTCTGGACAGGGAGTGGGAGCTGGGACCGAACGGAGCGCACGGCCTTAGCGCGCAGGAACGGGACGCGGTCCGGTTCCGGGTGGCGCAGGGCATCAAGGGCCGTCCGGGGAGCACGTCCAAGGCGTGGCAGCGGTGGGCCGAGGAGGCTTTCCAACCACCGCAGGCGTGGCGGGAGTTGCTGGGCGCGGCGATCCGTTCGGCGACCTCGGGCTCCGGCGCGGGCCAGGACTACAGCTACGGCCGTCCCTCACGCCGGTCGGCCGGGTTGCCGGGCGTGGTGCTCCCCAGTCTCCGGCGCAGGCCTCCCCGGGTCTCCGTGATCATCGACACCTCCGGCTCGGTCAGCGACACCGAACTGGGCAGTGCGCTCCGCGAGGTTGCCGCGATCTCCCGTGCCGTGGGCGGCCGCCGGGACCTCGTCTCCGTGCTGCCGTGCGACGCGTCCGCCGAGATCGTGCACCCGTTGTGCCGTGCCGAGGGTATTCCGCTGCTGGGCGGCGGGGGCACGGATCTGCGCACGGGCTTCGCCAAGGCGCTCCGTGCGCGGCCGCGGCCGGATGTGATCGTGGTCCTGACCGACGGTCAGACACCCTGGCCGAGCGCGCAGCCGTCCTGCCGGGCGGTGATCGGCCTGTTCCCCCGGCCGTACGACTCCGCGCCGTACTCGGGATCGTCGGACGAGGACGATCCCGAGTACGTCCCCGACACGCCGCCCGACTGGGCCCGCGTGGTGGAGATCGGCTCGGTTCCCGCCGTTCGGTAGTCCCCTCGGGCCAACTCGTGGACCGGGTTCGGGAGTTCATGTTCGTGGCCGGTTGACGTGATGTCCGGCTCGGCGGCCCGGCCGGACATCACGCCTGTGCGAAAGAACTGCGCGCCGACGCGAAAGACGGCATCCCACGGCCCTGCGAGAGTCGTCACCAGGCCGAACCCGGGACCGCCTCGGAGCGGACGGTTCGACAGCAGCCCTCTCCCACCACACCCCGGCCACCACACCCCGGCCGCCCGCCCGACGGGCTGGTTCCGGGCGAGCATCGAAGGATCCGCATGACCTCGACCCCGCAGGTACAGACCGTCCGCGGCCCCGTGGCGGTGGGTGACCTCGGCGCCGTACTGATGCACGAGCACGTCTTCGTTCTCAGCGAGGAACTCCGGCAGGCCCTTCCGGAGACCTGGGACGAGCAGGAGCACATCAGCGACGCCGTGACCCGGCTGAAGTCACTTGCCGCGACCGGTGTCACGACCATCGTCGACCCGACCGTCATCGGGCTCGGACGCGATGTCGCACGAGTCGCCCTGGTGAACCAGCAGGTCGACCTCAACATCGTGGCGGCAACCGGCCTCTACACGCTGGCCGACGTCCCCGACTTCTTCCGCTACCACGGGCCGGGCACGATGCTCGGCGGCCCCGAGGGAATGACCGACCTGTTCGTCCGCGAACTCACCGAGGGCATCGCGGACACGGGCATCAGGGCCGCGTTCCTGAAGTGCGCGATCGAGGGCGAACTCACCCCGGGCGTGGAGCGGGTGATGCGAGCGGTGGCGCAGGCCCATCTGCGGACCGGCGCCCCGATCACGGTGCACACCAGCGCGAGCGCCCGTACGGGCCTCGTCGCGCAGGACGTCCTGCGCAGTGAAGGCGTGGACCTCGGGGCGGTCGTCATCGGCCACAGCGGCGACACCGCCGACCTGGACTATCTGCACCGGCTCATCGACAACGGCTCGTACGTCGGAATGGACCGCTTCGGCCTGGACATCCTCCTGCCCGGCGACCAGCGGGTGGCGACCGTCGCGGCGCTCGCGCGCGAAGGGTTCGCCGAGAGGATGGTCCTGTCGCACGACGCGTCGTGCCACATCGACTGGTTCCCGCCCGGCGTACGGGAGCAGATCGCGCCGAACTGGCACTACACCCACCTGCACGACGAGGTGCTTCCGGCGCTGCGCCACGCCGGCGTCACCGAGGCTCAGCTCACCACCATGCTGGTGGACAATCCCCGCCGGTACTTCAGCCCGCCCAACGGCTAGCCACGTCTGGCCTCGCTGGGTGTCATGCCGAACTCCGCCCGGAACGCGGTGGCGAACGAGGCATGGCTGCCGAAGCCGCAGGAATGGGCGATCTCCGCGATCGAGTACGTGGCCCAACTCGCCCCGGCCAGACGGGTTCGGGCGACGTCCAGCCGTTCGCGGCGGATGAGGTCGCGTGCAGTGGTGTCGGCGGCCTGCAGCACCTGCTGGACATAGCGCGCGGACCAGCCCAGGGCCCGCGCGACGCCGACGACGTCCAGGTCCCGGTCGCAGGCATGCCGGCGGATGTAGCGCCGGACCGCGGCCTCCACCGTCGCTCGTTGCCCGGTGGGCGCCGAGTCGTTGCCGCCCTCCGCTGCCAGACACACCAGGTCCAGCAGCCGGTCGCACGCGATGTCGAAGGTCGGCTCGGAGAGTTGGTCGCGCTCCTCGTGCAGTGTGGTCGTCAACTGCTGGATGACTCGGCCCAGTCCGCGGGCACCGTCGAGTATGTGCGGCCCTTCGGCCGCGACAGGGCTGCGCCCGGCGACGTTCTGGCCGGGCATGAGGAAGGAGATCCCCACGAGATCGTCGCCGTGCGCGAAGGTCAGCGGGCGGTCGATGTCGCACAACACCATGCTGCCGGGGCCTATTTCACCGGAGGACGGTCCCTGTTCCACCCAGGCCGTCCCGGCGAGCGGCACGAGGAGTTCGTACGTGCCCCGGGGGTCGGACCGGATGTGCCGGGTGTCCCTGCTGACCACTTCCTCTCCGCCGGCGCACAGGGCGAGGCCGTAGGCCTTCGACCGCTGCCACTCCAAGCGTCCGGCCCACGGTGCGTGGCGATCCGGCACTTTGATGCGGCTCGCGCCGTGGAGGTCGGAGAAGACCTCGTCCCAGGCGCTCGCCGAGGAGACCGTGAGGTCTTGGCTCCAGGAAGGCACACCTCATCGTATGGGCCGGCCGAGGACCGCTCCACAGCTGTGATTCAGGTCACGTCGCCCGGATCGAACTCCTCGGCCGGTCCTGCGTCTTGTCTGCGCGCAGCCGAACGGCGTCGTACCGGGATCCGCCTCCGTGAGATCCCCTCGATCAAAGGATGGACATGTTTGACCGCGTTGCGGAATTGACGGTTCGGTGGCCCAGAGCTGTGCTTGTGGTGGCCTCCGTCCTCGTGGCTGCGATGAGCGTCGTGGGCGTGGGCGCCTTCGGGAAACTGGTGGGCGGCGGCTTCGACGACCCGGACTCGCAGTCCACACAGGCCAGTCGGGTCATCGACGAGAAGTTCGGCGGGGAAGCGAACCTGGTGCTGCTGGTCAGCAGTGGCACGCGGCGCGTCACCGACCCGGCGGTGGAGCAGGACGGCCGACAGCTGGTGGCCGATCTGCGCAAGGAGCCCGAGCTCGGCAACATCGTCTCCTACTGGGACACGCAGAGCGACTCGCTGCTCGCCCGTGACGGCCGTTCGGCCATGGTCCTCGCCCATGTGAAGGGCGACGAGTCGACGCGGAAAGAGCACGCGCACGACATCATCGACACCTACACGGGCCAGTACGAGGGCCTGACCGTCAAGGCCGGCGGCGGTACGGCGGTGGGCGCCGAACTGTCGGAGCAGGTTCTCAAGGACCTCCTCCTCGCGGAGATCATCGCGGTCCCCGTGACGCTGCTGCTGCTTCTCATCGTGTTCGGGGGTGTGGTCGCGGCTCTGCTGCCGCTCGCCATCGGCACGGTGGCGGTCGCCGGGACCTTCGCGGAACTCGCGCTCCTGGGCAGCGTCACCGACGTGTCGGTCTTCTCGATCAACCTCACCACCGCCCTCGGGCTCGGACTCGGCATCGACTACGCGCTGTTGATGATCAGCCGTTTCCGGGAGCAGCTCGCCCTGGGGACGAGCGTCGCCGACGCGGTTCGTACGACGGTGCACACCGCGGGACGTACGGTCGTGTTCTCGGCCGGCACGGTCGCGGTGGCGCTCACCGCGCTGCTGGTCTTCCCGCAGTACTTCCTCCGCTCGTTCGCCTACGCCGGCGTGGGTGTGGTCGTCATCGCGGCCGTCGGCACCCTCTTCGTGATGCCCGCCCTGCTCATGCTGTTGGGGCATCGCATCAACAGCGGCAGGCTCCCCTGGCCCAAGGCCGACCGTCATCGCCGGCGCGCACCCTTCTGGGGCCGGCTGGCCGGGACCGTGATGCGCCGGCCGGTGCTGACCAGCGTGCCGGTCCTCGCTGTGCTCCTGCTCGCCGCGGCCCCGCTCCTCGGCGTCACGTTCGGTACCCCCGACGAAAGGGTCCTTCCCGAGGACGCCGCGAGCCGGCAGGTGTCCACCGCGCTGCAGGAGGACTTCGAGGGCGACGACGAGGCGGCCATCCAGGTGGTGGCCGACGGATCCGTGAACTACGAGGCTGTCGACGCGTACGCGGGGAAGCTGTCGCTCCTGGACGGGGTCGTTCGCGTCGAGGCGGCGACAGGCACGTACGCACAGGGCAAGGCGCAGGCTCCAGGCCCGGCGAACGAGGCTCTGGAACGCCCCGACGCACAGCGGGTCACCGTCATCGGTACCGCTCCGCCCAAGTCGGACAGCGCGCAGTCCCTCGTCCGGGCGGTCCGGGACGTCGCGGCGCCCGCCGGTTCCAAGGAGGTCCTGGTCGGAGGCGGAGACGCGGAGCTGCTCGACACCAAGGAATCGATCGCGAGCCGGCTCCCCCTGGCCGGCGGCCTGGTCGCTGTCACCACCTTCATCCTCCTCTTCCTGTTCACCGGAAGCATCGTCCAGCCGCTCCGCGCGCTGGCGTTGAACATCATCAGCCTGGCGGCGGCGATCGGCGCGATGACCTGGATCTTCCAGGACGGCCATCTCAGCTCCGTACTGGGATTCACCGCCCAGCCGATGGACACATCCATGACCGTGCTGCTCTTCTGCATCGCCTTCGGTCTGTCCATGGACTACGAGGTGTTCGTCACCAGCCGGATCAAGGAGCTCCACGACGAGGGCGAAAGCACCAAGGACGCCGTCGTCCACGGCCTCGGACACACCGGGAAGATCGTCAGCGCCGCGGCCTGTCTCCTCGCGGTCGGATTCTTCGCGTTCGCCACGGCGAAGGTCAGCTTCATGCAGATGTTCGGCCTCGGCAGCGGCCTGGCCATCCTCATCGACGCCATCGCCGTACGCGGAGTACTCCTGCCTGCCGCCATGCGGCTGCTCGGCCGCTCGGCCTGGTATGCGCCGGGACCGCTTCGTAAGTTCCACCAACGTTTCGGAATCAGTGAGAACGGCCCCGCAAGCAGCCACGCCACCGCGGGAGTCGAACCAATGTCAATGAAGGAGTCCGCACGAAATGCGTAACCTTGTGAAGATCGGCGTTGCCGCCGGTGTCGGCGTCGTCCTGCTGACCGGCTGCCAGAGCGACGATTCCACCGACGACGCATCGAACGACAGGCCGTCGGCGCCGGCGACGAACGCGGCCGAGGAAGTCCCGAGCACGCCTGGAACGCCGAGCAGCACCGGCGCGAGTGGCGAGACGGGCAGCCTCGACGGCGGATGGCTCGGAGAATCCGATGTCGACAAGGTCGCGATGATCGTCCAGAAGAAGAAGGTCATGCTCGCCTTCCAGTCCGCGGACGGTCAGAAGCGGCAGGCGTGCGAAGGCCTTCTCCAGGAGAAGTCGATCCTCCTCAAATGCGTCGAGGACAACAAGGACCGGCTCAAGGGCACCGTCGAGATATCGAGCGGCGAGAAGATCGCGATTGCCTGGTCGTCAGGCAAGAAGGATCTCCTGACGAAGAGCGGTGACGGTCAGATGGACTTCTCGCAGTGGGGCCTTCCGTCGCCTCCGGCGGTCGGCTGAGACCTCGTTTCCCTCCCGCTTCGGCGTCGACGCTCCCCCCCCAGATTGGGGACGGATACCGCCGGAGCGGGAGGCGAGGCCCGCGGCGCCTTGTGTGACGGCGGGTTCACCCGTCCGCTCCCAGGCTGTCCTGAATACGGCTGGACGCGTCGGCCGTAGCTGTCCTGCCCCCTGTCCGCCGGCCCTCCTCTCGACGAACCTGACCGTGCCCGACCATTACGGGAGGCTTCATGGCACCCCTTTCACCGCCTGCCCCGAAAGGCGACCGGAATCGCACAGGCAATTCCGATGTGAACTCGGTCGGCCGCCTCGTCGGACGGTCGGCGGAGCTGGCGATCATCGACGGACTCTTCGGCACTGCCGTCGCAAAGGGTGCCGCGCTGATGCTGACCGGAGAGGCCGGGGTGGGCAAGAGCGCGCTGCTGGACGCCGCGGCACGGCGCGCTTCCGAATCCGGCTTCCGGGTGCTGCGTGTCGTCGGCTCCCAGTTCGAGGAAGGCGTCAGCTTCTCGGCTCTGAACCAGATACTGCAGCCGCTGGCCGGAGAGATCGCCGCGCTGCCCGCACGGCAGGCGGAAACGCTGCAAGTGGTCCGAGGCCTGTCCGAGGGGCGGCCGACCGAGCTGCTCGCCATCGCGAACGCCGTGCACATCCTGTTGTCCCGGGCTGCCGCCGAGGGCAGCCCTCTCGCTCTCGTCATCGATGACGTGGCGTGGGTGGACCGCCCCAGCGCCGCGGTTCTGAGCACGGTCGCCCGCTACATACGCACCGGCTCCATCGCCCTGCTGGGCGCGTCCCGGACCGGCGACGAGTCGTTCCTGAACAGCACCGGGATACCCACGTACGAGGTTCGGCCCCTGGATGACATATCGGCGAACGAGCTGGTGACCGACCGGTTCCCCGCCATGGCGGCCAGGGTCCGCAGGCGTCTTGTCGCGGAGGCCCGGGGAAACCCCCTGGCGCTGCTGGAGCTGCCCGTCTCGCTCAACGACGCACAGCGGTCGGAGCGAGGAACGCTGCCGACGGTGCTGCCGTTGACCGAGCGGCTCAAGCGGATCTTCTCCACGCGGGTGGGCGCGCTTCCGGACGCCACCCGGAAACTGCTCCTGCTCGCCGTCCTTGACGGCTCGGGCGAGCTGCACATCCTGCGGCAGGCCATGGGCGACCCCGACGGCCTGACGGAGCTGTCTCCTGCCGAGAGGAACGGACTCGTCCAGGTGGACACCCTGACGGGCCGTCTGGTCTTCCGGCATCCGCTCACCCGGTCCGCGGTCATGGATCTGTCGACCAGCGCCGAACGCCGGTGGGGACACCTGGCGCTCGCCGCTGAGCTCCCGGAAGGATCCGAACGCCGGGCCCGGCACCTCGCCGAGGCCGCCGTGGGCCCCGACGACCAGGTGGCCGCCCTCCTGCACCAGGTGGCCTACAGCACCCTGCACCGCGGTGACGCCGTCGGTGCCGTCACGACCCTGCTGCGCGCCTCGGAGCTGAGCAGCACGGGGACGGCCAAGGGGCGAAGGCTGGCCGAGGCGGCCTACCTGGGCGCCAACATCACCGGTGACCTCCGCAACGTACGCGCTCTGCTGGACCGTGCCGGCCGCGCCGATCCGGTCGGCGCGGACTCCCTGGCGGCCGCCGTCGCCGCGGCCAGCCAACTCCTCAACGGCGAGGGCGACGTGGACACCGCCCACCAGCTTCTCGTCGGTGCCGTCGACCACCACGGCCTGCCCGACGGGGCGGACGACACCGTCCTCCGCGAGGCGCTGCACACCCTGCTGGGGGTGTGCTTCTTCGGCGGGCGGCCGGACCTGTGGCGCGCCTTCGACCGTGCCGTCGCGCGATCCCGACCGTGCTCCTCGGATCCCCTGCTGACGGTGATGCGGGGCGCCTTCGGCGATCCGGCCCACGCGGCACTGTCCGTACTGGACGGTCTCGACGAACTCATCTCCGGCCTCCACCAGGAGACCGACCCCACGCGCATCATCCGGGCAGCCGTCTCCGCCACCTATGTCGACCGGCTGCCGGGCTGCCGCAGCGCGTTGCGGCGCGTCATCGACGACGGCCGGAACGGCGGTGCCATCACGTCGGCGATCGAGGCGCTGTTCCTCCTGGCGAACGACGCGTACACCAGCGGGCAGTGGGACGAACTCCGCAGGACCACGGACGAGGGTCTCGGGTGGTGCGCGACCTACAACTACCGCGTACTGGGATGCGCTGCCCAGTTCCTTCAGGGGCTGGTGGCCGCCGCACAGGGAGACAGCACCACCGCACGGCAGATCGCGGACCGCCTCATCTCCTGGGGGAACCCCCGGGGCCTGGGCATGCTCCGCTACTACGCCTCCCACATCCGGGCCCTGTCGGCGCTCGGCAGCGCGGACTTCGACGCCGCCTACCGCTTCCTCGGCGAAGTGGGCACCCCCGGAGAACTGCCGCCGCACATGCCGCATGCCCTGTGGCTCCTGCTGGACTTCACCGAGGCCGCCGCCCACTCCGGCCGCCACTCCGAAGCGGCCGCGCATGTCGCGGCGGTCAGGAAGACTGACATCCCGTCGATCTCGCCGCGGCTGGCCATGCTGACGGATGCCGCCGAGGCGATCGCCACCCCGGACTTCGTGGACCATGAACTCTTCGAAGCGGCCATCGCCACGCCCGGAGCCGAGCGATGGCCCTTCGACTGGGCCCGGATCTGTCTGGCGTACGGCGAAAGGCTGCGCCGGGCCAAAGCGGGCGTCGAGGCCCGCGTGCACCTGGAAGCGGCGCTCAGCACGTTCGAACGCCTGGGAGCAGCCCCCTGGATCGCGCGGGCGGGCAACGAGCTGCGGGCGAGCGGAATCCCCATCAGGACGGTCATTCCCGGGGCGGCCCCGCCCTCTCAACTGACCCCGCAGGAACGGCAGGTGGCCCAACTGGCCGCCACCGGACTGACCAACAAGCAGATTGCCGCGCGGCTCTTCCTGTCTCCTCGAACCGTGGCCGCCCATCTGCGCAGTGTCTTCCGGAAGTTGAACGTCACCTCGCGCGCCGGACTGCGCGACGCTCTGACCGGCCTGTCCCGGTCGTCTTCACCACCTGCGCTTGAGGACAGCACGCCTTCGGCTCCGTGATGGCTCACCGCGGACGGCCCGCCTGTGATGGAGAACAGGCGGGCCGTCGCTCAGTGGTGACTGTCGATCAGCGCGTGCCGCGGTCGGCCCGCTCGATGAGCTTGGTGACCGCCTCCGGGTGGCTGATCATGACCGAGTGGGAGGCACCCCGGACCTCGACGGTGCCACGGGCCTGGGCACGCTGGTACTCGAAGCGCTGCAGTGCCGGCGGAATGGCCTTGTCCGAGGTCGCGACCAGCCCCCAGGAGGGAATGGTGCGCCAGGCGGCGGCCTGGGTGACATCGGTCAGGGAGGACGCGCTGAACGGCCTCTGGGCGGCGTGCATGACGTTGGTGACCGACGCCGGAAGGTCTCCGGCGAAGGCGCTGCGGAACTTGTCGGCCTTGAGGTAGAGGTCCGACCCCGTGCTGCCGTCCGGGTTCGGGAACGGCACGGGGTTGACCGCGTCGGGGATCTCGCTGCCCGGGTACTTGCCGAGGAGCTCGCCCACCTGCTCGCCCTTGTCGGGCACGAACGCGGCAACGTAGACAAGGGCCTTGACGTTGGGGTTGCCGGCCGCGGCGTTGGTGATCACCGCGCCGCCGTAGGAGTGGCCGGCCAGGATGACCGGCCCCTTGACGGACTTGAGGACGCTCGCGAGGTAGGGCGCGTCGGTCGGCAGCCCTCTCAGCGGGTTGGCGGGGGCGACGACCGGATAGCCCTCCTTCTGGAGCTGCTTGATCACGTCGTTCCAGCTCGCGGACGCGTCGGCGAAGCCGCCGTGCACGAGCACGACCGTCGGCTTGGCAGTGTCCTTCGGGGTGGACGTCGGCGCCGCTGACGCCGTCGTTGCCAGGAGGACAGCCGCTACGGCGCCCGCGGTGCCCGCAGCGACTATTCCTCGACGTACGACCTTCTTGCGCATGTTCTTGGTTCTCTGCTTTCTGCTGACGTTTCTGGTGGCACGAAATCCTGTCGGGATTCGTGAGAACTCACGCTCGTTGCGGGTGGCCGTCCTGGGCCGGGGTCACGCCTCGTGGGCGGCGGCCTGCTTGATCAGCTCCGCCACGGCCTCCGGCTGGGAGACGTAGATGGCGTGGCTTCCGGCGACCTCGCTGACGGTGGCTCCGGTCCGCTCGGCCATCGCGCGCTGCGCCGGCGGCGGGATCATGCGGTCGTCGGTCGCGACGAGGTACCAGCTCGGCTTCGCGCGCCAGGCGGCCTCCGTGACCGTTCCGTTGAGGGCCCCCAGGCCCCAGGGGACCTGCGAGTCGGCCATGAACCGCGCGTCCTCGGGCGGCACATCGCCCGCGAACGACGCGGCGAACTTCTCGCGGTCCAGGAAGAGGAAGCCGTCCTGGGGCGGCAGGATCGGCGGAACGGGCGCGCCGGGAGCCGGGTCGGCGATCAGGGTGCCGACCGACTCGTCCTTGTCCGGCGCGAAGGCCGCAATGTAGACCAGCGCGGCCACACCGTCGTGCCGGCCGGCCTCGGTGATCACAGCTCCTCCGTAGGAGTGGCCGACGAGCACGGACGGCCCGTTCTGCGAGTCGAGGACCTGATGGGTGACCGCCACGTCGCCTTCGAGGGAGTGGGTCGGGTTCTGCACGACGCTGACGTTGAAGCCGTCGCGGGTGAGGAGGCGGTACACCGACTGCCAGCCGGAGCCGTCGACGAATCCTCCATGTACGAGAACGATGTTCTTCACGGTGCTCATGCGATTGCTCCTTGTTTGTCGGAAGCTTCCGGGCAGCTACAAGCTAGGGCGGACCGTCCGCGCAGGCTTCTGCCAAATGGCCTAGTTCACGAAGCGCGTCACTGCCCGCGAGAAGGCCTCCGGCTCCTCGATGTGGCCGAAGTGCCCGCTGTTCTCCAGGATCAGCAGCTCCGATCCGGGGATCAGCTCGTGCAGTTCCTCGGCCCACCGCACCCCGCAGATGACGTCGTGGAGGCCGACGACGACGAGGGCGGGCACGGTGAGTGAGCCGAGGTCCGCACGGTCGTCGATGACGTGCGGGGCGAGGTTCTCGTCAAGACCGGAGATGTGCGTGGCCCGCACGGAGGCTCGCAAGGGGGCGAACTCCTCCTCCCTGCCCCAGTAGTCGGCGAAGTACGAGGGGAGCAGTCCCCTGGCGACGGCCGTCATCCGTGCGTCGTCGGAGATCGTGGGGATGGCCTGGAAGGCCGCGAGGACCTCGGGGAGTCCGGGGTGGTCCGCGTGCCGCTCGGCGAACAGCTGGACCAGGCGCATGGCCTCGGCGCCGTGTTCGGGACCGGTCAGCGGCGCGCTGTCGTAGAGGATCACACCGGCGACGCGCTCGGGGTGGTGCAGGGCGTGGTATTGGACGACGAAGCCGCCGTGCGAGTGCCCCAGGAGGTGCACCTCGGGTACGCCGAGGTGGTCGATCAGCGCCCCGAGGAACCGGCTGTAGCGGGGCCGCGTGTAGCCGTGGGGGTGGGAGGGCAGCCTGCCGGAGGCGCCGGTGCCGATCGGCTCCGGGTAGACGACCGTCAGATGCCGCTCCAGCGCGGGCATCCGCAGGTACTCCCAGAAGATGCCGGGTCCGCCGGAGTGCGCGACGCACACCGGACCGGTGCCGTGCACGTGGTAGCGCTGCTCGACTCCGTCGATCTCGACGGTGTGCGTGCCGGCGGCCAGGGGGTTGGCCAAAGAGGACGTTGTCATGGGGTCTCCGTGTCGGGCAGGTGTCGATGACACCGGCAGGACGCCGGAGGGAGGACGAAGTTCGACCCCGCCTACGTGACGCCCGTCACATCGGAGTGAGTGACTGGAGGGCCTGGACCGGCCTGGGGTGCAGGAGGCGCAGCCGGTGCGGACGACCGGCGTCGTCCAGGGTCATCAGCCAGGCCACCGAGGGCGGGCAGTGGTCGGGATCGTCGGCGGGGGCGAGAAGGTCCATCTCCCACACGACGAGGGACCGGCCGGTCACGGCATGGGCCAGGCGCTGACGTACGCCGGCTTCGAGGTCACCGTCCATGCCCCGCACGAGGAGGCTCCGGTCGCCCACCGGTTCGTTCCCCCTGAGCAGGGCGATCCCGGGTGACCAGCGTTCCGTCAGCAGCGCGCCGAACCGTCCGCTCTCGGCGGCGGCCAGTGTCTCGTGTGCCTCGACACGGCTGGCACGGGTGCGCCGCGCGGTGTCGCCGTGCGGGGCGTCCGCGGTGGCGGCGAGGGCGGTCGCGAGCTTGGCCCGTCCCTGGTTGAGCCGGCTGCGGATCGTGCCGACCGGGACTCCGCATGCCTCGGCTATCCGCTCGTAGGACGTGACGCCGGTGCTGAAGTGACGCAGTACCAGGGGCAGTCGCAGTGCGGGGGAAAGCTCTTCGATGGCCTCCCAGATCCAGTCCCGCATCGCGTGGTGCTCCAGCCGGCGCTCCGGTCCGGCGTCCGTGGACGGCACCTGCAGATCGTCGATCGGCCGGAAGGCGACGGCGCCTCGCAACAGGGAACGGGCGGCGTTGCGCACGATCATCCGCAGCCACGCGCCGATGGCTCCGGGGTCGCGGACGTCGCCCACTCGGCGGAGCGCGGTCACGGCCGCGTCCTGGAGGACGTCGTCGACGTCGGGCCCCGGCCCCAGGATGCTCAGCGCCACCGCGCGCATGCCTGCCCGGTGCCGTTCGAGCAGCAGACCCAGGGCGGTGACGTCACCCGCCTGCGCGGCACGCGTGAGCACCGCGTCCTCCAGACGTGCGGCGTCGTCCGCGTTCGGGCTCATGGGGTGTTCCTCTTCCGCCGTCTCCCGTCCTGGGTGCGACCGTACTGTGGGCGGCCCGGTGGCGTCACGGCCGCCCCGGGAGGACCGGGCTCCGCCGGTATTCAGTCCTCCTGCACCGTGATCTGGCGGTCCTGGTCGGGAAGGCGGAGGAGGGCCGCTCCCAGCGGGGTGAGGGTGTGCAGGACGGTGTTCGCATGGCGGTGGCTGGCGATGAGTCCCGAGTCGCGCAGCACCGTGGTGTGGTGGCTGGCGTTGGCGGGGGACACCGAGACCGCGCGGGCGATCTCCGCGTTGGTGGCGCCGTACGTCACCGCGAGCAGTACCGCGGCGCGGGTGCGTCCGAGCAGTGCCGACAACGGAGCCTCGGCCGGGCGCTGTTGGGGTATGGGGCCGCCCGACGCCAGCGGGTACAGCAGGACGGGCGGCAGGTCGGGGTCGGCGAAGGAGACCGGCTTCTGCCAGCAGAAGTACGAGGGGATCAGGACCAGGCCGCGGCCGCCCAGGTGCAGATCACGATCGACACCGCCCACGTACTCCACTTCCAGGACGGGGGCTCTCCAGCGCATCGCGGGACCCAGTCCCCCGAGCAGCCCTTCCGCTCCGCCGTGCAGCAGATCGCGGCCCCGGCGGGCGCACTCGGCGTCGACACGGGCCTGCATTCGGTCGCTGTAGGGGGCGATGACCGCGTTGTGGTACTTGCGCAGCGCCGCGACCAGGTCTCCGCGGACGTCCTTGTCCGCCAGGCGGTACATGTCCGTCGGCACGTTCCTCACCTGGGCCAGCAGACCGATCTCGTGCCGGACCCGGGCAGGCGGCGTGTCGAGGATCGCGTCGAGCCCGCTCTTCAGCCCGTCGCCTGCCTCGGCCGGGGTCAGGAAGTCGGGGAAGTACGTCGCGCGCGGGAAGAGCGGCAACAGCAACGTGCGCACGACGGAGCCCAGTTGCTGTGTGGCGATGGCGGCGCGGGCGTCGCGGTACCAGGCGGCGTGGGCCCAGCGCCCCATCTGGGACTGCAACCGGTGCAGACTGGCGGTGATCTCCCATAAGGGATCTGGGCGGCAGGCGAGCCGCGTTCGGACGAGATCCTCCGACGTGAAGTGGATGCGCAGCACGGTCCCCCCATGCGTGATTCCTGCCCGACGCGGCAGACGATGCCGCGCCGGCCCTCGTGAAGACAATGACTGGAACGGCTCAACCTCCGGGCGCACACAGCGGGGTCAGTGCTGTGTACGCCCGCCCGGACCGTCAGCCCTGGATCAGGGCGGCCACCTCTGTGCGAATGGCGGGCATGTCTGCGAAGACCGTACCCGGGCAGTCGGTGGCGGCCCAGTGGCGGTGACCCCCGATGGCCGGCGCGACGCGGGCGGCTCCGCTCACCGGATTCACGTAGGACACCTTCCCCAAGGGGTCGATCGCATGGCGCTCCGCCAGTTCGGCCAGGAGCTGGATGAGCGCGGTGCGTGCGGCGGTCGTCGCGGGCGTGGTCGTCAGCGTCCCCAGAAGGGCGATTCCGAGGTTTCCGCTGTTGTATCCCTGGACGTGCGCGCCGGTGACGAGCCGCCCCGACGCGTCGTGCGCGGGTGTGCCGTCGGTGCCGGACCAACGCCCTTCGTACACAAGGCCGTTCCTGTCGATCAGGAAGTTGTAGCCGATGTCGCCGTAGCCCTTGCCGACAGTGTCGTTGCGGTAGATCGCGCGTACCACCGCGGCCGGGTCCGGATCGGTGCTCCCGTCGGCGGTGTGGTGCACGGTGAGGGTCTGGACCGGGTAGTACTCCGGCGGCCAGATCTCCGTGCCGTCGGCGGCGTACCGCAGGCTCTCGTCCGCGCCCCAGGCAGCACGCGAGCGCAGCGTGTACGCGGCGGTGGCGGCAGCGGCCGCCGGGCCGGGCACGACGCTCAACGCGGCGGCGACTCCGAGGGCACCCAGGAACACGCGTCGCGGTACCGCGGACGCCGTGCGAGCCGGTCTGCGGGAGCCTGCGGGGTTCGAGTCCGGGACCGTCATCGCGTGATTCCTCCTGTGGGGGTGTCCGGGCCGGTCGAAGCTGCCCGCTCCCTCGGTCGGGAAGAGCGGGCAGCCGGTGGAACGGAGGAGTGCCCTAGATGGCGCAGGCGGGCTTCGGGTTGTAGAGGCGGTTCCAGGTGCTGGGGCCCACGATGCCGTCGGCGCCGCCGTCGGTGGCGTTACAGGTCTGTACGTAGTAGATGCCCTGCGCGGTGGCCGGGCCGTAGTCCCCGTCCACGTCAACGTAGGTCGGGTACTTGCTGTAGACGTTGATGAGGCACTGCACCTGACGAACCGCGTTGCCCTCGTCGTTGGGACGGACCGTGGGCCGGGCGGTGTCGGAGATGTAGTTGCAGTACGGCTCGGCGGCCGTGGCGCTCGCGGAGGGCGCGACCGCGAGGCTTCCTCCGAGGGCCAGTACGGCGGTACTGCACAGGAGGGCTAGGCGGCGGGTACGCATGATGTCTCTCCCGAGGTGTGTGGTTGTTGTGATGAACGTAAGAGTGCGTGTGAACACGACCGCCGGTCCACGAGATTCGAACAGGCCGAAAGAAGGCAGGTCAGACGTGTCTCCACGCCAGATGTCAGGACTCGGGATTCCAGACACCGTCGAACAACGCCAGTTCCAGCAGATCCGGGCGTGACCCGGGCCACCCGATCCCCGCGGAGGCGAGTTGTTCGGTCGCCGAATGGATCCACTCCAGGTACACCCCGTACCGATGGGAGGTCCAGCCGCTGTCCGACCAGATCCAGGCGGCCACGTCCGACGCGTGGGCCAGTGCCATGTCCGCGCCCACCCGCGCGGCATGAGCCCTCATCACACGCGCGACCCGCTGGTCCAGGATCAGCGCGCGGGGAGCGACGGGAGCGTCCGTCGCCAGGTCGAGGGAGTGGCCCTGGTCTAGGGAGTACGCATGATCAAGGACGTGGCCCTGGTCGAGGAAGTAGAGGAACTTGGTGAAGAACGCCGGTCCCAGTCCTTTCACCGCCCCGCGGAGGCCGTCGTACGCCGCGACGGCACCCTCCTGGCGAAGGGCGGCGCCGGCCTTGGCCAACGCGTCGTCCGCAGTGGGCTCCGCCAGGATCTCCTTGAGCCGGTGCGGACCGTAGCCGATCCGGCCCTGACCCCATACGTACGACGCGACCAGGGCCTCGGCCCACTCCGAGCGCTCTGCCGCCCCGCGGGTCGCGGCGACCACCTGGTCACGGCTGATTCTCGCGGTTCCGGTCCGCGACCGCTCGGGGAACTCGGCGGGCCATGGTTCGACGCCGGACCAGTGTGCGGGCTTGTACTCCACGGCGTGACCGCCGGCGCCTTTCGCGTACTGAGCACCGGATCCGGCCAGCCAAAGTCCCAGCGTGCGCACCGCAGTCGGGGGCAGTGGCCGCCTCCTCATCTCGTCGTCCAGCGCGTCCGCGAGATCCTGACGTCCCATCCCGTGCCCCCTGTTTCCCACATCACCACGAAAGCCCGCAGGGTACTGGGGACTTACCGGCTTCGGACTCGAACTCCGCCCGGAGGACGGTCCGAAGGGGCTCGGAGCAGGCGTTGTCAGTGGTCTCACCTAGAGTTCCGGTCACTTGATCAGTGGAGTGCGGGGAGGCACATATGGGGTGGGTCACGGCCGGCGACTACGAGGTCGGCCTCGACGGCGGAAAGGTGGTGTGCCGCAACTCAGCGGGGCGGCAGTTGAAGTCCGTACCGGCCAAACTCGCCGACGATCCCGCGGTCATGGGACTGCGGCAGCTCGCCGAGTGGCTGGAACGGCACGAGCGCCAGTGCCTCGCCGATGTCGAGAAGTGGATGGTGCGCTCGCTTCCGGTGCCCCTCGCCGTCATCGCCCGGGTGTGGCCGGATCCCGCCTGGCAGAGCGCGCTGCGCGATCTCGTCGTCACCGGTCCGGACGGCGAGGTGGCCGGATTCCTCCGGGACGCCGACCTCGACCGCGGGCTCGGCCTCGTCGACCTCGACGGAGACAGTGTGCGCATCGCCCCCGAGCTCGTCCATCTCCCCCATCCCGTTCTGCTCGACGACCTTGAGGAACTGCGGGAGTTCGCCGTCGAACTCGGGGTGGAGCAGCGGGCCCAGCAGCTCTTTCGCGAAGTGTGGCAGCGCCCGGCGAGTCTCGACGCCGAGGCCACCAGCGTGGAGGACTACGCGGGCGGCGCGTTCAAGCAACTGCGCTTCCTGCACGGCAGGACCACCCAGCTCGGCTACCGCGTGCGCGGCGGCAACGCGGTCTGCTCCGTGCGGGAGGACGCCCGCGGCGTCGAGGCCCGCGTCTGGATCGGCGACTACGACGGCTACGAGGAGACCGAGACCGGCCCCCTCATGTGGACCGACGGCTCCGGCCGGGTGCTGAAGCTCGGTCAGGTGGGGCCCGTCGCCTGGTCGGAGGGCATGCGCATGGCTGCCGCACTGTTCGCCGGGCGTGACATCGAGGACGAGGAGCAGGCGGCATGACCACGGACGCACAAACCACCGCGTACGCACACACCACCGCGGCCGCGCTGCTCGAAGCCGGCGCCGTCCTGCCCGTGGGCGCCACCAGCGGCGAGGACGCCGACTCCCTCACCGTACGGACGTACACCCATCCCGCGCTGGACGGCCGGCTCGCCGTCCGGCTCGTGCCGGGCACCCTCGGCGAGGCCGAGGACCTCGCCCTGGAGTTCCTCGGTCTGGCCCGCGAACCGGAGACCCCCGAGGTCGGACAGGTGCGCCGCGAGACCCTCGGCTTCCCCGCCTGGGCGCTGGTCAACGACCCGGCCAACGGCCACCACGCACTGGCCCTGGTCAAGGACGTCGAACGGCTCGCACGCCAGGCCAAGTCCCGCCCCGGCACCGCCAAAGAGGGCTTCGAGGAACTCGGCGAGCGGCTCGGCCGTGCCGTACCGCACTTCCTGCCCACCTTCTACGAGCAGGCCGCCCGGATCTTCCTCCAGCACGAGAACACGACGTACGCCGCCGCCTTCTTCGGCAAGGCCCGTGAGGCCGAGCGGGTGCACGCGCTCACCGTCGACGAGGAGCGGCAGCGCGCCGTGTTCCTGGAGTTCGCCTTCGCAGGGGCACTGACGGTCAAGGCACTCAAGGAGTATGTGAAGGACCTGGCCCACCGGCTGGATCCGGCCACGGCGTGGTCGCAGTTCCGGCAGCTGTGCGTGGAGCGCTGCGCGGCGGGCATGCCGCCGTACGCGTCGCTGCCGCAGGATGCCCGCGGCCTGATCAAGGCCGCCGGGCTGCCCCGGGTCACCGAGGAATGTGCCCTGGTGGCCGACCTGGTCGCCTCGCCCGCCGCGGTGCGCGCGCCCGTCTCCTTCTGGACCGCCTACCGGGCCACCCTCCCGATCCTCGCCGAGCAGCAACCGGCCGTCCGGGCCCGGCTGCTGGAGATCATGCCGACCGCCCTGGGACGCGCCGTCAAGGACGACGAGTTCTGGTTGACACTGCTCGCCGAGAGCGGCGCCGACCGCCTCCTCACCGGCGAGGACGGCGAGGACAGTCGGGGCGACGAGGACAGTCCGGGCGGCGAGAAGACGGGAGCCGTCGACGCGGCCGACGCCATCGACGCCGCGGATTGGCTCAGCCGCTGGGCCGCCCACCGCAAGCACGGCGGCACGGTCAGCAGCCGCTCCCCGCTCACCCTGCGGCTCGTCGAGCGGATGGCACCACGACTGTGTGCCGACGGCCGGGACGTGGACCTGTTCACGGGCCGCTGGCACGCCGGTGCCGACCTCGACCTCCTGGACCTGTGCGTGTCACAGGGAGTTCCCCTGGCGATGCCCGACGCGGACAAAGAGGTGTACCTGTCCCTCGACCGCTGGCTTCAGGATCGTCAGCCCGGTGGGCGCGACCTGGCCGCCAGCGCCGCGGATCCGCGTTTCCGGCCCCTGCTGCACCGGGCCATCGACGCGCTGAGCGACAACCGGACACTCGCCGACGTGCTGGAGGCCCTCGCCTCCCATCCCGTGCTGGGTGACGTGCTGCGCGAGTGGCTGGACGACGCGGCCGAGACGTTCCGCGCCTCGACGGGCCTGCCCGGCGCCCGCGCGGCGCTCCACCGCCTGCGCCTCTTCCGTTCGGTCGCCGCCAGGGTCAGCCCCCAAGCGGTCGCGCATGTCGCGGAGCACGAGATCGCGCCGCTGCTCGGCCGCACCCTGCGGGCCGGCATCCCGGACGAACTGGGCTGGCCCGCCCTGGACGAGGCCCTGCGCCTCCTCGAAACCGACACCGAACCCAAGAGCAAGAGCAAGCACGGCCGCAACCGCAGCCGCGACGACGACCCACTGCGCCTGACCGAGGCCTGGCCCGCGCTGATCCTCTCCCGCAGGCACAAGGCCGTCGTCGTCGGACCGGACAAGGTGCTGCTCGACCACGACCTGCGCCTGCCCGTCGAGCTCAACCGCTGGCAGCACCCGCAGTTCCGCTACACCGACGGCGAACTGCTCGTGATGTGGCGGCAGGACAGCAAGCAGTTCGGCTACTGGTCGGCCAGGCCGTCCGAGGTGTTTTCCCTCGGCGGCGAACAACTGCCCCACTGGTACGGCAACGACGCCGGTGACCCCTCCATCCCCCTGACCGGCGGCGGCCGGGCCACCGGCGGACGCACCCTGCACGCCGGCGACACCGTCCTGCCGCCGAGCCGGTCCGTCATAGGTGACGGCACGACCTGCTGGCGCGAGGGCAGGCAGGGCCGACAGCAGGTCTGGCTGGAGTACGACCCGGCCACCGGTACGCACGGACGGGCGTCCCTGCCCGCCTTCCTGAGGTCCGGCATCCGCGAGGACGCCGCACTCCTGCAGCACCACTGCGAGGTCCTGCCGCTGCAACCCGGCCTCGAACACAGCCCCTTCGGCACCGACGGCTCGGTCCTCGGCCGCTGGGTGCGCTCGGAGGGCGAAGGCACCGAGGCCCGGACGACCGCCGGTACGCCGGACGGCCGGACCGTCACCCTGCGGACGGCCGGCTTCCCGCTGGGTGCGCTCCGACTGCCCGGAGGTGCCGAGCCCGTTGCCGCGTACCTCCACCAGCATGTCGTGCTGTTCGCCTCCGAGGACACCTCCGCCTCCGGCGAACTCGGCCGGGTGACACCCGGTCAGCGGGGCGGGGAGTACGCCGCGGGCACCCGGCTCGTACCGCCTGTCGCCTTCTGGCACGCGCTGCGCCCCCGCGACGAACAGGCGTCCGCCGTGCTGCGGGCGCTCACCGACGAGGCGGCGGCCGACGTGCTGCGTGCCGCGGCCCAGGCCCTGACCGAGCGTGAGGCCCAGGTCGTCAAGGCGGGCGACGCCGCCGGCACCACCGTCGACGGCAAGCCCGTCGTCCCGTCGGTGGACGACTTCATTCGGCCTGCCGTGGCGCGGGCCCTGCCCGGCCTCACCGACGAGCGGCTGCTCATCGGCGTGTCCGCCCTGGTCCGTGCGGCGCTCCAACTCACCGGGACGGCCGCCGCGTTCGTGGCACCGCCGGTCGAGAAGAAGCGGCCCGAACAGCGGCGGAACGAGGAGATGTTCGCCGACTACCGTCCCGTGCACGGCGACGACCGCACCCTGCGCTCCGCCACCGACGGCATGGCCGACCTGTGGGGGTGGGGAGGCGACCAACAGTGGAGCGCGCTGCGCCAGATCCGGGCCGTGAACCACGTGCTGTCCGGACGGCCCGCCGACGGCAAGCAGCTGCCCGATTCCGCGCAGACGGGCGCTCTCCGTGACGGCTGGCGGAGCGAGGAGCACACGATCCCCGGCATCGGCCTGGTGTGGCCGTCCCTCCTGGGCGTACTGCGACCGCTGGCCTACCGCGCCGCCACGCCCACCCTGACCGACGTCGAGCGGGAAGCGCTGCTCCTGCTGCTCGAAGCGGTCGCCGAGGGGCCGCTCGCCGCACCCGGACACGGGCTGCGCGAGATCCTGTTGAGCGAGCCGCACGGCAAACAGCAGCGCGCCGGTCAGGTGCTCCGTCGGGAGGGCCGCACCGTGGTCCTCCTCGGCTGCCACAACATCGACTCCCAGAGCGACCGGGTCAGTTGGCTCGCTCTCGATCACGACCCCTCCGGCGCGTTCGGCGCCGTCGCGCACTTCACGCTGGACAAGGAGACCGCGGTGTCGTCGGCGTTTCCGGCCGACGGGCTCGCCGCCCTCACCCGGATGATCCGGGACAAGGGTGCGGCCCCCTGGCACCCGGATGCGCCCGCCGCGTTCGCCGCCGCGACCCGCGACGGTCTGGGCCCCGTCCAGTCCACCGTGCTCCTCGCCGCGCGTCCGCAGCAGCCCAGCGCCGACGTACTCGCCACGATCGGTCTCAAGCCCCGGCAGATGGACCTGGGCAACGGCCGTCTGTCGTCACTCGGCCGGGAGGACCGGTTCGCGCTCATGAGCGCGCTGCTGCCCGAGGACCCTGGCGATCTGTGGACGACCGGGCCGGACATCGCGGCCGCGGGACGGGTGTGGGCCGAGCGCCTCGCCTCCGTCGTCCGCCTGCCCGAGGACCTCGCGGTCGACCTCGCCGGTCTACCCGCCGGCTCCGCCGAGGCCGTGCTCAATCCGGGGCTCACCCCCTGGATCAGCCGCACGACGGTGCAACGGCCGGACAAGAACGGCAACCTCGTCCCGGCGGACCCCGCGGCAGTGCCCGGACGGTACGACCTGACCCGTGCCGTCGCCTCCCTGGCCGCACTCGCGTATGCCCTGCCGTACGGGCACCCGCTGCGCGCCTGCCTGCCCGAGGGCCTCGCCGCCCTGCGCCGCCGGCTCACCGACCCCGGCCTGCTGCTCGACCTCGACGTCGAGTGGACGGACAAGGGCAGCTCGACGGCGGTCGAACTGCGCAAGGCATACGGTCTTCCCGCCACCGGAGGAGCCGACGAACACGGTATGACGCCTGTCGGAGAGGCGCTCGTGCTGCGCCCCTGGTACGGCGATCAGGAGACGGTCCTGCTCCGCCCCGCCGCCCTCACCGGTCCGGACGACGCGGTCCTCGGGCTCCTGGAGGGCCTGGTGGGTCCGGACCGCGACAGTGGTCTTCAGGCCCTGCGCACGATCCTCGACGCAGGACTCGAACGGGCCCTGACCGCCGGCCTCGACCCCGAGGGCCCCGTCGGTCACGCCCAGGACCCCACCGTCGTCGCTCCCGCACTGGTCGCCGAGGTGGCCTCGGCACACGGTCTGAGTGAGGACGCGGCCGCGCTCTACCTCCAGTTGCTGGCCCTGCCCGATCCGACGGACCGCAACTGCGCCCGCTGGACCGGCTGGACGCCCGCTCGGCTGAAGAAGGCCCGCACCGAACTGGCGGCCACCGACCTGGTCGTGGACGCGAAGCGACCGCGCGCGGGACGCACCCTCTTCCTGCCCTGCGGCTGGCGCGACCTCAAGTCCCCCGCCCTGCCGGTGGAGACCTGGAAGGAGGGCCTCTACCCGGTGCGCGACCGCTCGCGTGCCGTGCCCCTCCTCCCGGTGCCCGACCTGTTCGCCGGCGCCTGGGCCCGCGTGCAGGACGGCGACGCACCCGCCTACGAAAAGCTCACCACCCGCGCCACCCGGAAGGGCCGCCGCCGATGACCACCGCCCGAGCCGACCTGACGAACCCTCGCCGACGGCGCACCGGATGACGGCCACCCGCATGACGGCTCCCCGGATGACACCCCTTCTGCCGACGACCTCCCGACCCGACCGGACGGACCACCGATGACCACCACCCTGGCCGCCGACACGGCCCGCCAGATCACCCCGCCCGAGGACCGCCACGCCACCGAGCTGGCCTTCCTCGCCGCCTACGACGACGGGCCGCGCCCACCTGCGTGGCGGCTCACCCCCCGTGCCGTCGTCACGTTCGTCATGGGCAGCGACGGCCGGGCCCTGCGGCTGCCCGACGACGCCCCGACGCCCGAGGGCGTGCCGCGGCGCCTCGTCGTCGAGGGCAAGTTCGTCGGCGACCGAGCCCTGGTCGAGCGGTGTGTCGTCACCCTCGCCGGTGAGCGCGGGCTGCTGCTCGTCGGCGAACCCGGCACCGCCAAGTCCATGCTGTCCGAGCTGCTGTCCGCCGCCGTCTGCGGCACCAGCGGCCTGGTAGTCCAGGGCACCGCGGGCACGACGGAGGACCAGCTCAAGTACGGCTGGAACTACGCCCTGTTGCTGGCCCAGGGGCCCAGCCGGCAGGCCCTCGTGCCCTCGCCCGTCCTGACCGCCATGACCCGGGGAGCCGTCGCCCGGGTGGAAGAGGTCACCCGCTGCCTGCCCGAAGTGCAGGACGCACTGGTGTCGTTGCTCTCCGAACGGCGCATCGCCGTACCCGAACTGGCGGGCACCGAGGACTCCCTGGCCCACGCGGCACCCGGCTTCAGCCTCATCGCCACCGCCAACCTGCGCGACAAGGGGGTCTCCGAGATGTCGGCCGCGCTCAAGCGGCGCTTCAACTTCGAGACCGTCGGCCCCATCACGGACCTCGACGCCGAGACCGCGCTCGTACGCAGTCAGGCACGCGCCTCGGTCGAGCGGGCCGGAGCACCCTTCCGGGTCGACGACGCCGTACTGGAAGCCCTCATCACGGCCTTCCGGGACCTGCGGGAGGGCCGGTCCGCGGAAGGCTGGGAGGTCGAGCGGCCCTCCACGGTGATGAGCACCGCGGAAGCCGTCTCCGTGGCGGGCGCCCTGGGGCTCGCCGCCGCCTACTTCCCGGGCGACCGTGACGTCCTCGGCCTGTTGCCGGGCCACCTGCTCGGTGTGGTCCGCAAGGACGACCCCGCCGACGCGGCCCGGCTCCGCGGCTACTGGGACGGCCCCGTCAGGCGCCGCGCCGAACAGGGCTCCGCCACCTGGCGCACCCTGTGGGACCTGCGCACCGTCCTGGAGGACTGACCGCCGTGCCCCTCTCCCCCGACGAAGCCGTCGCGGCCCTCACCGACCCGGCGGCGCCCTATCTCATCGGCGTACGGCACCACGCGCCCTCCCTGGCCGCGGCCGTGCCCGCGCTGCTGGACGCGGCCAAGCCGGACGTGCTGCTCGTCGAACTCCCCGACGAGATGCAGGAATGGCTGCCCTGGCTCGGTCATGAGGAGACGCGGGCCCCCGTCGCCCTCGCCGCCGCTCCCCGCGACGGGGGCGGCGGCCGGGGCCCTGCCTTCTACCCCTTCGCCGACTTCTCGCCCGAACTCGCCGCCGTGCGCTGGGCCGCGCGGCACGACGTGCCGGTCGTCGCTTGCGACCTGCCGCTCGCGGACCGGGCGTGGAGCGCCGAACGGCATGCCCCGGCGTGCCCGGACGACGGCACGGACGGGTCCTCGGCTCCGGAGCCGCCCGCCCCTTCCACCGTTCCGGCGTCCGCATCGCCTGCCGGCAGTCCCACCGCTCCGGCCCCTGCACAAGCGCCCGGCAGCCCCGCCCCCACACCAACCGCACAGACAGCCGCGGGCCCCACACCCTCACCGGCCACTGGCGAGACACCGGACGCTCCCGATCCCGTCGGCGTCCACGAGACGTCCGGCCGAGCCGGTCTCGCCACCGCGCTACGAGCCCGGCTCACGGGCCGTACCGGTGACGACCTGTGGGACCGCCTCGTCGAGGCCACCGCCCCGGGCTCGCCTCCCGAAGCGCTGCGGCGGGCCGCCCTCCTGACGGGCTGGGCGCTGCGCGAGGACGCGGCCGCCTCGGGAGGCGTGCCCGAGCTGGACCTGCGGCGCGAGGCGTGGATGCGCGCCCGGCTTGCCGCCGCCACCTCGAACGGCGAACGCGCCGCCGTGGTCGTCGGCGCCTTCCACGCCCCGGCGTTGACGTCACCCGGCACACCGGCGGAACCCCGGTCGCCCGCACCCGGCGGCCCGGACGCCGCCGGGGGCCCGGCATGGACGACGTCGTTCATCCCCTACACCTACGCGCTTCTCGACGAGCGGTCCGGTTACCCGGCGGGCATCCGGGACCCGGAATGGCAGCACCTGGTCCTGGGCGCGGCAGGCGACCCGGCCGCGCTGGAAGACGCCCTGACCCGTGCCGCCGTACAGATCTGCGCCCAACTACGCACTCTCGGCCACCCGTCGGGACCCGCCGACGCCCGCGAGATCTGCCGCCTCGCGGGAGACCTCGCCCGGCTGCGCGGACTCCCCGCGGCCGGCCGGGGCGAGCTGGTCGAAGCCGTGCAGACCGTACTCACACAGGGTGAGCCGTACGGGCGCGGCCGGGCCGTCGCGCAGGCGATGGAACGGGTGCTCGTGGGAACGCGCGGCGGCCGCCCCGCACCGGGGGCGCCCCGCAGCGGGCTCGCTCCGGCGGTGGAAGCGGAGCTGGCGGCGTTGGGGCTGCCCGGGCCGGACAGCCGCGGCGCCGACGCCACGCGGGATCTGCGCCTGGACCCGCTGCGTTCCGACCTGGACCGCCGCCGTGAGCTCCTGCTGCAGCGCCTGACCGTGTGCGGTGTTCCGTACGGAGACTCCAAAGAGGTTGTCGGCGCCGGCGGTTCCGAGGCTCTGACCTCTCGTTGGGAGGTGCGCTGGACGCCCGCCACGGCGGCCATGCTGACTGCGGCCGGTATCCGGGGAGTCACCCCCGCGCAGGCTGCCGAGGGGTTGCTGCGCGAGCGTCGGCGTGCGGAGCGGGACGAGGGCGGGCCCACGGCCGCGCAGACCCTGCACGGCCTTCGGCAGGCGGCGGAGTGCGGCCTGCCCGCCCTCACGGACGAACGCCTCGCCGACGTCCGCGACGTGCTGCCGCAGTCCGCCACGCTGCCGGAACTCCTCGCCGCTCTGGCCTTGTTGGACCGACTGCGGGCAGGTCATGTCGCAGGCCTCGGGGCCGACGAGGAACGTGACGCGGAACGTACGGACACGGTGGGCGCCGTCGCCGAGCTGCTGACCGCCGCCGCGGTGCGGCAGGTGGACGGTCTCATGGGTTCCGAGGACCGGGGCGACGCGCACGCGCTGCTCGAACTCGCCCATCGCGCGGACCTCTTGGGCGGGATACGCCTCGCCGACGCGCTCGCCCGGCTGGCCGCCGACGGCTCCCCGCTGATGCGCGGCGCCGCCGGAGCCGTACGCGTTCTCCTCGGTCAAGAGGACCCGCATGTTCTGGGCGATCGCATCGCCTCGTGGGTCGACTCGGCCGGCACCCCGGAAGCCCGGACCGCCCTCACCGACCGGCTCATCGGGGTACTGACCGCCGCGGGTCCGCTCCTCGAAGCGGCGGCTCCCGCCCTGGAGCCGCTGCTCAACCGCATCGTCGACATGCCCGACCGGCAGTTCCTCGATCGGCTCCCCGCGCTCCGGGGAGGCTTCGACACCCTCAGTCCGGCGGCACGCGACCGGCTCCTCGACACCGTCGAAGAGCGCCTCGCCACCACGCATCTCGCCGACACCGGCGGCGTCGACCCCGCCGCACTCGCCACCTGGACCCGCGCGGACCTCGCGGCCCGCGCCGCCCTGCGCACGCTCGGGCTACTGCCTCCGCCCAAGGGGGACACCCTCGTTCCGGCGTCCGAAAACCCCGAAGCAACCGAGCCGGCCGAACCGACCGAGCGAGTTGCTGAGCGCTCCCCCGAGGATCACGTCCTCGCGTCCGCCGACCGCTGGCGGCTCGTACTCGGCCGTCGTACGGATCAACTGCCGGGCTCGGCCTCGGCGTTCGCGACGGCGCTGGACGAGCTGTACGGCAGTGGACGCGGTGAGGGCAGCAGGGGCGACCTGACCGGACCTCGCCGACGTGGCGGGGGCGGCCGAGAGCCTTCGTACCCGGGAGTGCGCGAGTGGTCCGAGGAACTGGCCGCGTTGTTCGGCCCCGGCATCCGGGAAGAGGTGCTGGCGGCGGCCGCGGCATCGGGCCGCAAGGACGTGATCGCCGAGCTCAACCCGGACGTCGTGCGGCCCTCCGTCGACCTGCTGCGCGCCATGCTCCAGCACGCGGGAGGACTGCCCGAGGCACAACTGGCCGCCCTGCGCCCGCTGGTCCGCCGCCTGGTCGAGGCGCTGACCCGGGAACTGGCCACGCGTCTGCGTCCCGCGCTGCACGGAACGGTCCTGCCGCGCCCCAGCCGACGGCCGGGCGGCGGCCTCGATCTGCCCCGCACGCTGCGCGCCAACCTCGCGACCGCGCGCCGCGGTCCGGACGGCACCGTCCAGGTCATCCCGGAGCACCCCGTCTTCCGCTCGCGCGCCAAACGCGCCGCGGACTGGCGCCTGATCCTGGTCACCGACGTCTCGGGTTCCATGGAGGCGTCGACGGTCTGGGCCGCCCTAACGGCTTCCGTCCTGGCCGGAGTGCCGACCCTGTCCACGCATTTCCTGGCCTTCTCCACGGAGGTCATCGACCTCACCGACCATGTCGACGACCCGTTGTCCTTGCTGCTTGAGGTCAGCGTGGGCGGCGGCACCCACATAGCCGCGGGGCTGCGCCACGCCCGCGAACTCGTCACCGTGCCGTCCCGCACCCTCGTCGTGGTCATCAGCGACTTCGAGGAGGGCTACCCCCTCGGTGGTCTGCTCGCCGAAGTCCGCAGTCTCGTCGGGGCCGGCTGCCATGTACTCGGCTGCGCGAGCCTGGACGATTCCGGCCGCCCCCGGTACTCGACCGGCGTCGCCGGCCAGCTCGTCGCCGCGGGCATGCCCGTCGCCGCCCTCAGCCCACTCGAACTCGCCCGCTGGGTAGGGGAGAAAGTCTCTTGAGCCTCGACCTGCCTCCGGTCGCCCCGGCCGTCACCGCCGAACTCGTCCAAGGGCTCACGCCCCGCCTCCGCAAGAGGCTGGACGCCGGCGTCACCAAGCTGGCGGGGCGGCCGGCCGTCCGCGACGGCGACACCGTACGCATCGCCGTCGACGACGACACCCATCTCGAACTGCACGCCCCCGGCGGCACGGTAACCAGCGCGGACGCGATCCGCTGCGGTTGCCTGCTGGCACCGGACTGCCTCCACCGCGCGGCCGCGGCCTCGGGGGCACCGATCGCCGAACCCGAGCTCGAGTCCGAGCCTCAGCCACAGTCGACACCGGGCGCCGTGCCCGCATCGGTCGGCCAGGACGTGACCGGCTCCCCGCGCACACCGGCCGCCTCCGCGAACAAGGTGATCTCGACGGACACCCAGCCCGTGTCACCCACGGAGCCCGAGGCCCCCACCCCAGACCAGCGCACCGCCGCGCAAGCCATGTACGACGCCGCGGCCGCCGTACTCGAAGCCGGTACGGACGGGGCGGGAGCCGTGCTGCAGGCGGAGTTGCTGCGCGCCGCCCACACCGCGCGGATCAGCGGTCTGCCCCGGATCGCGGCCTCGGCGGTATCCGTGGTCACGCAACTGCGCGCCGCCCGCGGTGCCGAACCGGCGTACCGCCTCACCGAGTTGACCGCCGCCCTCCGCGACGTCTTAGGGACAGCCCATCGCCTTCCGGGCTCCACCGGCCCCGAACTCGCCGCCCTGCGCGGCACCGCACGGCAGCCGTACACCCCGGACGGGTCCCTGCGGCTGTACGGCCTCTTCTCCGAGCCGGTCCTCACGGCGACCGGATACGCGGGAGCGGTCACCTGGACGGCAGACGCCGAGGGCCGCCTCTACACGGTCTCGGACGTCGTCCCGGGAGGACCCGGCCGGGCGGTGGGTGCGGCCGACCGGGCCGTACGCATCGGGGACACGGCTCTCACCCACCGCGAACTGTCACGGGCCGGGCTCGCCGTTTCCGGTGCGACCGTCTCCCCGACGGGCCGACTGGGTGCGGGCGCGGGCGTACGGGCGGTGCGCGCGTCCGGCGCCGCCTGGCGCGAGGGTCCTCTCGCCGGCCTGTGGGAACTGCCCGTCGCCGATCAGGTGTCACGTGCCCTGACCGGCGGGGACGGCCTGCTGTTCCTCGACGTGACCCTCACCGGTACGGTCCGCGAGGCAGCCGGGGACTGTCTGCTCGCCGACTGCGACGGACTGACGCTCCGTCTCGCCGCCGCCCATGACCACCCCGCGCTGCCCTACCGCGACAACCTGCGTCTCCTCGCGGGCGCTACGGGCACCCGACTGCGTGTCGTCGCCCGTCTCGGCCCGTCTCCCCTGCCCCGGGCACTGCTCCTCGCCACGGACCATCCGCGTGATTCCGGGGCCCATCTCGACCTGGGTCTCGACCGCCTGCAGCACGCGGACCTGCCCGCCCCGGCGATGGCGCCCGCCGGACCCCGAGCCACCCCGGACGAGGCACCGCTGCATCTGCTGCGCCGCCGTGTCCACCAGGCGGCCTCGGCGGGCCGTCGCGTGCTCGCCTTTGCCGGAAACAGTGCCACCGACAGCCGGCGCCTGGACCGCTACGGTTTCGCCTGCGCCGGGGACCTCCTCGACGAACTCCATTCGGCCGCAGCGGACCGGTCCCGGGACGTCTTCGGCCGTCTCGTCCCCGCCGACATCAACCGGTTCGCCCACGCCTGGCTCGCGGCGGCCCACTACACCGAGGAGGTCGACCGATCGCTGTGCGCCGCGGCGTGGGGAGCGGATCCGGCGCTACCGCCTTCCCCTTGAACGAGTGGGGGCCTGCCCCTTGAACGAGTCGAAGGTTCCCTCAGAGCGTCAGGAACTCGGACAGGCCTTCCAGGAGCCGTTCGATGTCCTCCGCGTTGTTGTAGGGGGCCAGGCCGATCCGCAGGCCACCGGTGTCGCCGAGGCCGAGTCGACGGGAGGCCTCGATCGCGTAGAAGGACCCGGACGGCGCGTGGACGCCACGCTCCGCGAGGAACCGGTAGGCCTCCATCGACGCAGCCGACGCAACCGACGCAACCGCCGAGCGCCCCTCGAACGTGAGCAACAGAGTGGGAGTGCGGTCGACCGCCCTGGAGTGGACCAGGACACCCTGGAGCGAGGACAAGCCCTTGTCGAGCTGCGTGCGCAGGGCCTGTTCATGCGCTTCAAGCGCCGCGAATGCCGAAGCAAGGCGCTGTCGTCTTGTCCCTGTGGCATCCGTGTCGAGGCCGGCGAGAAATTCGACCGCCGCTTCCGTGCCCGCGAGGAACTCGTAGGGCAGTGTGCCCAGTTCGAAGCGCTCCGGGACCGCGTCGGTGGAGGGCAGGAGCTTGTCCGGCCGCAACGTTTCCAGCAACTCCGGCCGGGCGGCGAGGACTCCGTGGTGGGGGCCGAGGAACTTGTACGGGGAACAGACGAAGAAGTCCGCACCGAGCCGCTCCAGGTCGACCAGCGTGTGGGCGGTGTAGTGGACGCCGTCGACGTACGTCAACGCTCCGGCATCGCGCGCCAGGCCCGAGATCTCGGCGATCGGGGGACGTGTTCCGATCAGGTTGGAGGCGGCGGTCACGGCGACCAGCCGGGTGCGCGGGGACAGAACGGCACGGACGTCGTCGGCGGTCAGTTCCCCGGTGGCGGGATCGAAGTCGGCCCAGCGCACGGTGGCACCGGCCTGGTCGGCCGCCTGAATCCAGGGGCGGATGTTGGCGTCATGGTCGAGACGGGTGACGACCACCTCGTCCCCGGGCGACCACGTCTTGGCGAGAGCGCGGGAGAAGTCGTAGGTGAGCTGGGTGGCGCTGCGGCCGAAGACGATCCCTGTCGGTTGTGCTCCCAACAGGTCGGCCAGCGCCTGACGGGCCTTGGTGACGATGCTCTCGGCGTTCCGCTCCCCCGGTGTCCCGTGCCCCCGGTTCGACAGGGGCTGCGCCAACGCCTCGGCGATGGCCCGGATCACGGGCTGCGGAGTCTGAGTGCCACCAGGACCGTCGAAGTGCGCGGTTCCGGCGCTCAGCGCCGGGAACTGGGAGCGGAGGGCGGCGATGTCGTACGTCACGAGAGCTCCTGTGGGTGCCGTGCCGGGGCAGTTCCTGGACGAGAGTACGCACCTCGTCCAGGACTGCCCTCACGGAGATCTCGCCCAGGACTGGCTCATGGGTCCAGCACCTTCCGGCTTCGTCCGCCGAGAACTACTGAGCTGTGGGCAGATGCCGAGCAAAGGCGTCGACGACCCGGGCAGCCAGTTCTCCACCCAACGGCAGTTGGAGGTCGGCTCCACCGACCCGCACTCGCAGGAACTGGCCGTCCGCGCGGATCTGCTCGATCCTCGCCCGGGGAATACAGTGAGTGTCCACTCCGTGGCGGGCACCGGCCCCATCGGCGTGCACAGGGTCGGCGAGGACGACAAGTTCGCGGGACGTGAGCACGACGGCGGCGTACGCGGCTTCGGCCCACCGGGGCACGGGCAGGGCACCCGCGACCGCAACGACCGTATCGCCGTCGTCCAGGCACGCCGCACCTGAGGAGAGCAGGCGTCGCCATTTGTACGGCAGCCCGGCGTTCGGCTCGGGAGCGGCGGGCAGCTCCAGTTCGGTGCCGGCGACACGGCGACGCAGTGCCAGCAGCAAAGGGCGCAGTTCGTGGTCGGCGACGGCGTTGTAGTGGATGTTCAGCCGCGCGTCGGTGGCAAGGATCGTCAGCCGGGCGTACAGCAGGATGTGCGCGGTCTCGATCGCGGCCACCTGCTCCGGACGGAGGACCACTCGCACACCGGGGAGTGCGGGAGCACCGACCCACATCGCCACGCCGCCGGGTCCGAACCCGAGCACACTGGCAGGCGTCAGAATCTGCCGGCGGCCGCCTCCGCGGCCGGGCCGGACCTGGGCAGGAACGACGAACAGGTCCTCGACCCCTCTGATCCCAACGGCCCGGCGAAGTGCAGCGAGCGCATCGCCCGGCACGTCCTCGACTCGGCGCGGACGATAAGGGAACCCGCGGATCCCGGTGAGTACCTGGACGCGCGCGGCCTGCTCGTCGACCTCCTCCTCCCACGGCTCTAGCAGATCGAGCATCGGACGTACGGCGGGACGCCGCCGCTGGAAGGAGCGCCGTGTCAGGGCGAGACCGGCCAGGCCCGCCGTCCGCCACCCAGGTCCTCTCGACACGGCGCACCTCCCGGGTGAGTTCCCGTCCCAAAATCGATTGCTTTTCGATCGAAATCAATCGATAATCGATGTATGCACCGTCTCTTCATAGCCGCGCTCCGCGCCGGCATCGCCGCCGCGATCCTGGTCGGTCTCTTCGGCCAGATCGTAGTCATTCCGACGACGGCGGCGGACGAGGTCGACCGTTTCCCTCCCTACGCCCCGTTCGCCACGCCGTATGTGACGGTGGCGATCGTCGGGGTTGTCTGTGTCCAGGTCGCCCTCGTCGCGGTGTGGATGCTGCTCGCCATGGTCCGACGCGGCGCGATCTTCTCGCCGCTGGCCTTCCGGTGGGTCGACATCGTCATCGGATCCTCCGTCGTGGCGACGCTGCTGGCGATGGGGGTCGCCGGACATCTCTTCGTGGCCGACATCCCGTCTCCCGACGACGGCATGGATGAACTCAGCGCCCTGGGCGCCGCGATCACGAGCGTGGGCGTGGGAGCGGCGTTCGCGATGCTCACCGTCATCATGCGAGGCCTCTTGCGCAAGGCGACGGATCTGCAGACCGAGATCGCCGCGGTCGTCTGATGGCGATCATCGTCGACCTCGACGTCCAGCTGGCCAGACACCGCCTGTCGGTGGGCGAGTTCGCCGCCGCCGTCGGCATCACGCCCGCCAACATCGCCGTACTGAAGAACGGCCGCGCGAAGGCGGTGCGGTTCACGACCCTCGACGCGATCTGCCGCACCCTCGACTGCCAGCCCGGCGACGTACTGCGCTGGGTTCCCGACGACGACACGAACGACGGCGAGAACGACAACGAGAACGGCGACTGAGGAAGTCCCGGACCGGATTCGCCGTCCGTACCGTCCGTACCGTCCCGCGCGAACCTTATGCGTTCCTCATGCGTTGTCCTCAAAGGCCGCCACGGGTAGCGGCCCAACCCAGAGGAGGCGAGGTATCGCATGGCACAGCAGACCCGTGCGTCCTCCACCTCCAACAGCCGGAACCCCACACCCATCACCGGCGCCCTTCTGGCGGCGCTCTTCACACTCCTCGGCGTACTCGGCCTCCAGGGCATCCCCGCCGCGGCCTCGACCGCAGCGCCAACGCCGGTCGCAGCCGCCGTACACCAGAGCCTGGCACCGGCCGCGGGGATCCCCCCGGCCACGAGTGTCGCCACCACGGCCGACGCCCGTAGCAACGCCGAGGACACCTGCACCACCACCTGCGGCCCACAGCCCCGCGTAAGCAGGGCCACGCCGGGCGAGTGGCACACCTTGTCTCCGGGCGGGGTGTCCGTCCCGCCCACACTGGTGCTTCCGCTTCCGGAGCCCGGGCCGCAACTGCCGCTCACGCAGGGCACCTTCACGCCTCCACAGCACAACGAGCGTCACAGCGGGCGCGGCCCGCCACCTTCCAACAGCATCTGACGTCACCCAGTCGATCCTCACCGCACCCTTCTCACGGCTGCGGTATGCCTGTTGGAGGCACCCTTGACGCGCGCCATCCGCGTGCGGGCGTTCTTCGCCCTTGCCGTTCTCGCCCTGTCGCTCTACATCACCCTGACCGTGCCGGTCCGCCTCGGACTCGATCTGCGCGGCGGCACTCAGATCGTCCTGGAAACCCGTGATTCGCCCACCGCCAAGGCCAACTCGGAGGCCACCGACCGCACTTTGGAGGTACTGCGCCACCGCATCGACGCGCTCGGTGTCGCCGAACCCACCATCGCCCGTTCCGGAGACAACCGGATCATCGTCGAGCTGCCCGGCATCCAGGACCCGCGTGAGGCCGCCGACGTTCTGGGCCGTACCGCCCAACTCGCCTTCCATCCCGTCCTCGGTACCGCGGACACCGGCGAATCCTCACAACAGCCGACGCCCGAGCAGTCGGCGGAACGCGTCCTCTCCGACGAATCCGGGCAGCCCGTACGCCTGGGTCCGTCGGCGCTCACCGGCGCGGACGTCGACAGCGCCGAGGCGCGCATCGACCCGCAGAGCGGGGCCGGCTGGTACGTCGGCATCGACTTCAAGGGAGCGGGCGGCGATGCCTGGGCCCGCCTGACGGGCGAGGCGGCGTGCCGTCCCGCCGGCGATCCCGCCCGCCGCGTCGCCATCGTCCTGGACGACAAGGTCATCTCCTCGCCCCAGGTCAACTCCTCCGTCGCCTGCCGTACGGGCATCGCCGGCGGATCCACCCAGATCACCGGCTCCTTCAGCCGGGACGAGGCCCGTGAACTGGGCCTGCTCATCAACGGCGGAGCCCTGCCGGTGCCGGTCGAGACCGTCGAACAGCGCACCGTCGGCCCGACCCTGGGCGCCACCGCCATCGAGGCCAGCGCCCGGGCGGCCATCATCGGCACCGCGCTGACCTCGCTGTTCATCATCGCCGTCTACCGGCTCCTCGGCGCCCTGGCCGCCATGGCCCTGGCCTGCTACGGAGTCATCTCCTACGCGGCTCTGGCCGCGCTCGGCGCCACCCTCACCCTCCCGGGGCTCGCCGGGTTCGTCCTGGCCATCGGCATGGCCGTCGACGCCAATGTGCTCGTCTTCGAACGGACCCGCGAGGAGTACGCGGCCCGCCAGAGCAAGGGCCTGCGAGCCGCCCTCACCGCCGGGTTCCGCAACGCGTTCAGCGCCATCGCCGACTCGAACATCACCACCCTCATCGCCGCGGGTCTGCTCTTCTTCCTCGCGTCCGGACCCGTCCGCGGCTTCGGTGTCACCCTGGGCATCGGCGTCCTCGCCTCCATGCTCAGCGCCCTGGTCATCACGCGTGTACTCGCCGAATACGCGGTCGCCCGTCGATCCGTACGACGCCGTCCCCGTCTCACGGGCATCGCGGACACCGGAAGGGTCCGCGACTGGCTGGTCCGCCGCGATCCCGACCTGATGCGCCGTCGGCGCACCTGGCTGGCCGCGTCCGGCGTCGCCCTCGTCCTGGCCACCTCGGGCATCGCGCTCCGAGGGCTGAACTTCGGCGTCGAGTTCACCGGCGGACGGCTCATGGAGTACGCCACCTCCGCCCCGGTCGACGCCGACCGCGCCCGGGACGCGCTGGCCGACGCGGGTCTGCCCCGCGCGGTCGTCCAGTCCTCCGGCGACGACGACCTCTCCGTACGGACGGATCAGCTGTCCAACGCCGAGGCGGTGAAGGTGGACAAGGCGATCGGTGACCTCGCGGGCGGTGCCGAGAAGATCCGCGACGAGCTGATCGGCCCGAGCCTCGGGGACGAACTGCGCCGAGGGGCTCTCATCGCCCTCGCCTCGGCCCTGGCCGCCCAGTTGCTCTACCTCGCGGTGCGCTTCCGCTGGACCTTCGGCACATCCGCGGTCGCCGCGATGGCGCACGACGCCCTGATCCTCGTCGGTGTCTTCGCCTGGCTCGGCAAACCGATCGACGGAGTGTTCCTCGCGGCCCTGCTGACCGTGATCGGATACTCCGTCAACGACTCCGTGGTCGTCTTCGACAGGATCAGGGAACTGTCGGCAGGCGACCGGAAGACCCCGTTCTCGCGCCTCGCCAACACCGCGATCCTGCAAACCCTCCCCCGCACGGTGAACACGGGCATGGGAGCCGTGTTCATCCTCTCCGCCCTCACCCTGCTGGGCGGAGACTCCCTGACCGACTTCGCCCTCGCCCTGCTCATCGGCATCGTCGTGGGCACGTACTCCTCGATGTTCACCGCCGCACCCCTGGCCATCGAACTCCAGGCCCGCAGCACCCCACCGCCGCCCACCGCCACACCCCGTTCGGCCCCACGCGGCGCGGCAATGATCTAGGGAGACAGCACAGTGGAACTCCGCCTCTGACCTGGCCATACGAAGTCGATCGAGCATGGCGCGACATCTCCGGATCAGTCACCTCTCACCGGGCGGTCCGGCTGATATCGTCCTGGCCCACCGAACAGCCAGGGGGCTCCCCCTGCGACGGCGGGACGAAGGAGTGCTGCGCCATGCGAGTTCTCTTGGTCGGAGCGGGAGGCGTCGGGACCGCGATCACGAGGATCGCGGCCCGGCGTTCTTTCTACGAGCACATGGTCGTCGCCGACTACGACCCGGCGCGGGCGGAGTCGGCCGTCGCGGCGCTCGGGGAGGACGAGCACAGGTTCACAGCGGTGCGGCTCGACGCCTCGGACACGGCCGGTGTGCGGGCCGCCCTCGCCGAGCACCACTGTGACGTCCTGCTCAACGCCACCGACCCCCGTTTCGTGCTGCCACTGTTCGACGCGGCACTCACCCATGGCGCCCACTACCTGGACATGGCGATGTCCCTGTCCCGGCCGCACCCGACCCGCCCCTACGAGGAGTGCGGCGTGAAACTGGGCGACGAGCAGTTCGCGCGGTCCGCCGAGTGGGAGGCGGCGGACCGGCTCGCGCTGGTCGGCATGGGTGTGGAGCCGGGCATGTCGGACGTCTTCGCCCGCTACGCCGCCGACGTCCTCTTCGACGAGATCGAGGAGATCGGCATCCGCGACGGCGCCAACCTGGTCGTGGACGGCTACGACTTCGCCCCTTCCTTCAGTATCTGGACGACCATCGAGGAATGCCTCAACCCACCGGTCGTCTACGAAGCGGAACGCGGCTGGTTCACCACGCCGCCCTTCAGCGAGCCTGAGGTCTTCGACTTCCCGGAGGGCATCGGGCCGGTGGAGTGCGTCAACGTCGAGCACGAGGAAGTGCTGCTGGTCCCCCGGTGGTTGAAGGCCCGGCGGGTCACCTTCAAGTACGGTCTCGGCGACGAGTTCATCGGCGTCCTCCAGACCCTGCACAAGCTGGGCCTGGACCGCACCGACCCGGTCACCGTGAACGGCGGCACCGGCACCGGAACGGGCAAGGTCACGGTCTCCCCGCGGGACGTGGTCGCCGCCTGTCTGCCCGACCCGGCCGGCCTCGGGGACCGTATGCACGGCAAGACGTGCGCGGGTACGTGGGTCAAGGGCACCAAGGACGGCCGGCCCCGGGAGGTCTACCTCTACCACGTGGTCGACAACCAGTGGTCGATGCGGGAGTACGGCTCCCAGGCCGTGGTCTGGCAGACCGCGATCAACCCTGTGGCCGCTCTCGAACTCATCGCGTCGGGAGCCTGGCAAGGCAGCGGAGTGCTCGGCCCCGAGGCACTGCCGCCCCGGCCGTTCCTCGACCTGCTGACGGAGTACGGCTCACCGTGGGGCATGCGCGAGGACACGTAGGCGGACGTCTACCCAGGTGACATGCATATCCAAGAGGCCCTCAATAGCGTAAAAAGTTCCACAACGCCCTGTTGTATGGATTCACGCACAACCGGAGCGAGGGAACATGGCCAACGACACTGCGGACGCACCCCCACCTGTCGGGTTGAAGGCCAACGCGATCGGCTTCGTCGACGCGCTCGTCATCGGTCTCAACTCCACCTCCCCGGCGTACTCGCTGGCGGCGGTCATCGGTCCGATCGTGGCGCTGGTGGGCATCTACGCCCCGGGCGTGATGGTCGCGTCGTTCGTGCCGATGCTGTTGATCGCGTCGGCGTTCTACTACCTCAACAAGGTCGACCAGGACTGCGGTACGACCTTCTCGTGGGTCACCCGGGCCATGGGGCCGTGGGCCGGCTGGCTCGGCGGCTGGGCCATCGCGATGACAGGCGTTCTGGTCGTCGGATCGCTGGCGGACGTCGCTGTGAGCTTCGCGCTGCTCGCGTTCGGCCTCGACAGCTGGGCCGACAACGACTTCGTACGCCAGTTGCTCGCGGTGCTGCTCATCCTCGTGATGACGGCCGTGTGCGTCGTCGGCACCGAGGTGTCGGCCAAGGTGCAGAACGTCCTCATCCTGGCGCAGGTAGCCTGTCTGCTCGCCTTCGTCGTGGTGGCGCTCTACCGGGTCTACGCGGGCACCAGTTCCTTCGACTCCATCGACCCCGCCTTCAAGTGGCTGGACCCCTTCGGGGCCGGCGGCGCCTCGCTGACCGGAGCCCTGCTGCTGGGAGTGTTCATCTACTGGGGCTGGGAGTCGGCGGTCAATCTCACCGAGGAGGTCGAGAACTCCGCCACCGCTCCCGGCAAGGCGGGCATCTGGTCGACGGTCGTGCTGCTGGTGACCTATCTGTCGGTCGGCTTCGCGGTCGTGGCCTACGCCGGCACGACCTTCCTCGCCGAGAACGCCGACGAGGAGGAGTTCGTCTTCGCCCTGCTCGCCACCGAGGTGATGGGCGGCTGGGACTGGGTCGTACTGCTGGCGGTGTCGACGTCCGCGCTGGCGTCGACACAGACGACGATCATCCCGGCATCACGCACGGCGCTGTCCATGGCACGCCGTCACGCGCTGCCCGAGCACTTCGCACACATCCACCCGCGGTTCCGTACGCCCGACGTCAGCACGTGGTGGGTCGCAGGTATCGCCATCGCGTGGTACCTCATCGTCAACCAGATCAGCACCAACGCCCTCTTCGACTCGCTCACCGCGCTGTCGTTGCTGATCGCGTTCTACTACGCGCTCACAGGTGTCGCCTGTGCGGTCTACTACCGCCGCCATCTGACCGAGAGCGTGCGCTACTTCGTACTCATCGGTCTGGGCCCGCTGGTCGGCGCCGGGCTGCTGGCCTGGCTGCTGGTGGAATCGGTCTCCGACATGGCCGACCCCGAGAACTCCTACAGCGGTGTCTCGTGGTTCGGTCTCGGTCCCCCGCTGGTCATCGGCATCGGGATCGCCCTCATCGGTGTGGTGCTCATGGTCGTACGGCGGCTGATGTCGCCGGTCTTCTGGTCGGAACGCCCTGGTGTGGCCGACGCCGATCTCGTCCACGGCAAGGAGTCCTGAGATGTCGGTTGTCCTCGGATACGACGAGTCGCCGGGCGCGACACGCGCACTGCGCGTCGCGATCGAGGTGTCCACCGCGTTCGACGAGCCGCTCGTGCTGGTCTACGGCGCCGCGGCTCCGGGAACCGTGGGCGAGGAGTACGGGGCTCACCGCGAAGCGGTCCGCGAGGCCGGACGCGTCGCACTCGACCACGCCGTCAGGGTGGCCGACGAGGCCGACGTACGGACAACGGTCGAAATCATCGACCAGAAGCCGGCCCAGGCGCTGCTCGACGCCGCGTCACGCCACGGGGCGAGGTTCATCGTGGTGGGCAGCTGGGGAGAGAGCCCGATGCGCGGGGCGCTGCTGGGCTCGACTCCCCACAAGCTGCTGCACCTGTCGAGGGTCCCTGTCCTGTGCGTGCCGACCGAGGAATGACTCACCCGGCCATCAGGTGGTGGGTCAGGTTGCGGGTCAGGTCGTGGGTCAGGTTGCGGGTTCGCCCAACAGAGCATCAATCTGACCCATGGCTGCGGTCATGCCTTCGGCCATGCCCATGGACACCAGCTGTTCCATCGCCTCGGCGGTGGGGAACGTGCTCTCGACAGTCATCAGGGTGGCTGCCTCGCCGTCCGCCGTGAGCCGCACGCGGACGGTCATGGTCGGCATGTCCGGGTTGGGCTTGCCGGAGTCGTCGGCGAACCCGTCCTCGAACTCCAGCCGATGCGGGCTGTCGACGGCCACGACGCGCCACCACCCATGGTGCTTGTCACCTTCCGGACCGGTCATGAAGTACGTGACCGCTCCGCCGGGGCTCAGGTCATGGTCGACGACTGTCGCGGGATAGGTCGGCGGCCCCCACCACCGCTCCAACTGCCGAGGATCCTCCCAGACCTGCCACACCCGGTCCGGCAACGCGTCGAACCGCGCGGTGATCGTCAACGCGAGGGCTTCAGGATTCTTCTGAACGTCGATCACGGTCATGAGAGTGCTCCTTGCCGTCTCGGGGGTGAAGGGCGGGCTCCGAATCAGGCTCAGAATCGGCAAGGATCGTGCCGATCCGGTCAATCCGTCCACGCCACACATCTGCCAGCTGGTCGAGCAGTCGATGGGCCTCACGCAGGGAGTCCGCGTTGCCGCGGACTCGCTGCTCCCGGCCCTGCCGCTCCTTGGTGACCAGCCCGGCCTGTTCCAGGACCGCCACATGCTTCTGCACGGCCGCGAAACTCATCGGAAACCGCCGCGCGAGGTCCGAGACCGAGTACTCACCGGCCAGGGTGAGAGCCACGATCTCGCGCCGCGTCGCATCGGCCAAGGCACCAAAGATGCGATCAGCTCGCTCGGCAGACTCCAGATGTACAACCATCAGGTTGTACGTTAGCCGCTACCACCGGGCCTAGCAAGTTGGGCTTCGGGACCGATCTCACTGCACTTTGACCACTCGCCGCTGGCCGCTGGCCGGTAGCTGTACGCCAGGCCCGGAGGCCAGCAACCCGGCACCTGGTCCGGCCCCGATGTCCAGACGATCAGAGGTGGTCAGCATCGAAGAGGGGATCGAGCGGATGGCCCTCATATCCGACGACAAGACAGGCCTCGGCCACTGGCCCCCGGGAGAGTTCCACGAGCCGGGCAAGGGCCGTCGTCTCTGATGGCAATTCGGCGGGGTCGATACCGAGCGCCCGGGCCGCAAGGTCGCGTCGCCGGTCGAGGTCGGGCAGGTCACCCCGATACACGTCGGCTACCGTCTGGAGTTCTTCGGCCGTCCGACCGGGAGCGTCCCGCCACCACGGTGCCACGAGACACAGCCGCACCAACTCCGGCAGTCCAACCGCGATCGGACCAGCCTGACCGTCGAAGCTCACGTACACCACCGGACGCTCCTCGCCGCCCTCGCCGACGAAGCAGAACGCGTCCCCCGAGCCGGCATGCGCGAACTGCTCCAGCCGGGTTCCGGAGGCGAGCTGGATCCCTTCCTCCAGCTCGTGGGAGGCCGGGTCGGTCGCGTCGAGGTCTGCCACGCCGGCAAAGAACGCGACGGCCGCTTCGTCGGTCCCCAGGAGGGACAGCAATGCCCCTGGCGCATCGAGGCGGCGGGCAGGTCCACCCGACTCGGCCGGTGCGTTCGATCCGTTCACCCGGCCACAGTATCCCGGCCCTCGACAGCGGCCGGGACAAGCCGTCAGGACGGTCGGCGGCGTCGAGCCCGCGTGAGCCAGGTCAAGGTTCGTTGAGACGAACACCCATGTCGTCAAAGTTCGGTGGGACCTGTCCAACTCCGATGAGACGAGACACCGACCCTCGTCAAGCAGCTGACACGGGCGCAGCATTGGGGGACTTGACTGCGGTGTCCCCGTCCCTGACGGGCAACACTGGAGACGTGCTGATCGTGGATGCCGTACTGGAGACTTACGTGGCCGCCGACTTCGCTCTGTGGCCCCTTGCCGACTCGCCTCCGGATCGGCTCCTGGCCCTGTCTGGCGAGTTGTCTTCGCGCGAACTCGGCACTGCCATGGCGGTCTTGACGAACTACAACAAGGGGCAGCGCCGGCGCCGGGCGGGCGCGCCGGAGGACAGTCTGGAGCAGGTCGGGCGTCTGTTGGCGACCGAGTGCGTCGTTGCTCCCGGTGGCCTGCGGGTCCGGGACACGGCCACCGGGGTCACAGTGGCGCCCGGGTGCTGTTTCGGTCTCGAGAACTGGCGGGACTGGCTTGATCTGATGGACGGCGGCGAGCCGTGGCTCGGCCACGATCCCGCGCCGCGCGTCGAGCATGCCGGGTCGGTCGAGACGGTCCGTCTCAGGCCGCCGGGGTGTCCAGCGGGCGGAGCTCGTCCGCGTATGAGACGGAGATGCGGCGCATCAGGCCGTCCTCGGTGATGTCGTACTGGCCGAGGCGCCACAGCGGTGGTGAGTAGGCGTGGATCGAGACGGCGTCGTCGGTGGCGCCGGTGAGCCGGTGGATGTGTTCGGGGCCGAAGCAGAAGGACTCGCCGGTGGCGACGGTGACGGACAGGTGGCTGCCGCCGATGCGCGGGTTGGACTCGTGGAGCGCGCCCTGGACGATGCCGACGGCGCCGGAGGAGATGTCGTGGTCGTGCCAGCCGGTGTCGTTCTGCCGGGTCCAGCAGAGCAGCCAGACGTCGACGTACTCGTCCCGGTACAAGGACGCGAAGTGCCGCTGCTCGTCGGAGAAGGCGACCTGTTCGCGCCAGAGGTCGGGGCGGGTGGCGAGGTCGTCGACGAGGGCTTGGAGTTCGCGCTTGTCGAGGGTGCGGTCGGGCAGGGACTCGTACGTCATGAGGGGCTCCCTTCGGGTCGGGTCCGCCACGGGGACACGGCTCGGTCGCGGCCGTACAGGAGGCGGGCGGGGTTGGTGGTGCGCAGGGCGTGGACGGCGGCGGCCGCGCCGAGGTCGGGGATGACGGGCGGTGCGTACGGGCGGTCGCTGCCGCCGACGACCACGTCGATGCCGACGGCACGAACGACCGCGTCCACGGCGCGAGTTCCGTAGGAGGAGGTCTCGTAGAACGCGTCGAAGTCGACCTGGCCCCGCCCGCCGCCGCGGATCGCGAGCCGTTCGCCGTGGAGTGGGGCGAGGCCCGCTAGGGCGGCGAAGCAGACGCGCAGGCGGGGGTGGCGGGCGCGGCCGAAGGCGCGGAAGGCGAACCAGGACGCGTGCATCTGGTGCACGTACGGGACCAGGGCGGGCCACCAAGGAGGGGCGTCGGGGGTGGGCCGGACGGCGCCCGGGTGGATGAAGAGGGGTTTGCCGTGGCGGGTGAGGACGTCGAGGAACGGGGCGCACCTGGTCCAGCCGGCCGCGTCGAGGAGGGCCGTGGCGGGTAGTTGGAGGCCCGCGCAGCCACGCCTGAGTTCGCGTTCGACGGCCTCGGGGTCAGGTGCCGACAGGCAGGGAGAGGCCCAGACGCCGAAGGGGGCCGGGAGCGCGAGGGCTCCGCCGTGGAACGCCGCCAGCAGTGGGTCGGCCTCGGCGGGCGGCAGGTACTCGATGCCGAGGGGGCTGGACAGGGACACCAGGGCGAGGCCCAGACCGTCGGTGGCGGCAAGACGCGTACGGGCCGTGATGTCGTGGTCGGCCGGGTCGACCTCGTAGGGCGGTTCGCCGTCCGCGTGCAGGGTCCAGCCGTCGAGGTACGGCGGTGTGGTGCGGGAGCGCAGCAACTTGATGAAGCCGGTTGGCCAGATGTGCTGGTGGACGTCGGTGGGCACTCGGCGGTCCTCGGGCTGGCAAGGATGTCGGCAAGGGTGAGATGGGGGCGGTCAAACCCAGGTTAAGCGTTTCACTTATACGGTTAACTTAAGCGATTAACAAGCGGACCTGTCAAGCATGCGTCGGCGGCGACGACGGCCTCGCGCCCAGGATCGGCGCTCGACCGCGGACGGGGCCACGGCGGCGCCCGGCGGGCCGCGTGCCCACAATGCGGACGCCTCCCGGTAGGCTTCCGGGCATGGCCAGGCCCAGCAAGCGCACCACCCTCCGGGAGGTGGCCGAGGCCACGGGCCTCTCCACCGCCGCCGTCTCCTACGCCCTGCGCGGCAAACACGTCTCCAAGGAGACCGAGGAGCGGGTGCGCCAGGCCGCGGCCGAACTCGGCTACGAGGCCGATCCCATCGCCCGCGCACTGGTCAGCGGCCGCACCAGCATGGTCGGCGTCCTCGCGGGCGACCTCCAGGACCTCTGGCAGCAGCAACTGATGGCGGCGATCGGCCGGGAACTGCTGGCCGGCGACCGCTACGCGCTGATCCTCGACGCGGGTGGCGACCCCGACCGTGAACTGGCCCTCGCCAAGCAGCTGCGCGACCAGCGGGTCGACGCGCTGCTGGTGTCGCCCGTGAACCCGTCCGCGAAGGGCTGGGCCACGATCGCCGACTCACTGCCGGTGGTGGCCGTCGGCGACTCGCTGAGCCGGGCCCGCACGGCCGGCCAGGTCATCTTCGACAACCGGGCCGGCATCGACGCCGTGTTGGAGTATCTGCACGGCCTCGGCCATCGCCGGGTGACCGTGCTGACCCCGACCCGCCCGAGCACCCCGGACCGGCCCGCCGACGTCTACGTCCGCGAGGCGGCCGACCGGCTCGGACTCCAGGCCGAACTGGTCCCCTGCCCGCAGGAGTTGGGCGAAGCGACAGCGGTGGCGCGCGGCGTCCTCGACGGGACCCGCCCCGCGACGGCCGTGTTCTGCTTCTCGGACTCACTGGCGTACGGGGTGTACGCGGCCGCGGCGGACGCCTCGCTGGAGGTGGGCCGGGACGTCTCCGTGGTCGGCTTCGACAACCACCCGGTGTCGCGCGTGCTCACGCCACCGCTGACCACCGTGGACTGGGGGCTGACCCAGATCGCGGCGGAGGCGGCCCGGCTGACGGTCGCGGCGATCGAGGGCAAGCGCGTACGGAAGAAGCGGGTGCTGTGTGCACCACAGATGAGCGAGCGCGGGTCTGCCGTGCGGGTGTGAGACCTGAGCCCTCGGCGGTCCAGCGGACCCTGGCGGGTCCAGGGAGCCTTGACCGTCCAGTGGGCCTCGGCGGTCCAGCGGGCCTCGGCGGTCCAGTGGAACAGGGACCGACACCGCGGCTCCGCTGCTCGATCGCCCAGGTCAGCTCGGCGATCGTCTCGGTCGAGGCCACCTGAAGGTCGTGGGCGGATCACCTCCGGGCGAACGGGGCCCTTAACGGCCGCGGCGACGGCTAGCGCCTTGTCCCGCGCCCTCACTGGACTCGGCCGGCAACCAGAAGCCGCGTGTCCCGATCCGCGGCGCTTGCCTCCTCCCCCGCCCTCACCGATCCGCGACGCTTAGCCTCGTCTCCGCCCTCACCCTGCTCCGCAGCCCTCACCGGTCCGCGTCCCGTCGGCGAAGGCCGTCGAGGATGACGTTCATCAGAGGCCGTGCCATCGACTCCCATTCATCCCGGTTCAGTCGGCCGAGGTAGGCGATGAGCAGGAGGACCCCGTGGGCGTCCACATCCGTACGGATGGCGCCGGCCGCTTTCCCGGCGTCCAGCAGGTGACCGAGGGCGCCTTCGATGGGGTTATGGCTGTGGGCGACGAGGTCCTGCCACGCGGCCGGCTCCAGCGCGGCCAGGACGCCGTGCTTGATCTCGGCGTAGTCGATCACTCGGTCGAGCCAGTGACGCAGGGCCTCCACGGGCTCGTGGTCCGCCAGTAGAGCAGAGGAGGCGGCCACGAGTTCCTCGACGTCGCGCCGGTAGACCTCGGCGAGGAGCGCCTCACGGCTGGGGAAGTTCCGGTAGAGCGTCCCCTGCCCTACACCGGCGCGCTTGGCGATCTCGTTGAGGTGGACGTGGCTGGACTCGGCAAGGGCCGCACGGGCGGCCTCCACAATGCGGGTCCGGTTCCGCTCCGCGTCCGGACGGCGTGCAGGCGTACTCATGGGCCTCTCCTGATGTTCCGCCTCCGACAAGTGGACACGTGTCCGGTAGGCTGAATGACACACCGGACACGTGTCCACTTTACTTGGAGGCAGTAGTGCTAACTCTTGACGGCAAGATCGTCGCCATCACCGGAGCGAGTGGCGGCATCGGCGAGGCCACGGCCCGGCTGCTCGCCGAGCGCGGCGCCGCGGTCGTACTCTCGGCGCGCCGCAGCGACCGCATCGACGCCATCGCGCAGGACATCAGGGAGCAGGGCGGCCGCGCCGCCACGTGCGTCGTCGACGTCACCAAGGCCGAGGACTTGCGGCGCCTGGTCTCCACCGCCATCGACCAGTACGGCCGTATCGACGTCCTGGTGAACAACGCCGGCATCGCCCCGATCAGCCCGCTCGCCGACCTCGACACCGAAGGCTGGTCGGCCATGATCGATGTCAACCTTCGCGGCACTCTCAACGGCATCGCCGCCGCGCTGCCCGCCTTCCGCGAGCAGGGGTCGGGCCACTTGGTGAGCATCGTCTCCGTGGCCGGCCTCTCCGTGTCCCCCTCGATGGCGGTCTACGCCGCCACGAAGAACGCGGTGCGCACCGTCCACGAGGGGCTGCGCAAGGAGTCCACTGACGGGGTGGTGCGCACGACAGCCATCTCGCCTGGATACATCCGTACCGATCTCGCCGAGTCCATGGCGGACCCGCACGTCCGTGAGCAGACGCGCAAGCACATGGACGCGATGGGCATCCCTCCGGCGGCGGTCGCCCGCGCGGTGGCCTTCGCCATCGAGCAGCCCGCCGACGTCGAGATCGGCGAAATCAACGTTCGCCCCACCGTCCAGGCGTGACACTCACGGCCACCGGTCGGCTGAGACGGCCTCCTGCGGCTTGCACCCCACGCTGACGTGATGGCGTGATGGCTTTCGCGGACAAGGCGTATCAGGGCGCCGGCGGTTTCGTGTGTATCCCGTTCAAGTGGTGCCGCTACCGGCCGAAGCTGTGGCGCGAGGCAATCCTCGCTCTCCACCACGTCGGAGACCCGACCCACCAAGGATGAGAAACGCTCCGCCGCGCCGGCCGACCCCAGTGATGAGTTTTCGCATCCCCACCCGTCACACCTACGACGGGACACGGCGAGGCGGAAGGATGACGTGATGAGTGCGGACACGCGGTTGGAGGAGCTGGGCGTGAGCGGTCTGAGCGGGAGCGGGCTGGGCGAGGTCGACGAGGCGGCGTTCTCGGGGCTGGCGGAGCGGCACCGGCGGGAGCTGCATGTGCACTGCTACCGGATGCTCGGGTCGTTCGAGGACGCCGAGGACACCGTGCAGGAGACGTTCCTGCGTGCCTGGCGGCGGCGGGAGACCTTCGAGGGGCGGTCGACGTTCCGGGCCTGGCTGTACGGGATCGCCACCAACGCCTGCCTGGACCTGCTCGCCAAGCGCCGACCGGAGGCCGCTACCGGCGGTGAGGTGCTGTGGCTGCAGCCCTACCCGGACCGGCTGCTCGACGAGCTCCCTGCGGGCGACGCGGACGAGCCAGAGACTGTCGCCGTCGCGCGGGAGACGATCGAGCTGGCGTACCTGGTCGCGGTCCAGCACCTCGCGCCGCGCCCGCGGGCCGTGCTGATCCTGCGGGACGTGCTCGGTTGGCCGGCGAAGGAGGTCGCGGCGCTCCTCGGGGACTCCGTCAACTCCGTGAACAGTGCGCTGCAGCGGGCCCGCGCCGGCATGCGGGAGCACCTGCCCGCCGAGCGGCAGGACTGGACCGGCGGCGAACAGGACGCCGGGACGCGCGAGCTGGTGCGCCGCTATACCGACGCCAGCGTGGCCACGGACGTCCCGGCGCTCGCCGCGATGCTGAGGGACGACGTCCGCTGCTCGATGCCGCCCACGCCGGGCCTGTACGTCGGCCGCGACACGGTGGTGAACTACATGATCGAGAGCGGCTTCGAGGGCATGAAGGGCCTGCGCGCCATCCCCACCTCTGTGAACCGGCAGCCTGCCCTCGCCTTCTACCACTGGCGGAAGCAGGAGGGCGCGTACCTGCCTCTGACGATCGACGTCCTGCGCGTCACCGGCGGCGCGATCACCGAGATCATCACGTTCCACGACGACCGGTTCCCGCGGCTCGGGCTGCCGGAGCGCCTGCCGGCGGACGGCACGGAGTAGTACCGGTGCGGACGCTCACGCTGCGCGGTGGCGCGCGTGTCGCGGTGGTCGAGGCGGAGTGGTACGACGCGTTCGGCGTCGTCACCCGCGGGCGGGTGCAACTGGAGCTGCGCGACGGCGAGCCCGGGCCGGTCCTCGGACGCGACGCCGGGTTCTGGCTCCGCGGTACCGGCGTCCGCGCCCTGCGCAACCCCGGCCGTCGCACGGCCACGGTGCGCATCGTCACCCCCGGGCCAGGACCGTCACATGCCGGTCGACACCCCGTACGCCAGTAGCCGAATGCTGGAGGAACGACATGAACAACATGAACGACACGAACGGTTTGAACGGTTTGAACGGTTTGGATGACACCGGGGTCGTCGCAGGCCCGGCATCGGGCCGGAGCAGCCACATCCACCGGCTCCGCGGACTCGTCGGCACCGGCTTCCTTGCCACGCTCGCGGCGATGGCGGCCACCACCCTCGCCGCGGCACTTGCCCAGGCCATCGGCGTCGACTTCGAGATCCCCGATGGTGGCGAGACCATCCCGCTGTCAGGGTTCGCCGTGGTGACCGGCTTCTTCTCGGTCGTGGGCACTGCCATTGCCGTCGCCCTTCTTCGTTGGAGCGCTCGCCCCGCCACGCGATTCGTGTGGACGGCAGTGTCGCTGACCGCGATCTCGCTGGTCCCACCCCTGCTCTCCGGGGCGAACACAGCCACCACCACCGCCCTCCTCGGGCTGCACCTCATCCCTGCGGCGGTGATGATCCCCGCCCTGACCCGGAGCCTGCGCACCCGGACCGATTGACGATCCCGCAAGGGGACAATGCGCGGCGCAAGGGCGTGCAAGGCGGGAGGCGTGGGGAGGGGTCCCGAAACCGCCCAGCAGGCCCGCATCGCCCGGACGTTGGAGGATCGTGTGACCGAAACGACGAAGCAGGCAGCATCCGAGGACGCCGAGAGCAGGCGGACCGATCCGCTCGTGCAGGTGTCCCTGCAGCAGTTGCGGAGGCGTACCAGCATGAAGTGGCGCGCCCATCCCGAGGACGTACTGCCTCTGTGGGTGGCGGAGATGGACGTTCCGCTGGCTCCCTGCGTCGTCGACGCGCTGCACAGGGCCATCGGCCTCGGCGACACCGGCTACGCCCACGGAACCGCCTACGCCGAGGCCTTGGCCGCCTTCGCCGCCGACCGCTGGCAGTGGGGCGGCCTTCGCGTCGGGAACACTGCCGTCGTGCCCGACGTCATGATGGGCATCGTCGAGGTTCTGCGCCTCATCACCGACCCCGGTGACGCCGTCGTCATGTGCTCGCCCGTCTACCCGCCGTTCTACGCCTTCGTCGGCCACGACGCCCGCGAGGTGATCGAGGCTCCCCTCGGCCCCGACCTGCGTATCGACCTCGGCGCCCTTGAGGACGCGTTCGTACGGGCACGGCGGCACGGCCGATGTCCGGCCTTTCTGCTGTGCAACCCGCACAATCCGACCGGTGTCGTCCACACCCGCCAGGAACTCGAGGCCATCGCGGCGCTCGCGCGTCGGCACGGCGTCCGCGTGGTGTCCGACGAGATCCACGCCCCGCTCGTACTGCCGGGCGCCACGTTCACTCCGTTCCTCAGCGTGTCCGGGTCCGAGAACGGCTTCGCCCTGATGTCCGCCTCCAAGGCCTGGAACCTCGCCGGGCTCAAAGCCGCCCTGGCCATCGCGGGCGAGGAGGCCGCAGCCGACCTTCGCCGGATGCCGGAGGAAGTCGGTCACGGACCCAGCCACCTGGGGATCCTCGCCCATACGGCCGCGCTCCAGGAAGGCGGGGACTGGCTCGACGAACTGCTGGGTGGGCTCGACGCGAACCGAACCCTGCTGGGGCAGCTGGTCGAGGAACACCTCCCCGGCATCCGGTATCTGCCGCCCCAGGGCACCTACTTGGCCTGGCTGGACTGCACACGGCTGGGACTGCACGACGAACACCGGGCCAACGGGCCGGGCGTCGTGGGCGACCTCGCCGGACCGGCGAAGATGTTCCTCGACGAAGCCCGCGTCGCCCTCAGCTCCGGCCACGTCTTCGGCACCGGCGGCGCCGGATGCGTACGCCTCAACTTCGCCGCGTCACCGGCCACTCTGCGCCAGGCGCTGGACAGAATGGGACGCGCGGTACGGGACCTGAGGTGAGGCCGTCACGCGCGCCCCCTGCGTCAACGGCCGGAGCGGATAAGGCTCGTGAGATAGCGCCACAGTGATGAACGCTGTCGGGCGGACGGGTCCGGCAGCGCCGCCTCGGCCGGTTCCGTTGCCGGGTCGCGCGCCGGCGGCTGATCGGGCACCGAGGCGAGTTCGTACCGTACGGGCAGCGAGCGCAGGCCCCGCATGAAGGGCGAGGAGCGCCACGGGAGTTGGTCGACGGGGAGGGCGAGGTCGAGGTGGGAGAACCGCTCGAAGAGGCGACTCACGCCGACCGCCGCGACCGTGGACGCGAGTTCGCGCGCCGGGCACTGGCGGCGGCCCGCGCCCCAGGACAGGTGCGCCCGGGTGCTGACGGTGGTGCTCTTCGCCGCGCTGTCGGCGAAGAGCGGGTCGGCGTGCGCCGCCGCGGAGGAGACCCAGACCGGATCGCCCGCGCGGATCGTGTAGTTGCCGAGCGGGGTGTCCCTGGCGGCGAAGCGCGGCACGAAGTTCACCAGCGGCGGCTTGCGCATGACGACCCGGTTCATGGTCTCCCTGACCATCCCTGCGGACAGGCTGGCACGCGCGCCGCCGTCTCCGGAGAGGACTTCGACCACCGTGTTGGAGATGAGGATGCCGACGTGGTCGGACGTCATGCCAAGGAGCATGAACAGCTCGCGGGCCAATTCGTCGAGCGAGAGGTCCGGGTGTGCGGCGAGCAGGTGCGAGGGGAAGTCGTCCCCCGGCGTCTTCAGCTTCATCGCCGCCAGGTCCGCCAGCGTCGCCAACAGGCGCTCCAGGGCGGGCTCGGCGTCCGGACCGGCGTCCAGGACCCGCCACATGTCCATCAGCGCGTCGTCGCCCTGTGAACCGGGGAAGCCGAGCAGGTGACTTGCCACCATCAGCGGCAGGGGGCGGGAGAACTGGGCGGACAGGTCCGCGAGACCCGTTCCGCCGGCCTGGCCCACCAGGGTGATCAGCTCGTCGGCGTAGGCGGTGACGGCCGTCTTGAGCTTCTTGGCCTGGGGGTGGCGCGGGTCCTGGAACGGCCTGAGAGCCGTGTCCCACGCCGTACGCAACTGCGGGTATCCGGGACCGCCCTGGATCAGGATGTGGTTGACCTCAAGGGACGGTCCGAGGGGCCAGTCGGACGGTACTCGGCCCTCCGAGCGGGCCCGCCAGTTCTCCAGGCCCTTCGGCCATCCGTCGTCGTCCTGGAGTACATCGAGCGCTTCCCGGTAGCCGAGGACCAACCAGGCGGGTACGCCCAGGAGATCGACCGGTGCTACCGGGCCGTGGCGCTGCCTCAGCCGTTCGTACACCAGTGAGGGGCGTGTCTCGTAGTCCCTGGTGAGCAGCGGTTCGGGAGTCATCGCCTCCAGCGGTGTCTCGTCCACGTCCACGGATCCGCCGTCGCCCAACTGGGATTCCATCGCCCTGCCGCCCTTCCGCACTCCCCGTACCGGCTCGCCTTCAGCCGGTAGTTGGAAACGTGGGGACCTTACCCCAGCGCGCATACGTGGGCGAACGACGGGTGCCACCCTGGCGTCGTCGTTCGTGTGCGGGAGCCGCGCGTCGTGTGTCAGGCCGCGGAGTACCCCAGTTGGCGCCTCATGTAGGGGGTCATCAGGGTCTTCGCCTTGGCCAGGGTGGTGGTGCGCCCGCCGAGCACCGCGGTCTCGCCGCCCAGTACGGGCAGCATGGTCACTCCGTCCGCCTGGCCGAACGGCACGATGAGCGGGGTGCGGTGGATCGGCCGGTACGAGCGGGACTGTGTGCGGTGTTTGCCCGAACTGCCGAGGTAGGCGCGGATGTTGTGGGCGGCGAGGTCCGCCTGGGCGAGCGCGGCGGGGGTGATCTTGAGCTCGCTCGCGTCGTTCACGTCGCCGACCGCGAAAACATCCAGTCGGCCCTCGGCCCGGAGCATCCGGTCGACCTTCACATGTCCGCTCGCGTTCAGCCAGTCGCCGTGTCCGGCCAGGCGCAGCCAGAGCGTGTTGGGGGTGGTGCCCGTCGCCCAGAAGGAACGGTCGGCCTCCAACACGTTCCCGCGCGCGTCGCGGTACGTACCGAAGTCGTGGCCCGGGGACATGAACGAGTCGAGCCGCACCTCCACATCGTGGGACTCCAGCCAGGCGCGGGCCTTGCGCCCGGCCCGCTCGCTGCCCGTGGAGTGGAGCAGGGCCGGGCCGGAGTGGGCGAGGGTGACCCGGGCGTCCGGCCGGGCCAGGCGGATCTCGGCGCTGAGCTCGACGCCGGAGGGTCCGCCGCCGACGACGAGGACATGATCCGCGGTGGCGACGCTCTGCTGGTGCCCGGCGAACGACTTGGCCGCCTCCTCCGCGGTGGTGCCGGAGAAGCGGGCCGGTTCCGGATAGTCGGCGCCGGTGGCGATCACCACCACGTCGTACGGGAGGCGCTCGCCGGTGGCCAGCACCACCTCTCGCCCGGCGGTGTCGACGCGGACCGCCTTGCCCACCGCCACCCGGCCGTTGCCGAGCAGCCGGTCGTACGGGATGAACGGGGCCATCGTCCATTCCGGACGCACACCGGCGCGCAGGGAGGCGATGCGGTGGAAGAAGACCTCTTTGCGATCGACCAGCGTGACCCGCGCCGTCCCGTCAAGCCGTTTCGCCAGCCGGACGCCCGCATAGCCGCCGCCGATCACCACTACGTCGCCGTCACGCACGCCGAATCTCCTGTGCCTCTGGGGGGCGAGGGCCGCGGCGGGTGGGGCGCCGACATCGGCCACTCGACTGTCGGCGAGCGTAACGGTTGAAACCTAAAGGGCTGATGAACTTCTGTGCCCGTTCTGTGAAGTGACGGAATGGATGTCGACTTCCGGCCCGTCCGGAGAACGCAATCAAGTCATTGGCCGACGAAGCACGGACAGGTTGGGCCAGTGGATTTACATGATCCAAACCGGGGGAATAGCGTGACTCTCCACGGCTGGTGCTCAACGGTTTCGCGGTTCTCGCACTACGCACACACATACGCATACGTACACGCATACGTACACGCATACGTACACAACAGGAGTGTCCATGACTGATGCACGGGAGAACTCCGACCAGGAGGCACTCTCCAAGATCGACACCACGGTGCCGCAATCGGCCCGGATCTGGAACTACTGGCTGGGCGGCAAGGACAACTACGAGGTCGACCGCACAGCCGGTGACGCGTTCCGTGACATTTTCCCGGGGATCGAGACAGGAGCCCGTGCCGCCCGTTACTTCCTCGCCCGCGCCGTCCGTCATCTGGCCGCCGAGGAGGGAATCCGGCAGTTCCTGGACGTCGGCACCGGGCTGCCGAATGTGGACAACACCCATGAGATAGCCCAGCGGGTGGCCCCGGAATGCCGGATCGTCTACGTCGACAACGACCCCCTGGTGCTCGCGCACGCCCGCGCGCTGCTGGTCAGCAGCTCGGTGGGGGTCACCAACTACGTCGACGCCGATCTGCGCGATCCGAGTACGATCCTGCGGGAAGCGGCGAAGACGCTGGACTTCGACCAGCCGGTCGCCCTCATGCTGATGGGTATCCTCGGCCACATCGAGGACCATGACGAAGCACGTGCGATCGTGCGGCAGTTGGTGGACGGTCTGCCCTCCGGCAGCTACCTCGTGCAGTACGACAGCACCGACACCAGCGACGCCTATGTCGATGCGATCCGGCAGTACAACGAGGGTGGCTCGATCCCGTACATCCTTCGCAGCCCCGAGCAGATCGAGCGCTACTTCGACGGCCTGGAACTGCTCGAACCCGGCGTGGCATCGTGCTCGCGCTGGCGCCCCGACACCGAGGCCCTGGGTCTCCCGGCGGAAGTGCATCAGTACGGAGGCGTCGCCCTCAAGCGCTGAAGTCCCCCGCCCGGCGGCCCACTTGGCGTACGCCGCCGCCGTGGCGGCCGCCGGGCGCGACGACCGGCACGCGTTCCAGCGGCCATCGCGAGTCCTGATCCGCCCGGGTCAGGTCTCCCGAAGGATGCGATGGAGGATCGTGCACGTCGCGTCCGGCGAATCGGCCTGGACGACCACACGGTTCAGGACACCCCAGTAGTACTCGATCTCACTCGGCCTGTCGGGATAGACGGCGCTGGCGAGCTGTTCCAGGTACACCATGTCGGGCAGCAGACCGCCGGGCAGGCGCACGATGGTGACCGGACCGCCGGCCGCGGCGTGACCACCGGCGAGGAACGGCACGATCTGTACGGTGACCTGCGGGAGTTGGCAGATCTCGATGAGGTGCTGGAGCTGGGCGCGCATCGTGGCGCTGCCGCCCACCGGACGACGCAGCGCCGCCTCGTCGATCACGGCCCACAGCTGAGCCGCTCCCTGCCGGTGCAGGATCTGCCGGCGTCGCATGCGCAGGGTGACCCGCCGGTCCAACTCCTCCGCGGAAGCCTCCGGGCAGGTGAGCCGGATGGCGGCGCGAGCGTAGTCAGGAGTCTGCAGCAGGTCGGGGACGACCTGGGGCTGGAAGCAGCGGACGAGGCTCGCCGCCTGTTCGGCCCCGAGATAGGCCTGCATCCAGGCGGGCACCACGTCGTTGTACGGCTGCCACCAGCCAGGGGTGTTGGCCTGTCTGGCCAGCGCCAGCAAGGTGGCGCGCTCGGCCTCGTCCGTGACTCCGTAGAGCGTGAGCAGATCGGACACGTCACGCATCTTGAACCCGTGCCGGCCCCACTCCATTCTGCTGATCTTGGACTGGGAGGCGCGGATGGCCTCGCCCGCCTCCTCGCGGGAGAAGTGCAGTTCCTCGCGCAGTCGGCGCAGTCGAGCCCCCAGCACCAGGCGTGGCACCGTCGGTCCCGCGGTCAGGGCGTCCGGCTCGGAGCCCGCCTCCGGTGTGCCTACGGCCTCTGTGGCGCCCATGGATGTTCTCCCCGGCGTTGTACTCAACTCCACGCTCATACAAGCGCGTTGGCCGTCATTCTAGATGACCGGGTCCACGGACCCGGCCGTCGGCGCCGCCGGGGGCGTACGGCAGGCGGCTGTGGATCACACGGATCCACGGCCACCTGCCGGTGCCGGGGGTTCGGTGTCAGGCGGTCTTCTTCTGCCGCCGTTCCAGCGCGGTGGCGGCCTTGCGCCGCTCGGTGTCGGCCACGTCCACCTGGGTGCCAGGGCCGGCTCCGGGCTCGTCCGCCCAGGTCCGCAGCTTGGTCACGAGGGCCGTCAGCCGCTTGTCACCGGGCGGTACGTCGATGGAGAACAGCGCCTCGTACGGGCGGTCGTCGTCCCCGCCCCACCGCACCACGCCGTCGCACTCGGCGAGGATGTCGCGGATCACCATGAGCTGGGGCGAGTAGAACCCTCCCTTGGCTCCGGGCGGGTAGGAGCCCGGCCGGATCGCGACGGCAGTGCCGGACGCCTGGTTGCCCTCCGCCCGCTTCAGCTTCACCCGGGCCGGTGCGCGCCAGCCGGCCAGGTCTCCCTTGCGGAGTTCGTCGATCTCGTAGTGGAAGCGCCGGACGACGTGCACGAGGACCGTCTCCACGTCTCCGATGCGTACGTCCATGTCGAGGCCGGTGCCCGGTACGGGCCGGGTCCACACCGTGGAGACGTCGTTGGCCTTCTCCTCCAGCTCCCAGCCGTTGGGCGAGGTCGGCCGCTTCGGGGCGCCGTCGGGCCCGGGTCTCCCGGCGGCCGCCGCCCCTGTGGGCAGTGCCAGCACGGAGCCGCCGCCCACCAGGGTGACGGTGCCGAGGACCGCGGTGTGCCTGACGACATCACGTCGTGTCATGCCTGTCATGTCAGTTGTCACGCTGTTCGTCCCCTTCAGGTCAGCCATTGCGGGAAAGCCGGTAGTACTTCTCCAACACCCGGTACAGGCCGACGAGTTCACGGCCGTACTGCAGAGCGGGAAGGTTCGGTTCCCCTTCGTTCGTCACAGGGGGACCGTTGTAGCGGCTGAGGATTCTCTCCGAGTCACCCTCACTCGTGTTCAGCCCGGGCCTCGGCAGGTTGATCTGGTGGGCGTTGAAGATTGTCAGGTAGGCGGCTGACTTGACGTTGTAGATCGGGTCCTCGTTCAACTGGGTCCACACCGACGGCTTGTCCCTGGGGTCGTCCAGGATCGAACCGTTGATGATGCCCTGCTCGACGCAGTAGTTCCTCGCGTCGATCGCCACCCAGGCGAAGATCTGGGCCCAGCCGGTGCTGCAGTCGTCGTCCACGCCGGTCTTGACCGCCGTGTCGGCGACGACGTCCAGTGGGTTGAACTTCCGCAGTTCCCACAGCACCGGAGCCTGGATCAGCGCCTTGCGCACCCTGAGCTGCCGTGCCAGCGAGGTGAACAGCCAGTCGGCGGCCAGGACCAGGTCGAACGCGTTGGTGTTGGAGATGCCTCCCAGGGTCGCCCAGTCCGTGTCGGTCCAGCCGTCGCCACCCGTCTCGGGGACGCCGATGGACTCCAGGTACGAGCGCACTTCCTGGAGCATGGCGGCGCGGTACGTCGTGTTGAAGTCGACGTCCAGTCCCGCGGTGTCCGCCCCGGGGTTGAAGCTGCTCTGCCCGACGTCTCGTCCGGAGGCGATGTTCTTGTCGATCTCGATGGCTCCCGCACCGGTTCCCACGGTGACGGTGGCGATCTGGTCGAAGGCCCAGTCCCCCGGCATCGGAAAGCCCAGGTTCCCGGAGAACCCGCTGGACATGTCGGAGACGAAGCTGGCGTCGGTGTACCCGGCCTCGCGCACCCTGCGGCACACGTTGCGCGGCCCGTAGATGCCCACCCGGTAGCGGGAGTTCTCCTGCACGGCCCGGGAGATCCCCCTGAAGTGAGGGAGGATGTTGGAGGTCACCTCGTGGTCGAACGCGTCGTAGTCGACGGCGAAGTAGATGCGCGTGCCGTCCTTGAATCCGTGGTACTTGGCCCAGTCGATCGCGTCGAGGCCGTCGCGGGTGCCCTGGCTGTACTTGAAATAGGCGGCCCCGTCGCTGAAGGTCTGGTAGATCGGGAAGCAGCTCAGGCCGTTGGCCGCGATGGTCTGCAGCTCACCGGGTTTGATCATCTTGTCCCGGCCGTTCGGGACGTTGCACAGATAGCGGCCGACGTACACGTACCCGGCGGACAACAGGGACTGGGCGCGGGCCTGGGTGATGGTGGTGATGCAGTCGCAGGCGGCGCCGGAGCGGGACTGGTCGCCGTAGGAGATCAGCAGGGAGGCCCAGGTGGGGTAGTCTCCGTCGCCGTTCGGGGAGAGCCTGACGAAGTCCTGGAACTCGAAGACGGCCGAGGACAGGTCGGACGTGAAGGTGCCGCCGAACGCGATATGGGGCCGCTGGTTGAGGATCATGGCGGCCGTGAACAGGTTGACCCAGACACCTGTGCTGCCGACCCTGAGGGTGTGCTGCCTGAGACCCGCCTGGGTCGCGGGACCGAAGGAGCCGTTGGCCACTCCGTCGGCCATGCCCAGCTCGTACTGGATGGCGAACAACATGGACTTGGCGACATCGCGGGAGTGGTGACCGTCGCAGGGGATGACGAAGAAGTCCTGCCGGTGGATGTAGCGCCCGTTGAGCCAGCGCTGGATCGAGCGGATGTCCTCGTCGCCGGGTCTGTCCCCGTACCTGACGAGGACGTACGGGTCCATGTTCAGCAGGCCCTTGAAGACCTTCGGATTCAGGTCGGAGCCGGGGTAGACACCGTCGACCCCCATGTCCTGCTTGAGCTTGGTGATGCCGGCCTGGACGTTCTCGTTGTAGACGCCGTCGATGTCACCGCCGTCATAGCCCTTGCAGTACATCGCCGACTGGATGATGCGGCAGAAGTTGGCCGACGGCACGGTGGCGCTGTTGAGCCGGGGGAACTTCTGCGTCAGGGTGCGCAGGGTGGTGGGGCCGAAGCTGTCCGCCACGGGACTGATGCCCAACTCCCACTGGAGAGCCCTGGTGAGGGCATACATGGTGCTCCAGCCCGTACGGCCGTTCTCCTCGACGGTCATGCCGATCTTGTCGCCGTAGGCCTGGTTGACGAATCTCTGGGCGCGCAGGACCAACTCGTCTGCCATGTGGGGGCATTCCTTCGCTATTGAGGTCCAAGACAAAGGGGTGAGGCGTGCGGGCGCTGTCATCTCCCGTTCGGGGCAGGTCGAGGCCCCGTCTGCGCCCCCAGCTTGGGGGTCGGCACACCGAACGCACCACTCGTTTCGGCGGAGCCCGAAACTCTCGGGTCACGGCCCCGTGGCCGCGCCGGGTGAACTCCGGGCGCGCACTGCTGACTTGCTCTGAGTAGCCGTACTCATGTGCGGTCCGCTGCCCGCGCACACACTGCCGGTATGAGGCGACTTTCCAGAGAAAATCATCGCATTCGTCGCATGCAGCGACCCTCACGCATCCGCCGCGGCGCGATACCTGCGGCGCTGTGCGCGCTCGCCCTCACGCTCACCGCCTGCGGTTCCGAACGAGCGGCGGACAAGGACGCGAGGGCCGGAACCGAGGACCGGGTCGAGGCCGACGGGACCGCGACCGCCCCCTCCACGGTCTCCCCCACCGACTCTTCGGACCCCGAGTCCTCGGACCCCGACTTCCTGCCGTTCATGGAACTCCTCGTCTCCATCGCCGAACCCTGCCTGAAGTTCGAGCCGACCGAGGAGCCCCCTATGGAACCGCCGGAGGAGCCGGATCCCGCGGAGCCGCCCCTCACACCCCTGCCTGAACCGTTACCGCCGGACGCGACGCCGCCCCCGGTGGAACCCGGAGACCCTGAAGAAGCCAGGAAAGAGGTGGAGTTGAGCCCCGTGGAGAAATGCGATGCCCGTCTCCACTCCCGCCGCATCACGAAAGCCCTCAAGGGCACGCCCGATCCGACACCAGGACAGGTCAAGGATGTCCTGCGCCGCCTCGGTTACATCGACCGGCGGATCCACGGCCCACAACGCTCCGGCGAGAGCGTGGAGTTCACCCTCGACCTGCGGCTGCTGGGCGGTCTGCTGTGCCTGTCCGGCAACGTCACCGGCACGAAGACCGTCACCGATCCGTACGGCGGTTCCCCTGAAGTCTCCTGCACGGATGTCCAGCGCCTGCACTGAACGATCTGTCAGTTGCAGCGGCGGCGGGCGCAAATGTCGGACTGGTGTGGCATTATCCGCTGCCATGTCGTCGCTACCTGCCTGGCAGTCAAAACCCTTTCGGCGTCTGCTCGTTGGCCTGGTCGCATTGCTCGTGGCGACGGGCACGCCCGATGCCGATGCCGATGCCGTCACGGCACCCGAGACCGAGACAGGCAGACCCGGGACAAACAGGTCCGAGGCGATCAGGTCCGAAGCGATCAGGTCCGAAGCCGCGACACCCGATCGCCTTCGCTACGACCTGACCCTGCGCGGCGACGCCGACGGCTCCCACTGGACGGGCCGCCAGCGGGTGACGTTCCGCAACGCCTCCGACCGGCCCCTGCACGAGGTGTACGTACGCCTGTGGGGCAACGGACACGACAAGTGCGGCACGCCCGGCAAGCCGTCCCCCGTCAGGCTGTCCAAGGTGCGCGGCGGCACCGTCGGCCAACTCACCGTGAACTGCACGGCGTTGCGCATCACCCTGCCGAAGCCGCTCGCGCGCGGCGAGCGGACGGCCGTCGCCTTCGACGTGTCCATCACCGTGCCCGAGCGCAACGACCGCTTCGGCCGTGAGGGCGCGTTCCGGTTCCTGGGCAACGCCCTGCCGGTACTCGCCGTGCACGACGCGAAGGGCTGGCACCTCGATCCGTACGTGTCGACCGGCGAGAGCTTTTACGCCCTGGCGAGCGACTTCCGGGCACGCATCGACCACCCCGCGGCCCTCAAGGTCCCGGCGACCGGCCGCACTTGGACCAGTCCCGGCAAGCCCGGACGCACGGTCACGCACAGCGTCGCGCACCGGGTACGGGACTTCGCGTGGGCGGCGGGCCCGTTCCGTACGGCGACCGAGACCTCTCCCGGGGGCGTGCGCGTGAAGTCGTACTGGGCGCCGAACACACCCGCCGCGGGTGTACGCCTCAACCGCCAGGACGGTGTCGCCGCCGTCGCCCGCTTCGGCAAGGAGTTCGGCCGCTATCCGTACGGCGAGATCGACCTCGTGATGACCAAGGAGTTCGGCGGCGGCATGGAGTACCCCGGCCTGGTCCTCCTCGGCACCACCGAAGAGGGCAGCGCCGTCGTCCACGAGGTGGCCCACCAGTGGTGGTACGGCATCGTGGGCAACGACGAATACGGCGCGCCCTGGCTGGACGAGAGCTTCGCCCAGTACGCCAACGCCCGCTTCTACGGCTGGGATACGAGCGACTGCTGGGCGGACGACGACTGGCCGAGCGAGAGCACCGCGCTCACCAACTCGATGGCCTACTGGGCCGAACACCGGAACGAGTACCACGTCGTCTACACGGCCGGCCCCTGCGCCCTGGCACGCCTGGAGGACACCCTCGGAGCCGACACCATGGCACGCCTCCTCAAGCGGTACGCCCGCGACCACTGGTACGGCCTCTCCACCACCGCCGACTTCAAAACGGCCGCACAGTCCGTGACGGACAAGGATCTGGGCCCCTTCTGGACGAAGTACCGCATTCGCTGAGACCGCGCGTCGCGTACGACGGGATGACGGCCCGGGATCACCCGTCGGCGGCCATCACCTTGGTCACCTTGCCGTGGATATCGGCCTCCAGATAGCCGCTCTCGCTGTACTCGTTGCTGAGGTACACAGCCATGGCGGCGGGGGTGTCGCGCAGCTCGTTCGGCCCTTCGACCAGCAAGTAGCGGCTCGTGGGGGTGTCGACGTTCAGCTTCTTTCTGGCTTCGGCGATCAGCGTGGGGACCGTGTCCCAGTCGAATTCGTCCGGGTTGAACACCTGGGCTCCGCCGGACAACGAGCCCTTGATGATTCCCTTCTCCAATCCCCGGTCGACACGGTAGGTGTACGTGTCGTACCGGGTCCGACTGCCCTTGACCATCACGTAGGCGGAGATGTGCTCGGGGTACACCTTTAGATCGCCGAACAGGTCGCTGCCCGTCTCCTTCTTGAACGCCTTGATCGCGGTGCGGATGCCGTCGGGCGTCAGCAGATCGGTGGTGCTGCCCTTTTCCGTCTGCCCGGGCGTGGGCGTAGAGGCATCGGTGGACGATTCGGTCGTCGGTGTGCTGCTGCTCGACGGTTTCGCGCCCGCCCCGTTCCCGGCGCCCCCGGAGGACGAGGATCCGGACTTCTCCCCGTCCGGCACCAGCGTCCACACGAGGACGCCGACGAGCGCTGTCGCCGCAGCGGACAGGACGACCCTGGACCAGCGCCTCTGCCCGGACGACCGGCCGGGCGCCGGTGCACCGGCTGGTGCCACCGGGGACGACGTGGGGGCGGCGGGCAGCCGGGGAACGGCGTCCTGCGGTGTCGCGTACCCGGCCGATGGGCCGAACTCGCCCGGTCCGGATGGAAACGGCACGGCGGTCGCGGCGGGCGGGGCGGCCGACGGAGGAGTCAGCCGGTAGGACGTAGTGCCCTCGGCCACGACGGCGGCCGCAGCGCCCTCGACCACGCCCTCGGCCACGGAAGCCAACATCCGGTCAAGGGTCTCGGCATCCGGGCGCGCTGCCGGATCCCGCACCAGCACACGCATCAGTACGTCCGCCAGCGGCCCGGCCTTCACCGGCGGCGGGACCTCCTCGTAGAGGACGGCCGCGAGGGTGGCCAGCGTCGTGCCCCGGCGCAGTGGGTGCCGGCCCTCGACGGCGGCGTACAACATCATCGCCAACGACCAGAGGTCCGACGCCGCTCCGCCGTCGTTGCCGGACACTCGCTCCGGCGCCATGTAGTCGGCCGTGCCGATGATGGACCCGGTAGCGGTGAGAGCCGTCGATTCGCGGATCGCCGCGATCCCGAAGTCCGTGAGTACGGGGCGGCCGTCGGGGCGAAGGAGCACGTTGGCGGGCTTGACGTCCCGGTGCTGGATGCCCGCATCGTGCGCGGCGCGCAGTGCGGCCAGCACCTCGCGTCCGAGCCGGGCCGTCCCGGCCGGGTCCATCGGCCCACGGCCCAGGCGGTCGGCCAGCGATCCGCCGCCGACCAGTTCCATGACGATCCATGGATAGGTGCCCTCGCCGCCGTCGACGATGTGATGGATCGTCACGACGTTCGGGTGGTCGATCCTGGCCAGCGCCCTGGCCTCGCGCAGGACCCGCTCCCGCAGCATGCGCGCGCCGTCCGGGTCGTACTCGGCCAGCCCCGCGTCCGGCGGCCGTACCTCTTTGACGGCCACGTTCCGGTGCAGCACGAGGTCCGTGGCCAGCCAGACCGTGCCCATCCCGCCGCCGCCGAGTCGCGACTCCAGCTGGAACCGGCCGTCGATGACGCGTCTGTCGCTGTCCCCCTCGCCCATGCGCGGGAGCTTAGAGGACACGTCCGACAGTGCTTTCCCCGGGCGGGGCAACAGACGGTACGGGCAGGTGCTGATCCTGTGAGCAGGTCCGTCAGGCGCTTACTTCGCGGCGACGGGGTATACAGGGCATGCAGGCATCCGCGTCACCGGCCTTGCCGTAGGAGGAGTTGTGCCCGGGATGATCGAAAAGATCAAACGGTTCGCCAGGAGCCCTCAGGGGCGGCGCACCATCGAGCAGGTACGCCGTGCCTCCGCCGATCCGCGGCGACGGGCCCAGGCCAAGGGGTTCCTGAGCAAGCTGCGTCGGCGGGGCTGACGGCGGAGAGGCCGGACAGGCCGAAGAGGTCGCTCGGACAGTCGCCGTGTGCGGGTGCGGGCGGACGCCGCGAGGTTCCGGCCTCCGCGCAACACCCGCACACGGCACCGTGTGTCAGTCCACGATCATGACACCGCTCCGTGCTGCTCCGCCCGTGCGGGCCAGTGCGCTGCTGAAGTTGTCCTCGACCTCCGCCTTCTCCACCGTGTTCGGGTAGGGGTTCGTGCACGCGATTCCCGCGGTGGAACCGGACATCAGGCTTGAGCACGGGCCTGGCTTGCGGTCCGGCAGTCCCAGGATGTGGCCCAGTTCGTGGGACGAGATGCGGATCGTGTTGTAGCCCTGGTCAACGGCCTGGCGCCCGATGTAGACGGTTCCGTTGCCCAGTGTGGTGGGCAGGGCGCGGGGCCAGCCGTTGTCCGCCAGGACCCGGATGTTGGCGCGTTGCCCGGTCGCGACCGGTCGCAGTTCGACGGCGTCGACACTCTCGTTCCAGATCGCCGCACCGCGGTCGACGGCGGACTTGAACTCCGCGGAACCGCTCGCGTCGTAGGTGAAGACACGGGCGGCGACCGCGCTGTCCGCGACCTCGGAAGAGGCGGTCGCGGAGGGGGCGGCCACGGCCTGGCCGCCCATCAGCGAAAAGGTCACCGTCAGGACGGCAGCGAGTCCGATCGTCGGCTTACGGACGTGCATGGTCGACCTCCTTGTGGGGGAAAGGTAGTCGTGCTCATGACATTCCTTGGCTCCCTGCCCAGCGAGGCCGGACGCCAATCCGTCAATCCGGCCCCGGAGTAGCGCCCTTCCGATTCAGAAGCGGCACCACTGAATCCCATGGCGGGGAGCTGTTGGACTTCAGGATCAGGCAGGGGCAGTGTGGGCAGCCGGATCCCCGCGATCCCGATGGATCCAATGGGTCCGTCCCGTACCGCACCACCCGGAGATCACTCGATGAGCCACGTCATGAATCCTGACCGCTACGACGGCACCATGCGCTACCGGCGCACCGGGCGTTCGGGGCTCGACCTGCCCGTCCTGTCCCTGGGCTACTGGCACAACTTCGGCGACGACCGGTCCTTCGAAAGCCAGCGCGAGATCGCTCTGCGCGCCTTCGACCTCGGCATCACCCACCACGACCTCGCGAACAACTACGGTCCGCCGTACGGTGCCGCGGAGACCAACTTCGGGCGGCTGATGAAGCAGGACCTCGCGCCGTACCGGGACGAGCTGGTGATCTCCACCAAGGCCGGCTGGGACATGTGGCCCGGCCCGTACGGCCAGGGCGGCGGCTCCCGCAAGTACATGCTCGCCTCGCTCGACCAGTCGCTGCGTCGCACGGGGCTGGAGTACGTGGACATCTTCTACTCCCACCGGCTCGACGCCGACACTCCCCTTGAGGAGACGATGGGGGCGCTGGACACCGCCGTCCGCCAGGGCAAGGCCCTGTACGTCGGCATCTCCTCGTACGACGCCGAGCGCAGCCGCGAGGCGGCCGCCATCCTCCGGGACCTGGGCACTCCGCTGCTCATCCACCAGCCGTCGTACAGCATGCTCAACCGCTGGGTCGAGACCGACGGCCTGCTCGACACCGCTGAGCAGGAGGGCTTCGGGGTCATCGGCTTCACGGCCCTCGCCCAGGGGCTGCTGACCGGGCGTTACCTCGACGGGGTCCCGCAGGACTCGCGAGCGGCGCAGGGCACCTCTTTCGACACCACGTGGCTGTCGGACGACATGCTGCACAGGCTCCGCGCCCTCAACGACATCGCGGCCCGGCGCGGTCAGAGCCTGGCCCAGATGGCCCTCGCCTGGGCCCTGCGGGACGAACGTGTCACCTCGCTCGTCATCGGCGCGTCCCGTCCCGAGCAGCTGGAACAGAACGTCGCCGCGCTGGAGAACCCCGACTTCAGCAGCGAGGAACTGGCCGAGATCGACAAGTACGCCACCGACGGCGGCGTCGACCTCTGGAGGGACGCCCGCCTGGGCAACCTGGGATGAGCGGTACTCCCGCGCACAGCAGGCCGGGCCCGGCTTCCGGAGAGGAAGTCGGGCCCGGCAGCCCACACGCGGTACGCGCAGTACACGCTGTACGTCAGCCCTGACGGGCCTTGAAGCGCGGGTTCTTCTTGTTGATCACGAACAACGTGCCCCGCCGGCGCACGACCTGCGCCCCGGGCATCGACTTAAGTGAGCGCAACGACTTGCGCACCTTCATGGCTCTGCTCTCCTCCTGCTCGTCCTGCTCGGATGCCGGCGCTCCTCCTGCCCGGGCGCCGGCGACGCGTCATCGGGTCAGTGACGCCGAACGTCCGTAGCGCCGCTCGAACCGCTCCACACGGCCCGCGCTGTCCATGACCCGCGAGGTCCCCGTGTAGAACGGGTGGCTGGCCGACGAGACCTCCACGTCGATCACCGGGTAGGTGTTGCCGTCCTCCCACTCGATCGTCCTGGCCGAGTCCGCGGTCGAACGGGTGAGGAACGCGACGTCCGCGGCGCGGTCCCGGTAGACGACCGGGCGGGAAACGGGGTGAATGCCGACCCTCATGGGCTTTCCTTCCTCACGGCCGTCCACCGAATGGTGACGGCACCCTCTACCTCCCTATTTGACGGAGGCATGTCACTCTGTGCCGTACAACAGGGGACCCCGCAGTGGTATTCCCCGGAGAAGCGGAAGGCCCCTGAGCCCTCGGCCTAGTCGTCGAGTTCCGTGAAGAGCGTCAGCTGAAGATCACCCGGTGCGTCGAGCCGGGAGTTCAGCGAGTTCCAGGGGGTACGTGTCGGCTCGGCGATCACCTGGGCCCCGGCGGCGGCCAGCTTCGAGGTGGTGGCGACGGAGTCGTCGACCTCGAAGGCGACCCGCATGTGGCCGGCCACGCGCCGGCCGACCTCGACCTCGTCGATGAAGGCGGCATGGTTGGGATCGGCGATTTCCAGGGTGGCGCGGCCGGCTTCGAGGATGGTGACCCGTCCGTCGGCGGAGGCGAACGCGCCGCGTTCGGTCAGGCCGAGGACATCGCGGTAGAAGTGCAGCGCCGCGTCGTAGTCGGCCGCCGTGACCACCAGGCGGAGTCCGCGGACAGCGGGTTCATCGGGCATGTCGGCTCCTTGAGGATCTCGGCTACTGACTCCCCAACCGGGTGACCGGCCGGACGATTCCCCGTCCGTACGGGTCCGGTCCGGGGGTGGCCGATGCCCGGGCGGGCGGTGGCCTGCCGGGTGGGTCACCCGGCAGGCCACCGCCCGCTGTCAGTCGCCGCGAGCGGTCAGCCGCATCGGCCCGTCGGGCGGGTGCGGGTCACCACGTCGGTGACGCCGGTCGTCGCGTCCAGCCACACCACCTGGCCGCCCGCCACCGCGGCGGCCGACGCCTGCTCGCCGCGGTTGCAGGAGACGCGGCCCTTGCGCGTGCCGGGGTCCTCGGGCGAGCCGCCCGCCGCGAACTGGTAGAGCTTGGGAACGGACTCGTTGCGGATCTCGGTGTCGGGGAGGTAGGTGCCGACCGTCACCGCGTCCTCGGACACCGTCACGTCGTACGCGTTCAGCGCGTCGGGCCCGGTCTGCGGACTGAGGTCCACCACGCCGGAACCGTCGAGCGCTGCGCGGCGCAGAGCCGTCCTGCCCTCGGCCGTGCCCTCGTCGAGAAGCCAGAAGACGTACGAGCCGTTGATGGCCGTCGGACCGAGGCTCGAACCGCCAGGAGCCGTCTGGATCTCCTTCTTCTCACCGGTCGCGACATCGACGACGACCGTGTTCAGCGCGTACTCGGCGCGCACCCGCCGCCGCTCCTGATAGGCGACCTTGCCGTTGCCCGCCGACGAGGCGTACGCCCGGTGGTAGGTCCCTCCGCCGGTCGTCACCTTGTTCGTCGGGTCCTTGAGACTCAGATACGCCACGCCCTGACGCCCGCCGTGGTTCTGGTAGTCGAAGGCCACGACGTCACCGTCGACGTCCACCGAACTGCCCACGGCCCTGCCGTGCCACAGCACCTTCACGGGACCGCCCGCGAGGGGCCTGGCCAGGATGTCGACGCCGTCGGACCCGTGCGCCTGCCACACCACCGTCCTGCCGTCGGTCGCCGGATTGACGTGGTAGCGGCCGTCGTTGGGGCTCATCAGCTTGAGCTGCCCCTCGCCGTCGGCGCGTCCGGCCCACACCGAGTACGGTTCCGAGCCCTCCTCGTTGGACTTGGACGCCGCCCACCAGCCGCCGCCCGCACCCAGGTTCGTACGGGTCGTGTTGACCCGGTCGAGGAGCGGGTCGGAGTCCACTCCGAGGGCCAGCTCCCAGCCGGGGACGATTCCGTGGGCGGTGAAGGCGCGTTGCAGCGCCTTCTGGCCGGCCGCCGGAACGCCCAGGTCCTGGGCCGCCGCAAGCACGGCGGCCCGCCCCTCGGTGAAGCCGTCGAGCGGCGTCAGGTACTCGGTCAGTGCCTTGTAGACGATCCGGTCGGTGACCTCGGCGCCCAGATCCTCGCGGGCGTCCCACAACGCCCCGCCGAAGATGGTCGAGTTGAGGTGGACGCCACCGTTGTCGGTGGCGAAGCCGACGCCGAGGAACGACTTGGCCGTGTTCCGCCCGTCGTTGAGATCGCGCAGCGCACACTCCCGAGGGGTCTTCGTACGGCAGAGCCGCTCGCCGAGGAGACCCGCGTCGGGGTCCGTCACCGGGATGCCGTACACGTCGGTCTCGATCGCGTTGCCGAAGTAGTCCGCGATCGCCTCGTTCATGGCGCCGGACTGGCCCGCGTAGACGAGGTCCGCGGAGTGCTCGATCACTCCGTGCGTCATCTCGTGGCCGACGACGTCCACGCTCGCGGAGAGCGGGCGGTACTCGGCGTCGCCGGTGCCGTACACCATCTTCTGGCCGTCCCAGAAGGCGTTGACATACGGCTGCCCGTAGTCGGTGATGCCCACCAGGGAGTTGATGGTCATGCCGCGGCCGTCGAGGCTGTTCCGGCCGTGCTTGTTCTTGAAGTAGTCGTAGACCTGCCCGGCGGCCCAGTGCGCGTCGACGGCGCCCGATTCGGTGGCCTCGCTGCCGAACGCGGGGGCCGGCGAGCCGAACTCCTGGATGCCGTCGGGCCATTGCCCGCCCACGTCACTGGCCCACTTGCCGCGTGCGTCCCAGGTGGACAGGACGTTGTCGGCGAACTCGTCACCGGGTATTCGGGTGCGGTCGCGCAGCACGTACTCGCCGCGGTTCTCGTCGAGTTCCACGTCGAGGGCGACGGTCGTGCCGTCCAGCCGGACGCCTGAGCCCTTCTCCGCAGCCCGGGCCCGCTGCGGCGCGGTGCCCGCCGCCGGCTTCCCGGCTGCCTGGCCGGGTGCGCCGAACGTCTTGATACCGCTGTACTGGAGGACCGGATATCCGGCGCGGGCGTCGATGTAGACCTCACGCTGTACGGGTTCACCGCTCGCCGGGTCGGTGCCGCGCACGGTGACCCGCTGGGTGAGGACGCCTGCCCCGGTGGGCAGAACGACGAGCCCGCGGGCGGTGCCCGTGAGCGGGGACTCGTCCTCGTCCCCCTCACGCGGCAGCTGCGCGGCGAAGTGCTTCGCGTTGAGATCGGCGAGCACGGCGTCGACGGCCCGCTCGACGGCGAGTTCCTCGCCCACCTCGGGCGTCGTGGCCGTGCGCAGTTCGGTGAAGTACTTGCCCGAGGTGCCGGTGACGACCCGCTCCCCGTCCTTATTCTCCATGCGGACGACGTACTGGCCGCCCAGGACGGGCACACCCCGGTGCCTCTGCTGGAGCCGGACCGTCTCCTGGCCGCCCGCGGCGGTGGTTCCGGCGGGTACGAGATCGCGCTGCGCGTCCGCGATGCGGTACCGGCTCCGCCTGTCGTCCAGGTAGGTGCGGGCCGCGCCCGCCGCGCTGCCGGCCGACGGCGCCCGCTCCCGGATGTCCCGTACGAGCGCCGGTGTGCGCGTCTCCTGGCCCGGGATCACCTCCCCCGGGCTCGACGGTTGCGGTGCCCCCGCTGTCGCCGCGCCGGCCGGAACCGCCGAGACGACGAGCGCGGCGACACCGAACAGCGCCGCCGCACCCGACAACCCGCCCAACTGCACTCTGGAACCGCCTCTGCGGCGTCTGACCCTTCTGGAGTGCTGCACGCTCCCCAACCCCCTAGCCAGCCATGCCGGTGGCCGAGCGCCGCCCGGCAAAGGGCCATCGAAGCCGCGATACGCCACCCCATCAATGGGGCAGGCGTGTCCACAGGTGACTTCCGGCCGGTGTTCGACGTGGGGTGCCGAGGAACTTCCCGGCCTGCGCCAGCAGTTCGGCGACGGCGGACGGCGCCGTCCGGCGCCTACGCCTACTCGTGGACCCGCTCACCCAGCGCGAGGCGTTCCGACAGAAGGCGGGCCAGTTCCCGCGCCGCAGTCCAGTCCAGGCGGACGGTCAGCCGAGGACGAACGGGAGTTTCGCGGCCAGTTCGCCCAGTTCGGTGGTCTCCGCGTCGGTCGGGGCACGCCGTCCGGTGCCGACCAGCAGTGCGTCCTTGTCGGAGAACGACGCGGGGAACGCGGACCCGGCGATCCTCTCCAGCATCTCGCGGGACCGGGCAAGCCCCTCCGCGGGCGGCTCCGCCGCGTCCTGAAGGTGTGCGACCAGGTCGAGGTGGTGAAGCGTCCACTCAAGGACGTACGCGGAGAGGTAGTCGCCCGTGGTGAGGACCTGGTCCCGGGTGCCGACCCGCAGGCCCGGGTCGGCGAGTTCGGCGGCGCGGCCGGCGGCCGAGCCGACGTCGTCCAGGTGGAACTTGAGCAGCCACGGCTCCCCGTACGCGGCGGCCAGCCGGACGGTCAGCGCGTCGAGCGGGTCGTCGCCGGTCGGTGGCGTTCCGGCGACGTCCCAGTAGGTCACCGCATCACGGGTCGGTTCCGCTTCGGCGGGGGTCACGAGGGTGATCAGGACGTCCTGGGCATCGATGACCAGATGGCACACCAGATCCCGCACAAGCCACCCGTTACAGCCGGACGGCCGGTGAAAGTCCTCGTCCGCCAGCCCGGCGACCACCGCGCGCAACGCCGTCCAGGAATGTGAGAAGAGATCCACCCCGGCAAGGTAGTGCGATGCCGCGACGACGGACAAGCGCATTTGGAGGAGGGCGATATCCGTAGAGTGATCCCGGTGACGATGGTCTCCTCCCCCACACAACTGGTCGTGCTGCGCGGCAACAGCGCGAGCGGAAAGAGCTCGGTGGCCGCCGGCTTGCGCGAACGATATGGGCGGGGTCTCGCCCTGGTGAGCCAGGACACCCTCCGCCGCGATGTGCTTCGCGAGCGGGACATCCCCGGCGGCGCGAACATCGGCCTGATCGACCTGACGGTCCGGCACGCCCTGGAACACGGATTCCACACCGTGCTGGAAGGCATTCTGTACGTCGCGCACTACGGCGGGATGCTGGCCCGGCTCCTGGCCGACCACCCGAACCGCACCCACTGCTTCTACCTGGATGTCCCCTTCGAGGAGACCCTCGCCCGGCACGCCACCAAACCGATCGCCCACACGGTCGGCGAAGACGAACTGCGCGACTGGTACCGGCCCCTGGACCTCCTGCCCGGCGACATCGAGACCGTGATTCCCGCAGGCAACTCCCTCAACGAAACCGTGGATCAGGTCATGCAGCGCTCCGGCCTGGCCGCGCTGGCGGCGGCACCGGGCACGCCCTGAGCGCCCGGGGGATGCGCTCTCGGCAGGGCGCCCGCCGAGCCTGGCGCGCCCTTGAGTGCCCCAACTCACAAGGCGGCCGGCTGCCCTCGCGGAACAAGCAGGGGTGGCCGGCCGTTCTTCTGTATGTGGCTGCGGAGGGGACAGTGTCCCCGGGCCTCACCTCAAGCCCATGGGGACGATCGTTCGGCTGAAGCCCCATGGAGCACCCCGCCGAGAGGCGACCGCCCTCCGCACGCCACGGCCTACGGCCCCGGCTGGTCTCCCCCGTCCAGTCGGGGCTTTCCGCTGCGTGCGGTGCGCCCGTCGCACGGCGGTGACGCGGCGACTCCGACAGCCCGGTGAATCCGACAGCCGGCGGCTCCGACGGCCCTGTCCACGGCCGCTGGCGGCCGAGCGGCTGCCGTGACAGGGTCGGCGTGCTCGTGAACAGGTCGTTGGTAAGGGGAAGTTCGTGGACACGCAGATCTGGGACACGCTGGTCGAGTCGATGAAGAACGCGTACACCGCGGGTCTGAGCGAAGGGGCCGTGCCCCGCCCGGTCATCATGCCGCTGGTGCGCGGTGAACTCGTCGGTCTGATCCAGGTACGCCCCACCAGCGTCGGCAGGGACGCGCAGACCGGCATCGCCCAGCTCTCGAACATCGCGGCGGCGGCCGGCGCCGACGAAGTCGTTCTCGTCTGGGAGACCCAGGACGTCGCCACGGCCTGTCAGCTGCCGGTCACCGGCCCGGCGCCCTGTCTGAACATGGTGCACGCCACGAAGGACGGCGGCCACGTACTCCACCAGCTCCCCTACGCCGAGCAGCCTTCGTCCCAGTCGCCCGAGGGCGAGGCGTCGGCCGCGCCCGACTGGCTTCCCGCGCCCGAGCCGCAGCAGGGCGGCGAACTGGTCCCGCCGATCCGGGCCGCCGTCGACTTCTCCTTCACCCCACTGGAGATGGATCACCCCTCCCCCTTCGGCGTCACCGTCGTCCTGATGGAAGAGGACGGCTACAGCATCCGCCTCACGGACACGTTCACGCCCTGACAGCGTTCAGAGCTGGGCCTGGCCGCCGTTGACCTCGTGGACGGAGCCGGTGACGACGGCGGCCTCGTCCGGGAACAGGAAGCTCACCACGCCTGCGGCCTCGTCGACCTGGCCCACCCCCGCGTTTCGCGTATTCGACGACCGGCGGCCAGCGGCCCGACTCGAACCGGCTTTGTATGATCATGCGCCATCGTGCATACTCTTCCTATGTCTAAGGTCCTCACCTCCCTGCCCACCGGCGAGCGCGTCGGTATCGCCTTCTCGGGCGGACTCGACACCTCGGTCGCGGTCGCCTGGATGCGCGACAAGGGCGCCGTCCCGTGCACGTACACCGCCGACATCGGCCAGTACGACGAGCCCGACATCGCCTCGGTGCCCGGCCGTGCGCAGGCCTACGGTGCGGAGATCGCGCGCCTCGTCGACTGCCGGGCCGCGCTGGTCGAGGAGGGCCTGGCCGCGCTCACCTGCGGCGCGTTCCACATCCGCTCGGGCGGGCGCGCGTACTTCAACACCACCCCCCTCGGCCGTGCCGTCACCGGCACGCTCCTGGTGCGGGCGATGCTGGAGGACGACGTACAGATCTGGGGCGACGGCTCGACCTTCAAGGGCAACGACATCGAGCGGTTCTACCGCTACGGCCTGCTCGCCAACCCGCACCTGCGGATCTACAAGCCCTGGCTGGACGCGGACTTCGTGACCGAGCTCGGCGGCCGCAAGGAAATGTCGGAGTGGCTGCTCGCCCACGGCCTGCCCTACCGGGACAGCACCGAGAAGGCGTACTCCACCGACGCCAACATCTGGGGTGCCACCCACGAGGCCAAGACGCTGGAGCACCTGGACACCGGCGTCGAGACCGTCGAGCCGATCATGGGCGTGCGGTTCTGGGACCCCGAGGTCGAGATCCTCACCGAGGACGTGACGATCGGCTTCGACCAGGGCCGCCCGGTGACGATCAACGGCAAGGAGTTCGACTCCGCCGTCGACCTCGTCATGGAGGCCAACGCCATCGGCGGCCGGCACGGCCTCGGCATGTCCGACCAGATCGAGAACCGCATCATCGAGGCCAAGAGCCGCGGCATCTACGAGGCCCCCGGCATGGCCCTCCTGCACGCCGCGTACGAGCGTCTCGTCAACGCCATCCACAACGAGGACACCCTCGCCCAGTACTACAACGAGGGCCGGCGCCTGGGCCGGCTGATGTACGAGGGCCGCTGGCTGGACCCGCAGGCGCTGATGGTGCGCGAGTCGCTGCAGCGCTGGGTCGGCGCGGCCGTCACCGGCGAGGTGACACTGCGACTGCGGCGCGGTGAGGACTACTCGCTCCTCGACACCACGGGCCCGGCGTTCAGCTACCACCCGGACAAGCTGTCCATGGAGCGTACCGAGGACTCGGCGTTCGGCCCGGTGGACCGGATCGGCCAGCTCACCATGCGCAACCTCGACATCGCCGACTCGCGCGCCAAGCTGGAGCAGTACGTCGGCCTCGGCCTGATCGGCACCGGCAGCCCCGCGATCGGCGCCTCCCAGGCCGCCGCGACCGGCCTCATCGGCACCATGCCGGAGATGCCGGAGGGCGGCGCCGAGGCCATCGCCTCCCGCGGTGAGGTCTCCGAGGAGGACGCGCTGCTGGACCGCGCCGCGATGGAGTCCGGCACGGACTGACCGTCCACGGAGGTGCACCGCACCACGGAGAGGGGGGGGGGGGGGCGGGGGGGGGGGGGCGCGCGCCCCCCCCCCCCCCCCCCCCCCCCCCTCTCCGTTCCTGCTTCGCGTTCACCTTGAAGGTTGAAATTGAACGTTGAAATTGAGACAGCACGTGAGGGAGGTGCTGACGCCACCCGAGTGCACTCTCCCCCAGGCATATGCAGCCCAAGGCAGTTGTATCCCTGTCATGGATCTGCAGGACAAGCCTGCACACAGTGAGGATCATGGCGTGGATGATGCGAGTACCATCCGGCGTCAGCACCACACAATGCAGGAGGAGAGGTAGCTGCCATGTCCGAAGTCGAGTCAGCGACCACGGAACTCAAGACGCAGTACGCCGCTCAGGTGGCTGCGGACCTTGAGCGCAACACCAAGGAACAGGACCGTATCGGCGCCGAAGTGGCCGCGCTTCAGGAGCAGTTGAGTGCCCTGCAGCACGACCAGTCCCTGCTGGTGAACCTGCAGCGGACGCTGGGCGCCGAGAACCTGGAACAAGCAGGTTCGAGCGAGGAGGAGGGTGTCACGGCAGCCAGGCCTTCGCTGCCGCGACAGGCCTCGGCCGAGACCAAGTCGGGCAGGCGCAGGAAGTCAACTGCCTCGAAGCCGAAGAAGGCAGCCGCCAAGTCCCCCGAGACGAAGGCGTCTTCACCTGGGGCGAAGCTGCCCACCCTTGTGGAGCTGATCCACAACCACCTCGGTCGGCAGTCCGAACCGCGGTCCTCCGCGGAGATCAGCACCGCGCTCGCCGAGGCCCACCCCGACCGCGAGATCAAGCCCAAGGTCGTGCGCACCACGGTGGAGGGGCTCGTCGCCAAGGGCCATGTCCAGCGCACCAAGCAGGGCTCGTCCGTCTTCTACACGGCGGCCGAGACTCCTGCGGCTGACGACTCCGCGAAGCAGGAGCCGGTCACCGCCTGACCTCTGCCTTGTCCCTGACGTCTGCCTTGTCGGGGTGACATGGTCCGGGTGACACGTCTCACCCCATCGTGGGGTGCGGGCAGGTGGCACAGCGGCGGCCGGACGCGGCCGCCGCCCGGCGGACAACACCCCGCCGCGGCCACCGCACCAGCGGGTCACCAGGCCCACGCGCGAAGCCATGTTGACACTGCCCGGCGGAACTCACACACTCATCGGTATGACCGGACACTGGTTCGACACGACGGGGCCACTGCGCGTCCCAGATCGGACCGGGTGCGAGCGCTCAGGCCGCTAGCCGGGCAGCTGTCGAGCCGTCGCTCGCCGCGCCCCCGCCCTGACAGTGCCGGTCTTCCTTCCTCACGGTCCTGACCGACTCCCACTTCCTCATGGCCCGGACGACTCCCGGTGCACGTTCGCACCGTGTCGCTGAACTCCTCCGTTCACGGCAGGCGAGGGCACATCTCCCGAGCAACCTGGCGTCTGCCATCGGAAGTACCCGCATGAGGAGTTGGAAGCCATGACTGTCATGAGCGCCGGACCACAGCCCGCACTGCGCGAGGCCCGCGTACCCGAGGGCGGGATGTACGAGGGCGCGCGTGTCCTGCGCCGTCTGCCGGAGGGGTGGGAGGAGCGGCCGTACGAACACTTCGAGGTGGTGCCCCAAGGACGCACGATCGGGGCGGAGATACGGGGCCTCAGCCTCGCGCGGCCGTTGGGGGACGCGCTGCGCGAGGAGGTGAACCGGGCACTGCTGGAGTGGAAGGTGCTGTTCTTCCGCGGCCAGCGGCTGACATCCGCGCAGCAGCGTGACTTCGCCCGGCAGTGGGGGGAGTTGGAGACCAACCCGCTGCTCGCCCAGGGTTCCAGTGAGGATGTCGTCCGCTTCGACAAGGGCAGTGGATCCGCACCCACCTTCGAGAACGTGTGGCACGCCGACGTGACCTTCCGGGAGCGGCCCGCGCTCGGCGCCGTGCTCCAGCTGCACGAGGTCCCGCCGCTCGGCGGGGACACCATGTGGGCCGACATGGCCGCCGCCTACGACAATCTGCCGCAGGAGGTGAAGGACCGCGTCGACGGGGCCACCGCCGTGCACGACTTCATCCCCGGGTTCGCCCGCTTCTACCCGCCCGAGCGGCTCGTACCGCTCCAGGACGTCTTTCCGCCCGTGGAGCATCCGGTGGTGCGCACCCACCCCGAGACGGGACGGCGACTGCTCTTCGTCAACACCTCGTTCACCACCCGGATCACCGGCATGGACCGCGAGGACAGCGACCGCCTGCTGCGCTACCTCACGCAGCAGGCCCATGTCCCGGAGTACCAGGTGCGGTTCCAGTGGCAGCCGGGCGACGTCGCCTTCTGGGACAACCGCGCGACCCAGCACTACGCGGTGAACGACTACGCCCCGCACCCCCGGGTCGCGGAACGGGTCGCCATCGCGGGCGACCGGCCGTACGCGTAGCCTCACCACTCGGCAGCGACGGGCTCGTCCCTCATCCCTCGGACACAGGTTCCTGTCCCGGTGCGAGAGCATTGAGCCACTCCTCGACGGCGACGACATCCGCCCACTGAGGGAACAGCTTCTCGGTGAGGAACCTGTGCACCTCGGGGTCGGTGTCCAGGCAGGCGTCCGACAGGACGGTCAGCCCGAAGTCCAGGTCGTTGGCCTGGCACAGGGTGTACAGCACGACAGCACTCGTCGCGATGCCGGTGAGCACAAGGCTGTCGATACCGCGAGCCCTGAGCACCAGGTCTAGGTCGCTGCCCGAGAACGCGCTCCCCCGCCGCTTGGTGACCACGATGTCGCCCTTCTTAGGAGCGACATCGTGGTGGATCTCGGTGCCGGGGTCCCCCTCCCTGAAGAGGCCGGCCTCCACGGCGGCGGTGAGCACCCTGTTGCGCGGGCTGACTTCGGGCTGCCCCCGCCGTAACCCGATGACCACGTAGATCACGGGAATGCCCGCCGCATGGGCGCCGTCGATCGCCCGGCGCAGGCGTGACAGATATCCGGAGCCGTCGTCGGCGATGTCGACGATGACCTGTTGGACGTCCATCACGAGGAGAGCGGTGTTGGCCATGCGCGCGGTCCCTTCTGCTCTTCAGTGGAATCAAGAGCAAGTCTGGGCAATCGACCGGGCCATGGTGGGCGATTCCGGGTCTCTGTCCGCGATTCCGGGGCTCTGTCCGCGATTCCGAGGTTCGTCTACTCCCCTTCCGGTTCCCGCGCCGCGTCCCAGCGGGACAGGTCCCTGAGCCAGACTGCCGCCGTGCTGTCCGACGGGGCGCGCCAGTCGCCGCGAGGGGAGAGGGAGCCGCCGGCCAGGACCTTCGGACCGTTCGGCATGGCTGAGCGCTTGAACTGTGCGAAGCCGAAGAAGCGGCGGCAGAAGGTCTCCAGCCAGTGGCGGATCTCCGGCAGGTCGTACGCCGTCCGCTTGGCCTCGGGGAATCCGGGCGGCCACACACCGGCGCCCTGGTCGTGCCAGGCGTGCCAGGCGAGGAAGCCGATCTTCGACGGCCGGAAGCCGTGGCGCAGGATGTGGAAGAGGGTGAAGTCGTGCAGCGCGTACGGGCCGATCTTGGACTCGGTGGACTGCAGTTCCTCTCCCGGCACGAGCTCCGGGCTGATCTCCGTGTCGAGGATCGCGGCCAGCGTCTCGTTGGTCTCCTCCTCGAACTGGCCGCTGCTGATGACCCATCGGATCAGGTGCTGGATGAGTGTCTTCGGGACACCGGAGTTGACGTTGTAGTGGCTCATCTGGTCGCCGACGCCATAGGTGCACCAGCCGAGGGCCAGCTCGGACAGGTCGCCGGTGCCGAGCACGATGCCCCCACGCTGGTTGGCCAGCCGGAACAGGTAGTCGGTGCGCAGCCCGGCCTGCACGTTCTCGAAGGTCACGTCGTACACCGGCTCACCGGAGGAGAACGGGTGCTCGATCTCCTGGAGCATGAGCCGGGCCGTCGGCGTGATGTCCAGCTCGGCGGCGGTGACGCCGAGCGAACGCATCAGCTTGTGCGCGTTGCCCTTGGTGCCCTCGCTGGTCGCGAAACCGGGCAGTGTGAAGGCCAGGATGTCGCTGCGCGGGCGGCCCGCGCGGTCCATGGCCCGGGCGGCGACGATCAGCGCGTGCGTGGAGTCGAGGCCACCCGACACTCCGATGACGACCTTCGGGCCGCCGATGGCCGCCAGGCGCTGCTGCAGAGCCGTGACCTGGATGTTGTACGCCTCGTAGCAGTCCTGGGCGAGGCGGCTGGGGTCGGCCGGCACGAACGGGAACCGCTCGACCCGGCGGCGCAGTCCGAGGTCGGTCGCGGGCGGGTCGAGCCGGAACGACACGGACCGGAAGCCGCTGGTGCGCGCGGCGTGGGTGCGGCGGTTGTCGTCGAACGTGCCCATCCGGTGGCGGGCCTGCCGCAGCAGGTCGAGGTCGATGTCCGCCACCGCGTACTGGTCGTCGAGCGGGAACCGGTCGGTCTCGGCCAGCAGCTCACCGTTCTCGTAGATCATGGTCTGGCCGTCCCAGGACAGGTCGGTGGACGACTCGCCCAGTCCGGCCGCCGCGTAGACGTAAGCGGCGAGGCAGCGGGCGGACGCGGCACGGCACAGCAGCCGCCGGTCCTCGGCCCGCCCGACCGTGATGGGGCTGCCCGAGAGGTTGAGGAGGACGGTGGCTCCGGCGAGCGCCGCCTCCGCGCTCGGGGGCACCGGCACCCACATGTCCTCGCAGATCTCCGCGTGCAGCACCAGACCCGGGACGTCCTCAGCCGCGAAGAGCAGGTCCGTGCCGAACGGCACGGTCTCGCCGCCGACCCGGATCGTCCCGCCGCGCTCGTCGTCGCCCGCGGCGATCTGCCGCTTCTCGTAGAACTCGCGGTAGTTCGGCAGGTAGGACTTGGGCGCTACTCCGAGGATCCGGCCGCGGTGCACCATCACCGCGCAGTTGTAGATGCGGTGGCGATGGCGCAGCGGGGCGCCGACGACGAGCACGGTCAGCAGGTCCGCCGACCCTGCGACCACGGTCTGGAGCGCCGCCTCGACCTCGTCGAGCAGCGCGTCCTGCAGCAGCAGGTCCTCGATCGAGTAGCCGGACAGGCAGAGTTCGGGGAACACGGCGACGGCGACCCCCTCCTGCGCGCATCGGCGGCCCTGTCGCAGGACCGCCTCCGCGTTGGCGGGCGGGTCGGCGATGGCCGCATGGCCGGTGCACGCGGCGATCCGCGCGAAGCCGTGCTGGTAGATCGACCAAAGATTCACGATTTCGAAGTGCCCTTTCCAGCAAGCAGTTTCACGATGGAGCGCCTCCCGGCCCCCGGCTGCCTCCTGGCACCCGACTCCATCGGCCCAGCAACATCAGTCGGCGCGGACCGGCCGTTCGAAGAACGTCTCCAGCACGACCGTAGCCTGCGTCCCGTTCACGCCCTCGATCGCGTAGAGCCGCCGCAGGACGTCCTGCAACTGCTCCGTGGTGGCCGTGCGCACCTTCACGAGGACGGAGGCCGTGCCCGCGATGACGTGGGCTTCCTGGATCTCGGGGATGGCGGCGAAGGATTCGGACGCCTCCCCCATCCAGGCCGACGAGTCGACCATGACGAAGGCGAGCACGCCCTGCCCGAGGGCGGCCGGGTCGACCTCCACGGTCGTGCGGCGGATCACGCCGCGTTCACGGAGCTTACGTACGCGGTCATGAGCGGCGCCCGCCGACAGGCCGACCGCCCTGCCGAGCAACGCGTAGGCCTGTCCGGCGTCGCGCTGCAGCTCCGCGATCAGCGCCCTGTCGACGTCGTCCACGATCCCGTTGACCATCCCCATGCCTCCACCATATCTGGTTCGGTCATATTATGATCCCAGCGAATGGTGTTCAGATCGGTGTGCCGTTCGGAACCGTATGACGCTCAGATTCGCGCGGAGAGAGGTTGGCCATGCCCGGCGAGATTCTCAACAATCTGTACGAGGTCCTGGATGAGCGCTTTCGCACCGGGCGGTGCGCGAACGGCGACGCACGGCTGGAGCGGTTGCACTCCGACTGCCGCTGGGCCGAGGGGCCGCTCTATCTGCCCGCCTGGCGGCAGCTGATCTGGAGCGACATTCCCAACGACCGCCTGCTGCGCTGGGACGAGGCCACGGGCGCGATCGGGGTCTTCCGCTCCCCCGCCGGGCACGTCAACGGCAACACACTCGACCGCGAGGGCCGGCTGGTGAGCTGCGAGCAGGGCAACCGCCGGGTCACCCGCACCGAGCACGACGGCCGCGTCACCGTGCTCGCCGACCGCTTCGAGGGCAAGCGGTTCAACAGCCCGAACGACGCGGTCGTACGCTCCGACGGCTCCGTCTGGTTCACGGACCCGGACTTCGGGATCACCAGCGACTACGAGGGGTTCCGCGCCGAGAGCGAGATCGGCAGCTGCGACGTCTATCGGATCGACCCCGTGACCGGCGCGGTCCACCGGGTCGCGGACGGTTTCGGCGGACCGAACGGCCTGGTCTTCTCGGCGGACGAACGGCAGTTGTACGTCGCCGACACGAAGGCCGGACAGATCCGCGTCTTCGACGTGCACGAGGATCGCACCCCCTCGGACGGCAAGGTCTTCGCCCAGCACACCGAGGGCGGCTTCGACAACATCCGCTTCGACGACGAAGGACGGCTGTGGGCCGCCGCGTTCGACGAGGGCGTGCACTGCTACGACCCCGACGGCACGCTCATCGGACGACTGCGCGTGCCCGAGCCGGTCTCCAACATCGCCTTCGGCGGCCCGAAGAACAACCGGCTCTTCATCACGGCCACGACCTCGCTCTACTCACTCATGATGTCCGTGACAGGCCTGCCCCGGGTGCGGTGAGGGCCGTACGGGGCTTCCCGGCACCATTACTCCCGAGCGTCGGCCGGGGTGTTTCGGCCGATTCTCGACGGGCCGCGAGATGCTCACCTCCGTGCATTGACCTCTTCGGCGTACTGCCCAACGGTGGATCCTCCCTACTCCGCACAAGAAGGGAAGTTCCCGTGCGAAGACGGCACTTCGTCAGTGGATTGATCGGCACCGCGGCAGGGTTCGGGCTGACCACGGCGGCCGGGCCGTTCGCGGCCGCCCGCAGCTCCGCCGCCGCGTTTCCCCCGGGCTGGCAGCCCGTGCCCGTACCGAACGGGCAGGAGGCCGCGCAGCTCCTGGACGTGGCTGCCGCCGCGCCCGAGCTCGCATGGGCCGTGGGCGAGGAGGGCCGGAACGGCTCCACACGGGGCAGGCCCCTGGCGATGGCCTGGGACGGTACGGCGTGGACACGGACCGGCGTGAACCATCTGGCGTTCTCCGGACAACTGCACTCCGTCGCGGGCATCTCCTCCGACGCGGCGTGGGCCGTCGGCACCGACACCTCCGGCCACGGACACCTTCTGGCCTGGGACGGCGTCACCTGGCAGGAGGTGGCGTACCCGGGGTACGAGGACACGGGGACCGAACTCACCGGCGTGACGGTCGCCCCCGACGGGCGGGCCTGGGTCTCCGGCCGCAACAGTGACGGGCAGGGGTTGCTGCACTGGAACAAGCGGGAGTGGCGCTGGTGCGCGCTGCTGCCGAGCACGGCGACCGAGGCGCCGTCCGGCGTCCACCGCACACCGGATGGCGAGATATGGGTGTACGGAACCGGTGTCGTCGCTCGCTGGGACGGAGCGTGGACCGAACTGCCGCCGCCCACAGGGTTCCGCTTCGGTGTCACCGGGCTTCTCGCCTGCGCCGACAACGACGTCTGGCTCACCGGCTACGACTACGGAGTCGGCGGGCCGCCCGGAAAGCCTCCGAGCTGCGTCCTGCGGCACTGGGACGGCACCACTTGGAGCTATGTCACCCCGCCGTTCACCGTCGGCCTGCTCAGCGGCATCACCAGCGACGACCAGGGGCGGCCGGACCGTATCGCCGGCTGGGACTTCTGGGACCAGACGCGGGCGCACTATCTGCGCTGGGACGGCACGGCCTGGGTGAGCGAACGCGGACCGCTCTCGACGACGCCGGTCGTGCCCAACGCTCTCGCCCGGATCCCCGGCACCGGCGAGTACTGGTCCGTCGGCACGACCTCTTCCTCCCCCTACCCGCCCGCCCAGGCACGTATGGAGCACTTCGGCCCCTGAGGCACGCCCGTACGGCCGGCGGTCACGGCTTGCGGGCGAGTCCGCCGTGCTCGCCGACGGGTTCCGGGACGGCGGAGGCGGGGTCCGGGCGCCAGAGGGGGACCGAGACGACCCCGGGCTCCATGAGCTCCAGGCCGTCGAAGTACGCCGTGATCTCGTCGACGGTGCGCAGGTTGTACGGGATGGCCCCACTCTCGTTGTAGGCGTCCTGGGCCTGCTCGAAGACCGGGTCGATCCCCCGCGAACCGTCGTTGATGGAGAGGTGGCTGCCGGAGGGCAGCGCGTCCATGAGGCGGGTCACGATGGAGCACGCCTGGTCGTGGTCGGCGACGTGACCCAGGATGTTGCTGAGGACGAGCGCGGTGGGGCGGGTGAGGTCCAGCGTCCCGGCGGCGGCCGCCAGGATGCGCTCCGGGTCCAGTACGTCGGCGTCGACGAAGGCGGTCGCCCCCTCCGGCGTGGAGTGGAGCAGGTCGCGGGCGTGGGCGATGACCAGCGGGTCGTTGTCGACGTAGACGATCCTGGACTCCGGCGCGATGCGCTGGGCGACCTCATGGGTGTTGTCGGCGGTCGGCAGGCCGGTTCCGACGTCCAGGAACTGCCGGATGCCCGCCTCGGCGACCAGGTACGTGATGTTGCGGCGCAGAAAGGCGCGACTGCTGCGGGCAATGGTCACGATGCCGGGGAAGACGGCGGTGTACGCGTCGCCGGCCTCCTTGTCCACGGGGTAGTTGTCCTTGCCGCCCAGCCAGTAGTTCCAGATCCGCGCCGAGTGCGGCACCGAGGTGTCGATCTCCTGATGCGCCTCGGGTCCGGGCGTCGTCGCGTGGTCGGTCATGAGTGCAGCCCGTCTCTCGGCCGAGGCATGGATGGTTCACCGCACAACGTACGTCCCAACTGGCCTGGTACGTACACCAGTTCACTTATCCCACAGGTGCGAGCGGTGGGTTTCCTGGAGCGGGTCTCGTGTTGCGAGTTTCATGTAGCGGCTGGGCGGGGCTCGGAACACCCGGCCTTCTACGCAAGGCCTTTGAGCATCCCGTGCCAGTACAGGGCCGGCAGGCCGTAGCGCTTGAGCAGCCACATGTCCCGGCGCTCCTTGGTGGTGTCGACCAGGGGGATGCTGGGGGCGGAGCGCTGGTCGTAGTCGAACTCGGCGAGCAGCATCCTGTCGCGGGCCGTGACCAACGGGCAGGAGGTGTAGCCGTCGTAGCGGCGCAGTTCACCGCACTCACCCTTGGCCTCGGCCAGCAGGTTGGCGACCACGACGGGCGCCTGCTTGCGGATTGCGGCACCGGTCTTGGAGGTGGGCAGGTTCGCGACGTCACCCAGGGCGAAGACATTGCGGTGGCGCGGGTGTTGGAGGGTGTACTTGTCGACCTCCACATAGCCGTACGGACTCGTGGGATCGGCGAGCGGACCGCGCTTGACCCAGTCGGGGGCACTCTGCGGCGGGACGGCGTGGAGCAGATCGAAGCCGAGGGTCTCCTGGTCTCCCGTGGAGTGATCGGTCACGGTCAGTCGGCGGGCAGTGCCGTCGAGAGCCGTCATCTCCGAGCTCAGTCGCACCTCGATGCCGTAGCGCTCGGCGACGCGCTCCAGGGCCCGGCGCCACACCGGTACGCCGAACATGGAGTCCGTGGGCAGGATGAGGACCACTCGGATACGGTCCAGAACTCCCTGCCTGCGCCAGTGGTCGGCGGCCAGGTAGGCGATCTTCTGCGGGGCGCCGCCGCACTTGACCGGTCCGCCGGGCTGGGTGAAGACCGCGGTGCCCGAGCGCAGGCCACGAATCAGTTCCCAGGTGTACGGGGCATGCTCGAAGGAGTAGTTGCTGGAGACAGCCCCGTGTCCGACAGCGGTGTCCAGGCCGGGGACCGCGTCCCAGTCCAGCTGGAGACCGGGAGCCAGCACCAGGTGGTCGTACCCGATGGTGCGGTGCTCGGTGGTGGTGACCGTCCGCGCCTCGGGGTCGACGGATGCGGCGGCCTCGCGGATCCAGCACACCCGCCTGGGCATCACGGAGGCTTCGGGGCGGCGGGTGATGTCCAGCGGGGCCTGACCGCCGCCGACCAGGGTCCACAGCGGCTGGTACCAGTGGGTGCTCGCCGGTTCGAGCACCGCGACGTCGCTGACACCGGCTCGACGTAAGCGGGCGGCGACCGTGATACCGGCGGTTCCGCCTCCGACGATCAGCACCTGGTGACGCCTGCGAACGGAACGGCGGGCGGAGGACATGGATGGCATGAAGGACTCCTCACGATCTCCACGTGATACCCCCGTAGGTATTTTCGAGAGTAGGTGATTCCTGCCGCCAGAGCCAATGCCGGACCGTCAAATTGCCTGACAGGCAAGACAGTTCCTGACAGGCAAGGCAGTTGGGGTCAACCGTCGAAGCTGCGGCGGGAGGCCTCGATGTGACCGAAGTGCCGGTGGGTCCATTCACACATTCCGTCCACCGTCGCCCGGAGGCCCTGGCCCGGCTCGGTGAGGGTGTACTCGACCCGCGGGGGCACGGTGGGGTGCACCTTCCGGTCGACCAGGCCGTTGCGCTCCAGCATGCGCAGGTTCTGCGTGAGCATCTTGTGGCTGATGCCCTCGACCTCGTCCCGCAGCTCGCTGAAACGCAAGGTGCGCTCACCGAGGGACTCGATGATCAGGAGGGCCCATTTGTTGGCGACGTCCGAGAAGATCTCCCGCCCCAGAGAGTCCGCGCGCCTCAGGTCCGCGCCGTCGGGCGAGTCGCTGTACTGCTTGGTCACCATAAGGTTCCCCAGTCACTGAAAAGTGCGTTCTTCCATGTCAGCGCACACTCTCCTACGGTTTCCCAGTAACCACAAGAGACCACGGGAACCGTGGTTCGACGGAAACGAGCCCTCAGCGCGTGGGCTCTGAGCAAGGAGTCAGCATGGCCATCACTCTGGTGAACCCCGAAGGACTGGCGAAGGTGGACCTCTACCGGCAGGTGTCGGTCGCCACGGGGTCGAGGATGGTCTTCCTCGCCGGGCAGGTCGCCTGGGACGCCGACGGGGTCACGGTCGGCGAGGGTGACTTCGCCGCCCAGGTCGAGCAGTGTTACCTCAACGTCGGCACGGCCCTGGCCGAGGTCGGCGCCTCCTTCGACGACGTCGTGAAACTGACCGTCTACCTCGTCGACTGGACCCCCGACAAGATGCCCCTGTACGCGGAGGGCCTCGCCCGCGCCGCCGCGAAGCTGGGAGTCACCCCTGCCGCACCGCTCACCGGGGTGGGAGTCGCCGCCCTGGCCGCACCCGACCTCCTGGTCGAGGTGGAAGCCACGGCGATCATCGACTGATCCACTCAACGGACGTTCCGCCATCGCACTTCGCCTCCCCGTACGACAGCTCAAAAGCAGTCACAGGCGGCCATGAGCTTGCGGGTGAACCTGTGCTTGTGGGGGTCGAGAGTGTCCTCCGGCCCGGCGAGGACCTGCGCCAGGGACAGCCACTTGATCGCCGAGAATTCACCCTCGTCGAAGGTGACGACACTGTCGGCCTCTGCCTGCAGGACGTACCAGAGCGACACGTCAGTGTGCCGTCCCTGCCCGCGGGTTTGCGTGATGGTCAGGAAGAACGGCTCACCACCGGCCACCGCCGACGGGACGGCCTCGATGCGCAGTTCCTCACGGCACTCACGCACCACCGTGTCCCACGGGTCCTCCATCGGCTCGACATGACCACCACTGGGAAGCCAAAGACCGGCCTTCCGGTGGGCGACCAGCAGGAGCTCACCGCGCTCCTCGTCCAGGACCACGAAGTAGCTGACCAGATGAACGTCCGGGACATCGGGTTTCCGCACCCGACAGAGCGGAGCTCCACCGGCGATCCAGCCCACGGCCTCGGCAAGATGAACACGCTCCAGCTCGTCCCAGGGACGAACACCCTCCAGCAGGCTGGTCAGCCGCGCACGGAGAAGCTGGTCAACCCTGCCTGAAGCATCAGTCGCATTCACCGGACTCATGATGCCAAGAAGCCGCGGTGCCACGAAGGCAGTCGAGTAGACCGCGAAGGGGCGCCGGGGCAGCGGTGGCGCCCCGGAGCAGTCGTCCGAGGCGCGCACGCTGGAAGCAAACCCGTAACTGAAGGGTTACGCTTTCTGGCATGGATGCCGTGGCTCACGCGATAGCCGATCCCGTGCGTAGGGACATTCTGGTCATGTTGCGTGGGGCCGCGCTCACGGTGGGGGAGATTGCACGGTGCTTCACCATCAGTCGGCCGGCGGTCAGTCGGCATCTGCGGGTGTTGCGGGAGTGCGGGCTGGTTCGGGACGAGTTGGTGGGGAGGCGGCGGATCTACCGGCTCGATGCGGCGCCCTTGGCGGAGGTCGCCGAGTGGGTTGCTCTGGTTCGCTCGCCGGGCGGCTGGGATCAGCGCCTGGATGCCCTTGAGACAGAGGTTCGTCGCACCCGCCGTGAGAGGTCCATGCGTCGCAGGGCAGCACTTGGAGAACGTGGAGAACCTACGGAGGACACCGCATGAAACCAGTACCCAGCGGCCGGCTCAGGCCCACCGCCGACGGCACCGACCTGATCCTGACCCGTACCTTCCGGGCACCCATCGACGACGTCTGGGCGAGCGTCACCGAATCGGAGCGCACGGCGCGGTGGTTCGGCCCCTGGGAAGGGGACGCGGCGCCGGGTCGTACCATCCGGGTCCGGATGGCGTTCGAAGAAGGCGAGGCGTGGACCGAGGTGCGCATCGACACGTGCGAGCCGCCTCGGCACCTTGCCGTCTCCACGTCCGACGAAGCGGGCGACTGGCGCATGGAGCTGCGGCTGTCCGAGTCGGCCGGGACGACGGAGCTGGAGTTCGTCCATCACCTCGCGACCACGAAGGGAGTCGGCGACATCGGACCGGGCTGGGAGTACTACCTCGACATGCTCGTCGCCTCGCGCGACGGCACTCCGGCGCCGGACTTCGACGACTACTACCCCTCGCAACAGGCCTACTTCGAGTCCTTGGCCGATCAGGACCCTGAGTGAGGACGGGTGGGGGTTCCGAGGTTCTCGGCTGTCAGTAGGTCGCCGTTCCGCCGCTGATGTCGTAGATGGCTCCCGTGGAGAAGCTGCCCCGGTCGGAGGACAGGAACGCCACGAGTTCGGCCGCTTCCTCGGGGCGGCCGATCCGGCGGGCTGGTGGTCGGGCCGTGCGGACGGCGGTCAGTGCGATTCGCGGCTCACCTCCGAGCCGCTGGAGCCGACGAGGAAGTCCAGGTCCGCGCCAGTGTCGGCCTGCAGGACGTGGTCGACGTAGAGGCGTTCCCAGCCGCGCCGAGGGCTCGCGAAACCCGTGACGGTGGCCTTGGTGGGGGTCCTGCGGGCCAGTTCGTCGGCCGGTACGTCGAGGTCGATGCGGCGGGCCGGGACGTCGAGGCTGATGATGTCCCCCGTACGAGCGAGGGCGAGCGGGCCGCCGGCTGCGGCCTCCGGGGCCACGTGCAGGACGACGGTGCCGTACGCCGTGCCGCTCATGCGGCCGTCGCAGACGCGGACCATGTCGCGGACGCCCTGTTCGAGGAGCTTCTTCGGGAGCGGCATGTTCGCCACCTCGGGCATGCCCGGGTAGCCCTTGGGGCCGCAGCCGCGCAGTACGAGTACCGAGTCGGCGTCGACGTCGAGATCCGGGTCGTCGATGCGGGCGTGGAAGTCCTCGATCGAGTCGAAGACGACCGCCCGGCCGCGATGGCGCAGCAGGTGCGCGGAGGCCGCGGCGGGCTTGATGAGCGCCCCGTCCGGAGCGAGGTTGCCGCGGAGCACGGCGATGCCGCCCTCGGCGACCAGCGGCTCGGCGCGGGTGCGGATGACCTCGCCGTCCCAGATCGGCGCGTCGTCGAGATGGTCCACCAGCCGTTCGCCGGTGACCGTGAGCGCCTCCGGGTCGAGCAGGTCGCGTACCTCGCGCAGGACTGCGGACAGGCCTCCGGCGCGGTGGAAGTCCTCCATGAGGAAGCGCCCCGCCGGCTGGAGGTCGACCAGGACCGGCACCCGGGAGCCGACGCGGTCGAAGTCGTCGAGCGACAGGTCGATCCCCAACCGCCCCGCGATCGCCAGGAGATGGACGACCGCGTTGGTCGAGCCGCCGATCGCGGCCAGCGCGACGATGGCGTTGTGGAAGGACGCCTTGGTCAGGAAGGTCCCCGGCCGTCGGTCGGCGGCGACCATGTCCACCGCCAGCCGGCCCGTGCCGTGCGCGGCCTCCAGCAGTCGGCTGTCGGGGGCGGGAGTGCCGGCCACACCCGGCACGACCGTGCCGAGCGCCTCGGCCACCAACGCCATGGTGGAGGCCGTTCCCATGGTGTTGCAGTGCCCGCGGCTGCGGATCATCGCCGACTCGGAGCGGGTGAACTGCTCCTGGGAGAGCGTGCCCGCCCTGACCTCCTCCGACAGCCGCCATACGTCCGTGCCGCAGCCCAGCGGCGTACCGCGGAAGGTGCCGGTGAGCATCGGGCCGCCGGGCACGACGACGGCGGGCAGGTCCACCGAGGCGGCGGCCATCAGCAGCGACGGGATCGTCTTGTCGCATCCTCCCAACAGGACGACGCCGTCGATGGGGTTGGCCCGCAGCATCTCCTCCGTGGCCATCGCCGCCATGTTGCGCCAGAGCATCGCCGTGGGCCGCACCTGTGTCTCGCCCAGCGACACCACGGGCAGGTCGAGCGGGATGCCGCCGGCCTCGTAGACGCCGTTGCGGACCGAGGCCGCCACCTCGTTCAAGTGCGCGTTGCAGGGGGTCAGGTCCGAGGCGGTGTTGGCGATGGCGATCTGCGGGCGGCCGGCGAAGGCATCACCGGGCACACCGCGGCGCATCCACGCCCGGTGGATGTAGGCGTTGCGGTCCTGGCCCGCGTACCACTGGGCGCTGCGGAGCGTCACCATGGAGCTCCTTCCAATAATCGACACAGAGGTCTAATCTTTGGAACGCCATGAAGCATACGCAGGCGTTCGAAGGATCGACAGACCTCGGCGCGGACGGCTCAACAGGCACCGACAGCAGCCGACTTGTGGGATCGGACCGGGTGCTGGCCGTCCTCAGGGAACTCGCCCGGTATCCCGACGGGGTGGGTCTTGAGGAGCTGACGCGGGTGATCGGCAGTCCCAAGCCGACGGTGCACCGGGCGCTCGGTGCCCTGCGCCGGGCCGGTCTGGCCAGCCAGGACGTCCGCGGGCGTTATGTGCTCGGCGACGAGTTCCTCCGGATGGCCTTCGCCCACCACGAGGCCCGCCCCGAGCACGTACGCATCCGTCCCGCGCTCGAAGCACTGGCCCACCGGTTCGGCGAGACCTCGCACTACGCGGTCCTCGACGGACGCGAGGTCGTCTACCGCGCCAAGGTCGACCCGCCCACCGGAGCCGTCCGCCTGACCTCGACGGTGGGCGGCCGCAACCCAGCGCACACCACCGCCGTCGGAAAGCTGCTGCTCGCCCAGCAGTTGGGCACACTCGACGACGTCGAGGCATGGATCGGCTCAACACCCCTGGCACGCCGCACTCCACGGACCCTGTGCACGGCCACCGCCCTGCACGGCGAACTGCGGATCACCCGCGAGCGCGGCTACGGCCTCGACGACCAGGAGAACGAGACCGGTGTCAACTGCCTCTCGCTGCCCGTGTACGCGACCTCGCCGACAACCCCCTCCGGCGCTCTGAGCATCAGCGCACTGGCCTACCGGACACCCCTGGAGACCCTGGTCGGCGCCCTCGACGAGATCCGTGCCGTACTCGGGCCGCTGGGAGAGCCGCACCGGTGACCAACCCACCGGGGCCGATGGTCCGAGCCGACTCCAGTGATCCCTCATCTCCCCCCAGCCTCGCCGTCCCGCCATTGGAGACTGACATCGTGCACCTCATACGCGCCTTCGTACTGACCGGCCCCGGGAAGTACGCGGTCCAGGAGGTACCGGCGCCGGTGGCCGTTCCCGGCGAGGTCGTCGTCGATGTCGAGCGGGTCGGTGTGTGCGGCACCGACGTCGAGTTCTTCACCGGCGCGATGGCCTACCTCCACCAGGGCCACTCCACCTACCCGACGCGGATCGGCCACGAGTGGGCCGGTCGCGTGGCGGCGGTCGGCGACGGCGTCGATCCCTCCTGGATCGGCAGGCGGGTCATGGGCGACACCATGCTCGGCTGCGGTCTCTGCCGCCGTTGCCGCCGGGGTCACCAGCATGTGTGCGAGCAGCGGCAGGAGGTCGGCATACGCGGGCAGCGGCCGGGCGCTCTGGCGGAGCAACTCGCGGTACCGGCCTCCTCGTTGCACGCTCTACCCGACTCCGTCGGTCCCGTACTCGGCGCGCTGGTGGAGCCGGGCGGCAACGCCCTGCGCGCCGCTCAGGCCGCCGAACTGGGGCCCGGTGACCGGGCGTTGGTGCTGGGCCCGGGGACCATCGGGCTGCTGGTCGCCATGTTCGCCCGAGCCGCCGGTGCGGAGGTGCATCTGATGGGCCGCACGGAAGAGTCTCTCGCCTTCGCCCGCACGCTGGGTTTCGCACATGTCTGGACGGAGGACTCCGTCCCGGACCTGCCGTTCGACGCGGTGATCGACGCCTCCAACGCCGTCCGACTGCCCGGCCTGGCCTTGGAGTTGGTCGAGCCGGCCGGCCGTGTCGTGTTCGTGGGACTGGCCGGTGAGCCGAGCCGGATCGACACCCGCACCCTCGCGCTCAAGGACGTCACGGCGGTCGGCATCCTGTCCGCCTCCCCCGGCCTCGACGCCACCATCCGCGCCTACGCCGACGGATCCGTCGACCCCAGCCCCCTCGTCGCCGCGACCGTCGGCCTGGATCAGGTCGGTGATGTCCTGGCCGGTATCCGCCCGGCCGACGCCGGGCCCGGGCCCAAGATCCATGTCGACCCTCGACTCGCCTGAACCTGGCCTGAACCTGGCCTGAACCTGGCCTGGCCCACCACGACGAGGGCACGACCCCACGAACGCCTCGGAGCCTCTGCAGGGCTCCGAGGCGTTCGTGCGCCCTTCGCGCCGGTGGGAGGGGGCACTCGACCGGCGTGGGAGTGCGCGCTCGTCGAGGCGCTGCTTCGAGCCGTGGAGTGGCGTCGTCGGGGCGTGAACACGCCCCTTGCGCGCGGTTCCCGAGTGGCGGCCGTGGCTGTTTGGCTTTGACATGCAGCGCGTGCTGCCAAGTTCCCCGGACCATCACGAGGGTGCCGTCCGGGCGTTCCCCCACCCGGCCTCCCTGACCGAGGGTCAGGTCTGAGCCGTCCGCGCCCATCCCGAGTCCCGATGTCCCCGACACCACCCTGTTCAGCCATGTTCGTGCGCGTCCCCTCACGTCCGCTCATGCCTTGGGAGGAAATGTGTCTGCCCCGGAAAGCTCGCCCGAAAGCGCCGCCGGGCCCACCGACGAGCAACGCTTCACCAGCCTCAGCACCCAGGCGGCGCGTCAGCTCGCCACCACCACCAAGTCCGAACCGCAGATGCAGGCCATCACCTCGCGATGGCTACTCAAGATGCTGCCGTGGGTGGACATCAAGGGCGGCACCTACCGGGTGAACCGGCGACTCCAGCTCCGTGTCGGCCGGGGCCGGGTGCAGTTCGAGCAGAACGGCGCCGACGACATCAAGGTCATCCCCCAGACCCTGACCGAACTCCCCGCCCTGCGCGGCTACTCCGACACCGCGGCCCTCCAGGAGATCTCCTCCCGGTTCCGGGTGCGGGAGGTGCGCGCCGGCCAGATCATCTTCGATGCCGGGCAGCCCGTCACGGAGGCCTACCTGGTCGTCCACGGCCGGTTCACCCGCTACACCACCGGAAAGTACGGCGAGGAGGAGGTCACCGGCGTCATCACGGACGGCGACGGGATGGGGGACGAGGCGATCGGCCAGGCCGACCCCCTGTGGCTCAGCTCGGTGCGGGCCGAGACCGCGGGCGTTGTCCTCGCCCTCAACTGGGACACCCTGAGGCAGTTCGTGGACCGCACCCCGTCCCTCGCCGCCCAGTTGGACGCGTTCGCACAGCAGCAGAGCAAACCCATGAACCGCAAGGGCGAGGCCGATGTCCCCGTACAGGCGGGCCATGTGGGCGAGCCGGTCCTCGCCGGCGGCTTCGTCGACTACGACCTCGTCCCGCGCGAGTACGAACTCTCCCTCACCCAGACCGTGCTGCGCGTCCACACCAGGGTCGCCGACCTCTACAACCACCCGATGGACCAGACCGAGCAGCAACTGCGCCTGACCGTCCAGGAGATCCGCGAGCGTCAGGAGTGGGAGCTGGTCAACAACCGCGAGTTCGGTCTGCTGCACAACGTGGACTACGGACAGCGCGTCAGCACCTACTCCGGTGCCCCCACACCGGACGACCTCGACGAGCTGCTGTCGATGCGCCGCAAGACCCGGCTGTTCCTGGCCCATCCGAAGGCGATCTCCGCCTTCTTCAGGCAGTGCAACCGGCGCGGCCTGGTGCCCGGCACGGTGAACGTCGAGGGCCATGAGGTGCCCTCCTGGCGGGGTGTTCCGTTCTTTCCGTGCGGCAAGATCCCGATCAGTCCTCAGCACACCAGCAGCATCATCGCGCTGCGCACCGGAGAGAAGGACCAGGGGGTCGTCGGGCTGCACCAGACCGGCATTCCCGAGGAGTTCGAGCCCGCACTGAACGTGCGGTTCATGGGCATCGACTCCACCGCGATCATGAGTTACCTCGTCACCGCCTACTACTCGATGGCCATCCTCGTGCCCGATGCCGCGGGGATCCTGGAGAACGTCCAGGTCGGGCGGACCGCGGAATGAGCACACCGTCGGACTCCGGTTCGCCGTCGCGGCTGCCCGGTCCGCCGAGCCTCGCCCGCAAGCCCCGGCGGGGCGGGGCGATCCCCGGGCTGCGGTACCGGCCCGTCGCCCCCGCCGACCCGGCCAAGGCCGCCGAGGTCGACCGCAGGCTGGAGGAGTGGGCACACGGGCTGGACCTGTTTCCGGCGGCGTGGACGGGGGACTTCTCGGGCTTCCAGTTCGGCCGGGCCGTCGTCCTGCAGCATCCCGGCGCGGCCGACCTCGAACGCCTCACCTCGGCAGGCAAGTTGCTCCTCGCCGAGAACCTCGTCGACAACCTCTACTGCGAGGTGGACGAGGGCAAGGGCGGCTCACCACGTGGGCTGGGCGGCCGGCTGATCATGGCCCAGGCGGCACTCGATCCCTACCACGGCACTCCCGAGCTGGAGGAGGAGTGGCGCCGCGGCGTACGGGCCGACGGGCCGCTGCGCTCGTATCACTTCGCGCTGCGGGACTACGCCGTCTTCGCCACGCCCAGTCAGACCGACAGGTTCGTGCACGACATCGCCCGACTGCACCTCGGCTACCTCGGCGAGGCCGCCTGGTCGGAGATCCGGTACGTACCCAAGGTGTGGGAGTACCTGGTGATGCGGCAGTTCAACAACTTCCGGCCCTGTCTGTCGATCGTCGACGCCGTGGACGGCTACGAACTGCCCGAGGCCGTGTACGCGCGGCCCGAGATCCAGCGGATCACCGCCCTCGCGTGCAACGCCACCACGATCGTCAACGACCTGTACTCCTTCACCAAGGAGCTGGCCAGCGATCCGACCCATCTGAATCTGCCCCAGGTCATCGCCGCGAACGAGCGGCGCGGTCTGAAGGCCGCCTATCTCAAGGCGGTCGAGATCCACAACAGGATCATGGCGGCGTTCGAGGAGGAGTCGGCGCTCCTGTCCGCCACCTCACCCCTGATCGAGCGGTACGCACAGGGACTGTCCGACTGGGTGGCCGGCAACCACGAGTGGCATGCCACCAACACCCACCGCTACCACCTGCCCAACTACTGGTGAAGCACGCGGAACTGACACATCGTCACACGCACCATCACGAGGAGTCACCGTTGACCACCGCCCCCCACGCACGCACCACTGCAGCCCCGGTGCCCACCCAGTCCACGTACCAGACCCGCGTCGCGGACTACTGGAACGCCGAGGAGAACCCGGTCAACCTCGAACTGGGCAGGATCGACGACCTCTACCACCATCACTACGGCATCGGCGCCGCCGACCGGTCCGTGCTCGACGAGACCGACCCCGACCTGCGCAGGCAGCGGCTCACCGCCGAACTCCACCGTCTGGAGCAGGAACAGGCCGTGCTCCTCTCCTCCCACCTCGGCCCCCTCGCCCCCACCGACCGCGTCTTCGACGCCGGCTGTGGACGCGGCGGCGGCAGCGTGGTGGCCAACCTGCGGTACGACTGCCATGCCGACGGAGTCACCATCTCGGCCAAGCAGGCCGAGTTCGCCAACGCTCAGGCCCGCAAGCGGGGTATCGACGACAAGGTCGCCTATCACCACCGGAACATGCTGGACACCGGCTTCCGGTCGGGCGCGTACGCGGCGTCCTGGAACAACGAGTCCACCATGTACGTGGAACTGGACCTGCTCTTCGCCGAGCACGCCCGGTTGCTGCGCCGCGGCGGACGCTATGTGACGATCACCGGCTGCTACAACGACGCCTACGGACGGGCCTCCCGCGAGGTGTCCCTCATCAACGCCCACTACATCTGCGACATCCACCCACGGTCGGAGTACTTCCGCGCGATGGCCCGGAACCGGCTGGTGCCCGTCCATGTACAGGACCTGACCGCCGACGCCCTCCCCTACTGGGAACTCCGCAAGCAGGCCGACCACCTGGTCACGGGCATCGAGGACACGTTCCTCACCGCGTACAAGAACGGCAGCTTCCAGTACCTGCTGATCGCGGCCGACCGCGTCTGACGTACCACCCGCGTACCACCAACGCACCACTGACGCACCACCGAGGAAGTCGGCGCAGACCGGTCGCGGAACCCGGTCTGCGCCGTGGCGACGGCCGGTGCGGGATGTGCAGCGGCGGCACCGGCGGCTTCTACACGCTCACCGTCAACAAGGACGGGGAAGCGTCAGTGGCAGGTGCGGCCAGGTGTGGATGTCGCGTTGCATCTGACGGTCGTGGGTGGCCAGGACGACGGCCGCTTCGGTGGTGTGGAGAGCGTCGGTGAGTTCGTCGACCAAGGCGATGGACAGGTGGTTGGTGGGCTCGTCCAGCAGAAGGACGTGCGGGCGGGCGGCGAGAGCCAGGGCCAGGTCGAGACGGCGCTGCTGTCCCATGGACAGCTCGGCCACGGCCTTGTTGGCATCGCGTGAGCTGAGCAGGCCCAGCGCGCCGAGCCCTGTCACCTCGCCCTCCTTGAGGACACCGGTGCTGACCAGTCGCGCGGTGTGCTGGTGGTAGAGGTCGTGGGCCCGCCGGTGCGTCGCTCGCGGCGACTCCTGTCCGAGCAGGTGCAGACGCAGTTTGCGCGAGCGGTGCAACCTGCCTGTGGTGGGGGTGAGTTGCCCGGCCAGGACGGACAGGAGCGTGGACTTGCCCGCCCCGTTCGGCCCGGTGACCGCCAGCCGGTCGCCGGATGCCACCGTCAGGCCGGTCGGTCGGTGCAGCCGCCCGTCGACGGTCACCTCCTCCGCGCGCAGCAGGACGACGCCCGGCCGAGCGGGCAGTTCGGGCAGACGGAAGCGCTGCGGCGGGACGGGTGCGGTGACCTTGTGCTGCTCCAGGTCGTCCTGACGCCGGTGGACGGAGCGGACCAGCGCACCGGCGCGGGTGGCCCGCGCGTGCTTGCCGGTGCCCTTGTCCGGGCGCCAGCCGCTGATCAGCCGGTTCTGCGATTCGGACAGCGCCTGCTTGAGGCGGGCGTGTTCGGTCTGCTGCAGTTCGAACTCCGCCTCCCACCGGGCCAGTTCGGCCTCGCGGCCCTCGCGGTAGCCGGTGTACCCGCCGCCGTAGACGCGCGGGCTGCCGTCGCGGGTGGGATCGAGGTCGAGGATCGTGGTGGCCACGTCCGACAGGAGCGCCCGGTCGTGGCTGACCACGACGACACCGCCGGAGTGGGCGCGCAGCCTGGCGGTGAGGTACTCAAGACCCGCCAGGTCGAGGTGGTTGGTCGGCTCGTCAAGCAGCAGGAGATCGTACTCGGCGCCCAGTAGACAGGCCAGCCGGATCCGGTAGCGCTGTCCGACGGAGAGGGTGGCGAGGAGACGGGTGCGGTCGCTGACTGCGCCGAGCCCCGCGAGGGCGACATCGACCCGGCGGTCGGCGTCCCAGGCGTCCAGTGCCTGCGCCGCTTCCAGGGCCTCGGCGTAGTCCTGTTCGGCACCGGGCCGCGCTTCGGCGAGGTCCGTCGCTGCGGTGTCCAGCTGCCGGAGGGCGGCGCGGGCATCGGCGAGGTGCTCGTCGACGATGTCGCCGACCGTACGCTCGTCCTCGGCCGGCATCTCCTGCTCGGCCAGGGCCAGCGTGCCCACGCGGTGCACGGTCCCCTCGTCGGGTGCCAGGGTGCCGGCGAGTACATGCAGCAGGGTCGACTTGCCGCGTCCGTTCTCGCCGACGACGCCCCAGCGCGATCCCGGGGCGACCTTCATGTCGACCTGGTGCAGGACGGTGCGGCCACCGCGGTCGACGCGGACGCCCGTGCAGGTCAGTTGGGCCCGATCGCGGGCAGGCAGGTTGAGAGTGGTCACGTTGTTCTTCCTCCGGAAGGAGGCACACGTCACCCCTGTGTTGTGGAGGGGGTGGAAGCGCGCCTTCGATCTGACGAACGGCCAGGCCCGGAACAGGGCGGGACCGCGGGCGACATCACGGCTCCCGGCGCCTCAGCTGTGGTGTGAGGAGCGGAGCCTGGGGCCCGGTCAGAGGTAGAGGACGTAACTCATGCATCCAGGCTAACAACCCGCCGCATGTGTCGCGACGGGATTTCGGCGCACGGCGCACGGTGACCGGCTGTGCCGTGGGGCCGGAGCAGGCGGAGTCGGTCAGGCCAAGTCAGTCAGGCGAGGTTGGTCCGGCGGGCTCCGTCACGTGGGCTCGGTCACGCGGGCTCGGCCGTCGTGCCGCGAATGACAAGTTGCGGAGGGAGTACGACCTCGCGGGGCTCGGTGCGGCCGTGGTCGAGGCGTTCGACGGCGGCGGCGACCGCGTGCCGCGCCTGCTCCTCGGCGTTCTGGCTGACGGTGGTCAGGTTGAAGCAGCTCAGTCGGGAGAGTGTGTCGTCGTCGTAGCCGGCCACGGACACCTCACCCGGGACAGCGACACCGGCTCGGGCGAGGGCTGCCAGCACACCGATGGCGGACTGGTCGTTGTAGGTCACGACAGCGGTTGGCAGGGCATCGCCGTCGAGGAGCTTGCGGGCCGCGCGCTCGCCCGCCGCCTCGGTGTGGTCACCGTGCAGGACCCGTATGTTCGCGTCCAGGCCGTGGCGACGCATGGCGGTGCGGTAGCCCCGGCGCCGGTCGGTGGCGATGACACCCTTGCCGCCGTCGACGTACGCGATCGCACGGTGTCCGAGGCCCACCAGATGGTCCACGATCTGGCCCACTCCGTCGTCGTCCGCCGTACGTACGACATCCAGGGCGGCGTCGGCGATCCGGCGGCCGACGGCGATGACGGGGGACTTGCGGTCGAGGGCGGCGAGGGTGTCGGCGGGGACGGTCGGGCCGAGGAGGATCATGGCCTCGCTACGGAAGGCCAGCAGCGTCTCGACGGCGGTGTGCTCGTCGCGGGTACGGGTCTGGGTGCTGAGAACGAGGTCGTAGCCGACCGCCTCGGCGGCCGTGTGCAGGTGCTCGACCAGTTCGGCGTGGAAGGGACGGTGGACGTCCACCATGACGCCGAGCAGCCGGGTGCGTCTGCTGGCCAGCAGGCTCGCGGTGCGGTCCACCTGATAGCCGAGATCGGCGGCGGCCTTCAGGACCCGCTGTCGCGTCCGCTCGCTGGGGCCGGACACACCGCGCAGGACGAGGGACACCGACGCCGTCGAAAGCCCCACCCTGGCGGCCACGTCCTCCAGCCGGGGACGCTTGCCCGTGCCGTTCCGGTCACGCGCGGAATCGACGTCATCCACTGATACCTCCCTGAGCAATCTCCCCGCGCAACACCCTTGACACGCTCACGAAACGAGCCGATAGTACCAGGACTTAAAGCGCTTTAAATTGTCCTGTTGTTCCAACGTAGTCAGCTCGGGAGCGCGGCACCCCACGGATCGCGCTCTCCGACTCCCCTGCCACAGCGCCTCGCGCGCCGGAGAGGAGCCTTCAGTGAGGAAGCAGTCGATCGGAATCGGTGTCATCGACGCCGGCATGGCCGACCGCACCCGCCCGGGCGGCTGTCGAACGGCCCCGGCCGTGCATGACACCGGGGCGCCCGAGAGGCGCCCGGCCGCCGCCGACGCCCACAAGGCGCTCGTCCACGGCACGGTCCGCCGCCACCGCTCCCCGCATGCCGGTACCGGGCGCGGCAACGCCTTACGAACAACGTTCCCGAAGCCTCCGCACGCTCTCCACCCGACAGGGTCGTGAAGGTCGAGTCCGGGGACCGCGAGGTCGACCGGATCGAGGGCCTGCGTCCGGAAACGGTCGGACCTCAGGCGCCACCAGGCACCTCAGGGACCCGCCGAACCGGGTTCAGCCCGCTCTCCCCACCTGTACCGCGAACCTGACCGAGGCGCTCGCGACCACCCCGGCCCAACCAGCAGCCGCGGCTCCACTTTCCCGACCAGATGCACAGTGAGGTGCACGAACCATGAACCGCACATCCCTTCCCCGCTCCCGCAGAATCGTCCCCGCAGTGGCCGTGGCCGCCGCGGCCGCTCTGGTCCTCGCCGGCTGTTCCAGCAGCTCCGGTGGCAAGAAGGCCGAGGAGGGTTCGGGCGACGCGGCTGTCGGCAAGGCCGACACTCCCCGCATGACCATCGCAATGGTCACTCACGCGCCTCCCGGGGACACGTTCTGGGACATCATCCGCAAGGGCGCCCAGGCCGCCGCGGCCAAGGACAACGTCAAGCTCATCTACTCCAACAACGAGAACGCGTCGACGCAGGCCAGCCTCGTCCAGAACGCGATCGACCAGAAGGTCGACGGCATCGCGGTCACCCTGGCCAAGCCGGACGCCATGAAGGACGTCATCGCCAAGGCGCGCAAGGCGGGCATCCCGGTCGTCGGCCTCAACTCCGGCATGGACCAGTGGAAGGACCAGGGCCTCCTGGAGTTCTTCGGCCAGGACGAGCTGGTCGCCGGTGAGGCGTTCGGCGAGAAGCTCAACGAGACCGGCGCCAAGAACAACATCTGTGTCATCCAGGTCCAGGGTCACGTCGGCCTGGAGCAGCGCTGCGCGGGTGTGAAGAAGACGTTCAAGGGCAAGACCACGAACCTGTACGTGAACGGCACGAACATGCCGGCCGTGAAGTCGACGATCAGCGCCAAGCTCAAGCAGGACACGTCGATCGACACCGTGGTCACGCTCGGCGCTCCGTTCGCGCTGACCGCCGTGCAGTCGGTCTCCGAGTCGGGCAGCAAGGCCAAGGTGGCGACCTTCGACCTCAACAAGGAGATGGTCAGCGCCATCAAGGGCGGTGACGTCGAGTTCGCCGTCGACCAACAGCCTTACCTGCAGGGCTACTTGTCCGTGGACTCGCTGTGGCTCTACAAGACCAACGGCAACTTCAGTGGCGGTGGCCAGGAGCCGGTGCTGACCGGTCCGGCGTTCGTCGACAAGTCCAATGTCGAGGCCATCGCGAAGTTCGCAGCGAAGGGCACTCGGTGATTTCCATGTCCCAGGCAACGGCACCGGCGACGGGTTCCTCGTCGCCGGCTCCGCCGGCCGCTCCGAAGGACGGCCGGACCTCGGAACGCTCCCTGACCCGCAGGCTGGCGGCCCGCCCCGAGATCGGCGCGCTCATCGCGGCGATCGCCGTGTACATCTTCTTCTTCGCGGTCGCCTCGCCGTTCCGCGAGGCCGGTTCGCTGGCCAACGTGCTCTACGAATCGTCGGTGATGGGCATCATGGCCCTGCCGGTGGCGCTGCTGATGATCGGCGGGGAGTTCGACCTCTCCGCCGGTGTGGCCGTGACGACCTCGGCACTGACGGCCAGCATGTGGAGCTTCCAACTGTCAATGAACGTATGGGTTGGCGTGATCGTCGCGTTGGCGGTGTCGCTGGCCATTGGCGCCTTCAACGGCTACTTGCTGGTCAGGACAGGTCTGCCGTCGTTCCTGATCACGCTGGGCACGTTTCTGATCCTGCAGGGCGGCAACCTCGCGATCACGAAGATCTTCACCGGGAACGTCGCGACCGACTCGATCAGTGACATGGACGGCTTCGACCAGGCCAAGAAGGTCTTCGCGTCCGAGATCAGCATCGGCGGCGTCGACGTCAAGATCACCGTCTTCTACTGGTTCGTGTTCGCGGCGGCCGCGACCTGGCTGCTGCTGCGCACCAAGTTCGGCAACTGGATCTTCGCCACCGGCGGCAACAAGGAATCCGCGCGTGCGGTCGGCGTCCCGGTCACCTTCACCAAGATCGCCCTGTTCATGGGCGTCGGCGCGGGTGCCTGGTTCGTCGGGATGCACATCCTGTTCTCGTTCAACACCGTCCAGTCCGGCGAGGGCGTCGGCAACGAGTTCCTGTACATCATCGCCGCGGTCATCGGCGGCTGCCTGCTCACCGGCGGCTACGGCTCCGCGATCGGCCCGGTCATCGGCGCGTTCATCTTCGGCATGGTCTCCCAGGGCATCGTCTACGCCAACTGGAACCCCGACTGGTTCAAGGCCTTCCTCGGCGTCATGCTCCTGCTCGCCGCCCTCGTCAATCTGTGGGTCCGCCGCCAGGCCACCCGGAGGTAACCCTCATGACCACCAACCCCATCACCGCCGACGGACCGGTCTCGTCCAACGGGACGGCCCCCAGGAACACCGCGCCCGCGAACGGCACACCCACCGTCGAACTGCGCGGCGCCGGCAAGGCATACGGCAACGTCCGTGCCCTGCACAGCGTCGACCTGGCCGTCCACCCCAGCCAGGTCACCTGCGTGCTCGGCGACAACGGCGCCGGCAAGTCCACCCTGATCAAAATCATCTCCGGCCTGCACCAGCACACCGAAGGCCAGTTCCTCATCGACGGCCACCCGGTACAGCTCAGCAACCCGCGCGAAGCGTTGGACAAGGGCATCGCCACCGTCTACCAGGACCTCGCCACCGTCCCCCTCATGCCGGTATGGCGGAACTTCTTCCTCGGCTCCGAGATGACCAAAGGCCCCTGGCCCATCCGCCGCCTGGACATCGCGAAGATGAAGGCGACGGCGGACCAGGAACTGCGCAACATGGGCATCATCCTGGACGACCTCGACCAGCCCATCGGCACCCTCTCCGGCGGCCAGCGCCAGTCGGTGGCCATCGCCCGCGCCGTCTACTTCGGCGCCCGCGTCCTCATCCTCGACGAACCCACCGCAGCCCTCGGCGTCAAACAGTCCGGCGTGGTGCTGAAGTACATCGCCGCGGCCCGGGACCGCGGCCTGGGCGTCATCTTCATCACCCACAACCCCCACCACGCCTACATGGTCGGCGACCACTTCAGCGTCCTGCGCCTGGGCACCATGGAACTCTCCGCCGCCCGCGCCGACGTCAGCCTCGAAGAACTCACCAACCACATGGCAGGCGGCGCCGAACTCGCCGCGCTGAAGCACGAGTTGGCCCAGGTCCGCGGCGTGGATGTCGAAGAACTCCCCGAAGCGGCAGACCTCAAGACACCCACCACCGCAGCCACCGCCGCCTCTGCCTCTGCCTCTGCCTCTGCCTCTGCCTCTGCCTCTGCCGAAGGAAAAGGCTGACAGCGGCGAACGCACCGGCTGCCGTCCCCGGCGCGAGAACCACTGCACCGCGGACAACCACACCGAGAACCACCGCGCACTGGCCGCCCAGTGCGCCCCGACCCAACGCTCAACCGTCCCCCACCGACCCGAAGGCATTCCCTCATGAAGATCGCCCTCGATCCGTACATGATCCGCGACACCCCGCTGCTCGAACTACCGGCCGTGGTAGCCGAGTTGGGCTATGAGTGGATCGAGCTCTCACCCCGCGAGGACTTCATTCCGTTCTTCCGGCATCCCCGTGTCGACGACGCGACCGTACGGAAGTTCCGCAAGGCCCTGGACGCGGCGGGCGTAGGCATCTCCTCGATGCTGCCCCTGTTCCGCTGGTCCGGGCCGGACGAGGACGACCGACAGGCCGCCGTACGGTACTGGAAGCGGTCCATCCAGATCGCCGCCGACCTCGGTGTGGACAGCACAATCTCCGAGTTCAACGGCCGCCCGGAGCAGGCCGACCGCAGCGAGGCGCAGTTCTGGAAGAGCCTCGACGAACTCCTCCCGGTCTTCGAGCGCGAGGGCATCCACCTGGCCCTGGAACCGCACCCGGACGACTTCATCGAGAACGGCTACGACGCGGTCAACCTGATCCGGGGCATCAACCACCCCAACGTCACGTTCCTGTACTGCGCCCCGCACACCTTCCACATCGGCAACGACGCGCCCGGCATCATCCAGTACGCCGGGGACCTGCTGACCCATGTTCACCTCGCCGACGCGTTCGACCACACGGCGTCATCCGGCAACCGGTACATCCTCAATCCGCCCGGCACACCCGCGCGGATCCACCAGCACCTGGACATCGGGCAGGGCGAGGTCGACTTCGGCGAGCTCTTCCGGGAGCTGAAGGCGAACAACTTCGACGGCACGCTGACCGCCTGCGTGTTCGCGTGGGAGGAACGCGCCCACGAGTCCTCGCGGTTCATGCGCGAGAAGATCGACGGATACCTGACCGCCGGGTCCTGACAAGCACCGACAGTTCCCAGCCGGACGCCGGCGGGTCCCCTGACGGGTCCGGGCACCCCGGCACTCACGCCCCTCGGGCGTCCGGCGGCACCCGGGCATGCCCGATGCCGTACGCGTGCCCCCTCCCTGCTCGGGCCTGACCTGCGGATCAGGCCCGAGCCGCCAGGCGAAATCCCGTAGTAACAACCTATTGACAGGACATTTAAGCGAAGGCATCGTTCTCCGCTGTAGGCGCTTTTAAAGCGCTTTAAGTCCACCGTCCCCGGGGGTCTCCGGAGCGAAGGGAAACCGCGTTATGCCGTTGGAAGTGCTGACCATGGGCCGCGTCGGAGTGGATGTGTATCCGCTCCAGACGGGCGTGGGACTGGCCGAGGTCACCTCGTTCGGCAAGTACCTGGGCGGCAGCCCGACCAACGTCGCCGTCGCCGCCGCCCGTTACGGGCACTCCGCGGCCGTGATCACCAAGACAGGCCGCGACCCGTTCGGGGACTTCGTCCGCACCGCCCTGGACGGCTACGGCGTCGACACCCGCTTCGTCAGTACGTCGGACATCGCGCCGACCCCGGTGACCTTCTGCGAGATCTTCCCGCCGGACGACTTCCCGCTCTACTTCTACCGCCTCCCGAAGGCCCCCGACCTGGACATCCGCTCCGACGAGCTCGACCTCGCGTCAGTGCGCGACGCCCGCGTCTTCTGGATCACCGGAACCGGGCTGAGCGAGAACCCGAGCCGCTCGGCCACCCTCGCCGCCCTGGCACACCGGGCGAAGGCGGGGACGACGGTCTTCGACCTCGACTGGCGGCCGATGTTCTGGAAGGACCCGGCGGCGGCCCGTACGTACTACGCCGAGGCCCTGCGGCACACCACCGTCGCGGTCGGCAACCTCGACGAGTGCGAGGTCGCCACCGGTGAGCGCGAGCCGTACGCGGCGGCGAAGGCGCTGCTCGCCGCCGGGGTCGAACTCTCCGTGGTGAAGCAGGGGCCCAAGGGTGTGCTCGCCATGAACCGGGACGGCTCGACCGCCGAGATCCCGCCGGTTCCGGTGGACGTCGTCAACGGCCTCGGCGCCGGTGACGCCTTCGGCGGCGCGCTCTGCCACGGTCTGCTGTCCGGCTGGGACACCCGCCGCACCGTCGCCTTCGCCAACGCCGCCGGCGCCATCGTCGCGGGCCGGCTGTCCTGCTCCGATGCCATGCCGACCGAGGCCGAGGTGGAGGCGAAGCTCCGCGCAGCCGCCTCCGGTTCCCCTGTCCCCTCCCCTTCCCCGTCCGGCTCCCCCGGTTCGCCCGGCTCCCTCGACGACCCTCAGCGAGAGGTGTGACGACGTGCTGTCTGACAACGTGAGCCGGATCGTGGAGGCCCGGGTCGGTGATCCCGGTGCCGTCGCGGCGGCCGCCGCGCGACGCGTACGGGCCACCTCGCTGCTGGGCGAGCACGGCAAGGCGATGATCATCGCGGCGGACCATCCCGCGCGCGGCGCCAACGGTGTCGGCGGCGACCCCACCGCCATGGCCGACCGCTTCAAGCTGCTGGACCGCCTGTGCGTCGCCCTGGAACGGCCCGGCGTGACCGGTGTGCTGGCCACCGCGGACATCCTGGACGACCTGCTGCTGCTCGGCGTACTCGACGGCAAGAGTGTCTTCGGCTCGATGAACCGGGCCGGGCTCGCCGGGTCGGTCTTCGAGATCGACGACCGCTTCACCGGCTACGACGCCGAGACGATCGCCGCGATGCGATTCGACGGCGGCAAGATGCTCACCCGCATCGCCCTCCAGGACCCGGCGACACCGTCTGTCCTGGAGAACACCGCCCGGGCCATAGACGAGCTGAATGACCGTCAACTCACCGCGCTGGTCGAGCCGTTCCTCTCGACCTGGCAGGACGGCAGGGTCCGCAACGACCTCTCCACCGATGCCGTCGTCAAGTCGGTCACCATCGCCTCGGGGCTCGGCCGCCGCACCGCCTACACCTGGCTGAAGCTGCCGGTCGTGGAGGACATGGAGCGCGTTCTGGCCGCCTCCACCCTGCCGGCGCTCCTGCTGGGCGGCGAGGTCACCGACCCGGACGCGGCCTTCGCCTCCTGGGGCAAGGCCCTCAAGCAGCCCACCGCGCAGGGCCTGGTGGTGGGCCGCTCCCTGCTCTATCCCTCGGACGGCGACGTGGCCGGCGCGGTGGACCGGGCGGTGAGCCTGCTGTGAGCGACACGAGCAAGTACCACCTCCCCCACGGGACTTCGGCCGACGGTCCGTACGACCTCGTGGTCACGCCCGAGTCGGCGGGCTGGGGATACTCCGGCCTCAGGATCCTGACCCTGAGGCCGGGCCAGGCGCACGCCCTGTCCACCGGGGACTCCGAGTTCCTGGTCCTGCCGCTGACGGGCTCCTGCACCGTCACCACGGACGGCAGGGCCTTCGAACTCGCCGGTCGGACAGGCGTGTTCGCCTCGGCCACCGACTTCGCGTATCTGCCGCGTGAGTCGGAGGCCCTGATCAGCAGCGCGCAGGGAGGTCTGTTCGCGCTGCCCTCCGCCCGTACCGAGCGGGGAGGTCACTCGGCTCGGTACGGGCGCAAGGAGGACGTGCCCGTCGAGCTGCGCGGCGCCGGTGCGTGCTCCCGCCAGGTCAACAACTACTGCCTGCCGGGCACGTTCGACGCCGAGCAGCTGCTCGTGTGCGAGGTGCTCACCCCGGGCGGCAACTGGTCCTCGTACCCACCGCACAAGCACGACGAGGTCCGCACGGACGACAGCGGCAACCCGGTCGAGTCCGAGCTGGAGGAGATCTACTACTTCCAGGTCGCGGGCGAGGACGGCTTCGCCTACCAGCGGGTGTACGGCACCCCGGAGCGGCCGATCGACGTGCTCGCCGAGGTCCGTACCGGCGACACCGTCCTGATCCCGCACGGCTGGCACGGCCCGTCGATCGCCGCACCCGGCTACGACCTCTACTACCTCAACGTCATGGCGGGCCCCGGACAGGACCGCGCCTGGCTGATCTGCGACGACCCCGCCCACGGGTGGGTCCGCGGCACCTGGGAGTCCCGGCCGACCGACTCCCGGCTGCCGTTCGGGGCCAAGGAGACCGAGTGATGGAAACGATCAGGCTCACCACCGCACAGGCCCTCGTGCGCTTCCTGGCGAACCAGTACAGCGAGCGGGACGGCCAGGAGCAGCGGCTGATCCCCGGGGTCTGGGGCATCTTCGGGCACGGCAACGTGGCCGGTCTGGGCCAGGCGCTCCTTCAGGCCTCGGTCACCCAAGAGGCCGACCTGCCCTACTACTTGGCCCGCAACGAGCAGGGCATGGTGCACGCGTCGGTGGCGTACGCGAAGATGCGCGACCGGCTGGCCACCTTCGCCTGCACCGCCTCCACCGGACCCGGCTCGACCAACATGATCACCGGCGCGGCCCTGGCGACGACCAACCGGATCCCCGTCCTGCTGCTGCCCAGCGACATGTTCGCGACCCGCGCCGCCGACCCCGTCCTCCAGCAGCTGGAGGACACCCGCGGCGGAGACGTCACGGTCAACGACACCTTCAGGGCCGTGTCCAAGTACTTCGACCGGATCTCCCGGCCCGAGCAGCTGATCCCGGCCGCACTGGCCGCGATGCGGGTGCTCACCGACCCGGTCGAGACCGGAGCCGTCACGCTCTCGCTGCCCCAGGACGTCCAGGCCGAGGCGTACGACTGGCCCGTCTCCTTCTTCCGGCGCCGGGTCTGGCATGTGGGCCGCCCGGTGCCGGAGGCCGCCGCCGTCGAGCGGGCCGCGCGCCTCTTGCGCGGTGCCCGCAGGCCGCTGATCGTGGCCGGCGGCGGTGCCGTCTACTCCGGCGCCGAGACCCAGCTGCGCGCCTTCGCCGAGGCCACCGGCATTCCGGTGGCGGACACCCACGCCGGCAAGGGCGCGGTGCCCTGGGACCACCCGTACGCGGTCGGCGGCATCGGCTCGACCGGCTCGTACGCGGCGAACGAGCTGGCACGCGAGGCGGACGTCGTCCTCGGTATCGGCACCCGGTACAGCGACTTCACGACCGCCAGCCACACCGTCTTCGGCAACCCGGACGTCACGTTCGTCAACCTCAACGTGGCACGCCTGGACGCCGTCAAGCACTCGGCGGAACCGCTGGTGGCCGACGCCCGGCTCGGCATCCAGGCTCTCGCGGGCGCGCTGACGGACTGGGAGGTCGCCCCCGAGTACCGCGACCGCACACGCCAACTCATCGCCCGCACAAGGGAGATCGAGGAGGAGTGCTTCGCGGCCGACCGGCACACCGGTGAACTGCCCGCCCAGACCCAGATACTCGGCGCGCTCAACAACGTCCTGGGCGACCGTGACGTCGTCATCAACGCCGCCGGTTCCATGCCCGGCGACCTGCAACAGCTGTGGCGGGCGCGGGATCCGAAGGCCTACCACGTCGAGTACGCGTACTCCTGCATGGGATACGAGGTCGCCGCCGGCGTCGGTGCGAGGATGGCCGACCCTTCGCGCGAGGTCGTCGTACTCGTCGGTGACGGCTCGTATCTGATGATGGCTCAGGAGATCGTGACCATGGTCTCCGAGGGCCTGAAGGTCATCATCGTCCTCGTCCAGAACCATGGCTTCGCCTCCATCGGTTCGCTGTCGGAGGCGCTGGGCTCACAGCGGTTCGGCACCAAGTACCGCTTCCGCAACGGCGATTCGGGCTTGCTCGACGGTGACGTACTCCCCGTCGACCTCGCCGCCAACGCCTCCTCGCTCGGCGCGGACGTCCTGCACGCCACCTCCGTCGACGGGTTCCGTGCCGCGATGGAGAAGGCGAAGGCGGCCACCCGCACCACGGTCGTGCACGTCGAGACCGACCTGTACGGGCCGAACCCGCCCGGCCACGGCTGGTGGGACGTGCCGGTGAGCCAGGCCTCCGCCCTGGACTCCACCCGTGACGCGTACGAGACGTACACCGCCCGCAAGCAGGCCCAGCGCCACTACCTGTAAGTCCCGTCCCCGCAAAGGAAACCCGCACCGTGAAGACCATCGAGCACTGGATCAACGGCTCCCCCGCCGCCGGGACCAGCCCGGAGACGGCCCCCGTGTTCAACCCGGCCACCGGCCAGGAACAGGCCCGGGTCGCCCTGGCCTCCGCCGCCGACGTGGACGCGGCCGTCACAGCCGCCACCGCCGCCTTCGAGACCTGGTCCGAGTCGTCGCTCACCCGGCGCACCCAGGTGATGTTCGCCTTCCGGCAACTCCTCGTGGAGCACGAGGAGGAGCTGGGCCGGATCATCTCCGCCGAGCACGGGAAGACGGTCGACGACGCGCGCGGCGAGATCACGCGCGGCCGGGAGGTCGTGGAGTTCGCCTGCGGACTCGGCGACGTCCTCAAAGGGTCCTTCTCCGACCAGGTCTCGCGCGGTGTGGACGTGCACAACTTCCGTCAGCCGCTGGGGGTCGTCGCGGGCATCACGCCGTTCAACTTCCCTGCCATGGTGCCTCTTTGGATGCACCCGATGGCCATCGCGACCGGCAACACCTTCATCCTCAAGCCCAGCGAGCGCGACCCCTCAGCCGCGAACTTCGTCGCCGAGCTCTACAAGCGGGCCGGACTGCCCGACGGCGTCTTCAACGTCGTACACGGCGGCAAGGAAGCGGTCGACGCGATCCTCACACACTCCGGTATCGAGGCCGTCTCGTTCGTGGGTTCGACGCCGATCGCCAGGTACGTCCACGAGACGGCCACTTCGCACGGCAAGCGTGTCCAGGCGCTCGGCGGAGCCAAGAACCACGCCGTCGTCCTGCCCGACGCCGACCTGGAGTTCGCCGCGAACCACATCACGGCGGGCGCGTACGGATCCGCCGGTGAGCGGTGCATGGCTGTGTCGGTCGCCGTCGCGGTCGGTGACGCGGCCGACGATCTGGTCGAGATCCTGGAGCGCAAGGCCGGGGAGGTGAAGGTCGGTCCCGGTGACGTTCCCGGCATCGAGATGGGTCCGCTGGTCACCAAGGCATCGCAGGAGCGCGTCGAGAACGCCGTCGGCACCGCCGCCACGCAGGGTGCCACAGTCGTCGTCGACGGTCGCGGCCTGAAGATCGACGGTCACGAGAGCGGCTTCTTCACCGGCCCGTCCCTCCTCGACCACGTCACGACAGAGATGGACGCCTACAAGGAAGAGCTGTTCGGACCGGTTCTCGCCGTCGTCCGGGTCGACACCCTCGACGAGGCGATCGGCGTCATCAACGACAACCCGTACGGCAACGGCACCGCCCTGTTCACCGGCTCCGGCGAGGCCGCGCGCCGCTTCCAGCGCAACGTCAAGGTCGGGATGATCGGCGTCAACGTGCCGGTGCCCGTGCCGATGTCGTACTACTCCTTCGGCGGCTGGAAGGACTCCCTCATCGGGGACTCCCCCATCCACGGCCCCGAGGGCATCCGCTTCTACACGCGGCCCAAGGTCGTCACCACGCGCTGGCCGCAGCCCGCACAGCAGGTGACCGCAGGCTTCAACTTCCCCACTTCCAGCTGACGGTTCGCCCTTCCCACGCCCTCCCCTTGCCCCGTCCCCGCCGTCTGGCACGTCCGTTCCCGCTGGCACGTCCGTTCCCGCTGGCACGTCCCTTCCCGCTGACACGTCCCTTCCCGCTGACACGTCCCTTCCTTTTGAAAGGCCCCGCCATGACCACGTCCGCCGAACCCATCTCCGTCGCGGTGATCGGAGCCGGCATGGCCGGCCGCAGCCATGCCGCCGGCTACCGCAACGTCAACACGGTCTTCGGTGCCGGCCTGCCGCCGGTCCGCCTTGCCGCCATCGCCGACGCCAACACCGAACTCGCCGAGGACGCCGCCCGCCGCTACGGGTACGAGAAGGCGCTCCCGAGCTGGGAGGCCGTCGTCGAGGACCCGACGATCGACGCGGTGAGCATCGTCGTGGGCAACGCCCTGCACCGCCCGATCGCGGAGGCGCTGGTCGCCGCGGGCAAGCACGTGCTGTGCGAGAAGCCGCTGGCCGGGTCGTTGGAGGACGCCCGTGCGATGGCCGAGTTGGAGCGCACCGCCGAGGTGGTGACCGCTGTCGGGTACACCTTCCGGCGGTCCCCCGGCATCGCGGCGATCCGCGAGCATGTCCGGCGCGCCGAGCTGGGCGATCTCTCGCTGTTCAGCGGCCGGTACTGGTGCGACTACGCGACCGACCCGAAGGGCCCGCTGACCTGGCGGTTCAAGGGCGGCCCCGGTTCCGGTGCGCTCGGTGACGTCGGCTCGCACGTCATCGACGTAGCCGAGTACGTCGCCGGTCCCATCACCTCGGTCTCCGGTGCCTCGCTGTCGACGCAGATCGCCAAGCGGCCGCTGCCGCTGGGCGCGGTCGTCGGGCACAACGCCGCTCCGGTCTCCGACGAGTTCGGTGAGGTCGAGAACGAGGACACCGCATCGTTCACCGCCCGCTTCGAGTCGGGGCTGGTCGGCACCTTCTCGGTGACCCGCACCGGCTTCGGTCTGCCCAACGGGCTCGCCTTCGACGTCCTGGGCCTCGGTGGCCGGGCCGCGTTCGACCAGCACCGGCCCGCCGAGTACCTCTTCGACGACGCCCAGCCCGAGGCCCGTACGCGCGGTGCCCGGCAGATCATCGCCGGTCCGCAGATGCCATACTTCGCGGGCGGGGTCCCGATGGAGGCGCCGGGTGTGGGCGCCAGCAACGCCGACAACTTCACGTACCAGGCCCGTGCCTTCCTCGACCAGCTCGCGTGCGCCGCCGACCCGAGGCCGGCCTGCGCCACCTTCGCCGACGCGCTGCGGACCATGGAGATCATCCGGGCAGTCGTCGAGTCCTCCAGCAACGGCGGTGCCGCCGTCACGGTTCCGCCCGCCGCCTGACCCCTCCCGCACAGAAGGAACAGACACATGGCTCTCAAGCTCGGCGCCTACACCGCCTGTCTGCACGACCGCACCCTCCCCGAGGCCCTCGACATACTCAGGGAGAACGGGCTGACCTCGGTGGAGGTCAACACCGGTGGCTTCATCCCGTCCCCGCACTGCCCTGTCGACCTGCTGCTGTCCTCGGCCAAGGCGCGCGAGGAGTATCTGGCGGCCTTCGCCGAGCGTGGGCTGGAACTGACCGGGCTCAACTGCAACGGCAATCCGCTCAACCCGCTCCCGGGCGTCGGGCCCAAGCACGCCGACGATCTGCGCCGCACCATCCGGCTCGCGGGCCTGCTCGGTGTGAAGCACGTCGTCACGATGTCCGGCACACCGGGCTCCGACCCCGACGCCAAGTACCCGTCCTGGGTCGTGAACCCGTGGGACGGCGTCTACATGGACGTCCTGGACTACCAGTGGGGCGTGGCCGTCGAGTTCTGGAAGGAGATCGACGCGCTGGCCCGGGAGAACGACGTCCGGGTCGCCATCGAGATGCACCCGCACAACGTGGTGTTCTCCCCCGTCACCCTCAAGCGGCTGGTCGACGCGGGCGATCTGACGAACGTCGGCGCGGAGATGGATCCCTCCCACCTGATGTGGCAGGGCATGGACATCGTCGCCTCCATCAAGTGGCTGGGCCCGCTGGTGTTCCACGCCGCCGCGAAGGACGCGACGCTCTGCGCCGGCGCCGACATCCGTGGCGTACTGGACACGTCGTTCACTCGCGTGCCCGCCGACGCGCCGGGCAAGGTGCCCACCGGCTACGGGTTCTGGTGCAACGCCTGGCCGGAGAACCCGGCGTGGAAGTTCGTCGCCGTCGGCAACGGCAACGACGTCCCCTTCTGGACCGAGTTCCTGCGTGCCCTCGCGGAGATCGACCCGGACATGGCCGTGAACATCGAGCACGAGGACGCGGCCTACTCCCAGACCGAGGGACTCGCGCTGGCGGCCAAGAACCTGCACAGCGCGGCCGCCGCGCTCTGACCCACTCGCGGGCCGCGTTCCGACCCCCGCACGGGCCGAGTTCCGACCCGCGTCACCTGGCCCCGCGCCCACTCACCGGGCGCGGGGCCTTGTCCTGTCCCGGGGCCCTGTCCTGTCCCGGAGTGGCCGCACCGCCCGGGATCGGTGTGCGCGCCGGGCCTCCGGCGAGCACGTCCTGAATGTTGTCCACGGCGAGGTCAACCATCGCCGCCCGCGTGGCCTCGGTGGCGGAACCGATGTGCGGAAGCGTGACCGCGTGGGGCTCGGCGACCAGCGGGGAGAGTTCCTGGCCCATGGGTTCGCGCTCGAACACGTCCAGGCCCGCCGAGTGGATGCTCCCGTCGCGCAGGGCCCGCAGCAGTGCGTCCTCGTCCACGACTCCACCGCGCGAGGTGCTGACGAGGGTGGCGGTGGGCTTCATGGCCGCCAGTTCGGCGGCGCCGATGAGGTGACGCGTCTGCGGGGTGAGGGGGACGTGCAGCGAGACGACGTCGGCCTCGGCGAGCAGCGTGGGCAGGTCCACCGCTGTGGAGAGGGCGTCGTCGGGTGCGTACGGGTCGTGGTGCAGGACCCGCATTCCGAAGCCCTGGGAGCGGCGCGCCACGGCCCGTCCGATCTGGCCGTAGCCGATCAGGCCGAGCGTGGCACCGTGCACGTCCAGTCCCAGGTAGTCGTCCATCCGGAACAGCCCCCACTGACCGGCGGCCAGGGAGTCACGGGCGGCGCCGAGTCGCCTGCGGGCCATGAGGATGAGCGCGAAGGTGAGGTCGGCGGTGGTCTCGGCGAGAACGCCGGGGGTGTGGGTGACCACGACTCCGCGTTCGGCCGCCGCGTCCCGGTCGACCGCGTCGTAGCCCATGCTCGCCAGCGCGACGACCTGCAACGCGGGCCCGGCCGCGTCCAGCAGGGCGGCGTCGACCCGGTCGTTGCCCAGGGCCAGGATCGCGCTCGCGCCCTTCGCCAGTTCGGCCAGATCGCGCGGTTCGGGCTTGCTCGTCCCCGGCCACGCCACGACCTCGGCGTGGGACGCCAGGCGGGCGATTCCCCCGCCGGGGAGGGCGGCCCGGGTGGTGAGCACACGCTGCTTCATCTGTTTCTCCCGTGCTTGATCCGCGTTTCACGAAATCAGTGAAGTCGATTGAGTTCGATTCGATTCGTGAAGACGCTAGTCAGCACATTCCGGAGCAACAAATAGCCGATTTGCGTGACGTCATCGAAAATCGGGATGCATTAATCCGAAGACTTCGAAGACTCCATCGCGGCATCCCCGAAGGCGGCGTCCTCACCGAATTCCGTGATCAATTCATGGAAGAGGTCGTGCACGGCGTGCGCGGGTTCCGACAGCGGCTGATGGTCGGAGGTGCACAGGGAGAGTTTCACCGTGATCGTCGGATTGACGATCCGGCGTACCACGAGATTTTGTACGTCGAGGGTCGCGCGCGCCGCGGACCAGGGCAGGACCGTCGCGCCGACGTCGGCGCCCACCGCGCTGATCAGGGTCAGGACCGACTCGATCTCGCCGACCACCCTGGGTTCGAGCGAGGCGTGCTGGAACGCGGCGTCGACGACCTGTCTGATGGTGTGGATGCGGCTGGGCAGCAGCAGCGGGACGCCGGCCAGCTCTTCGAGGGAGACGTCGCCGTCCCCTGGCGGCACGGACCCGCCCGGCGCGGCGATCAGGAACAGGTCCTCGGTACGCAGCGGTTCGAACTGCACGCCCCGCAGCGGCCCGGCCCCGTAGATGAACGCCATGTCCATCCGGCCGGTCATGATCGCCTCGCTGATCACTCCGCCGAAGTTCTCGTTGATGTGCAGCAGGATGTCGGGGTAGCGCTCGCGCACGCTCCTGAGCAGGGGCAGCGCGAGCGCCGCTCCCATGCTGTAGGGGGCGAGGCCCACCGAGACGCTGCCCGCGGGCGCCCGTCCGGAGATGTCGACCGCCGCGTGGGCGAGGTCGATCTGGCGCAGGATGAGCTGCGCGTGCCGGTACAGCGCACGGCCCGCCTCGGTCGGGGCCACACCGCGTTTGCTGCGGATCAGCAGCTGCTGCTTGAACTGGGCCTCCAGCGCCGAGAGCTGCTGGCTGAGCGCGGGCTGCGCGATGTGCAGGATGTCCGCCGCGCGCGTGATGCTCCCGGCATCCACGATCTTCACGAACGAGTAGAGACGCCTGGTGTCCATGTGCGGCCTTCCAGCGGGGACGGAGCCTCATGGTAGGCGCGGGGCCGCCGGACGACCCTTGGCGCGTTGTGCTCCACGTCATATCCAACGGTGATTACGTCACGCACAACGGGTATTTGCCGCCTCCTCGCGTTCGGACTACGTTCACCGAAACGCGATTTCGAGGTCGCTCGAACGAACGGCTCGCGTATCTCGCAGGAAATGTGTCGGCCCCGTTAATTCCTCTTTTCAGGCGGCGTGCAGACCCCGCCCGAAGAGCGCCTGAACGGCAATGCGGCGCCGCCGTTTTCTTCTTCTGTCCGGAGGATGTCATGACGCACAGGGTTGATCTCGTGGCCGACCTCGGCGAGGGGTTCGGCGCCTACACGATGGGCGATGACGAGGCCCTCCTCGATGTGCTGACATCGGCCAACATCGCCTGCGGGTTCCACGCGGGCGATCCACGGATCATGGACGCCACCGTCCGCCACTGCGTGGAGCGCGGCGTGGCCGTGGGCGCGCATCCCAGCTTTCCCGATCTCGTCGGGTTCGGCCGCCGCGCGATGGACGTGACACCGGACGAGGTCCGCACCGACGTGCTCTACCAGGTCGGCGCGCTCCAGGCGTTCGCCGTGTCGAACGGCACCGGTCTTCGGCATGTGGCGCCGCACGGCCGGCTGGGCAACCTGGTCGCGACCCGGCCCGACTACGCGGCGGCCGTCGCGGACGCGGTCGCCTCCCTCGACCCGTCGCTGATCGTCCTGGCCCAGGACGGCGAGCTCGCCGACGCGGCACGCGCCCGCGGCCTGCGGGTGGGCATCGTCGGGATCGCCGACCGGGCCTATCGCGACGACGGCACGCTGGTGCCGCGGAGCGAACCCGGCGCGGTCATCGACGAGGAGAAGGAGATCGCCGAGCGGACGATCCGCATGGTGACCGAGGGCGTCATACGCAGCGTCGGCGGGCGTGACATCCCCGTCGACTGCGACACCGTGCTGCTGCACGGCGACACCCCCGGCGCGATCTCCCTCGCCCACCGTGTGCGCCAGGACCTGCTCGCCGCCGACGTCGAGATCACGGCTCTGGCCGACGTGCTCGACGGAAAGGCCGCCTGACATGGACAGCGGTACGGGCATCGTCGACAGCGCCGACACCGCGCGCGGCAGCGTCGTGATCGTGGACTGCGGCGACTCGGCCGTCGTGGCCAAGGCCGTCGGCATGGATGCCGAGCGTGCCTGGCGGATCGTGCACGCGCTGGCCGACGCGTTCGACGCGGTAGAACCGGCCGGGGTGCACGGCATCGTGCCCACCTACGACTCGCTGCTCGTCGAGTTCGACTGCGTCGACACCGATCACGACACGGTACGGCGGGTGCTGCGGCACGAGGCGGACCGGCTCGGCGAGGGTCCGGTGACGCCGCCCGCGGCCCGGCGTTTCGTCGTCCCGGTCGTCTACGGCGGCGAGTTCGGCCCCGATCTTCCCGTCGTCGCCGACCAGTTGGGGCTGAGCGAGCGGGAGGTCGTGGAGCTGCACTCCGCCGCGGACCTCACCGTCCGCTGTCTCGGCGCACCGGCCGGCGCCCCGATGATGGACGGCCCGGCGTTCCCCCGGCCCGTACCGCGCCTGTCCTCGCCCCGCACCCGGGTGCTGCCCGGCTCGGTCGCGGTGGCCGGGCGGCAGGCCGTGATCTGCCCGATGCCGTCGCCCGGCGGCTGGCCCCTGCTCGGCCGCACGCCCCTGCGCGTCCTGGAGGACCTCGACGCCGACCCGCTGACCGCGTACCGGCCCGGCGACACCTTTCGCTTCGTACCCATCACGCCCGAGCAGTGGGACGACCACGCGGGCCGCTCCCTGGCGGTGTCGCATGGCTGACACCCTGAACATCCTCCGGGCCGGTATGGCGACCGTGCAGGACCTGGGCCGGTTCGGGCGCTCCCGATACGGCCTGCCGGTCAACGGCGCGCTCGACCAGCACTCCGCCCGCGTCGCCAACGTGCTCTGCGGCAACGACGAGGGCGCGCCGCTGCTGGAGATCACCGCCCTGGACTTCAGCTGCACACCGTCGACCGACGTCCTCGTCGCGGTGACCGGCGCGCCCGCGGACCTGACCGTCGACGGTGTCGTACGACCGCGGTGGGAGCCCCTCTCCGTACGGTCCGGCGAGACGATCCGGATCAGCGGTATCCGCCATGGCATCCGGGTCTACCTGGCCGTGCTCGGCTCGGTGAACACCCCTTCCCTGCAGGGCAGTTGCGCCCCCGACACGATTCTCGGCTTCGGCCACCGACTGCGCGACGGCGACGAGCTCGGCCTCCGGCAGCACTGCCCGCCCGTCGACCATCCGGAGTACCGCATCCCGCTCTTCCGGCTGCGGGCACCGGTGCCCCGCTTCCCCACCACCCGCATCCCGTCGCCGTGGACGATCGACGTGTCCGAGGGCCCCGACCTCGCCGAGTTCGGTGACACGGCGGACCGGCTGTTCCGGTCGGAGTTCACCGTGAGTGCGCAGAGCAACCACATCGGACTGCGGATGGCCGGTGACGTGCCCCGGCGCGTGGCGACCGGCGAGGTGCTCTCGCGCGGTGTCCCCGTCGGAGCCGTCGAGGTCCCCGCGGGCGACGAGCTGCTCGTCCTGCACCGCGGCCGCGGTGTCACCGCCGGCTATCCGGTACTGGCCGTCGTGACCGCGACAGGACTGTCCGCGCTCGGCCAGGTAGGACCGGGCCAGGCCGTCCGCTTCCGGCGCAGGACCGTCGCCGAGGCGGTGGCCGCCCACCGCTCCCAGCGAAGCGCCGTCCACACCCTCCAGAACCGGGTGCGCACCGTCTTCGACGCCCTGCGCATCCCCTCAAGCCCCGCACGCACCGTCCCCGTCTCCCCGTAACCTGCCAGCAGACAGGAGAACGTCATGAGTACCGTGGCCGCTCAGCCGGTGCCGAACACCGTCGATCCGAAAACCGCGCGAAAAGTCACCCTCGCCGGGTGCGTGGGTATCTTCGCCGAGCTCTACGACAACGGAATCTTCGGCTTCATGGCGGGCACCCTGGCCGTCGTGTTCTTCCCGAACGCGGACAACGCGACCGCCGTCCAGTTCGTCTTCCTCGGCTACGCCGTCTCGTTCTTCTTCCGCCCGCTCGGCGGGATCATCTGCGGCCACCTCGGCGACCGCATCGGCCGCCAGCGGATGCTCGTCTTCGTCATCATGCTGATCAGCGTCGCGACCGCGGCGATCGGCATCCTGCCGACGTACGCCAGCATCGGCATCGCGGCCCCCGCCCTGCTGATCCTGCTGCGTGTCGCGCAGGGTTTCTCGGTCGGCGGCGAGGCTTCCGGCGCGATGAGCTTCCTCGCCGAACACGCCCCCGAGGGCAAGCGCGGCCTCTACACGAGTTACGCCCAGATCGCGTCGTTCCTCTCTCTGCTCACCGGCACGCTGATCGCCGCCGCCATGACCAGCGGCCTCGGCCAGGACCGTATGGAGTCGTGGGGCTGGCGCATCCCGTTCCTGCTCGCCGTGCCACTCGGCATCACCGGCATCTACATCCGCAAGCGGATCAGTGACACGCCCAACTTCAACCGCCTCAAGGAAGAGGGCGGGCTGTCCAAGAACCCGCTCAAGGAGGCCTTCTCCTCGGCGGAGCACCGCCGGGCCATGCTGCTCGCCCTGTTCATCCCGCTCATGAACGGCTCCGGCTACTACGTCCTGTTCAGCTACATGCCGACCTTCATGAACACCGAGCTGAACTTCAGCAAGGTGCAGGGCCTGCTCGTCACCGCGACCAGCCTGGTGGCCATCTCGATCGCCATCCCGTACATGGGCAGCCTCTCCGACCGCATCGGCCGCAAGAAGGTCCTCGCGGGCGCCGCTGTCGCCATGGCCGTCGCCGGCGTGCCCTGTTATCTGCTCATCGGCACCGGCAGTGTCCCGCTCGCCATCCTGGGCGCCTGCATCATGGCGGTCATCTTCGCCGGTCACACCGGTGTCATCCACGTCCTGCTCGTCGAGCTCTTCCCCACCCGGGTGCGCTACTCCGCCTACGGGCTCGGCTACAACGTCTCGGCAGCCCTCTTCGGCGGTACCGCTCCCCTGCTGATGACCTACCTCATCGACAAGACGGGCAACGTCAACATGCCTGCCTTCTACGCGGTCGTCACCTCACTGGGCACGCTCATCGCCGTGTCCCGGGTCAAGGACAGGGCACACCTGCCGCTGCGCGACGCGTAGCCCGGCCGATCGTCCTCACCCCCCACCCTCTTTCACCCCCCACCTCTCTCCAGGATCTCTAGGAGTGCATCCACATGCCCTTTTCCGACTACAACACTGCCCTGGTGACAGGAGCCTCCACCGGAATCGGCGCGGTGGTCGTCGAGCGGCTGACCAAGCAGGGGCTCCAGGTCCACGCCGTCGCCCGTAACGCCGAGCGCCTCGACGACCTCGCCCGGCGTACGGGCTGCACCCCGCACGCCGTCGACATCACCGACACCGCCGCCCTCACCGAGACCCTGCGGGGCATCGAGGTCGACGTCCTGGTCAACAACGCCGGGGTCTCCCGCACCGGGAACATCCTCTCCGCCGACGAGTTCGCCGTGGACGAGCAGATCGCGGTCAACCTCCAGGCCGTACTGCACCTCGTGCGCCTGATCATGCCCGGGATGGTCGAGCGCGACCTCGGGCACATCGTCAACATCAGCTCGATCGCCGGCGTGTACAACTTCGGCGGGAACACCGTCTACCACGCCACCAAGGCGGCCGTGCACACCCTCTCCCGGCAGCTGCGCGTCGACGGCTACGGCCGCCGGATCCGTGTCACCGAGATCTGCCCCGGCCGGGTGGAGACGGAGATCTTCGGTCGGCTTCTCGGCGACATGGAGGAGGCCCAGAAGCAGTTCTACGACGGCTACGAGTCGCTCAAGCCGGAGGACATCGCGGACGCCATCGAGTTCGCCGTCGACTCGCCGCGCCACGTGAACATCGGGCACATCGAGATCCTGCCGACGTTCCAGGTGCCGGGTGGCCTCAACTTCGAGAGGCGGACCGACTGACATGACGACCTCCACAACTGCCGCCACCGCCCTGCGCGTTCAGCGCATCAAGCCCTCGCCGAGCACCGCGGCCGCCCAGCGCGTCCGCGAGCTGAAGGCACAGGGGCTCGCCATCCTCGACCTGACCGTCGGCGAGCCCGACTTCGACACCCCCGAGCATGTGAAGGCCGCCGCCGTCGAGGCGATCCGGCGGGGCGACACCAAGTACACCCCCGTCAACGGCACCCCCCAACTGCGGGCCGCCATCGCCCAGAAGCTGGAGCAGCGGCACGGGCTGAGCTACTCCGCCGACCGGATCGCCGTCGGCGGAGGGGCGAAGCAGGTCATCTTCCTCGCGCTGATGGCCACGCTGGACACGGGTGACGAGGTGATCGTGCCCGCGCCCTACTGGGTGTCGTATCCGGACATGGTCCTCGCCAACGACGGCACACCGGTCGTCGTGCCCTGTCCGGAGGCGGAGGGCTTCAAGCTGACCCCGCGGCGGCTTGAGTCGGCGATCACCGACCGGACCCGCTGGGTGATCCTCAACGCCCCGGGCAACCCCACCGGAGCCGCGTACACGGCCGACGAACTCCGCGCCCTGGCCGACGTGTTGCTCGCGCATCCGCATGTCCAGGTGCTGACCGACGAGATCTACGACGAGATCTGGTACGAGCCTGGCCGGGTCCCCAGCCTCGCCGCTGTCGAACCCCGCCTGAACGACCGGGTGTTCCTCACCAACGGTGTCTCCAAGTCCTACGCGATGACCGGCTGGCGGATCGGCTACGGCGCCGGCTCCGCCTCGCTGGTGGCGGCCGTCAACACCCTCCAGTCGCAGATCTCGTCCTGCCCGTCGTCGATCAGCCAGGCCGCCGCGGCCGCGGCCCTCACCGGCGACCAGGACTTCGTACGCGACTGTGTGGCCGTCTACCGCGGCCGCCGCGACGTGACCGTGAAGCTGGTCGAGGACATCCCCGGCCTGTCCTGCACCCCGCCCAGCGGCGGCTTCTACGCCTTCGTGAACTGCACGGGCGTACTGGGGAAGCGGACGCCCGCGGGCGAAGTGATCGGCTCTGACGAGGACTTCGCACGCTATCTGCTGGAGTCGCAGCAGGTGGCGGTCATCCACGGTGCCGCGTACGGATCACCGGGCTACTTCCGGATCTCCTTCGCGACCTCCACCGACATCCTCACCGAGGCCTGCGAGCGCATCGGCCGCGCCTGCGCGGACCTGTCCCCGGCCGACCCCTCGGCCGACCCCTCCTGAAGACCTGCCCGCCCCTCCTGAAGACCCGAAGGAGCGTCATGATCCGCGTCAACACGAAGTTCGACCGGCCCGACCCGGACCTGGTCGAGCAGCTGAGCAAGTACTCCGCCGCCACGATCCACGAGGCACAGGGCCGCCTCGGCGCCCTCGACTCGACCATCAAGCCGGTCGACCCCGCGATGTCCCTGTGCGGCCCCGCGTTCACCGTGCGCTGCGCTCCCCGCGACAACATCATGCTGCAGGTCGCCATCGCCCATGCGCGGCCCGGTGACGTCATCGTCGTCTCGGCCGGCGAGTACGCCGAGGCGGGCTCCTTCGGCGACGTACTGGCCAACGCGTGTGTCGCCAAGGGCCTGGGCGGCCTCGTCACCGACACCGGCGTCCGGGACACGCGGGAACTCCGCGAACTCGGCTTCCCCGTCTTCTCGTACAGCGTCTGCATGAAGGGCACGGTCAAGGAGACCGTGGGGCCGATGGCCGAACCGGTGCTGATCGGCGGCGAGATCGTCCATCCCGGCGATGTCGTGCGCGCCGACGCCGACGGTGTGGTGGTGGTGCGACGCGACGACGTGGCGGACGTCGTGCGCAAGTCCCAGGAACGGGTCGAGGCCGAGGACGCCTACATCGCCGCCTACCGCTCAGGAAAGAGCGTCATCGAGGTCAGCAACCTCGCCGCCGTACTGGAGGCGAAGGGGCTCGTCATCGACACGTAGCCGGAGGAGTACGCTGGGGTTACCGAGAGTATTTCGCGCACCGGCCTTCATGCTCGTGTCGTTTTCGGCGATTGACTACGCCGGTGCCGGTTCCGACCGCTCCGGAGCAGGGTTCGCAACATGAATGCGACCGTTTCGTACGCGCCGACACTCGAAGACCCGCCTTCTCCTCAGTCTCTGCGCATGTCGCTGGCTCCCAGCGGTTCCGCACCGGCTCTGCTGGATGGCGCCTGGTGGCCCCGCTCCCGCGACCTCGGGGCGGAACTTCCCTCGCTGACCACCGCGCTCGATTCGCTGTGGGGGCGGATCACCAGGGTCACGGTGAATCCCGGACACTGGCCGACCGTCCCACGCAGGGTGCCCGTCGCGGGGCATGTCGTGAAGGTGGGCTCGTTCATGGCCCAGCAGGACCCGCACCAGATGTTGCTGCTCTCCTACCGGGTGGGCCGCTGGGACCTGCTGGTGATCCCTCCACAGACGGATCCCGTCTCGGCCGCCTGGCTGATGGAAGCCGCGAGCGACCCACTGCGCACGTCGACAGCGAGCGAACTGATGGCGGAGGCGGCGCGCCTGGACACAGCGACGCCGCATCCGGCGAAGGAGGTGTGACGGCCATGGAGACCTTCGTGACCGTAGTGGTGATCCTGGCGATGGTGGCTCTGGGCGCGTTCCTGATCCACCGGCTCAACAACCAGCACGACGAGCGCATCGCGGCGTTCCGCTTCAGCCGCTCCCTGCCGGCCGGGCGGGGAACCGCGCCATCGGCCCCGGAGCGGGTTGCCGGTCGCGCCGCGACCAGCGGTACGAGTGATCGCCGGGGCCGTGGACGACTACGTGCCTGGTCATGGGCCCGCACACAGGGGAAGTGAGCCGGTGGGCCTGATCGTGCCCTGACCGTCGCAGCGCCCCGCAGCCCAGGACCCCGGCCGCCGCACCACGGACAACAGGCCGGGGTCTTCCCGTGTGATGGCCGCCTCCGACGAACAGGTGCGCGTGGGGGAACCGCGCACGGCTCTTGTGAATGTCCGACCAGCACGGACCGTAGTAAAATTGTCGCGGCTGGTGCACGCTCACGTACAACCGGCAAGCGCCTCGCTCAGAGGGGAAACGGCATGATCCAGGCAGCCGACATCCGAGAATGGCGCAACCAGGACGTCGTCGATCCGAAGGGACACAGGATCGGCGTGCTCGAAGCCGTCTACGTGGACACCGCCACCGACGAACCGGCCGTGGCCACCGTCCGGACCGGGCTGCCCACCCGGCAGCGGCTGGTCTTCGTCCCCCTCGACAAGACGACCCTCGGGCCGGGCTATCTCAAGGTCTCGTATGCCAAGAGCCTGGTGAAGAAGGCTCCTTCGATCGGCACGGACGACATTCTGCCCGCCGAGCAGGAGGAAGAGATCTTCCACTACTACGGCATCGACTACCAGCCGGGTGCCAACGGCGAACGGCAACTCGCGCGCCGTTGAGACGGCAGTCCGCTCAGGCATCAGTCCGCTCGAAGCGACTCGAAGGGAGGTCTGCCGGCGATGGTGCTCTTCCTGCTGGTCGTCCTCGCCGCCGTCGTCCTGGGGATCATCGGCGTGGCGGCGGACGGCCTGGGCTACCTGCTGGTCATCGGCATCATGCTCCTGGCGGCCGACGTGATCATTGCCGCCGTCGTCTGGTCCAGGCGTGCCAGGCGGCGTCCCGTTCGCTGATCCGATACTGGGTCAGTCAGCTACTGGGCCAGTCGGCCCGGCTACTCGGTCAGCCCGGCCTTGTCGCACGCGCGCCGGAGTTCCGCGGTGCAGATCTTGTCGACGGTGTACACGCCGCCCTTGACGAGTGTCTGCTCGATGGTGTCGACCGTCACCGCGCTCGGAGTGAGCAGGACGGACGGGATGTCCTTGGTGGTCGGACTGTCGGTCGTCGTCTTGGCGACGTCGTCGAGATCCTCGCCGCGCGCCAGGGCGACGGCCATGGTGGTGGCCGCGTCGGCCTCGGCCGCGAAGGGCTTGTACACCGTCATGTACTGCTCGCCCCGGAGGATGCGCCGCACGGCCTCGATGTCCGCGTCCTGGCCGGTGATGGGAGGCAGCTTCCTGACACCGGCACTCTTGAAGGCGGCGATGGCACCGGCGGCGATGGAGTCGTTGGCCGCCAGGACACCGTCGATCCGGTCGGGGCCGAGGGCCGCGATGGCGGCGGACATGTTGGTGTGGGCGTTCTCCTTGCTCCAGCCCAAGGTGTCGTACGACCTGCTGATCGTCACCTTGCCCGTGATGACGGACAGGGTGCCCCGCTTGTACCACGCCGCGTTGGGGCTGGTCGGATCGCCGTTCAGCATGACGACGTTCTCGCCGTTCCCCCTGTCCGCCATGGCCTTGAGGAGGGCCTCGCCCTGGAGCCTGCCGACCTGGGCGCCGTCGACGGTGACATAGCCCGAGACCGGGCCCTCGGCGAGCCGGTCATAGGCGACGACCGGGACGTCCGCCTTGCGGGCCTCCTCGATCGAGGAGCGGAGGGCCCTGGTGTCGGCGGCGTCGAGGATCAGGACCTCGACCCCTTTGGTGATCATGGACATCATCTGTTGCCGCTGCCTCGCCGCGTCGTTCTCGGCGTTGCCGTACTCCATGGTGCAGCGGGGGCACAGCTCCTTGAGGCGCTGCTCGATGAAGGGCTTGTCGGAGTGCTCCCAGCGGGGCACCGCCCGGCTCGGGAGCAGCAGACCGACGGTGAAGCCGTCCGCGTCGGCCACGTCGTCTCCTCCGCAGGCGGCCAGGGACATCGCCATGAGCCCGGCGACGAGCACCGCCACGACTTGCCGCGTACGGGTTCTCATGGCACACCCCCTTGTTCCGTCCCCGTACCCGGGTCCGTACCCGGCTCCGGATCCTCGGGAGTCGGCTCGTGTGGCGGCACGACCATCTCGCTCCACACCTGCTTGCCGTCGGCCACCGGCATCGAACCGAAGGACTCCGACATCGCCTCGACCAGGAGCAGGCCCCGCCCGCCGGTCGACTCCCAGTCCACAGACACGGGCTTGGCGGGCGCGCGCGGCGAGGAGTCGGTCACGCAGACCCGGAGCCGGTCCCCGCGGAGCATCAGATCGACGCGTACCGGGCCCTGGGTGTGCACCAGGGCGTTGGTGACGAGTTCGGACACGACCAGCAGCACCGCGTCGGCCACGTCCTCGACCCGCCACTTGCGCAGCGTGCGCGAGGTGAACCGGCGGGCGTGCATGACGGCGTCGGGCAGCCGCCACACCGCCCAACCGGCCCGGATCGGCCGGGACTTCATACCGTCGTAGCGCAGCAGCAACAGCGCGACGTCGTCCTCGCGGCGGTCGAGTCCGCCGAGCAGTTCGTCGGCCATCCGTCCCGGATCCGCGGGATCGGCGGCGGCGAGGGCGCCGCGTGTGCGCCGCATGCCTTCGTCCAGCGGCAGGTCGGCCGCCTCGACCAGCCCGTCGGTGACCAGGGCGAGCACCGTGCCGGGGGTCAACGCGACGGCGGTCATGGGGAATTCGGCCTCCGCGAGAATGCCCAGCGGGAGCCCGCCCTCGACCTGCACCTCCTCGGTCCTGCCGTCGGGGTGGCGTATCAGCGGTGCGAGGTGCCCGGCCCGGACGAAGAGGGTGTTGCCCTCCTCCAGGTCCAGTTCGGCGTAGCAGCAGGTGGCGAAGAGGTCGGTCTCCATGCCGACGAGGAGCCGGTTGGCGCGTGAGACGACCACGTCGGGCGGGTGGCCCTCGACCGCGTAGGCCCTGACGGCGGTACGCATCTGGCCCATGATCGTCGCGGCTCCGGCGCTGTGTCCCTGTACGTCTCCGATGACCAGCGCCACCCGGTCCTCGGAGAGGGCGATGACGTCGTACCAGTCGCCGCCCACCTGCAGCCCCCGCCGGGCGGGCAGATAGCGGGCGACGGCCGTCCCTCCGGGCAGTTCCGGGAGGCGCCGGGGCAGCAGGCTGCGCTGCAGCATCGTCGCGAGCTCCTGCTCGGCGTCGTGCGCGTGCGCGCGGTTGAGGGCCTGTCCGACCAGTGCCGCGGTGGCCGTGAACAGGGACCGCTCCTCGGGGACGAAGTCGTGGGGCTCGTCCCAGCCGACCAGGCACACGCCCGCGACCCGGCCCTTGGCGGGAAGCGGCAGCACGGCCAGACCTCCGGCACCGATGCCCGCGAGTGCGGGTTCGAGGGCCGTACCGGCGGACCACAGGTTCATCCGGCCGTCCCGCAGCGCCAGTTGAAGGGTGGGCAGGGCGCTGACCGGTGCGTCGGGCCACTCCGAACGCCACTCGGAACGCCATGTCTCCGGCCAGGCGTCGGGCTGGGGCGGGTCGAGCACGGTGACCATGAGCCGGTCGTCCCGCAGTTCGGCGAGTGCCACCCGGTCGGCGCCGAGCGGCTCGCGCAGGGCGGTGACCACGACCCGGCCGACGTCATGGACCGTTGTCGCGTCGTCCAGTGCGGCGGTCAGCCACTGGATCCTGGACACGTCGTCGGCGCTCTGCCGCAGGACCGAGGTCGCCGTCACCATGCCCAGCACCTGCTCCGGGCGGTCGTCGGTGCTCGGCACCACCCGGCAGGTCAGGCTCAGCCAGCGCATTCCACCGGTGGGACGGCGGACACGGAACTCCAGCTCCCGGCGGCCGAACGCCTCCGTGGAGGGTTCCAGTACCGAGATCAGCGCGTGCATGTCCTCCGGGAGCGCGTGCGCGAGCAGGGTGTCCACCTTGCCGTCGAAGTCGTCCGGCGTGATGCCGACCAGTTCGAGGAGCGCCTCGTCCGCCTCGATCAGACCGGTGTCCGGCATCAGGACGAACGAGCCGACGCCCAGACTCCGCAGGGCGGGGCTCAGCAGCGACGACGGCGGGGGGCGGCCGGCGTCGGTCCGGAGCATTCCGGCGATCGCGTCGGCGTACCGCTCCAGGAAGCGCCGCTGCTCGGCCTCGAAGCCGACCGGGGACGCCCCCACGACGACCAGGCAGCCCAGCCGCCTGCCCTCCGCCCCGAGCGGCAGGGCGGCGAGGGGTGCCTCTGTCGGCGGAGCCTGTGGCTGCTGCGCCCGCGCGGACTGTGCCGACGGCGGCGTCGGCACACCCTCGGAAAGCCCACCCTCCGAAAGCCCACCCTCGGAAAGCCCACCCCCGGAAAGCCGCCCCTCGGAATGCCGGCCCCCGGAGATCTGGCCTTCGGAGTCCCGGCCCCCCGGGCGGGGAGCGAGTTCCGCGAGGTCCGCGAGGTCCAGCCACAGCGGCCGTTCGGTGCGGAAGGCGTGCGCCGCCGGTGAGTCACCGGACAGGGGCAGCCGTTCCGGCGGCAGGTACCGGGACGTGGCGCGTCCGGCCGTCTCCACCAGGCGGAGATCGCCGTTCCCGGCATCGGGCACATAGACCGCTGCCAACGCCACTCCGGCGAACGTCAGGGACCTGTCGCTCGCGGCGGCCTTCGGCAGAGGTGGCCGTGAACCGTTGTCGTCGGCGCCGGCCCGGGACTCCCGCGGCTCCGAGACTCCGGCCAGGGCGCGGCCGTCATGATGCATGTCCGCGACCTACCTCCGGTCCATGCGGCAGGTGCCGCCGGTTTGAGATCGGGCGCCCACCTACCAGAGTCGCATATCAGGACCAACCCGACAGATCCAGAGGCCGGAGCCGAAGCTCTGCCGCCGACGCCAGAGCCGAAGCACTGCGGCCGACGCCGGAGCCGGACCGCTGCGGCCGACCGCGGAGCCGGGCCGCTGCGTTCGCAGATCACCACGGCCGGTGCCACAGTTAAGACGTGTTCGTCTTGCCACGCCGGTCACACGCCAGCCCTTGACGCCGCGACGCACCCGGTTCCCCTGACCGTCTCGGGGCCGGGCGCGGGCAACCGTGAGCGCCCCTCGTCACACGAGGTGAAGGACAAGGGAGGTCTTTCACATGAAGGCCTGCATCCGGGGCGCGGCCATCGCCATGACCGTGGTCTCGACGGTTGCTGCCCTTGAGGCCTGCGGGCAGGACGCCGGGGACAACTCCGACACCGGGAACGCGCCGAGCATCGGCGTGCTGCTGCCGGACTCCACCACGGCCCGCTGGGAAACCCAGGACCGGCCCCTGCTCCAGAAGAGGATCACGGAGCTGTGCGACGACTGCACGGTCGAGAACGCCAATGCCAAGGGCGATGTGGCCATCCAGCAGGAACAGATGGACTCGATGCTCACCAAGGGCGTCGACGCCATCGTCCTCGTGGCCGTGGACGCCAGATCGCTGCGCCCCGCGGTCAGGAAGGCCGACGAGGCGGGCGTCCCGGTCATCGCCTACGACCGCCTCGCCGAGGGCCCGATCGCGGGCTATGTCTCCTTCGACGGCGAGGAGGTCGGCCGACTCCAGGGCAGGGCCCTGCTGACGGCGCTGGGCAACAGGGCGCCCGACGACCAGATCGTCATGATGAACGGCGATCCCAGCGACCCCAACGCGGTGTCGTTCAAGAAGGGCGCCCTGTCCGTGCTCCAGGGGCGGGTGAGGATCGGCGAGGCGTACGACACCCTCCAGTGGAGGACGGAGACCGCGCACATGAACATGTCCGCCGCGATCGCGGCCCTCGGTGTCGAGAACATCGACGGGGTGTATGCCGCCAACGACGGCCTCGCCGCCGGCTGCATCTCCTCCCTCAAGGCGAACAAGGTCGCCCCGCTGCCCCCGGTCACCGGGCAGGACGCCGAGCTCGGAGCCGTACGGCGCATCGTCGGCGGCGATCAGTACATGACCGTCTACAAGCCCTTCGAACCCGAGGCCTCCGCCGGGGCCGACATGGCCGTGGCCGCGGCCCGCCACGAGAGCCTCGACAAGGTCGCCAAGGGCGAGGTGACGCCCCGCGGCGGGCACACGGTTCCGGCCGTCCTGCTCACCCCGGTATCCGTGACGGTCGACTCGATCAAGGACACCTTGGTCAGGGACGGCGTGTACACGGTCGAGCAGATCTGCACCCCCCAGCTCGGCGCCGCCTGCGAGAGGGCCGGACTCACCTGACAAGCAGGTTCCGACCAGGTCCGGCCCGCCCCCGGGAAGGAGATGGTTTCCGTGACGGGTCCCCCCTTGCTGGCACTGCGCGGCGTCTGCAAACGCTTCGGCGTCATCGAGGTCCTCGACGACATCGAGCTGGAGATCCACGCCGGACAGGTCGTCGCCCTGCTGGGCGACAACGGGGCGGGCAAGTCCACCCTGGTCAAGGTGATCTCCGGGGTCTCCCCCGCGGACAAGGGCTCCATCGAGTGGGAGGGCCGGGCGGTCCACATCAGGCGTCCCCACGACGCCCGGGACCTCGGCATCGCAGCCGTCTACCAGGACCTCGCGCTGTGCGGAAACCTCGACGTCGTGGGCAATCTGTTCCTCGGGCAGGAGATCCGCAGGCTCGGCTTCCTCGACGAGGTGGAGATGGAGCGCCGCACCAGAAGCCTGCTGGACCGCCTGACCCGGGGCATCCCCGATCTGCGCGCCCCCGTCTTCTCACTGTCCAGCGGTCAGCGGCAGACGGTCGCCATCGCTCGTTCGCTGCTCGGCGACCCGCGGGTCCTCCTCCTGGACGAACCGACCGCCGCGCTGGGATTCGAGCAGACCGGCGAGGTCCTGGACCTCGTCGACCAGCTGCGTGACCGTGGTCTGGGGGTCCTGCTGATCAGCCACAACATGGGCGACATCAAGGCTCTCGCGGACCGGGCGGCCGTCCTGCGGCTGGGCCGCAACAACGGCTTCTTCGACGTGAACACCTCGTCCCAGGAACAGATCATCTCCTCCATCACCGGCGCCACGGAGAACGTGCCCCGCCGGACGGCCTCCCAGGAGGCGGGGTGGTGAAAGGGATGCGCGACACCGCGGACACCACACGGTCCGAACCCACCTCACCCGGCGCGGGGGCCGGGCGCGGACGGGCCGTCGCCCGTGCCGCGGAGAGGGGGATCGCCTTCCTCCGGCGCAGGCTGCGGGCCGGCGAACTGGGCTCGCTCCCCGTCGTCCTCGTCCTCGCCGCGGTCTGGATCACCTTTCAGTCGCTCAACTCGAACTTCCTGTCCCCCCGCAACCTGTCGAACCTCAGCGTGGACATCGTGGGTACGGGTCTGATCGCGGTCGGCATCGTCTTCGTACTGCTGCTCGGCGAACTCGATCTGTCGGTCGGCTCGATCAGCGGTCTCGCGGCGGCGGCCTTCGCCGTGCTGAACGTCAACCACGGCGTGCCGGAGTGGCTGGCCGTCATCATCGCGGTGCTCGCGGGAACCCTGGCGGGAACCGTCCAGGGCTTCTCCGTGGCCAGAACCCGGGTGCCGGCGTTCGTCGTCACCCTCGCCGGGCTGCTCACCTGGAACGGCCTGATGCTCTACGTCCTCGGCACCAGCGGCACCGTCAACCTCGACGAGAACGGGCTGGTCGCCAAGCTGACCAGCTACTACTTCACCAACGACGCGGCGGCCTACGGTCTGGCGGCGGTCGCCGCGGGCGTGGTCTTCCTGGTCTCCTACCGGGACATGCGGCGGCGCAAGGCCGTCGGGATTCCGCACCGCTCACTCCGGGGGATCGCGGTGCGCACGGGAGTGCTCGCGGTGGTCGCGTTCGCCGCCGCGTATCTGCTCAACCGTTTCCAGGGGCTGCCGCTCGCGCTCCTGATCTTCCTCGTGATCGTGGCCGGCCTTGACCTTCTTCTCCGCCGTACGCACTACGGGCGACAGGTCTACGCACTGGGCGGCAGTGTCGAGGCGGCCCGGCGCGCCAGCCTCAGTGTGATGCGGGTGCAGACCGCGGTGCTCGCGGTCTCGGGCACCATGGCCGCGGTCGGCGGACTGTTCCTGGCCTCGCGCATCACGTCGGTGAGCCAGGGTTCGGGCTCGGGCGTCCTGCTGGTCAACGCCATCGCGGCGGCCGTCATCGGCGGCACCAGCCTGTTCGGCGGACGCGGCACCACCTGGTCCGCGGTGCTCGGCATGCTGATCATCCAGTCGATCGCCTCGGGCATGGCGCTCACGGACACCCCCACGGCCGTCCAGTTCATCATCACGGGCGGGGTGCTCTTCGCCGCGGTGCTCATCGACTCGCTGGCGCGACGCTCCCAGCAGGCCCGCGGACGGGCTTGACGGTCCCGTACGCATCCGTCCCGACCGCCCGGAAGACCGTCCGGGCGGTATCTATCTGAAACGTCAAGTAATGGCCATAGGTTACTCGGTTGCGTACACCAACTGTCCCTCCAGCACCTACTCTCGCCCCAAGTCCATTCGACGATGAACAGGCGAGCTGAGGGCAATGGAGCCACTTCGTCCCACGGATCCGGAGCACTTGGGACCGTACCGTCCTGTCGCGCGACTCGGCGCCGGAGGGATGGGGGAGGTCTTCCTCGCCCGGGACGATCAGCAGCGAACCGTGGCCGTCAAGGTCATCCGGCCGGAGCTGGCCGCGAACAGGGACTTCCGGATCCGTTTCCGGCGCGAGGTGGACGCGGCCCGGGCGGTGAGCGGCAGATACACGGCCACCGTCGTGGACGCCGATCCGGACGGCCCCGTCCCCTGGTTCGCCACCGCGCACATCCTCGGCCCGACGCTGGCCGACGCGGTCGAGGAGCACGGACCGCTGCCGCCAAGGTCGGTGCTTGCCCTCGGGGCCGGGCTCTCCGAGGCGCTGATCGCCGTCCACTCCGCGGGGCTGGTGCACCGCGACCTCAAACCGTCCAACGTGCTGCTGTCCGCCGAGGGCCCACGGGTCATCGACTTCGGCATCGTCCGGGCCACCGACGGCTACGAACTCACCCTGTCCGGTGTGCTGCTCGGCTCCCCGCGGTACATGTGCCCCGAGCACGCCACGGGTGACCCGATGGGCCCGGAGGGGGACGTGTTCTGTCTCGGTTCGGTCCTCGCCTTCGCCGCCACCGGGAACGCGCCCTTCGACGGCTCGTCCACAGCCACCCTGCTGTACCAAGTGGTGCACGGTACGCCGGATCTGACGGGCGTTCCGGATCCGCTGGACACGATCATCGAGCTCTGCCTCGACAAGTCCCCGACGGCCCGGCCCACTCCGGACCGGGTGTCGGCGGCGTGCGCACCCGGTGGCGCCGACACATTGGACTGGGAGGGCTGGCTGCCGGAACCCGTGGCCGGCTCGATCAGCCGGCAGGCCGCCGACCTCATGGACCTGGACCTCGGGCCAGGTCCGAGTGCGGACGTCGTCGAGCGGGAGCCCGCCCGCGCCACCACCGGCCGCACGGCCGCCGCCGGTGTCCGCACCGACCCGCGCGTGGCCGCTCAGCAGCTGGTCACCGATCGCCCGAGCCCCAGCCGTGTCGTCCTCCCCGAAGCGCCGACGGCCGGCCCGCCGCCCGAGAACCCGCCCGACTCCGTCGCCCACCGCTCCCGGCGACGGGCCCGGCCGCGCCCCTCCCGCCGTACGGTCCTCGCGGCCGCTGCGCTCGGCCTCGTCACCGTTGGTTCCGGCGTCGCCGCACTGCTCGGTGAGCCGAAGGAGCGGACCGAGTCCGCCCCGAAACCGGCCGGTCCGGCGCCGAAGCCGCTGTGGGTCTACCGGGGCGACCCGCTCGTCGAGGCCCCGGCGGTCTTCTACAAGGACACGGCCCTGCTGAAGTCGCAGTCGGGCGCGTTGTTCTGCCTCGGCCTCGCCGACGGCACCCGTCCCCGCTGGATCTACCGGGGCATCAGCCAGTCCCCCACCCCGCCCCTCCTCGTCTCGGGCGATGTCGTCGCCCTCGGCACCGGCGCGACCGTGCTGGGCGTCGACCCGGTCACGGGCGTCGAGCGGTTCTCCCTGGACTTCGGAGAGGACTTCCGCTTCGACACGCTGCTGGGCGGGTTCAACGACCAGCGGGTCACCATCTCGGGTCTGCGGTTCAGCAGCCCGGACGGGTCGCAGGGGTCGGCCACCTCCACGAATGTCGTCCTCAACACGGATCTGCGGGCGCGCCGGGCCGATGTCATCCCCATCAGCGAGGAGGACATCGGCCTCGATCTGAAGCCCGTCATGGCATCCCGCCGCTTCATCTACATGGACGGGCTGCACCGCCTCACGGCCCGTGGCACCGCGAGTACCGGAGGCGTGCTCTGGCGCCGCCCCATGAACTCCGACTCCGACGCCCGGTCGGCCCCGGTGGTGCTGGGCCGAACCGTCTTCGCCGTCGACAGCGAACTCATCGCCGTGGACGTGGAGTCCGGCGCGGTGCGCTGGCGGGTGAAGGAGGAGAAGGGCGGATTCGCCTCCGTGGCCGCGGCGGCCGGCACGGTGTACTGCACCACCAGGAACCCGCACGGCGTCCAGGCGTTCGACGCCGTCGACGGCACCCGGCGCTGGTTCCGCCGCACCCCTCGGCTCGATCTGGCCAACGCCCTCGTCGCGGGCGGCGGCACGGTGTTCGTCACGGCCGCCCGCAACAGGGACGGGTTCTACGCGATCGACGCCCAGCGGGGCGAGCTGCTCTGGAACTTCACCGACGGCCAGGACGCCGGCATCAACGACTGGCAACTCGCCTGCGACAGCGACGGCCCGCTGATCGCCCAGCACTTCAACAAGGTGTACGCCCTCCCGATACCGCGACTCTGAAAATCCCGGGACCGGACCCGTGATGCAATGGGGCCACTGATCGGATCTTGGGGCGGAGTGGGCGTGTTGAGCAACGGTGGGCCCGGCGCGGCAGGTTTCCAGCCGCTGGAGGACGGCGATCCGCGGGTCGTGGGCGGGTACCGGCTGGTGGCCCGGCTCGGGTCCGGCGGCATGGGGCGGGTCTATCTCTCGCACACGCCGGGCGGGCGGGCCGTCGCGGTCAAGGTGATCCGGCCGGAGCTGGCCGAGAACGCCGAGTTCCGCAAGCGGTTCCAGGCCGAGGTGGCAGCCGCGAGCCGAGTGCACGGGCTCTACACGGCCCCGGTCGTGGACAGCGACACCGAGGGCTCGATCCCGTGGTGTGCGACCGCCTATGTGCCGGGTCCGTCCCTCGCCGACGCGATACGCGACCACGGGCCGCTGCCCGTCGACACCGTGCTGCGGCTGATCGCCGGTGTCGCGGAGGCACTGCAGGCGGTGCACCGCGAGGGCATCGTGCACCGGGACCTCAAGCCGTCGAACGTGCTGCTCGCCGACGACGGACCGCGCGTCATCGACTTCGGTGTCGCACGGGCGGCGGACGCCACCTCGGTGACGCAGAGCGGCATGGCCCTCGGCACGGTCGCCTACATGGCACCGGAGCAGGCGCTCGGCGGCGAGGCCGCCCCCTCGGCCGACGTGTTCGCGCTGGGGCAGACCGCCGTGTTCGCCTCGACGGGCCGCGGCGCCTTCGGGGACGGGGACGCGCACGCGGTGCTCTACCGGGTGGTGCACGAGCAGCCCGACCTCGGCCAAGTTCCCGAAGAAATAAGGGAGTTGGTGGAGCGGTGTCTGCGCAAGCCCGCCGCCGAGCGGCCTTCCGTCGAGGAGGTCATCCGCTCCGTTCAGACGATCCAGGCGCACCGCGGTGACGAGGCCCGGTACGCATCGGGGGCATGGCTGCCGGGCGAACTGGCGGCGGGGATAGCGGCTCGGGCCGAAGGAGCCCATCAGGCCCAGGCCCAGGCCAAGGCGGAGGACCGGGCGGAGGCGGCCCCGAGCGCTCACGGCTCCGGCGAATTCGGGGCGGCGGGTTCCGGCGGGTTCGGGGCCCCGGGCTCCGGCGGCGGCTTCGGCCCCGTCGGCTCCGGCGGTTTCGGCAGTTTCGGCCCCGCGGCGGCCTACTCCCCCACATCGCCGTCCCACCCGGCTCAGTCCCATGCCGCACAGCCCCATTCCGCACAGCCTCACGCCGCCCAGTCCCACGCCGCGCTGCCCGGACCGTTCGTGATGGGGAGTCCGGCCGCACAGGGTGCGTACACACCGCCTCCATGGCCCCAATCGCAGGAGCCGGCCGCCGCCCAGACCTCCACGGTCACCACGAACGGCGCGGCACGCCGGGCCCGGCCCTGGATGCTGTCGGCCGCCGCGGTCGTGCTCGTCGCCGGTGGGGCGGCCGCCGCGTTGCTGCTCGCCCCGGGGGACGACGACAAGGACGACACCGGGGCCGCGGAGGTGGCCGCGTCACAGTCGCCTCCGAAGGCCGAGAAGTCCTCGTCGACGTCCGGCTCCCCGTCGGCCAAGGCGTCGAAGAAGCCGAAGCCCGCCAAGTCCGCGCTGCCGTCCGGCCCTTCGGGGCCCGCGACACCCACACAGGCTCCGAACCCGGCTCCCCCGGCCGCGTCCAGCGAACCGACGGCGCCCACGGCCCCCGCCCCGGTGACGTACTCCGGGATCCGGATGACCGCGAGCCACGACCTGTATCTGGCGGACACCCCGGTGCGTCCCAAGGCGGACACCGGGAGCTCCGACGAGGATCTGACGTACGCCGTCTACTCCTCGGGCGCTGTCCTCGCGCCCGGCACGACCTCCGGCAGTTCCCTTGCCCTGCTGCCGACTGGACGGGCGGGAAGCGTGGAGGCGTGCCAGGCCGCGACCGGCTACAAGAGCTACATCTGGATCAAGGACCTGACCGCCGGTCAGCAGATGTGCGTCATCAGCGGGACGGGACACGTGGGGCTCGTGACGTACCGGGGTTCGTCCGGGACGACGTACGCCACCCTGGACGTGAAGGTGTGGCGCGACGCCGCCTAGGGCCTGAAGCTCCTGCCCCGTCCTGACAGTTGCCGGCCCCTACAGCTCCTGGTCCCCGAAAGGGAGCGCGTCCAGGTCCCCGTCGAACTCCCCGACGCTCGGGAGCATCAGCTCCAGGGCGTCGGACGGCTCGTCCTTGCGGCTGTCCGGGCCGAGGAGCGCCTGCTCGGTCCAGATGCACTTTCCGGTCGCGGTGTAGCGCGTGCCCCAGCGTCGGGAGAGTGCTGTGATCAGCTGCAGGCCGCGGCCTCCCTCGTCGGTCTCCGTCGCCCGGCGGATGCGGGGCATGGTCAGGCTGCCGTCGAAGACCTCACAGATCAGCTCGTCGTCGTGCAGGAGGCGCAGGCTGACGGGGCCCTTGGCGTGGCGTACGACGTTGCCGACCAGTTCGCTGGCCAGGAGTTCCGTGGTGGGGGTCAGGCTTTCGAGGCCCCAGACGGCGAGCTGTTCACGGACGTGGCGGCGGGCCTGCCCCGCCGCCCTGGGGTCCTCGGGGAGCGACCAGGAGGCCATCCTCTCGACGGGCAGGGCGTGCAGCCGGGCGACGAGGAGCGCCGCGTCGTCGGCCGCCTGGTGCTCCGCGGGGAGAAGACCGGCCGTGAGGGTGTCGCAGAGACGTTCCAGACGATCGCGCTCCCCGTCCGGCTCCACGTCCGTGATGTGCGCCGCGCGCAGCAGCCCGGCCAGGTCCGCCATGCCCTCGTCGATCTCACGCGTGGACGACTCCACCAGTCCGTCGGTGTAGAGCACCAGCAGGCTGCCCTCCGGCACCGCCAACTCGACCGTCTCGAAGGGTGGTTCGGCCGCGCCCAGCGGGGGGTCGGGGGCCAGTTCCGGAAAGTGGACCCTGCCGTCGGGGTGGACCACGGCCGGCGGGGGATGGCCCGCCCGGGTGATGGAGCAGATCTGCGTGGTCGAGTCGTACAGCGCGTACAGGCAGGTGACGTACGACTCCTCGCCCATGCCGCCGACGATGTCGTTGAGATGGCTCATGATCTCGTCGGGCGGCAGTTCGAGGTCGGCGAGGGTGTGGACCGCCGTGCGCAGGCGGCCCATCGTCGCCGCCTCCGGCAGGCCGTGGCCCATCACGTCCCCGACCACCAGGGCCACCTGACCGCCGGAGAGCGGGATGATGTCGTACCAGTCGCCCCCCACGTCCATGCCCTGTCCTGCGGGGAGGTAGCGGGCCGCCGCCGTGCATGCCGACGGGGTGGGCAGGTCCCGGGGGAGCAGGCTGCGCTGGAGTTCGCGGGATCGGATGTGTTCGGCGTCGTAGAGCCTCGCCCGTTCCAGGGCCTGGGCGACCAGGGCGCTGATCGTGGTCAGCAGGGTGCGTTCGTCGTCGGTGAGGCGGCGCGGGCGGTCGAAGGCCACGACGCAGACGCCGAAGGTGACGCCGGACGCCGTCAGCGGCAGGAACGCCCATGCCTGTTTGCCCGCGCGCCCGGGCAGCTCGGCCTGTCCCGGTGAGCGCGCGGCGAGTTCCTGCGCGGAGGACAGGAAGAGCGGGGTGTCGGACGTGATCGCGTCCCAGCCCGGGTCGCCGGACAGCCGCGAGCGGCGGTCGACGGCGGCGAGGAAGTCGTCGGGGTAGCCGACCGCTCCCACGGTGTGCAGCAACTCGCCCTCGACCGTCTGCACCAGGAGTCCGGCGGCGGCGAACGGCGGCAGCACCCGCGGGGCGAGCGCGTCCACCACGTCCCGTGACGTCGTCGCCTTCGCGAGGGCGGCCGTCAACTCCGCCATCTGGGCCGCGCGTTCGGAGGCGACCCGCTCGGTGGCCTGGCGTTCCTCCTCGTGCCGCCGCCGCTCGGTGACGTCGCTGAAGTAGAGGGTGTGGCCGTCGGGACCGGGCACCAGCCGCAGGTGGTAGCGGCGGTCGCCGTCCGGCATACGCATGTCGAAGCTGGCGGGCTTGTCCTCGGCCGCGGCCTTGCGGAAGCGGCTCTCCATGCCGGGCACCTGCTGTGCGGAGGGCAGGTCCCACAGGACACGCCCGAACAGCTCCTCCTCGGAGAGGCCCAGCGTGCGTTCCGCCTCAAGGTTGGCGAAGGTGATCCGCCACTCGTCGTCGAACGCCAGGAAGCCGTCGCTCATATGGCGCAGAGCGCGGCTGAGGGCGTCACGGGCGGACCGGGACTCGTTGCTCTCCCAGCCCACACCGATCATCCGGAGGGGTTCGCCGTGTTCGTCGTACGTCGCCCTGCCACGGGCCTGGGTCCAGCCGTACGTGCCGTCCAGGCCGCGTACGCGGTACTCCGCCTCGTACACCGTGTGGTCGCGGATCGCCCGCTGCGCGGCACCCAGCGTCGGGGCGAGGTCGTCGGGGTGGACGGTCCTCATCCAGTTCTCGATCTTGCCGGTGAAGTCGGCCGGTCTGGTGCCGTAGAGCTCCAGGGCGGCCTCGTCCCAGATCAGGTCGCCGGTCCGGATGTCCCAGTCCCAGGAGCCGACGCTGACCTCCTTGAGGGCCTGCCGCAGGCGCTCGCCGCTGAACTCGGTCTGCGCGGGCCCGGCCGGCGGGGGCGCCTGGGCCATGCGTTCCTCGGTCCAGGCGATCACGGCCCGCAGGAACTCCCACTGCTCCGAGGTCGGCTCGCCCGCCTCGCCCGTGACGACGGAGAGGGCCCCGATGCTGCGGTCCCCGCTGGACAGCGGGGCGGCCGCCAGTCCGCTGCCCGGCCATGCGGCCTCGCCGGACACGGAGTGTGCCGTGAGTTCCCGCGGTGCCCAGACGCCGCTGCCCTGGTGCAGGGCGCGGGCGGGGGCCAGCGGGCCCTCCTGGTCGATGATCTCCCAGGCCCGGGTGAGGCCCGGCGGGAGACCGGCGGCGGACACCAGCCGCAGGGCGGACATGGGGCCGCGAAGGTGGATCATCCCTCCCAGGGCACCGAGCTCGCCCACCGCGTGCTGGAGTGCCAACCGGAAGATCTCGCTCTCCGCGACACCTGGTTCCACCATGCTGAGCAGAGCCAGCCGTGCATTCATACGATAAATTTTACCGTTCTGGCCTCACCGGATGCGGGCCTTCGCAGGAATCACACCTTCGCCGCCGTCCTCCCTTACCTGGTCTTCAACACCTGCCGCTCCAGGCCGAGTTGCCTGTCGTGACGATGGCCGGTTCGACACTCCCGCACCCCGTGTAACGCCCCTTCGTCCCGGGCAGTCCTCCGGTCACGGCGACACACGAGGAGCGGCATGGACATCGGCGTCTTCATCCCGATCGGCAACAACGGCTGGCTCATATCGAAGAGCTCACCGCAGTACCTGCCGAGCTTCGAGCTGAACAAGGCGGTGGTGCAGAAGGCCGAGGAGCACGGGTTCGACTTCGCCCTGTCGATGATCAAGCTCAAGGGGTTCGGCGGCGAGACCGGGTTCTGGGACCACAACCTGGAGTCGTTCACCCTGATGGCCGGCCTGGCCGCCGTCACCGACCGGATCAAGCTGTACGCCTCCACCCCGATCCTCGCACTGCCCCCGGCAATCGTCGCGCGCATGGCCGTGACGGTCGACTCGATCGCCCCCGGCCGCTTCGGCGTCAACATCGTCACGGGCTGGGCGCCCGGAGAGTACGCGCAGATGGGCCTGTGGCCCGGCGACGAGCACTTCGGCAACCGCTACGCCCGCGCCGTCGAGTACGTCACCGTGATGAAGGAGCTGTGGAGCGAGGGAGTCAGCAACTTCAAGGGCGAGTTCTACGAGATGGACGACTGCGTGCTGTCACCGCGGCCGGCGGACGGGCACATCGACATCGTCGCCGCGGGCCAGAGCAGCACGGGAATGAGGTTCGCCGCCGAGCACGCCGAGTACAACTTCATCCTGGGCAGCGGCGTGAACACTCCCCTCGCACTCTCGGACACCACGGCCGCGCTCGTGGACATGGCACGCACGACCGCCCGTGACGTCGGGGCGCTCTCCCTCTTCATGGTCATCGCGGACGAGACCGACGAGGCGGCCCGGGCGAAGTGGCAGGACTACCACGACAACGCCGACCTCGCCGCGCTGGCGTACATGGCGGGTGAATCGGCCACGGACACGGTCGCCGACGACTCCTCGACCGCCCGGACCATCTCGCTGCCCGAGGGGGCGGTGAACTTCAACATGGGCACGCTCGTCGGCTCGTACGAGACCGTCGCGAGGATGCTCGACGAGGTCGCCGGGGTCGACGGCACCAAGGGGATCATGCTGGTCTTCGACGACTTCCTGGAAGGCATCGAGACCTTCGGTACGCGCGTCCAGCCGCTGATGAAGTGCCGCTCGAACAGGCCGGCAGAGGCCTGAGGACAAGAAGTGAGCCAGACCACAACGAAAACGGTGACGTTTCGATAGAGGCGGGAGTTACTCTGGACATCGAGGTGAACGAAACAGTTTCGTTCAGGGTTTCCGCGCAATGTCCCCGGCGAGGACGCCGCCCATCGCTCCTCCCCATGGAGAACGCCTGCCATGACCTCCGTACTCATCGTGAACGACCAGTCCCTTCAGCGGCTCGGCCTGCGGATGCTACTGGCCGCCGAGCCCGACCTGACCGTCGTCGGCGAAGCCTCGACCGGGGCCGAGGCGGTTCGCCTCAGCGCCGAACTCCGCCCCGACGTCGTCCTGTTGGACAGCAACGTCTCCGACACGGACGGCATCGCGACCATCCGCCGCATCGCCCACCCCTCCCTCCTCCCGCTGGTTTCCGAACTCACCGGAACCGGTGGACAGCGCCCGCGCGTACTCGTCCTGACACCTGCCGGCCGGGAGAGAAGCGCCTACGCCGCCCTGCGCGCCGGAGCGGCCGGATTCCTTCTCCAGGACGCCACCCCCGACGAGCTGACCGCGGCCATCCGCATCGTGGCCGCCGGGGACGCCGTCATCACTCCCGGTCTGACCCGCACGCTCATCGACACCGTCCGTCAGGAGCGCCCGGTCCGCCCTCTGGACGGAGCGGTCGGCCTCGGCACCCTCACCGGGCGCGAACGCGACGTCCTCATGTCCGTCGCCTCGGGCTGGTCCAACGCCGAGATCGCCGAGCGCCTGTCCATCGCCCCGACCACCGTGAAGACCCACGTCAGCAACATCCTCGCCAAGATCGGCGCCCACGCCCGCGTCCAGGCGGTGGTCTTCGCCTACGAGTCCGGCCTGGTGCGACCGGCGGCCTGACACCGACCGGGCCGATCCCGTCTGCCACGATCACGGGTGGCCGAGTACTGTCCCCAGGACCTGCCGGACGGTAGTCTCCGGCCACCCGACTGTCACGGTTCCGGGCACCCGGGCCCACATGGGCGCCGGTACCCTCGTCGGATTCACACGGAGTTCCCCGCCCGGGTGCAGGCGGAGGCCCTCGTGGCGCATTCTTGCTGTGTCAGCCACTCGGCGGCGCACGGACGAGGTAGGGCCGATGACTGGGAGAGCCGAGCACGACACCCGGACGCCCGGACGCCTGGCCGCGCTGCTGACCGGGATCACGGCGGAGGCGATCGGGGCGGCCGACGGCTTCGCGGGAGGCGTGTACCTGCGGTCCAGTACGCCCGGGCTCCTGCGGCTGGCCGTGCTCTCAGGGCTGCCCGGGCCACTGTTCCGGCCCTGGTGGCGCCTGCACGTCGACCGTCGGTTCCCCGTCGCGGACGCCTACCGGCTGGGCGTCCAGGTGGTGCTCCCGGACGCCACGGAGACAATGCGCCGCTACCCCCAGTTCGCGGCGGGCCTGCCGTTCCAGTTCGGATCCGTGTACGTGCCCGTGGTCGGAGGGTCGACGGTCTACGGCGTACTGACCCTGCTGCGCCCCTCGACGTCGGACGCCACCACCGTGCTGCCCGACCGCGACCGCATGGCACAGCTGGCCGAGGACCTGGGCGCGGCCCTGCGGAGCCTGGAGGGCGCCGACGGGTCTCCGGTCACCTGGGACGACGAACCGCTGTGCGTGCGCCCACCGGCCGCGAGGCCTCCCGCCGCGCCCGTCGGGCGATTCGCCTGGGATCCGGCAACGGATGTCGTGACCGCCGACAACCGGCTGCGCGCCCTGTTGGGAGTGGCGCCGGGAGAGTCCGCCGACACCCCGCAGGCGCTCGCGGACGCCGTGGCCGCCGCCGACTCCCATCAGGTCCTGGCCGCCCTGCGGGAGACGGCCGCGGGAAGACCGCCGCCGCTGCCCCTGCATGTGCGTGCCGTCGACGGCACGCATCGGCTGCTGGAGCTCTGGACCCCGCACGACACGTCCGTCCCGTTCGGAACGCACTCCGGTATGCACCCCGTCCGCGGCATCGTCCTCGATCCGCACGCCGGCTCGGCGGCCGACAAGGCGGCCGACCTGCTCCCGGAGGGCGTGTTCTGCCTCGACCGGCTGGGCCTGATCGTCTACGCGAATCCGCGGGCTGCGGAGATCCTGGGCCGCCCACGGTCCGAGCTGCTGGGCCGCATCCTGTGGGAGGCGGTGCCGTGGATGGACAGGCCCTCCTACGAGGACCACCTGCGGGAGGCCCTGCTGGCACCGCATCCGGTGCACTGCCACGTCGTACGGCCGCTCCAGGACGAGGAGAAGTCCCTCGCGGATCCGCACGGAGGTGACTGGTTCTCGCTCTCCGTCTATCCGGGTCCCGACACCCTGACCTGCAAGCTCGTTCCGGCCGACCGCATGCAGGACCCGTCTCCCGAGCCGACGCCGCGCCCCGGGGTGGACGCACCGGCCGACGTGCCCCTGGCCGACGGTTCACCGGCCGCGGTCACCTCCATGGCTCCGCTGTACCGCCCGATCATCCTCGCGATCGCGCTGACCGAGGCGGTCACCGCCCACCAGGTGTCCGCGGTCGTGATGCAGGAACTGCTGCCGGCCTTCGGCGGGCGTCGGCTCGCCATCTACCTGCTGCAGGACCGTCATCTGTATCTGGCCTGGGAATCGGGCTTCCCCAAGGGATTCCTCGCGCCGTTCGACGGGGTCGGTCTCGACACCCGGCTGCCCGGCGTGGAGACCCTCACCACCGGTCGGCCGCTCTTCTTCGAGTCGATGCACCAGCTCACGGCCGCCTATCCCGGCATCCCGCTCGACGCGACGGAAGGAGCCCGCGCCTTCCTGCCCCTCATCGCCTCCGGGCGCCCCGTCGGCTCCTGCATTCTCGGCTTCGACCGTCCCCGCGACTTCAGCACCGAGGAACGTACGGTGCTCACCGCCCTCGCCGGGCTGATCGCCCACGCCATGGAGAAGGCACACCGCTACGACACCGAGGCCGCGCTCGCCCGCGGGCTCCAGCAGGCTCTCCTCCCCCGGCGTCTGTCGGGCCATCCACGGGTGGAGACCGTCGGGCGCTATCTGGCGGGCACCCAGGGAATGGACGTGGGAGGGGACTGGTACGACGTCGTGGAGTCCGGGGACGGTCTCGCCCTGGTCATCGGCGACGTCCAGGGACACGGTGTCCAGGCCGCCGCCACCATGGGGCAACTGCGCAGTGCCGTAAGGGCTTTCGCGCTCGGCGACCATCCGCCCGACGAGGTCCTCAGCGGCACCAACCGGCTCCTGATCGACCTCGATCCCGGTCTGTTCGCCAGCTGCTGCTACATCCGGCTGGACCCCCTCACCGGTCTGGCCCGGGTCGCCCGCGCCGGGCATCCGCCGCCGATCCTGCGCTTCCCGGACGGCCGCACCCACGTCCTGGACATCCCCGGCGGCGTCGTGCTCGGCGTCGACGCACACGCTCAGTACCCGGTGACGGAGTTGCAGCTGGAGCCCGGCGCCATCCTCGCGCTCTACACGGACGGGCTGGTGGAGCGGCCGGGCGTCGACATCGACGAGGGAATCACGGCGCTGCGCGTGGCCCTGGCACGAGCCGGTTCCCCCGCTGCCCGCCCCGGCGGCCGTTCGCTGGCCGCAGTCGCCGACCGGCTCACCGCCAAGGCCCGGCACGTCGCCGACCGCCCCGACGACATAGCGCTGCTGCTGACGGCACGCCGCCCGGTGTCGGGGCGCCATCGCTGAGTGACAGCGCTCCCCTGAAGGCTCCCCCGAAGGGGTCAGCCGTACGGGCTCATCCGCGTGGCGGAGGAATCGGGCGCCCGAGACGCACGGGGACCCCCGGGGAGTACAGCACGCTCACCGGTTCCCCGGCCGGTGTCGGCAGCCCGGCCGACTCGATGAGGTTCTCCTCGCACTCGACCAGCGTCGCCCGGTGCAGCGGCCAGCGCGGATGGTCGTTCGGCAGGAAGCCCGCGTCGCCGAAGAACGGGTTGTGCATGCCCCACCGGGCGGTCAGGAAGTGCTCAAGGCCGGTCGGCTCGGTTATGCGCTCCCCTGGCCTGACGACCAGCCGGCTGTACGCGCCGCGCGGTCCCGGTACGCGCCTCGCGCTGGTGTAGCCGACGGTGTCCTCGCCGGTCCGCACGGACATACGGGACCACACGTACGGCAGCCGGAACGCGAGCCGTCCCATGACCACCGGCAGGAGCCTGGAGGCGTCCATGGACCGGAAGACCACTCCGCGCCGGCCGTGCGCGTCCACCGAGTACAGGCGCACGTTGGTCTCCGGGAAGGAGCCGAAGTACGGCACGCCCGGCAGGCGCAGCCAGCCCACCTTGTGCATCCGGAACGCGACCAGCCCGACGAACGTGACGCCGTCCACGGTGTCGGGAACGGTGCCGTCCGGCAGCAGTCCCGCCACGGCCGCCGGATCCACGGCCCAGTGCACGAAGGTGAGGTCCAGCCACTGCTGGGTGAGCAGGGGGCGGCTCAATGCGACCGGGGCGTCGGGCGTGATCGGTTCCGGCTCGGACGAGATGATCGACACGAGCGGAAGCATCGCAGGCCCCTGTCCGGGACACGACGAGAACGCGTGCTGTGTGACGCGTCTGGCACCGGTACTCACCGGTGCCGTCGTCCCGCGCCACACCTCGTACGCCGGCCCCGGACGGGTCCCGGGGCCGCGGCGGGGGTCAGACATCGGTGGGCAGGCCGCTCACCTCCGCGATGCCGCGCAGCTCCTCGTCCTGGCGGTGCCGTTCACCGATGAAGTCGGCGATCTCCTGGCAGCGGGCCGGGTCGGCCGCGGTGCCGGAGTCCGTGACGACCCTGACGGGTCCGACCTCCTCGGTCTCGATCTCGACGATCTGGTTGTCCAGCCGTCCCGTGACGGCGACGGCCACGACGAGGGACGCCTCGTCGCGGACCTCCTGCGAGACGCTGGCGCCGTCCTGGCCTTCGAGACTCAACTCGATCGGCCCAGCGCGTTGCTCCTGCATCGCCTCCAGTACTGGTTCGACCATGCGGAGCAGCACCGCGTAGTCCGACGGCGCCATACGCACGCGCAACAGGTCGAGATAGAGGTCCACGGGCCGGTCTTCGGGCGGAAACTCTGATTCGCTCATGGGACTCGACTTCCCCGATGTGGCCAACATGATCGCATCTGGGTCCAAAATGGTGGATCTCCGCGCCCGCCGCCACTCAGGAACCGTCCTGCGCCCGGTCCAGGGCCTGCCCGACAGGCAGACGGGAATTGTCCGACAGGCCCTAGGCGCCGCGACGGACCCGGGCGGCCTTGCGGGCCTCGGCCGTCTGCCGAGCCTCGGCGGAGCGGCGAGACTCGCCACCGGCGCGTCCCGGACGGGTGCCCATGCCGCGGAAGGGAGTGCCGCCGCGCTGGGGGCGCTCCGTGACCGGCGCGCTTCCGTTGACGGGAATCCCGGAGGGCGCCCGGGCACCGGTGATGCGGCTCAGCTCGGCCTCGCCCGAGCGGACCTGGGTGATCTGCGGCCTGATGCGGGCGTCGGACATCAGACGGGTCATGTCACGGCGCTGATTGGGCAGCACCAGCGTGACGACACTGCCGGACTCCCCGGCACGGGCCGTACGGCCTCCGCGGTGCAGATAGTCCTTGTGGTCGGCGGGCGGATCCACGTTGACGACGAGGTCGAGGTCGTCGATGTGGATGCCTCGGGCCGCGACATTGGTCGCCACCAGCACCGTGACCTGGCCGTCCTTGAATTGGGCCAGCGTGCGCGTGCGCTGGGGCTGCGACTTGCCGCCGTGCAGCGCCGCGGCCCGCACCCCGCTGCCCAGCAGATGCCGGGTGAACTGGTCCACGGCGTGCTTGGTGTCCAGGAACATCAGCACCCGCCCGTCGCGGGCGGCGATCTCGGTGGCGGCGGCGTGCTTGTCCGCACCGTGCACATAGAGCACGTGGTGCTCCATCGTGGTGACCGTGCCCGCCGAGGGGTCGACCGAGTGGACCACCGGGTCGTGGAGGTAGCGCCGGACCAGGAGGTCGATGTTGCGGTCCAGGGTGGCCGAGAACAGCATCCGCTGGCCGTCGGGCCGTACCTGGTCGAGCAGCTCGGTGACCTGGGGCATGAAGCCCATGTCGGCCATCTGGTCGGCCTCGTCCAGGACGGTGATCTCCACCCGGTCCAGACGGCAGTCCTTGCGCTCGACGAGATCCATGAGACGGCCCGGGGTCGCGACGACGACCTCGGCACCGGCCCGCAGCGCCCCGGCCTGCCGTCCGATCGACATACCGCCGACCACGGTGGCAAGCCGCAGCTTGAGCGGCCGGGCGTACGGAGTCAGCGCGTCGGTGACCTGCTGGGCCAGCTCACGGGTGGGAACGAGGATCATCGCGAGCGGCTTCCGGGGCTCGGCACGCCGCCCGGCCAGGCGCACGAGGAGTGCCAGGCCGAAGGCGAGCGTCTTGCCCGAGCCGGTGCGCCCGCGGCCGAGGACGTCACGGCCCGCGAGGGAGTTCGGCAGCGTGGCGGCCTGGATCGGGAACGGCTCGGTCACGCCGAGGCGGGTGAGCGTGTCCAGCAACTCGGCGGGGAGGCCCAGTTCACCGAAGGTAGCGACGGCGGGAAGGCCCGGGTTGACGGTGGTGGGCGGCGTGAACTCGCCCTGCAGCGCGGCGGGCCGACGCCCACCGCCACCCGACCGGGTGACGGGCCGCCCCTGGCCCTGCGGGCGGGCACGGCCGCCCCGGCCCGAACCGCCGAAGCCGTCCTTGCGGCCCTTGGAAAAACCATCGTTCGTGCGAGCTGAACGGTTCATGAAGAACCTTCCTCGATAGGGCACGTATCGAGGAATTCTCGGCGGACGCGAGCCGAACGAATTGCAAGAACGAGCCGGCTGCGGGACCGGAAAAAGCGCCGGCCGCAGCGATATGACACAAGAGGGAAGTCCCGGTCGGGACTTCCTGGAAAATCAGCAAGCTGGGGCCCCACCGCGAGGTGGGACCCCAGCTGCCTTGTGCGATTCGACGTCAGGCAGGCGTGATGTTCTCCGCCTGCGGGCCCTTCTGACCCTGGGTGATGTCGAAGTTCACCTTCTGGCCCTCCTGGAGCTCACGAAAGCCCTGGGTGGCGATGTTCGAGTAGTGGGCGAAGACGTCGGGGCCGCCGCCCTCCTGCTCGATGAAGCCGAAGCCCTTTTCCGAGTTGAACCACTTGACGGTTCCAGTAGCCATGTCATTTCCCCTTCGGGGCAGTACCCGGGGGTCCGCACTGTGTGAACCCCTGCGTCGCCGCAATGAACCCGTCCGGAAAGAGCGCCGGAAATACAAAAGCGCCCGGCGATATGTAATCATCCGAGCCACTTGAAGTGTGCGGGAACTACAATTGCAACTGGATCAAGACTATCACGACACACCCATACGGCAACGGCTGACCCGCCCTGATCGTTACGAGCCACGACGAGGTGATCAGGGACCGGGCCCCGGGTCCGGTTTCACGGGGTCGGTGATCCCGGCGCGGGCGGCTTCGAGCTGGGCGGCGAAGGCGACACCGAGGAAGAGCGCGATGCCGGTGAGGTTCGCCCACAGCAGCAGCGCGACGAAGGCTGTGAGCGGGCCGTACACGGCGCCGAAGGACCCGCTGCTGGCGACGTAGAACGCCAGCAGCCAGGTGGCCGCGACCCACAGCACCAGATGGACCGCCGAGCCGAAGGCGAGCCAGGTGTAGCCCGGCTGGTCCCTGCGGGGCGCCCAGCGGAAGATCACCGCCGAGGCGACCCAGACGAACATCACGCCCAGCGGCACCTGGAGCGGCCCCCACCAGTCGAGGTTGTCGCGCGACCAGCCGAGGGCCTGGACGACCGACTCCCCCACCGCGTCACCGGCGACCAGGACGAGGAAGCCGAGGACCATCGGCATGCCCGCGGCGAGGGCGAGCAGCAGGGACCGGCCGTACTTGGCCAGGAGCGGACGGTCGCGCTCGATCCCGTAGATGCGGTTGGCGCCCCTTTCGACCTGGGCCATGGCCGAGGCCAGATTGAGTACGGCGAAGGCCAGGCCCAGCCACATCGCCAGGGCGCTCCAGATCCCGGACCCGGCACTGCGCTCGGTCTCGGCCAGGGCGTCCTCGACCAGGTCGGCGCTGGCGCCGGGCACGATCCGGCTGAGGGTGAGTTCGATGATCCGGCCGACGCTCTCGGTGTGGACGGTGGTGGCGACGCCCACCAGGGCGATGGTGAAGGGCACCATGCCGAGGACCACCTGGAAGCCGAGGGAGCGTGCGCTGGTGAAGCCGTCCGCGTAGCGGAAGCGGGAGAACGCGTCCACCAGCAGGCGACGGCCTCCGTAGTGCCGCAGCGCGGTGAGCGCCTCGTCACCGGACAGCTCCTCCCCGATCATGTCCCGCGTCTGCGGAACGTGCTCAGCGGTCCCCATCGCTCACTTCTCCTCGTTCTGTGAAATTCGGTGAATCCTTTTCCGGGTCAGGAATGATTCGGCCCTTCGGGGGAAGCCCGCCGAATTCTCGACCCACCCGTGTTTGGACGGGCTTTCCCCGGTCAGCCGTAATAGTAGAGCGCACCACCGATGCAGTGAGGACGTGATCCCCAGTGGCCAGGAACCAGAAGGCACGAGCCAAGACGGAGCAGGCCAAGGGCAAGGCCAAGGAGGCTGCAGGCCGCGCTGTCGGCAACGAGCGGCTGACCGCCGAGGGCCGGGCCGAGCAGTCCAAGGGTGACGCCCGCCAGGCCAAGGAAAAGACGAAGGACATATTCCGGCACTGATGGTGATCATCAATTCCGCAGGGCCCGTCGCGCGCTGCGGCGGGCCCGCCGACTTTCGGGTCTTTTCAAGGCGAAGGAGCGAAGAATGTGCGCGGAGCACCGGACGCACCCGGTCGAAACGGTGACGGTCCCCGGCCGGCCTCGTTCACCGGGACCGCGCAGTCCGGCCGAGGTGCGCGAGGCGGTCAGGCACGCCTTCGAAGGCGCACGACGATCCCGCAGCCGCGAAACCGTGGCAGGTGACCGCGACACCGTGGCGGGTGACGAGGCCGTCGGCGACGCCCTGCTCGTCGCCTCGGAGCTCACCACCAACGCGATGCTGCACGGCGGCGGCGTCACCCAGTTCGAAGTGACGCTGGACGACTGGGACGTACGCCTGTCGGTGAGCGACCGCAGCGGGGAACTGCCCACATCGGCACGGCACATCGACGACCGCGGGTTCATGCGGGTCGGAGGCCACGGCTGGCCGATCGTCTGCCATCTCGCCCGTGACATCACGATCTCGGAGCTCGACGCCGGAGGAAAGCGCATCACCGCCGTCGTCCCGCTCTCACCCCGGTAGAGGCCGGGCACCGCCCTCCTTCTGACGGGCACCGCCTTCCTGCCTCAGCGTTCAGTCATCTTGAGCCGCCCCGTGGCGAGAGGGCCCTCGGTTCACGCGGAGAGGGCCTGCCGGGTCTGACGTGGTGTGCCGGCCACAGGTGGGGCACCCGGCTCCGCGGGGCGCACGGGGTACGTGGTCTTCGCCGGGTCCACGACCGGGTCCCCCAGTACGATCCGGCCCGCCGCCTGCAGCGCGTCGCATTCGTCGGTGGGCAGGGCCACATGGCAGACGCCGAGTCCGGCACCGGAGCTGAGGGGTTGCCAGTAGCCGTACCGGCGACGGCCGTTGGCGTGCACGGTCAGCCAGACGGGAACTCGCTGCACCGTGATGAGACGCAGAACCTCGGCACCGCCGGGGCCGAGCGGAGCGGGTGTGCGCGGGACGGCTCGGAGCTTCATCAGCGGTCTCCGTCCAGGGTGCGCGGCACAGCTCGGCGGTGGAGGGCGGGCGTCATGTACGGGCGGCCTTTCGTCGAACGGGTGCGATCGCGCATCGCCGGGACGATGACGTTCTCGCTGCTCCGCATTGTTGCGGAGAGCACTGACAACTGGGCCGGAGCGGCTCCGGAGTACTCTCCGGAGCCGCTCGTCCGGCCCTCGTGACCGACGGGTGTCCCGGTTACGGAATACCACTCCTCGGTTTCAAGCCCGCGCTCCCCGGTTTCAAGCCCCGCGCGTCATGGCGATGAGCACGTTCCGGCGGTGGGTGCGCCGCCCGGGCCCGCTCCGGGCGACGCTCGCCGTGGTGCCTTCAGCGGATCCTGGCGCCGTACACGTGAGTGACGCTCATCGTCATGAGCACTCTACGGTCGGTCACCATCACCGAGCGGTACTCGTCCCAGTCCGGGTGCTCACCGGAGGCGCGCCGGTAGTAGTCCACCAGCGCCTCGACCTCCGGGCCGTGGGGGTCCGTTCCCGGCCCGGTGAGGGTCGCCGTGCCCTCGGCCGTCGCCCACGACCCTCCGTCGGGGCCGGTGACCTCCAGTGCCGCTCGCGGGTCCCTGCGCAGATTCGCCGTCTTGGCTCGTCCCTCGGTCATCGAAACGTAGAGAACACCGGCCTCCCGGTCGTAGAAGGGCATGACGGGCGACAGCTGGGGGCGGCCGTCCGACTTGATCGTCGCGAGAACGCCGAGTCGGCTCTCCGCGAGCAGTGTGCGTGGGTCGAATGGTGTGGCGGTCATGTCCAGGGCCAAGTCGCCACCCCGGCCCGGCTATTCCCGACCGGGCGAGGCCGACGGGCGGCGGAGCGAGGCCGACGGGCGGTCATGATCGCGCTTCCGAGGGCTTGCGGAACTGCTCGATCATCGCCGCGTAGCCGTCACCGCCGCGTCCGTCGGCCACGGCCCGGTCGGCCAGGGCCTGGATGAACCTGGGCAGGTCGGCGTTGACACCGCGGGACTCGCTCTCGTGGACGAGGTGCTCCATGGCGGCCCGGTGGGTGTCGAGGGTGGCGTCGAGGGCCGGGTACGTACCCTCGGCGATCTGCTGCGCGTAGCCGGGCAGCCAGTCGGTCACGATCCCGATCCCCTGCCTCACGAGCGGGACGAGCCCCACGGGGTCCACCCCCGCCGCCCCGAGCAGCGCGGCACCGTGCAGGAATCCGTTCAGGACGCCCCACATCAGGCCCAGCACGGCCATGTCGTGCAGCGACGACAGGGCGTGGTCCTCGCCCAGGTACGTCGTTGCCGCGGTCAGACTCCTCAGCGTGGGCTCGTGCAGGTCGAAGGCCGGCCCGGGCCCGCTGTAGACGATGATGGCGTCCCCCGTGCCGATGCCCGCAGGGACGGCCAGGATCACGCCGTCGAGGTAGTCGCCGCCGTGCCGCGCCGCCCACTCGGCCGTCTCGCGGGCCTGCTCCGAGGTGCCCGAGGTCAGGTTCACCAGGACCCGGCCGTCGAGGGCCTGGCCCACCGGATCGAGGAGCTTGTGCACGGCGTCGTAGTCCGAGAGGCAGACGACCACGAGTGGACTGGCCGCGACGGCGTCGCCGATCGAGTCCGCGAGTGTCGCGCCCTGTGCGATCAGCGGTCCGGCCTTCTCGGCCGTGCGGTTCCACACGGTCGTGGGGTGCCCGTCGCGCAGGAACGCTCCGGCCAGTGCCTGGCCCATCAGCCCCAGTCCGATGATCGTCACGGGCGTGCGGTCGGCATCGCGATTCTGTGTCATGTGCTCCCCCTGGATGAGTTGGTGGTCATGGCAGAATCGTCAACGTTCACACCGGTATGAAGGTCAAGGGGGAATCGGCGTGCTGATCGGGGAGTTGAGCCGGCGGACCGGGGTCCGCACGCATCAGCTGCGTTACTACGAGGCCCAGGGGCTGCTGGAGCCCGGCCGCGGCAGCAGCGGCTACCGCGAGTACCCGGACGACGCCGTCCTGACCGTCGTCCAGATCAGGCGGCTGCTGGAGGCCGGACTGTCGACCGAGGAGATCGGGTACCTGCAGCCCTGCGTCACGGGCACGGCCCCCGATCTCGAACCCTGTCCGGAACTGCTGGACACCCTTCGGGCGCGCCTGCAGGGGCTGGACGAACACATCGACACGCTCACCCGCTCCCGTCAGGTCCTCCACGACTACATCGGCGCCACCGAGCGGCGGGTGTCGGAGGAATCCCAGGCGTGATCGAGCTCCGGCGGACCGGTCCGGACTGCACTACGCGACGGGGACGCCCGGATGGCAAAATGGGCCCCCAGCGGAGCGGCGAGGGCGCTTCGACCACACAAGCGGGTGACACATGGCCGATGAGCCGGGCGAGATCTGGGAGCGGTTCGCCGTCGCCCTGGCGGAGATGGCGCGGGATCTGCTGGCCCAGGACTCGGCGCAGGACACCTTGGACCGCATCGTGGAGCATGCGACGGTCCTGATCAACGGATGCGACCACGCCGGCATCCTCACCGTGCGGCGGGGCGAGGTGCACGCGCTGGCGGCGACGAGCGATCTCGTGCGCCGCGCGGACCGGATCCAGCAGGATCTGCGGGAAGGCCCCTGCTTCGACGCGGTGACCGACCGCCAGCAGGTCTACACCATCCAGGACCTGCGCGAACCCCATGCCCGCTGGCCCCGCTTCGCCCCCGAGCTGCACAAGCTGGGCATGGGAAGCGCGATGGGCTTTCTCCTCTTCACCGAGGACGACGATCTCGGCGCCCTCAATGTGTACTCCCGGCAGCCGGGCACCTTCGACGAGGCCGCTCAGCGTGCCGGCTGGATCCTCGCCTCGCACGCGGCCGTGGCCTTCTCCGCGGCCCGTACGCATCAGCAGCTCGGCCACGCCATGGAGACCCGGCACGAGATCGGCGAGGCCATGGGCATCCTCATGGAGCGGCACGGACTGACCGAGGACACGGCCTTCAAGGTACTCAAGAAGGCATCGCAGGACCGCAACATCAAACTGCGCGAGATCGCCCGCCTGATCTGCGAGACAGGCGAGAAGCCGGGCTGACCGCGGCCGGGAACAGACCTGCCTTGCCGGTGGGGGCCGGCGGCCCCCACCGGCAAGGGCGAGGCGGGTCAAGTGGTGGCGCAGGTGCTGCCGTTGAGCCTGAACGCAGTCGGAGCGGTGTTGGTGGCGCCCTTGCTTCCCGTGAAGCCGACGGTGACCGAGCCGGCGGCGGGGATGGTCGAGGTGTAGGAGGCGGGGGTGACGCTCACCGCGCCGCCGCTCTGGGTGGGGGTCCCGCCCCACATGTTGGTGACGGTCTGGCCGTTGGCGAAGGCGAAGGCAAGTGTCCAGCCGCTGATGGCGGTGGTGCCGGTGTTGCGGATGGTCATCTCACCCTGGAAGCCGCCCGGCCACTCGCCGACGACGCGGTAACCGACCGAGCAGCCCGCACCGGGCGTGCCGCCGCCCTCGTCGGTTCTGACATTCACCGTGGCCGAGCGGGCCGAGCGGTTCCCGGCGGCGTCGCGGGCGTAGACGGCGAAGGTGTACGTCGTGTCGGCGGTCAGGCCTGTCACGGCGACGGTGTTGGTGGTGGAGGCGGCGACCGTGCTCTCGGAGCCGCCGCTGACGCGGACGACGTCGTATCCGGTGACGCCGACGTTGTCGGTGGCGGCGGTCCAGGTGAGGGTGAGGGAGGTGGCCGTCACCGCGGAGGCGGCCGGGGTTCCGGGGACGGTCGGGGCCTGGGTGTCCCCCGGGTTGCCGCCGCCGAAGACGGTCGCTTCCCTGGACGTCTGGGCGATTCCGTTGGCGCCGTTGAAGATGCGCCGGCCCCATGAGCTGAGCCGGCTGGGATCGAACCCGATCGACAGGTCGAGTATCGGGTCGGTGTTGCCACTCCAACTCCAGGCCAGATAGCCGAGCCCGAGCTGCTGGGCCGCCGCCATCATGGTGTCCTCGTCCGGGTCACCCCACTGGTCGGGAGGCCCGCCGAACTCACCGATGAGGATGGGGAGTCCGGCGTTGACGAAGGCGTTCAGATAGTCGGTGATCTCCTGGGCGGTGTCGTACACGCTGTACATGTGGATCGAGAAGATCAGGTTGCCGGTCGTGTCGGCGTCGTACACGGACTGGGCGTTGGCACGCATGACGCCTTGCCAGTCCTGGCCCCAGTTGGGCGCGTCCACCATGATGGTGTGCTCGAACCCGGCGTTGCGCAGCTTCTTGATCGCGGCGATCGTGGGATCGGTCCAGCCGGCCGGGTTGGTGTTGCCCCAGGGCTCGTTGCCGATGTTGACGATGACGTAGTTCTCTTCACCGACGAGTACGTCCTTGAGGCCGATCCAGTAGTCGGCCGCCTGGTCGAGCGTGCCGGCCGCGGCGTCCTCGCCGTATCCGGTGGTGTCGTGCACCTCCAGGACGCAGATGAGCCGGTTGGCCTTGCACTGGCCGACGACGGCGGCGACGTCCGCCGCGCTGTTCCTGGTCCAGCGGTGACCGTTGGAGAGGACGACGCGGACGGTGTTGGCGCCGAGCGCCTTCACGTCGGCCAGTGACTGCGTCTCGCCCGGGTACCAGGTGTGGGCGTGGTTGACGCCGCGCATGATGAAGTCGTTGCCATTGCCCTCGACCAGGCGGCCGTCGTTGATGTGAAGGCCGGTGGCGAGAGCACCGGGCGACTGGGCATGAGCCGTCGCCGGACCGAGGACACCGAGAGCGACGAGCCCGAGGAGGGTGACCAGTCGGGTCAGGAGGGCCGCTAAGTGGCTCGCTCGTATCGTGCTGGTCGTCGTGCCTTTTGTCGTGCCGCTTGTTGCGCTGCTTGTCGTGCTGCTTGTCGTGCCTCGTGTGGTGCTTCTTGTTGTTCTCACTGCGACTCCAGGGAGTGAGCGCCAAGAAACCTGAGCATCAGAAGAAACGTGGGAGCGCTCCCATAGACCCACTACGGCAGGAACATGTCAAGCGATCGCGCAACCGGGCGCCTCCGAGGCCCCCCCTCCGGCGATCACCCCATGCGCAGCAGCGAGCACACGGCCGATTCCTCCATCGCACGGACCTTCCGCAGCAGGTCCGGAGTCGTTGTCTGGTTCACCTGGGTCGTGAGCGAGACGGTGAGGGAGCGCCGCCCGTCCGGTGTCGCGGCGAGCAGCTGGGTGTAGCCGGGGGTGTTTCCGGTGTGCCCGAGCACCACTCCGCACCGGGTGGTGTAGCGGAAGATGCCGAGCCCCGCCTTGTTGCGGCCGGGGCCGGCCGGTTCGGAGGCGCCGTCCACCCATCGGCGTTGTTGGCGCAGCGCGGCCGGGGAGGTCAGGGCGCCGCTCGCGTAGCCGCGGATGAAGCCGTTCATGTCCAGCGGCGTGGAGATGATCCCGCCCGAGGCCCACACTCCGGAGGCGCCGATCAACTCGCTGACATCCAGCGGCGGGACCTCACCGACGTCGTAGCCGTGCATGAAGGGCCGCACCATCTCGTACCCCTGCGGGAGGCTGGTCTCGTGCAGGCCCAGGGGGCGGTAGACGATCTTGCGGAGCAGTGTCTCGTAGCGTTCGCCGGTCACCGCTTCGGCCATGAGGGCGACGGCGATGTTGTCCGAGTTCGAGTAGCGGTACTGGGAGCCAGGGCGGAACAGCAGACGCTCGTCACGGACGAAGTCGAGCAGACGCCGCGAGTCGAAGTGCCGTCGGGGGTCGGCCGCGAGCAGACGCAGGAACTCCGGATCCCGGCTGTAGTCGGGCAGACCGCTGGTGTGCTGCAGCAGCTGTCGCAGCGTCACCTTCGCCCAGGCTCGGGGCAGGCGCGGGAGTCGTGCCCCGATGGTGTCGTTGAGGTCCAGGGCGCCGTGCTGGACGAGACGCAGGGCCACCGCGCCGCTGTAGGCCTTGCTCGCGCTGGCGATCCGCGTGTGGTCGCGGGGTCCGATCGGACGGCCGGTCGTCAGGTCGGCGACTCCGGCGCGCAGTACGCGGCGTTTGTCGCCGCTCTGCAGGAGGACCACCACTCCCGGCGGGCCGCCCGGAGCGGCGACCAGTTGGTCGAGCTGTCGCTGCAGTTGGTCCGGGTGGTCGTGGGAACCGTCGCCGGGAGCCGCGGCGGCCGGTTGGAGCGTCCCGCTGCCGATGGAGGCGGCGGCCAGCACAGTGACGAGGCACAGGCGCAGACGAGGGTGACACTGAAGCGGCATCATCATTCCCGGGCAGACGGGGCAGGACACGCCCAGCATCGGCTCACGGGAGGCCCACCGCTCGCGCACCTGCTCCAAACAGCCGATCAGGGCGCCGGGCCCGGGTGAACAGCGGTCGGCAGAGCACGGGCCAGGGCATGGGCCGGAGCGGCGGGGAGACTACAGGGCTCAGCGGGCGTCCAGCGAGGACGAGCACGCCGTACGGCCAGTCGCCGGGCGGCCTGTCCCGCACCCGCCCCCCATGCCTCGGCCTCCGACGCCACTGTCCGATGTCCGATGTCCGCTGTCCCCTGCCCCAAAAGGCCAAGTTGCTCATCTGGTCGACGGAGCGAGCGCTCCTGCCGCACCGTCCGTGTGGCTCTGCTCTGCAACGTCGGCGGGCCGTGCCGCCCGGCCTTGCAGGAGCTCCGTGCCCAGTGGTGTGAGGGTGTGCCGCATGGTGTTGCGTACGCGCAGGCTGTGAATCAGGCCCGCGTCGCGCAGCACGGTCGCGTGTTCGCTGACCGACGCGGGCGAGATGGCCAGCCGGCGGGCGATCTCGTTGCCGGTCGCGTGCTCCACCTCCGCGATCGTGGCGAGGGTCGCCGCCCGGGTGCGGCCGAGGAGACGGTCGAGTGCGCTCGCTCTCCCCACGGCACCGGCGGGACGCAAGGAGTCGATGCCCCGGTTCACCGGGTACACCAGCACGGGGGGCAGGGAACCGTCGCGGAGCGCGATGGGCCTCCCCCGGCAGAAGTACGAGGGCACGAGCCGCAGTCCGCGCCCCTGGAGGTGGACGTCCCGGTCCTCGGGATAGGACACCTGCAGGACCGGCGCACGCCACTGCACCGTGGGGTGCAGCCCGCTCAGCAGCCGGTCGGTCCCGCCGGCCAGGAACGCCTTGGCGCGCAGGGCCCGTTCGGCGTCCACCGAGGCGCTGATCTGTGTCCAGTACGGGTACAGCGCCTGCCGGTGATAGCGGCGCAGGGCCGTGCCGAGTCCCCGTCTGGCCGCGGGCAGGCCCGAGGAGAGCGCGGCCGCCCACGAAGGCAGTCTCCGCTGCTGCCCGAGCGTCGCCACGTCCGTCCGCAGGCGAGTGTGCGAGGTGGACAGGATCGTGTCGACGGCTGCTTCGGGGTCAGTGGTCCCCTCGGCCGGTGTCAGGAAGTCGGGCGAGTACCCGCGAGGCGGAACGAGGTGCAGCAACGGCCGTGCGGCCGTGTCCAGCGACGTCCGGACGTGCGTGCGCCATCGCCGCAATTCGACATCGATGTCGGGACCGCCGAGCACATGAAGGCTGAGCAGGGCTTCCCAGGCAGGATCCGGCCCGGTCGCCAGACGAATACGGCCGAGGTCCTCGGCGCTGAAATGGATACGCAGCATCAACTTCCCCCCGAAAGGCTGCTACCCCAGGCGCCCCACTCTGGCCGATGAACGCGGGGTGCGATAGCTCCGATTCCGCCAGCCCTGGTCTTTCGGCGACGGCCGAAACTGTTCCTGTGAGTTCCCTGAACCGGCCTAGTTTCAGGGCCAGTCACCACGGGGGTACGGCGACGGAAACCGCCGACGGTTTCCGTCGCCGCCCGTAGGCAAACGGAGGACTTCGTGACAACTGCACGTCGAATGGTCGGTTCCCTCGCGGTCGCGGCAGCTCTCGTCGCCGGGACCACCGTCCTGGCCACCGCCCCGGCGTCCGCCCAGGCCGACGCGTCCGCGCCCGCCGAGGCCCAGCGCGCCGACTGGGACGGCAACATCTACCTCTACTACAGCGCGTCCAGCAACAGCTCCTGGAGCAAGTACGGCGGCTGGGTCAGCGACTTCGCCGGGCACACCTTCGCCGCGGGCGGTGAGGGCAGTGGCCGACTCGTCAAGAACAACGTGAACCGCGCCTGGAACAACGACGCGAGCTACGCCGCGCGGATCTATTACAACGAGAACTACAACGCGAGCGGCAGCGCTCCCTACGACGACTTCTACCCGGGCAACTCCCGGCAGCTCAACAGCGGTGTGCGGAACAACAACGCCTCGATGAGCTGGTGGTACGTCGGCTGACATCGGGCTGCTCGGGCCCGTCCGAGAGCTTCGGACGGGCCCTTCCGTACGAGCCCTTGGTACGGGGCCTTTCGTACGGGCCTTTTCGTACGGCCGCACACACAAGGGGGACATGACATGCGGGCGCGAACCAGGCAGCGCACACTGCGGACCGGGGCCGCGGTCGTCCTTTGCGCCGCCCTCGCGGGCTGTGCGGAGGGACAGGCTGCCGAGCCGAGGCCGAAGGTGTCAGGACCGCCTCCCGTGACCGGGGTGCCGACGATGCTCGGCGTCGGATCGCTGGTCCTGCCCATCGAGCCCTACCTGTTCACCGACCGGCAGGTCGCCCGGCTGTTCAGGGCGCGGGCGGTGCTGACCGCGTCCTGCATGGAGCGGTTCGGCCACCGCTGGCCCGTCCCCACCGAATCCGCACCGGACACCGGCACACTGAACCCGGCCAACACGGCCCACCGGTACGGGATCACGGACGCTCGGCTCGCCGCCCGGTACGGATACCACCCGGCACCCGGCACGGCACCGAGTCGCTCCAAGGAGAAGAGCCCGGGTCCCAAGCCCGGGCCTGAAGAGATGGTCCTTCTGACGGGCCTCCGCGACGACGGCACCCCGGCGGCCAAGGACGCACGCGGGCGCACCCTTCCGGCCGGCGGATGCCAGGGCGAGGCCACGGCGGCCCTGTCGGGCGACCCGGAGAAGATCGGCAACCGCGAGCTCGTCGGCACGATCAACATCGGCAGCTACAGCGACTCGCAGAAGGATCCACGGGTGGTGGAGGTCTTCCGCGCCTGGTCGCACTGCATGAAACGACACGGCCACCAGTACGCCGATCCGACTCGAACGCCGGGCAAGAAGCCCGAGTTCACGGGTCCCAAGGCCACCCGGGCCGAGATCGCCCTGGCCGAAACGGACGTACGGTGCAAACGCGAGACGAACGTCATCGGCGTCTGGTCCTCGGTCGACGCGGCCTACCAGCGGCGGGCGATGAGCGCGAAGACCCGGGAACTCGACGCGGTCAAGCGGGACATCCGCAAGCAGGTCACCAACGCGGACCGCGTGCTGAGGACCGGCTGACGGCGCTCGACCGGTCCTCATCCGGTTGCGGAGGCTCCCGTGATGCCCGCGTCCGTGATCCCCGCGTCGAAGGGAACGGACGTGTGCTGGTGGACGATCTGCCAGCGGTCGCCCGCCGCACGGTAACCGGTGGTCACCCGTGCCGTGGTGTCCAGCGAACCACCGCCGACCAGCGTGGCGCGCATCCGTACGAGGGCGTGGCTGAAGGCGATGCTCTCGTCGACCCGTACGCGGAATACGAGCACCTCGCGCTCCACCGGCCCGGCCAGCGTGGAGAACCACATCTCCTCGGCCTTGCGCAGGGCCTCGATCCCGCGCTGCTCCAGACCGCTCACGGGGTGGAAGACCTCGACGTCCGGCGCGTAGCAGGCCATCGCCCGGTCGAAGTCGCGGTCGCGGCCGGCCGCGGTCAGTTCCGCGTCCAGGCGGCGGATCTCCTCCTCGGCGTCGCCGTCCTCCCAGAACGCGCGCACCTCCATGGCCCCGAAGCTCGCGACGGGATGCTTCGCCGCCACCTCGACGGCCTCCTCCAGGCTGTCGCACTCAAGGATGTCGAACCCGGCGATGTACTCCTTCGTCTCCGCGAACGGCCCGTCGGTGCGCAGCACTTCGCCGTTGCGCACCCGCACGGTGACCGCCTCCGTGGGCGACTGCAGGCGGTGGCCGTGCAGCCGTACGCCGCGCTGGACGCCATGCTCCTCGACCCAGGGTTCGACGGGGGCCACGCCGGAGGTGTCGGCGGTGTCGTCTCCGCAGACCAGCAGCATGTACTTCATGTTTCCTCCAGGTATTGACGAGGCCCCTGTGGGCCCCTGCGCCCCACCGACGAACAGCGGTACGCCGAATCGACACTCCGCCAGGAATTCTTGTGTGCGGCCGGTCAGGCCGCCTCGGCGGGTTCGGCGGTCCATGTGACGTGCGGGGGTTCGACCCGCGCGCACAGGGGGCCGCCCCGTTCGTCGGTCAGGCCGAGGCGGGCCACGAGCAGGCCTTCGCGGGCGGCCGCGGCGAGTACCTCTTCCGGGACGACGTCGAGCATGAGCTTGGCCCGGCGGAACATGCTGAAGACGCCGGACTCGTCGACCGTGCCCCAGGACAGGTAGATGAACCGGCGCCCCAGCCGGTCCTGCACGTAGGGGCCCTTGATCTCGGTGCCGGTCGGTGAGGTGACCGCGGTGCACTCCAGCGTCCAGGTCGCCGACTTTGCGTCGCCCGGGTGCGGTTCGAGGAGTTCGGCCGGACGGTCACGGCGTTGGACGGCGACATGGATGTTGTCGTACGCCGGGACGTTGCCGTCGGCGGGGGCGGGACCGGTACGGCCGGGCAGGTCGACGGCGTCGATTCGGATGCGCATACCTGCCATCATCGCGTTGCCGTCCAGTGCCGGGTCAGCCCCTCCGGCGTTTGAGGAGCGGGGGTTCGGGGGCTGGCCCCCGAGTAGTGACGGGAATGGGTAGGGGCGGCGGGGGCGAAAGATGCGCATTGAAAACCCCTGACGGGTGGCGCACTCTTGGCGAACTGCCTCGACCGGCAGGCACAGAGGCTGGGCAGGCACAGAAGTGGGAGGCGCAATGCGGCAGCCGGAGGACAGGCTCCTGGCGGAGGCCCTGGGCAGCATCAATCCCGGTGGGAAGTTCGCCTCCCGCTTCATGAGGAACGACGTCGGCGAGTCAGACCGTGAGCTGCCGCTGGACTTCGACACCACCCTCGAACGCGTCCGTACGCTGCTCTTCGGCATGGCCCGCGGTGCACATCCGGTGGTCCTCGAAGCGACGACGGACCGGGTGACCCTGCGCGTGCTCACCGGCGGCGGAGCCCTCTCCATGAACCCGGTGGTGATCACCGTGGACGTGACTCGCGCGGGCGAGTGGACCACCCGGATCCATGTGCGGGCCGTCGCGAAGGAGGGCCTGATCAAGCAGCGGGCCGGCCGGAAGACGGCCGAGAACGTCGTGGCTCTGCTGGACGGAACCGACCCGCGCCCCTGAGCCGTACGCACCGGTGCGCGCCCGGACCGCAGCGGCGGGCCGGGCGCGATGTGGGCGCGCGGCCGGTCACTTCACCGGCATCGCCAGGTACTGGTACTCCAAGAACTCGTCGATACCCACCCGGCCGCCCTCCCGGCCGAGCCCCGACTGCTTGATGCCGCCGAAGGGGGCGGCCGGGTTGGACACGAGTCCCGTGTTGAGGCCGACCATGCCGACCTCCAGGCGCTCGCTGACCCGCAGGGACCGGTCGAGGCCCTCGGTGAAGACGTAACCGACGAGCCCCCACGGAGTGTCGTTGGCGGCGCGGATCACCTCGTCCTCGTCGTCAAAGGTGAGGATCGCCGCCACCGGGCCGAAGATCTCCGTGTCCATCAGCCGGCTGCCCGGGTCCACGCCGGCCAGCACGGTCGGCGGGTAGAAGCGGCCGGGCCCGTCCGGAGTGGCGCCGCCGACGAGCACCCGGGCGCCCCGCCCGACGGCGTCGGCGACCAGCTCCTCGACCTTGGCGCGGCCCGCGTCGTCGATGAGCGGGCCGACGTCCACGCCTTCCTGGGTGCCGGGGCCCACGACGAGCGCCCCCATGCGTTCGGCGAGCCGCGCCGCGAAGTCGTCCGCCACGGAGCTGTGCACGAAGAAGCGGTTGGCGGCCGTGCACGCCTCGCCCATGTTGCGCATCTTGGCGATCATCGCGCCGTCCACCGCGGCGTCGAGATCGGCGTCGTCGAAGACGATGAACGGGGCGTTGCCGCCCAGCTCCATCGAGGCGCGTACGACGGTGTCCGCGCACTGGGCGAGCAGGATCCGCCCGACCTGCGTGGAGCCGGTGAAGGACAGCTTGCGGATGCGACCGCCCCTCAGGAGCGGCTCGACGACCTTGTCGGCCCGTGAGGTGGTCACGACGTTCAGCACGCCGTCCGGCAGGCCCGCCTCCCGGAGGATCCCGGCCAGCGCGAGGCTGGTCAGCGGGGTCTGCGGGGCGGGCTTGAACACCATCGTGCAGCCCGCCGCGATCGCGGGCCCGATCTTGCGGGTGCCCATGGCCAGCGGGAAGTTCCACGGCGTGATCAGCAGACAGGGGCCGACGGGGCGGCGCGTCAGCAGCATCCGGTTGCGGCCGTCGGGCAGCACTCCGTAGCCGCCGCCGTCGACGCGGACCGCCTCCTCGGAGAACCAGCGGAAGAACTCGGCCGCGTACGCCACTTCGCCCCGGGCCTCGGCCAGCGGCTTGCCCATCTCGGAGGTCATCAGCAGGGCGAGCTCGTCGGTGCGGGAGAGGATGATCTCGTAGGCGCGGCGCAGGATCTCGCTGCGCGCACGAGGTGCCGTACGGGCCCAGTCCTCCTGTGCCGCGACGGCGGCATCCTCGGCGAGCCGGGCGTCCTCGGGTCCTGCGTCGGCGACCCGGCAGAGGATCTCGCCGGTCGCCGGGTCGTCCACGGGCATCGTGGCGCCGGCTTCGGCGTCCAGCCACTTGCCGCCGATGAACAGCTGCTTGGGTACGTCGTTCAGGATGCTCACGGGGTGTCTCCAGGCTGGTCGGCACGGGCGGGGGCGGCGGGGTCGAGCAGTTCCGCGAGATGCAGGGCACGGGTTCCCCGGCCGCCCGCGAGCCGGCCGAGGTGGTCGATCTGGGTGGCGCAGCTGAAGCCGTCGGCCACCACGGTCGGTGAGGTGTCGGCCGCCGCGTCGAGGTGCGGCCGCAGCGACAGGTCGGCGACGGCCATCGAGGTGTCGTAGTGCTGTTCCTCGAAGCCGAAGTTCCCGGCGAGTCCGCAGCAGCCCTCCGCCTCGGTCACCTCGGGTATCCCGAGGCGGGCCAGCAGATCGCGGGGGCGGCGGCTGGCGAAGGTCGCGTACTCGTGGCAGTGGGTCTGCAGCAGCACCGACTCCGGCAGCGGGGGCGGGTTCCAGCCGGGTGCGGCGAGGTCGGTCAACGCGCCGGTCAGGGTGTGGACTCGTGCCGCGACCCGTCGGGCGACCTCGGTGCCGAGCAGTTCGGGAACGTCGCGTTTGAGGGCGGCGGCGCAGCTGGGCTCGGCGACGACGATCGGCAGTTCGCTGTCGGGTCCGCCGTCGAGCCGGGCCACGGTACGTGCCATGACCCGCCGCGCCACGGACAGTTGGCCGGTGCTGACCCAGGTCAGCCCGCAGCACAGCCCGTCCCGCGCGGCGCTGGGTAGCCCCGCGTCGGCGAGCACGCGTGCGGTGGCCCCGGCCACCTGAGGACGGAAGGCGCGCGTGAAGCTGTCGACGAAGAGCAGTGCGGTCGGCACGTCGGTGGACGTGCGCAGGGCGGACCGCAGCGAGCGCCGGGAGGCGAAGGCGGGGATCGTACGTTTCCTGGTGACGCCGCCGGCCCGCGCGAGCAGCCTTCCGACGGGCCCGCGGAGCAGCGCGTTCAGTGGTCTCGCGACCCGCCCGGCCAGAGCCGCCGTGAGCGGCAGCCATCCCAGTGAGTAGTGGGAGCGGGGCCGGATCCGACCCCGGTAGTGCTGGTGCAGGAACTCCGCCTTGTACGTGGCCATGTCGACGCCGACGGGGCAGTCGGTGGAGCAGGCCTTGCAGGACAGGCACAGGTCGAGGGCGTCGCGGACGTCCGTCGAGCGCCAGCCGTCGTGGACGGTCTCGCCGCGCAGCATCTCCTGGAGGGCCCGTGCCCGTCCCCGGGTGGAGTCGTTCTCGTCGCCGGTGGCGCGGTAGCTGGGGCACATCACGCCGCCCGCCGACGCGTCTGAGCGGCAGCGGCCGATGCCGACACAGCGGCGGGCGGCGCCGGCGAAGCCGTCGTCGTGCGGGAAGGTGAAGAGCGTCGGGCGGCCGTCCGGTACCGGCGGGCCGTGCAGGGCCAGGTCGGCGTCGAGCGCGGCCGGTGCCACGATGACGCCCGGGTTCAGCAGCCCCTCCGGGTCGAAGGCGCGCTTGAAGGCGGCGAAGGCCCGGATCATCCGGTCGCTGTACATGACCTCCAGCAGTTCACCGCGTGCCCGGCCGTCGCCGTGCTCGCCCGAGAGTGTGCCGCCGTGCCTGACCACCAACGCGGCCGCCTCCTGGAGGAAGCGGCGGGCGGCGGCCCGGCCGGTGTCCGTGGCGAAGTCGAAGTCGACGCGCACATGGACGCAGCCCGCGCCGAAGTGCCCGTACAGGACGCCGGTCAGTTCGTGCGCGGCCAGCAGTGCGCGGAAGTCGCGCAGGTAGGCGGCCAGGTCCTCCGGGGCGACGGCCGCGTCCTCCCAGCCCGGCCAGGACTCCCCGCCGTCCAGCAGGCGGGCGGCCAGACCTGCGCCGTCCTCGCGGACCCGCCACAGGGACCGCCGCTCCCCCGGGCTCGCCACCAGCCGCCCGTCCACCATCCGCCCGCGCGCCTTGAGGGTGTCGAGGAGTTCGGCCGCGCGGCCGGTGACCAACTCCTCCTCGTCGCCGTCGAGTTCGACGTACAGCCAGGCCCGTCCGCCGGGCAGCCCGGTGACGGAGTCCGTTCCCCGGCGGGCGCGCATGGTCGCGACGATGGCCTCGTCCATGCCCTCGACCGCGGTGGGCGACCAGCGCAGGATCTCCGGTACGTCCTCGGCTGCGTCCACGACATCGTCGTAGCCGAGGGCCAGCAGAGCCGAGGCGGGAGCCGTCTCCACGAGGCGGACGGTCGCGGCGACGACGACCGCGCAGGTGCCCTCGGTACCGACCAGGGCGCGGGCCATGTCGAAGCCGTGCTCGGGCAGCAGGTGTTGAAGCTGGTAGCCGGAGACCTGCCGCGGGATCCGGCCGAGCTCGGTCCGGATGAGCGCGAGATGGTCCGCGACCAACTGCCTTACCTCGTCGGCGAGTCGGACGACGCGCTCGACGGACGCGGTGTCCGAGGGATCGGCCGCGCGCAGCCCGTTGTGGTCGGCGATCGCGTGGACGCCGTCGGCGGTGACGATCTCCAGCGACTCGATGTGGCGGCCGGTCCGCCCGTGGCGTACGGACCGGTTGCCGCACGCGTCGTTGCCGATCATGCCGCCGAGCGTGCACCGGCTGTGCGAGGACGGGTCGGGGCCGAAGGTGAGCCCGTGCCGCCCCGCGGCCGTCCGCAGGTCGTCGAGCACCACTCCGGCCTCGACCGTGGCGGTACCGGCCGCGGGGTCGATGTCCAGCACGCGGTTCATGTGGCGGGAGAAGTCCAGGACGACGCCCGGGCCGATCGCGTTGCCCGCCATGCTCGTGCCGCCGCCGCGTGCCGTGACGGGGATGCCCAGTTCCCGGCAGGCGTTCAGTACGGCCGCGACGTCGGCGGCGGAGCGGGGGAACGCCACGGCCCGTGGCGGCACCCGGTAGTTGGAGGCGTCGTACGCGTAGGCGGCGGTCCGGCCGCCGGTGTCGACCCGCATCCCGGGGGCGGTCGCGGCGAGCAGCCGCGACAGCGCCTCGGTGCCGTCGGGCGCCGACGAGCCGGGCCCGCGAGGCGGCAGCGGCGCCGTCTCGTGGCCCGTGAGAGAGTCCGGACCAGCGCTCACGGCGCCGAGGTTCCGGTTGCCACGGCGGCGGACCAGGCCCGCAGCCCGTCGTCGATCGCCGTCTCGTCGACGACCAGCGCGGGGATCATCCGTACGACCTGGTTCCAGGCGCCGCACAGCAGCAGGAGCAACCCCTCGTCCACCGCGGCCCGTTGGACACGCGCGGCCGTAGCGGAGTCCGGCTGCCCGTCCTCGGTCACGAACTCGGTGCCGAGCATCAGGCCGAGCCCTCGTACGTCCCCGATGCCGGGGGTGTTCGAGGCGACCGTCTCCAGACCGGCCCGCAGCCGGGCTCCCATCGCCTCGGCGTTCTCGACGAGCTTCTCGTCGCGTACGACGTCGAGGGTGGCGCAGGCCGCGGCACAGGCGACGGCGTTGGCGCCGTACGTGCCGCCCTGCGAACCGGGCCAGGCCTTCCGCATCAGTTCCTCGGAGGCGGCGATGCCCGACAGCGGGAAGCCGCTGGCCAGGCCCTTGGCGGTGACCAGGATGTCCGGGGTGACGCCGAAGTGGTCGTGGCCCCAGAAGCGGCCGGTGCGGCCCACTCCCGTCTGTACCTCGTCCAGGATCAGCAGGAAGCCGTGGCGGTCCGCCCGCTCGCGCAGTCCTTCAAGGAAGGCCTGGTTCGCTGGCACGTATCCGCCCTCGCCGAGGACCGGCTCGACGATGATGGCGGCCGTGTCGTCGGGTGAGGAGATCGTCTGGAGCGTGTAGTCGAGTTCCTGGAGGGCGAAGCGGGTGGCGGTCTCCTCGTCCCAGCCGTACCGGAAGGCCGTCGGGAAGGGGGTGACGACCACTCCGCTCATCAGCGGTGAGAAGCCGGAGCGGAAGCGGGTGCCGGAGGTGGTCATGGAGGCGGCGGCCACGGTCCGGCCGTGGAAACCGCCGTGGCAGACCAGGACGTTCGGCCGGCCGGTTGCCTGTCGGGCCAGTCGCAGCGCGGCCTCCACCGCCTCACTGCCGGAGTTCATGAAGAACAGACTGTCCAGCCCCGCCGGCAGCACCTCGCCGAGCCTGTCGACCAGTTGCCGCAGCGGCTGGTGCATGACCGTCGTGTACTGGCCGTGGATCAGCGTGCCGACCTGCTCCTGCGCGGCGGCCACGACCCTGGGGTGACAGTGGCCGGTGCTGGTGACACCGATGCCGGCGGTGAAGTCGAGATAGCGGCGGCCGTCCTCCCCGTACAGGTGGACGCCCTCGCCTCGGACCGCCACCACGGGCGTGGCCTGGCGAAGGTGCGGCGACAGTGTGGTCATGTTCGTCTCCCGGCGGTGTGTCGGATGTCGCTCGGTCGTTTCTCGCTCGGCGTCTTCAGCATTTCCAGGGAGCCGGACCGTCACAACGTCTGATCTGTCCGCTCCGGGCACGGCATTTGGACGTTGTGTCAACCTCCTCGGGCGGGCAACGTCGTCAACGGCCCGGTCAACGGCCGTCGGCACGACCTTGCGCAGGTGGCGGGGGCTTGTCAGAGTGGCCGGGCACGTATGGAGGCACCGTGAGTGAGGAACGCCGGACGGCCGGACCGCCGCACGGGGACGAGCCGGAGGCCGTGACGGGCCGTCCCCTCACCGTGGGCGACGTGCTGGGGCTTCCCGTGCTGGCCGCGGGGCAGCCCCGGGTCGTCGCAGGCGAGTCCGGTCTCGACCGGCGGGTCCAGTGGGTGCACATCACCGAACTCACGGATCCCGCCTCGTTCCTCAAGGGCGGGGAGCTCGTCCTCACCACCGGTATGCCGCTGCCGGAGCAGCCTGCCGAGGTGCGGCGGTACGTGGACGAGCTCGCCGACATCGGTGCGGCGGCCCTCGTCATCGAACTGGTCCGCCGGTACCACCGCCCGCCCGAGGCGCTGGTGCACGCCTGCCGGAGCCGTGGTCTGCCGCTCGTCACCCTGTCCAAGGACGTCAACTTCCTTGAGGTCACCCAGGTCGTCCACGCGCTCATCGTCGGCAACCAGATGCAGGCGATGCGCAGGACCCAGCAGATCCACGAGGCGTTCACCGCGCTGACGCTGCGCGGCGCCTCACCGGAGGAGGTGGTCCGGGCGGCGGCGGAGACGAGCGGCCACACCGTCGTGCTGGAGAACCTGGTCCACCATGCGGTGATCTGCGAGCCCTCGGGCCGGACCGTGGAGGAGGCGCTCACCGGATGGGAGCGGCGTTCCCGGGCGACGCCTGCCTGCGACCACACCGAGGTGCTCGGTCCCGAGGACTGGCTCGTGGCACCGGTGGAGTACCGGGGCGAACCCTGGGGCCGCGTCATCATGCTGCCCGCCCCGACCCGTGCCCCACGTACCCCGTCGTTCGGCCCCGAGGACGTGGCCGTGCTGGAGCGGACGGCGATGACCCTGACCATCGCCCGTCTCATCCACGCCACGACCTGGGAGCGAAGCGCTCACCGCAACACGCTGCGGGACATCGCCGAACAGCGCCACCGCTCGCCCGACGAGGCCCGGGCGCGCGCCGCCGCGCTGGGCCTGCCCACCGAGGAGTGCCGCTTCCTCGCCGTCCTGGTCGACACCCGCACCCACCCGGGCGGCGAGGAGCTGGAAACCCGGCTGGCCGAGGACCTGCGGACGGTGACCGTGCCCGCCCTCGTGGGCGAACTGGCCCCCGGACGCGTGGGCGTGCTGCTGTCCCTGCGCCCCTCCGGGTCCTGGCGGCCCACGGTCGAACAGCTCGGCCGCACCGCGCTGAACCTGGACGCGGGGGCCGTCGTGAGCGTCGGCTCCGAGGTCACCGACCTCTCCCGCGCGGCCCGTTCCTTCCGCGAGGCGACACGGGTGGCGGAGGCGGCCCTGCCGCACTCCACGGACAAACCCTTCCACGAGCTGTCCGACATCGGCCTGCGGCACCTCCTGTACGCGCTGCGCCAGGACCCGCGCGTCCAGAGCTTCGCCGAGCGGCAGCTCGCCCAGCTCATCGACCACGACAGCCGGCACGGCACCAGCCTGCTGACGACGCTGCGCCACTACCTGGACGCCGCCGGCAACAAGACCACCGCCGCTCGCCGGGGCGAGCTGTCCCGGCAGACGCTCTACCAACGGCTGCACACCATCGAGCGGCTGCTCGGCCTCGACCTCGAATCCGGCGAACACCGGACCGAACTGCACGTGGCCCTCATCGCGCTCGACGTGTCCCGGCTGGGCTGACAGCGCTTCAGGCGGCCACCGCGGCGCCCCGCTCGCTCCCCTCTCCCTCTCCCTCTCCATCTCCATGGATCGGCTCTCTGTGGATCGGTGCGTCCGAGCCGGTCAGCGGGACACCCGTGCCGCCCCGCCGGGCCGCGACGATCTCCGCCGCGATGGACAGGGCCGTCTCCTCGGGCGTACGGGCGCCGAGGTCCAGCCCGATCGGTGAGCTGAGCCGGGCCAACTCCCTTTCGGTCAGGCCCACTTCACGCAGTCGGCGTTCACGGTCCTCGTGCGTTCGGCGCGAGCCCATCGCGCCCACGAACGCGACCGGCATCCGCAGGGCCTCCGTCAGCAGGGGCACGTCGAACTTGGCGTCGTGAGTGAGTACGCACAGGACCGTGCGGGAGTCCGTCGTGGTGCCCCGCAGGTAGCGGTGCGGCCAGTCGACGACGATGTCGTCGGCGTCGGGAAAGCGGGCCCGGGTGGCGAAGACGGGGCGGGCGTCGCAGACGGTCACGTGGTAGCCGAGGAACTTGCCGACGCGGACCAGCGCGGACGCGAAGTCGATCGCACCGAAGACGATCATGCGGGGCGGCGGGACGCTCGACTCGACGAGCAGCGTGACACCGCCGGGGCAGTGCGAACCGTCCGCCGAGAGCTCGATCGTGCCGGTGCTGCCGTTGTCGAGCATGGCGCGGGCCTGCGCCGCCGCCGTCCGGTCCAGCTCGGGGTGCCCGCCGAGCCCGCCCTCGTACGACCCGTCGGGCCGTACGAGGAGCGCCTGGCCCAGGAGTTCGGCCGGGCCCCGGGCGACCCGGGCGAAGGCCGTCGGCTCACCCCCGGCGGCGGCCGACAGCGCCGACCGGAACACCGTCCGGGCGGGCGCTGTCGCGCGTACCGGTGTGACGAGGATGTCGATGATCCCGCCGCAGGTCAGTCCTACCGCGAAGGCGTCCTCGTCGCTGTAGCCGAACCGCTCCAGAACGGTCCCGCCGTCTGCCAGCGCCTGTTGGCAGAGGTCGTACACCGCGCCTTCCACACAGCCGCCGGACACCGAACCGATGACCGTGCCCTCGCTGTCGACCGCGAGGGCGGCGCCGGGGCCGCGCGGGGCGCTGCCGCCGACGGCCACGACGGTGGCGACGGCGAAGTCCCGGCCCTCCTCCGCCCAGCCGTGCAACTCCTCGCTGATGTCAAGCATCCTCGCCCGCCATGAGGACGCGGTCGGGCCGGATGGGCAGGTTCCGGTGGCGTACGCCGGTCGCGTGCCAGACCGCGTTGGCGATGGCGGCCGCCGCGCCCACGATGCCGACCTCGCCGATGCCCTTGATCCCGACGGGGTCGTCCGGGTCGGGGTCGTCCACCCAGTCCGCCTCGATGTGCGGTACGTCGGCATGCGCGGCGACGTGGTAGCCGGCGAGGTCGGCGCCGTAGTGGCCGCCGGTGGCCCGGTCCCGGACCGCTTCCTCGTGCAAGGCCATGGAGATGCCCCAGGTCATACCGCCGACGAACTGGTTGCGGGCGGTGAGGGGGTTGACGATCCGGCCCGCCGCGAAGACGCCGAGCATGCGGCGCACCCGTACCTCGCCGGTGGTGCCGTCCACGGCGACCTCGGCGAACTGGGCTCCGAAGGAGTGGCGTTCCTTCGGGGCGAGGGCACCGATGGCCTCGGTGGTGTTCGACCGCGCAGTGATCCCTTCCGGCGGAATGCCGTCGGTGAGGGCGAGCCGCTCCCGCAGTTCACCGGCCGCGGCCGTGACCGCCCAGGCCCAGGAACGGGTGCCCATCGAGCCACCCGCGATCATCGCCGGTCCGAGGTCGCTGTCGCCGAGGCGCACGCGGATGTGGTCCGGTGCCACTTCCAGCGCATCGGCCGCGATCAGGGTGAGCGCGGTCCGCGCCCCGGTGCCGATGTCCGTCGCGTTGATCCGCACGGTGAAGGTTCCGTCCGCCTCCGCCGTGATGGCCGCCGTGGACGGTGCGGCACCGGCCGGGAAGGACGCGGCCGCCGTGCCGGTGCCGAGCAGCCAGCGCCCGTCGCGGCGCAGTCCGGGCCGCGGATCGCGGTCCGCCCAGCCGAACCTGTCCGCGCCCTTGCGGAAGCAGGCGACGAGGTTGCGACCGCTGAACGGCAGCCCGGACACGGGGCCCACGTCGGGTTCGTTGCGGACGCGCAGTTCGATCGGGTCGAGGCCGCACCTCTCGGCGAGTTCGTCGAGCGCCGACTCGATGGCGAACGACCCCGGCGCCTCGCCCGGTCCGCGCATCCAGGTCGGGGTCGGCACGTCGAGCCGTACGACCCGGTTGGCCGTGTGGTGGGCGTCGGCGTCGTACATCACCCGTGCCACGCCGGCGCTGGGCTCGATGAACTCGTGCACGGTCGAGGTGAGGCTCAGCGAACCGTGATCCAGCGCGCGCAGCCGCCCGTCGGCGTCGGCGCCGAGCCTGACGTGCTGTGTGGTGGGGCTGCGGTAGCCGGCCAGCGAGAACATCTGACGGCGGGTCATGACGACCCGGACCGGGCGCTGCAGGAGGGTCGCGGCCATCACCGCGGACACCTGGTGCGGGCGGACGCCCTTGCTGCCGAAGCCGCCGCCGACGTGTTCGGAGCGCACCCGGACCGAGGCCGGGTCGAGCGAGAACAGGTTCGCCAGTTCGCCCGCGACCCAGGTCGTGCCCTGGTTGGAGTCGACGACTTCGAGCCGGCCGCCGTCCCAGCGGGCCGTCGCCGCGTGGGGCTCCATCGAGTTGTGGTGTTCCTCCGGGGTCGTGTACCGCTCGTCCACCACGACGGCGGACGCGGCGAGTTCGGCCGCCAGGTCGCCCTTCGCCGTCACGCCCGGCATATGGCCCTCCGCCGCGTACGCGTCCGGGTGTCCCGCGTAGAAGTCGACGTCGTGCGGTTCCTCCTCGTAGTGCACCACCAGTGCTTCGGCGGCCTCCCGGGCCTGTTCGGACGTCTCGGCGACGACCAGGGCGACCGGCCAGCCCATGTGCGGCACCCGGTCGTGCTGGAAGACTGCGACGGTCGGATCCGGCGGGGACCCGAGCAGCCCCAGGTAGTCGGTCTCGACCCGTGGGGCGTTCTCGTGGTGCAGGACGGTGAGTACGCCCGGCATGCCGAGAACGGGTTCGGTGTCCAGGGAGCGGACGCGGCCCCGGGCGACGGTCGACAACACCAGCCAGCCGTGGGTCAGTTCGGCGAAGGGGACCTCTCCGGCGTAGCGGGCCGCTCCGGTGACCTTGTCGCGGCCCTCGACGCGGGTGTGCGCGGTTCCGACAGCTCCGTTCAGGGCCCTGGTGCCGCTCGTGACGGTGGTCATCGGCCGGCCTCCTCGGCGAGTCGGGTCAGCTCGGCCACCACGAGGTTGCGCATCAGGGTCACCTTGTATCCGTTGTGCGGCAGCGGCCGTGCGGCCGCGAGTTCGGCGTCCGCGGCGGCGGCGAACGTCTCGGCGTCGGCCGGTGCCCCGGCCAGCACCCTTTCGGCCGCGCGGGCCCGCCACGGCCGGGACGCGACCGCCCCGAAGGCGAGACGCACATCGCGTACGACGCCGTCCTGGACGTCGAGCGCGGCGGCGATCGAGCCGATCGCGAAGGCGTACGAGGCCCGCTCGCGCACCTTGCGGTAGCGGGAGTTGGCGGCGACCGGGGCGGGCGGCAGCGTGACATGGGTGATCAGCGCGCCCGGCGGCAGATCCGTCTCGCGGTGCGGAGTGTCTCCCACCGGCAGGTAGAACCAGCTGAGCGGCAGTTCCCCCGGCCCGTCGGTCGTTTCGTACGACACGACGGCGTCGAAGGCGGTCAGTGCCACGCCCATGTCGGAGGGGTGGGTGGCCACGCAGTGGTCGGAGGCGCCGAGGATCGCGTGGTTGTGGTGCTCGCCCTTGATGGCGGGGCAACCACTGCCCGGGACGCGCTTGTTGCAGGGCTTGGTGACGTCGGCGAAGTAGCCGCAGCGGGTGCGCTGGAGCAGGTTCCCGCCGACGGTGGCCATGTTACGCAGCTGCCCGGAGGCGCCGGCCAGCACCGCCTGGGCCAACGCCGGGTAGCGACGCCGGACTTCGGGGTGCGCGGCGAGGTCGCTGTTGGTGACGGTCGCGCCGATGCGCAGGCTGCCGTCTCGCGTCAACTCGATGGTGTCCAGCGGGAGTTCGCGGACGTCGACGAGCTGGGCGGGCCGCTCGACGCCGGTCTTCATCAGGTCGACGAGATTGGTGCCGCCGCCCAGGAAGCGGGCGTCGGGATCGGCGTCGAGCAGCGCGACCGCGCCGGAGACGTCGAACACCCGCTGGTATCCGAACTCCCTCATGCCGCCGCCTCCTCGGTCTGCGGGAGGTCCGCGGACGTCACGGTCTGCGTCTCTGCGGCCGCCCTGGCGACGGCCTCGACGATCGACACGTACGCGCCGCAGCGGCACAGGTTGCCGCTCATCCGCTCGCGGATCTCGTCGGCGCTCAGCGGTGGTGGTGCGGCTTCGGGCCGGACGTCGTCGGTGACGGCGCTCGGCCAGCCCGCCGCGTGCTCCTCGATCACTGCGACCGCCGAACAGATCTGGCCGGGCGTGCAGTAGCCGCACTGGTAGCCGTCGAGGTCGAGGAACGCCTGCTGCACAGGGTGGAGTTGATCGCCCGCGGCCATGCCTTCGATGGTGGTGATCTCACGCCCCTCGGCCGCCACCGCGAGCTGCAGACAGGACACGGCCCGGCGGCCGTCGAGCAGAACGGTGCACGCACCGCACTGGCCCTGGTCACAGCCCTTCTTGGTGCCGGTCATGTCGAGGCGCTCACGCAGGGCGTCGAGCAGGGTGGTGCGGTGGTCGACGGAGAGCGTGCGTTTCTCGCCGTTGATGTTCAGACTGATGGCGCTGTACGTCGAGGGGGTGGCTGGGGCCATGATCAGCCTTCTTTCGCGTGTCCGGAGCGCTTCCGAAGAACGGTCCGGCGGGCAGAAGCTTCAGAGAGGGAACGCCGGTGACAACGGTCACGGGCGCCCACGCCGGCCGTGCCCAGCGCTAGAGTGGGCTCAACCGGACAGTTGTCCGCTCACAGGAAACGTAACGGACAGTTGTCCGGTTGGGCAAGGTCGGGATTCGGACACGGACCCGCGAGGAGGACGAGTGCAGCCGAAGAAGGACGGGCCCCAGCGCTCGGACGCACAGCGGAATCGCGAACGCATCCTGAAGGTGGCCCTGGTCGAGCTGACGAACTCCGCGGACACCCCGCTCAGCGTGATCGCCAGGAAGGCGGGCGTCGGGCAGGGCACGTTCTACCGGAACTTCCCCAATCGGGAGACCCTCGTCCTGGAGATCTACCGCCACGAGATACAGCAGGTCGCCGAAAGCGCCGCCGAACTGCTCGAGACGCGGGAACCCGAGCAGGCCCTGCGCGAGTGGATGGACCGACTCGCCCGGTTCGGCATGGCCAAGGCCGGCATCGCGAACGCGATCCAGCAGGCGACCAGCGGCCCGGCGAATCTGGCGAAGCCGGGGCACGCCCCGGTGTCCGCCGCGGCCGAACTCCTCCTCCGCGCCAACGAGGAGGCCGGCACCATCCGCCCGGGCGTCACCGCGGACGACTTCATCCTCGCCATCGGCGGTCTCTGGCTGATCGACCCCGCCGGCGACTGGCAGCCCCGCGCCACCAGGCTCCTGGACCTGGTCATGGACGGGCTGCGGGTGGGAGCGCCCGGACCGGCGGGATCCGGACCGGCCGCTTCCGGACCGGCCGCACCGGGACGCTGAGCGCCGCCGTCCGGCCACCGCGAGCGAGTGCGCCATCCGCTCGACCGATGCCGCCGGCACTGCCGCTGACGATGCCGCTGACATGATCGAAAAGGCGGCGGTTTAGCATATGAGCACCGCCTAGCTCGAAAGATAAACCTGTGACTGTCAATGACGACTCGTTCACCAACTGGAAGACCCGCGAGGAGATCGCGGAGTCGATGATCCCGCTCATCGGGAAGCTGCACCGGGAGCGGGACGTCACGGTCCTGCTGCACAGCCGCTCCCTGGTGAACAAGTCGGTGGTCAGCATCCTCAAGACCCACCGATTCGCCCGGCAGATAGCTGGCGAGGAGCTCTCGGTCACCGAGACGCTGCCGTTCCTGGAGACCCTCACCGAACTCGATCTCGGGCCTTCGCAGATCGACCTCGGCATGCTCGCGGCGACGTACAAGGCCGACGACCGCGGTCTGTCGGTGCGCGAGTTCACCGCCGAGTCCGTCGCCGGCGCCACGGGCGCCAACAAGATCGAGCGCCGCGAGCCGCGCGATGTCGTGCTCTACGGCTTCGGCCGCATCGGCCGTCTCGTGGCCCGGCTGCTCATCGAGAAGACCGGCTCCGGGAACGGCCTGCGCCTGCGCGCGGTCGTTGTCCGCCGGGGCGGCGAGCAGGACATCGTGAAGCGCGCCTCGCTGCTGCGCCGCGACTCCATCCACGGCCAGTTCCAGGGCACGATCACCGTCGACGAGGCGAACAGCACGATCATCGCCAACGGCAACGAGATCAAGGTGATCTACGCGAGCGACCCGTCGGAGGTCGACTACACGGCGTACGGCATCAGGGACGCCATCCTCATCGACAACACCGGCAAGTGGCGCGACCGCGAGGGCCTGTCGGGGCACCTGCGCCCGGGTATCGACAAGGTCGTCCTGACCGCGCCCGGCAAGGGCGATGTCCCGAACATCGTGCACGGCGTCAACCACGACACGATCAAGCCGGACGAGCAGATCCTGTCCTGCGCCTCCTGCACCACCAACGCGATCGTCCCGCCACTGAAGGCGATGGCGGACGAGTACGGCGTGGTGCGCGGCCATGTGGAGACCGTCCACTCGTTCACCAACGACCAGAACCTGCTGGACAATTACCACAAGGCCGACCGCCGCGGCCGCTCCGCGCCGCTCAACATGGTCATCACCGAGACGGGTGCCGCCTCCGCCGTCGCCAAGGCGCTGCCCGACCTCAAGGCGCCGATCACGGGCAGTTCGATCCGGGTGCCCGTGCCGGACGTCTCGATCGCGATCCTCAGCCTGCGGCTCGGGCGCGAGACCACCCGCGACGAGGTCCTCGACTATCTCCGCAATGTGTCGCTGACCTCACCGCTCAAGCGCCAGATCGACTTCACCAGCGCCCCGGACGCGGTCTCCAACGACTTCATCGGCTCGCGCCACGCCTCGATCGTCGACGCCGGCGCCACCAAGGTCGACGGCGACAACGCGATCCTCTACCTCTGGTACGACAACGAGTTCGGCTACTCGTGCCAGGTCATCCGAGTCGTCCAGCACGTCTCCGGGGTGGAGTATCCGACCTACCCGGCCCCGGCGGTCTGATCCCGCGGCACCGCCCGTCCCGGCTGCCCTGCACGCGAGTGCGGGTCGGCCGGGACGTTCGCGTCGTGGTCCCGGGTCTTCCCGGACCGCACCTTCCGCAGGAGTTCACGCGGTGACAGGCCTCCCATGAAGCACCACAGCGCGATGACGGGGTCGCAGATCGCGCAGCCCAGCGACGAGTCGTGGGCGAAGGGGATGAGGGGGTTGCCCTTGACGTGGTGGACGACGTCCCACGCGGTGTGCAGCAGCCAGCCGACACCGATGAACGTCCACGAGTCCAGGCCGCGGTACGCGACATAGGCCACGACCGCCGTGAACGCGAACTCCCAGCCGCCCATCCCGCCGCCGCTGAGGTACGCGGCACCCGCCCCCGCGACCATGATGGCGTTGAAGCGCCTCCGGTGCGGTTCGCGGATGAGGGACATCAGCAGCGCGTAGACGACGCCGATGACGATCGGCAGGAAGTACTGCATGCCTGTGCTCTTTCCTGGAGTGTGAACGTGCCGCCGGACGTACGCGGGACGGTTCATCACGCTAGGAGCGCGGGCATTCACCCCACAGGGGCATTGGCGACAGGTTTCAACGGATTTCCGCCCTGGACGGGGCGCTCGGCCCAGCCCTGACCTTTCGGGCCACTATCACGTTTTCATGACGGAAGACGCAATAACTCCCAACCAGACACACTTCGTTCACGGCATGGCTAGGCTCCAGTGCCTCATAGCGATCTGGAGGGGGATTCCCATGCGAAAGCACCCTGTCATAGCCGTGTCCTTCACAGCCGGTGCGCTGGCGGTTCTCGTTGCCGCCCCGGCCCAGGCGGCCGAGTACACATCGGCGTTGAAGGTCCGGGGCGTCCAGTACGACGCACCCGGCAGCGACTCCAACAGATGCACCACCGGCAACACGCACCAGGAATACCTGACCATCAAGAACTACTCGTCCTCGGCGACTGTCAATCTCAAGGGCTATGTCGTCAAGGACAAGACCGGCAACCGTTTCGCCTTCACCGCGAACCACTATGTCCAGCCCGGTGACTTTGTGAAGTTGCGCGGCGGCAACGGCAACGACTCCGATGCCAACAACGTCGTCTACCGCGACAACTGCAACTTCATGTGGAACAACGACGCCGACACCATCTACCTCTACAAGCCCTCCGGCAGCCGTGCGGACGTGCACAGCTACACGAAGAGGGACAACGACCGGGACGGCAACGGCTACATCGGCTACCACGGCTGACAGCACGCGGTTCGTCGGGCGCCGGGCCGACCCGGTGTCCGGCGAACACAGGTGCGTACCGTCCCCTACGAGGGGACCGGATCCTTCAACTCGCGTTCGGCGACCGCGCGGAAGCCGTTCGGCGGGCGGCCGGTGAGGAGCTGGACCGTGCCAGTGGTGCGGTCCTCGGCTCCATCGGCGATGGCGCGGTCCATGTCGGCCAGCAGCGTGGCGAACTCCAGCGGCATGAACGCCGCGAGCCGGTCGCGCAGTTGTTCATGGGTCAGCCGATGGTGGACCACGGGTCGACCGGTGACCTCCGTGACAATCGCGGCGATGTCGTCGTAGCTGAGCGCCTCCGGCCCGGTCAGGACCAGATCGGCGTTGGGGGCGCGGTCGTCGGTGAGGGCGCGCACGGCGACGGCGGCGATGTCGTCGGCGTCCACGAAGCCGACACGGCCGGCGCCTGCCGCGGTGAGGATGGCACCGGCCTCGCGAATGGTTTCAGCGTGGGCGTGCGCGCCGGTGAAGTTCTGCATGAACCACGAGGGCCGCAGCACCGCCCACTCGTCGAACAGACCGGGCAGGGCCTGATGAACCATTCCCACCGCCGGTCCGCCCTCGGATATGGCCGAGGAACTGAGGAGCACCGCGCGGCGCACCCCGGCGGCGCGGGCCTGCCGCAGGAAGGGCAGCATGACCGAGGCCGGGTCGGAGTCGCCCAGGGGCGGGATGAGATAGACGCGGTCGACTCCTTCGAGGGCGTCGGCGTGGGTCCCGGGATCGCCCCAGTCGAAGCGGACCGGTTCCGCGCCGGGCACCGGGGTCGCGCGACGACTGGCGGCCTTCACCCGGTGGCCGGCGGCGATCAGTCGCGCGGCGGCACGGCTACCGGTCGTGCCGGTGGCACCGATGACCAGAGTGGTGCCGGTGATGCTCATCGGGTGCCGCTCGCGGTGAAGTCGACGCCGGGTTCCTGAACGACGAGCGGGTTCCAGTAGTCGCGGTAGGAGGAGATGAGGCCGTCCCGGACGGTCACGACGGCGATGTAGGTCATGTCGTAGGGACTGTCGGTCTCCACGAGGCGGCCCACGGCGCGCATCTCCACCACGATGACGTCCGACTCAGTGGTCCGGTGAATCCGCAGGTCGGGGAAGTCGTGCAGGTCGATGTGGTCGGGATAGTGGCGCATGTAGGCGGCGATGGCCTCCTTGCCCTCCAGCCGCCCGGGCCAGCCCTGGGGCGCGAAGGGGAATTCGATGACGCCGTCCTCGGCCCACAGGTCGACCCAGGCGGCGATGTCCTTGTCCAGCAGCAGCCGCAGGCTGTGGCGGTACAGCTCTTCCGGTGAGGTGTCTGCCAGTGAGGTGTTCGCGGGCATGCGTTTCTCCGTCCAGTACGATACGGACCACCGGTCCGTTTCAATTGACGATACGGACCCTGGGTCCGCTTTGCAACTGGAGGAGCAGCATGACCGAGCGCAGACCACGCAAGGACGCGGCCCGTAACCGGGCTGCCGTACTCGCGGCCGCCGACACGCTCTTCACCAAGTGCGAGAGCCCCGACGACGTCACCATGGCCGACATCGCGACGGCGGCCGGCGTGGGCAAGGGGACGCTCTTCCGGGCCTTCGGCGACCGCACCGGACTGATCCGGGCGCTGTACGCGACGCGACTCGAACCGGTCAGGAGTGCGGTCGAGGAGGGCCCACCGCCGCTGGGGCCCGACGCTCCGCCGCTCGATCGCGTACCCGCCCTGCTCGACGCGCTCCTGTGCTTCAAGCTCGACAACCGCCATCTCGCCCTGGCCCTGGAGGCGACCGGCAGCGACAGCCCCTACCAGGCGGAGCACTACGAGCGTTGGCACAGCCTGCTCCGGTGCGCGCTGGAGCAGATTCCCGGCCTCACCAACAGCGGCTTCACCGCGCACGCCCTGCTCGCCACGGTCCGGGCCGACCTCGTCGAGCATCTGGCCGGTCAGAAGGGCGTAGCCCGGGATGAAATGCGGAAGCAGCTGGCGAGCTTCATCGCCGAGGTTCTCGGCACGGGTCCGGACGAGGTGTCGCGGTAGCCGTCGCGCACACAAGTGAGGAGCCGGCCGGGTTTCCCCGGCCGGCTCCTCGATACCGCTACTGCGCTACGGCGTTACCCAGCTCTGTCTCGTTGTGGCGCTACCGCGTCACGTCTGCCTGCTGTTGATACGGCGGAGCAGTACGAACCCTGCGAGCAGGAGGAGCGCTCCGGCCGCGGCCGGCCACAACTGCGTCCCGGTGTCGGCGAGTCCGCCCGAGGTCGCCTGCGGTTCGAGCACCGAGGCGCCCGACGGTTCGGGGCCCGGTACGGCGCCGCCGAGGTCGTTGTCGTCGCCACCCGTCGCCGCGGCCGCGTCGCTCTGGACGGCCGACGGGGACGATTCGGTCTTGGGCACCGCTTCACCGCTGCCCTTGTCCTCGCCGTCGGCGGGGTCGGGGGCCTGCGTGCTGTCGGTGGAGGGCTTCTGCGTGTTCTCGGCGCCGTTGTCGGCCGGCTCCTCGTCCTGGTTGTTCCCACCGGACGGGGCGGTGGCCGTGGGCGACGGCGTGTTCTCGCCACCGTTGCCGTTGTCGCCGCCGTTCCCGTTGCCGTTGTCCGCGGGGTCGTCGTCCCCGTTGTTCCCGCCGGGCGGGTTCTCGGGCGTCGGCGACGGAGAGTTGCCCGGCTCCTCGCCCGCGCCGCCACCGGCGCCGTCACCCGCACCGTCGGCGGCGTCGCACTTCCGGCCTCCGTTGATGCAGTCCACCATCTCCCCCATCAGGTCCTCGTCGAAGACGTTGATGAAGTCGCCGTGGTCGGTGACCGGCTTGTGCAGCTGCTCCGGGAAGGAGTCGACCGCGAACAGCGGGGTCGTCTTGCCGCCGTCGTTCAGGCTGGGCGCGTCGATGTCGTAGACGATCCGCTGGACGAGCTGCGGGATGGCCTTGAAGCCGTTCCCGCAGACGCCGTTGGCGTCGGCGAAGGCCACGTGGGTGCGGTGGTTGGCGCTGTCGATGTTGTTGCCGTCCCAGCAGCTCTGGAACTTGAAGGTGCGGACCACGTCACTGCCCTGGGGGCAGAGCGGGTACTTGTCCTTCAGCTGCCGGTCCTCGAACCCGGTGCAGCTCCATGAGGCGTTGGCGTTGGCGGTGCCGTTCACGAACGCCTTGGCGTCACCGGTGATGATGCGCAGCAGCTTCGGCATCTCGGTGACCTTGCTCTGCGGGTTGCCCACGAAGGTCATGGTCACCTGCTTGGGCGTGACGATCTCACCGGCGTTGCCCTCGATGCCGCCGCCGGGCGAACCCGCGTCCTGCTCCTGGGCGCCGTTCTGCAGACGGATCACGGGCCAGAAGTACGAGGACTTGTCGTCCTTGTTCTCGCAGGACGTGTCGCCGTTGGCCAGGTCCTGGTCGCTCGCGAAGGCGTTGTTGTCCTGGTTGCCGACGTAGTCGTGGAAGTGGTGGGCGCCGTTGGTGACACCGGGGGCCACGATCACGTTGTCGGAATTGAACAGGCCGTTCGCGTTCACACCGCAGGAGGTGCTGAAGGTGCCGCGGGAGGCGTTGCCCTGCTTGCGCGGGCTCTGCACGTTGGGCTGGACCGACTTGATGTCCACGAAGTCGGCGGCCACAGGTCCGTTGCCGGCCTGGCCGCCGTTGCCGCCCTGCTGACCGCCCTGCTCGTCGCCCTGGCCCTGGCCGTTGTCCTGGTTCTGGCCGTTGTCCTGGCCTTCGCCCTGGTTCTGACCGTCCTGGCCCTGACCGTCCTGGTCGGCGCCGTCCTGCTGGTCTTCGCCGCCCTGGTCGCCGTTCTGTCCGTCGCCACCCTGTTCGCCCTGGTTGCCCGAGGCGCGAAGTATGCAGGCCGCGAAGGACTCAAGGCCCTGCGGTCGGTCTCCCACCCGGTCGACGGCTATCGCGATCCGCTCGATGGTCGCGGCTCGCTTCTCCTTCAGCGGGTTCATGATCGAGTTCTCGGCGAAGGCACCGTCCTGCTGGATGGCCTGCGTCGACTGCTGCAACCGCTGGTAGGCCTCGGCGATCTGCTTGTCGAGGAGGGCAAGTTCCTTGTCGACCTCGGCCTTCGCCTCGTCCGGCACCGCCGTCAGCTGGCTGCCCACGTCCGGGCAGTCGATCGTGGCGGCGCCCGAGGCCAGGACCTGACCGGCCTGGCTCTGACCACTCTCGGAGGCCGTCGCGTAGACGTTCGCCGCTACCAGCCCACCTCCCCCCAGCATCAGCGCGACCGCCCCAATGGTCGCGCGTCGTGCGCCTGTTGGGCGTCTGCGCGTGTTGCGTCCCAAGGATCTACTCCTACGCTTCTGTTGGCCGGAGCCGGCATGGCAATCCCCCGCCCTATACGGAGGGGAGGCCCCGAGTGTTCAAACGTCCCGCGGATTCATAGAAACCTCTCATGAACCAGCCCACCCGAGGGCGCCATACGGCTTCTTGCTCCTCGTCCGCGTACGCCCTCCTCGTCCGGCAGGTGTACACGGCCGGACAATGTGACGGAGAGATACGGGCGCCTCCGAAGTGACGAGGACCTTACCCCAGAGAGGGGCAGCGAGCGCGCGGCGCGTCTGTGCCGCCTTCGTCGCCACGGAGCGGGCACCGACCCGAAAACACCTTGCGGCGCCCGGCAGACAGGCCTGCCGGGCGCCGCATGGTCGTGTTGTCGATGAGGAATTGCCACCGCGTACGCACTGGTGGCGGCCGAGGTCCGGCGACAGCGGTCCGGTTACTGCCGGTAACCAGCAAGGGCCGGCCCGCCGACGGCCACCAGTGCAAGGGAAGTTCGCGGGCACCCCTGATCAACAGCCCCCACATCCACGGCAGTTCGGTCCCGTCGGCGTCCAGCCTCAGGTCCGGGCAGCGCTCCAGGAGGCCGCGGATCGCGATGTGGCCCTCCAGCCGGGCCGGCGGGGCGCCCAGGCAGTAGTGCAGGCCGTGGCCGAAGGCGATGTGGCCGCGGAAGTCCCGGCGGATGTCGAACCGGTCGGCCTGCCGGAAGCGCTCCGGATCACGGTCGGCACCGGCCATGGCGATCAGGACGGTGGAGCCGGCCGGGATGGCCACCCCGCCCATCTCGACGTCCTCCAGCGCCAGTCGGTCCGCGTTGACGATCTGGCCGATGTTCCCGCACGGAGTTCGGCGTGGACGGGAGAGGGGTCGCGGGTGAAGTACCCACCGAGTCGCTGCAGATCGACAACAGGCCCTGCTGACATGCCGTTTCCCCCTGATGATCCGTTGAAAGCACGCCAACCGGGACTCGGCACGGGACCAACGGTTCTTTCGGCCAGGCGCGTCGCGCCATGTGACGTACGCCGTCGCCCGTGCCGTACATGACATGCTGGGCCACTGCCCGATCACCCGCCGCCACCCACCCCGGAACCCGTGAGCCGAGTGCATGAGAACCGCCCGTGTCGTGACCGACGTCCTTCAGTCCCGCAATGTCCTGGTCGGCGGAATGACCGGGATCGGGGCCGCCGCCGCGGGTGACTGGACCGGCGTTCCGTGGGGCCTGCTCGGCGCCCTGTGCGCGGGGATCGTGCCGGCCGCGTACATCCAGTGGGAGCGCGGGCGCGGCACCTGGGGCGACCGGCACGTGGTGGACCGTACACAGCGGGCGCCGATCTTCTTCGTGATCCTCGGCTCCCTCGGGCTCGGGACCCTGGTCATGCTTCTCGGCGGGGCGCCCACGGGGATCCTGGTCGCGATGCTCGGCCTGTGGGTCACGACGGTCGTGCTGCTCGCCGTGAACACGGCGTGGAAGATCAGCGTGGACTCCGCCGTCGCCTCCGGGGTCGTGGCGATGCTCGCCGCCACGCACACCGTGTGGTGGCTCGCCGCGTACGTCCTCGTGGTCGGAGTGTGCTGGTCACGGGTCGCGCTCGGCTACCACTCCACCGCGCAGACGGTGGCCGGCGCCTCTCTCGGCGCCAGCAGCGCCGCCGCTTTGCTCCTCGTCTAACACTCGCCCAGGACCCAAAAGCAGGAACCTCCTGGGGGGTTCCCTGAACTCTCCTAGGGCTGCCGGAGCGGTTCGGCGGAGGGCGGAAGGGGCGACTGGTAGCCGCCGCTGGCCAGCATCCGCACCTCCCCCGCCGGGCTGATCTCGGCACGGAGGATGCCGGTGGGATCGCAGTAGACCGGGTTCCCGCCCGGTCCCAGGGTGTCGGTCCTTTCGACGACCACCTTGTCCGTGGTCGCGCCGACGCCCGATCCCTCATGGGTGAAGGTCAGCCGGTACCGGTCCGGGGTGTGCATGACGGCCTCCCGCACTTGAGGAACAAATGCGCGCAAATGGAACCCCTCTCCATGATGCGGCGAGATCGTGCCCACGGCAGCATCGGACGGCCCGCGATCATCGGCACCGGACAGCGGTCACCACGTACCGCCCCACCTGCCTGAGCCGGGCCGCCCCACGGACCTGAGGCCCTCCTTCCGCCATTGGTCTGGGCCACTCGGCCCGGGCCGTCGGCCCCTCCCGGGGCACGACCCTCTCGCCTCATGGCGCCCGGCAGTGTAGACATGGGCTTATGGTGCGACTCTTGGGTCGATCCTGGGCTCGGTCGACCCCCCGCCTCAATGGCCTGCGTGCGCGGCGCAGGCGTGACCGGCCTCGCCGAGCGCATGCGCGGCGGGCACGGCAGACGCCGCGCCATCCAGTCGATCCTCGGGGGGCCCACGACGGCGGGCACGGGCCCTCGGCGGGGCTGAGGTCGGCGCTGGGCGGGCGCAGTGTCGCGGGCCAGGTGTTCGTCCTGCAAGTGGTGATCGTGCTGCTGCTGGTCGTGGCCGCGGTGGTGGCCCTGGTGCTGCAGGTGCGGCACGACAGCACCCAGGAGGCCACGAACCGTTCCCTGGCCGTCGCGGAGACCTTCGCCAACGCTCCCGGCACCCGCGACGCCCTGAGTGCCTCCGATCCCACCGCGGTGCTTCAGCCGCGGGCCGAGGCGGCCCGTGAGCAGTCCAAGGTGGACTTCATCGTGGTGATGAACACCGACGGGGTCCGCTACACCCACCCCAAGCCCGACCGGATCGGCAAGAAGTTCGTCGGGACCCTCGAACCGGCCCTGGAGGGCCGCTCCTTCACCGAGGAGATCACGGGAACCATCGGGCCGCTGGTGCAGGCCGTGGTTCCCGTCAAGTCGGACGACGGCGAGGTCGTGGGCCTGGTGTCGGCGGGCATCACGACCGAGAACGTCGGCGGTGTCGCGGACCGGCAGCTCCCGCTCCTGCTGACCGCCGCGGCCGCGGCACTCGCCCTGGCCCTGGGCGGGACAGCACTGGTGAGCCGACGGCTGCTGCGCCAGACACACGGGCTCGGCCCGTTCGAGATGACCCGGATGTACGAGCACCACGACGCGGTGCTGCACGCGGTCCGCGAAGGCGTGATGATCGCCAGCGGCGAGGGGCGGCTGCTGCTCGCCAACGACGAGGCGCACCGGCTGCTGGATCTTCCCCGGGACGCCGAGGGACGGCATGTGCTGGAACTCGGCCTCGACACGGACACGGCCGGTCTGCTGGCCTCGGGGCGCGTCGTGACGGACGAGGTGCATCTGGTCGGCGACCGGCTGCTGGCGATCAACCAGCGGCCCACAGACCTCAAGGGCGGCCCGGCCGGCAGCGTCGCGACACTCCGCGACTCCACCGAGCTGCGCGCCCTGTCCGGAAAGGCCGAAGTGGCCCGGGAGCACCTCAAGCTCCTGTACGACGCCGGGGTGGGCATCGGTACGGGCCTGGACGTGACCCGTACCGCCGAGGAACTGGCCGAGGTGGCGGTGCCTCGGTTCGCGGACTACGTCACCGTGGACCTGGCCGACGCCGTGCTGAGCGGCGAGGAGCCGGAGGCGGGCACCGATCTGCGCCGTACGGCGTTCAGCGGTATCCGCAAGGACGCTCCTCTCTATCCGGTGGGCGAGCGGATCCGGTTCGTGGCGTCCACGCCGCAGGCCCGCAGCATCGGCACCGGCCAGGCCGTGGTCGAGCCCAGCCTCCGGGAGGCTCCGGGATGGCTCGCGCAGGATCTGGAGCGCACCGCGCAGGTCGTGGAGTACGGGATCCACTCGCTGATCATCGTTCCGGTGCGGGTCGGACACCTGGTGATGGGCGTGGTCAACTTCTGGCGCTCGGAGAAGCCCGAGCCGTTCGACGAGGAGGAGCTGGCCCTCGCCGAGGAGCTGGTCGCCCGTGCCGCGGTCTCCATCGACAACGCGCGCCGCTACACGCGCGAGCACACCATGGCCGTGACGCTGCAGCGCAGTCTGCTGCCCCGCAATCTGCCCGAGCAGAGCGCCCTGGACATCGCCTACCGCTATTTGCCCGCGCAGGCGGGGGTGGGCGGCGACTGGTTCGACGTACTGCCGCTGTCCGGTGCCCGGGTAGCGGTCGTCGTGGGCGATGTCGTCGGCCACGGGCTGCACGCCGCGGCGACGATGGGGCGGCTGCGGACCGCCGTGCACAACTTCTCCGCGCTCGACCTGGCGCCCGACGAGCTGCTCGGACTCCTCGACGAGCTGGTCGGCCGCATCGACCAGGACGAGGCCGCCGAGGACAGCGGTGCCGCGATCACCGGCGCCACCTGTCTGTACGCCGTCTACGACCCGACCTCCCGCAAATGCACCGTCGCCCGGGCGGGCCATCCACCGCCGGCCGTCGTCAGCCCCGACGGCAGCGTGGAGTTCCCCGAGGTGCCCGCGGGTCCGCCGCTCGGTCTCGGCGGTCTCCCGTTCGAGACGGCCGAACTGACGCTGGAGGAGGGCAGTCGTCTGGTTCTCTACACGGACGGGCTCGTCGAGGACCGGGAGCGGGACATCGACGTCGGCCTCGAACTGCTGCGTACCGCGCTGGCCGGCGCCGACCGGTCGCCCGGGGACATCTGCCAGGGCGTCCTCAACGCCCTCCTCCCCGACCGGCCCGGCGACGACATCGCCCTGATCGTCGCCGGCACCCGTGCCCTGGGAGCCGACCGCATCGCCGAGTGGCAGGTGCCGTCCGACCCGGCCGCCGTCGGCGAGGTGCGCGCGTCGGTCACCCGGCAGCTCACGGAGTGGGGGCTGGACGACCTGGCGTTCGCCACCGAGCTGATGCTCAGCGAGCTGGTCACCAACGCGATCCGGTACGGCACCGGTCCCATCCAGGTCCGCATGCTGCGCGACCGCAGCCTGATCTGCGAGGTCTTCGACGGCAGCAACACCTCACCGCATCTGCGGTACGCGGCCAGCACGGACGAGGGCGGTCGCGGCCTGTTCCTGGTCGCCCAGCTCTCCGAACGCTGGGGCACGCGCTACACCCCGGCAGGAAAGGTCATCTGGACCGAACAGCCGCTGCCCTGAGGCTCAGCCGTGCGGGGGAGGATCCTCGCGGGACTCCGACGGGTCCGAAGGCGGCCTGCTCGCGTCGGCCTGGCTCTCCTGTACGTCCCCGGCCTGCGGAACGTCCCCTGACGCCACGGGCGCCATGGCACCGTTTCCCTGGAGGCGCTCCAGGTCGTCGGGGCGTACCTGAATGACGATCAGGGCGACCAGGGCGCCCACGACGGCGATGATCGCCGCGACGATGAACGCGCTCGAAATGCCCGAGGTCAGCACCTGGTCGCTCCAGGGTGGCGGGAGTTCCCCGGTTCTGCGGAACTCGAGGCGCTGGGCCGGGGTCGCCTCCGCCATGAAGTCGCGGACCTGATCGGTGGCTTCGTTGCGGCTGGCCGTGCCGAAGACGGTCACCAGCACCGACAGGCCGAGCGAACCGCCCACCTGTTGGGTGGCGTTGAGGATCCCGGAGGCCGCGCCCGCGTCCTGCGACTCCACTCCCGACACGGCCATCAGCGTCAGGGCCACGAAGTTGAGACCCATACCGAAGCCGAAGACCAGCATGGGACCTAGGATGCTGCCCGCGTAGGTGCTGTCGACGTCGGTCAGGGTCAGCCAGCCCAGTCCGATGGCGGACAGGACCGCGCCGACCGTCATGAAGGGCTTGGGCCCCCACCTGGGCAGCAGCTGCGAGGCGCACCCCGCGCCGATGGCGATGATCGCGCTCACCGGCAGGAAGGCGAGACCGGCCTCCAGCGGGCTGAAGCCCAGGATGTTCTGCACGAAGAGCGTCAGGAAGAAGAACATCCCGAACATCGCCGCGGCCAGGCTGAGCATGATCGCGTAGACGCCTGCCCGGTTGCGGTCGCGGAACATCCACAGGGGCGTGATGGGCTGCTTCGACCGGCGCTCGACGGCGATGAACGCGGCGAGGAGCACGACCGCCGCCGCGAAGGCCGCCAGGGTCAGACCGTCGCTCCAGCCGTCCTCCGAGGCGCGGATGAAGCCGTAGACGAGCATCACCATGCCGGCGGTGGAGGTGAGCGCGCCGAGGATGTCGAAGTGGCCCGGATGGCGCTCGGACTCCCGGATGTAGCGGGGCGTCGCCAGCACGATCAGCAGGCCGATGGGCACGTTGACGAAGAGGACCCAGCGCCAGTCGAGCCACTCCACGAGCAGTCCGCCCGCCAGCAGGCCGATCGCGCTGCCGCCGGCCGAGACCGCGGCGAACACGCCGAACGCCCTGTTCCGCTCGGGCCCTTCCTCGAACGTCGTGGTGATCAGCGAGAGGGCCGTCGGGGACGCGATGGCGCCGCCGACGCCCTGCAGCGCGCGCGCCGCGAGCAACTGCCAGGACTCCTGCGAGAGTCCGCCGAGCAGGGAGGCGAGCACGAAGAGCAGGACGCCGAACATGAAGACGCGGCGACGGCCGAGGATGTCGCCCAACCGCCCGCCGAGCAGGAGCAGACCGCCGAAGGTCAGCGTGTAGGCGTTGATCACCCAGGACAGGCTCTCGGTAGAGAAGCCGAGCGAGCTCTGGATGTGCGGGAGAGCGATGTTCACGATGGTGATGTCGAGGACCACCATCAGCTGGCAGGAGGCGATGACGAGAAGTGCGATCCCCCTGCCTCGGCCCCGCTCCGGGGACTTGGCAGATTCCGAGGGTGTCGTCTGAGCGCCCGTCATGGCATGTGTCCTGCGTGTACGACGACGTGAAGGTCGACGTTCGCTGTACCGACGGTAGTCCTGAGCGCCCGGCCTCACCAGTCGATCTTGGGGTGGTCCGGGTGGCCCTGGCGCCACTCGTCACTCGTCGGCGGTGGAACCCTGCTCGGAGACGGATGCCGTCTGCAGCTGCTGAGATCCGGTGCCGCGCTCGGCGTCGTGCTGCGCCAGTGCGGAGAGGAGACCCGCGACCGGCAGCCCGCCGTCGGCCGGGTGGCGCAGGATGGTCCCCGGCTCGATGTGGTACTCGTTCGTTCGCCCCTGCCTGGTGTGGGTGAGATAACCACCCTGTTCCAGATCGGCGATGATCTTCTGCACGGCCCGTTCCGTGAGCCGGCAGCGTGCGGCGATGTCCCGGATGCGGGTGTTCTGATCGTCGGCGATGGCAGCCAGTACGCGGGCGTGGTTGGTGAGAAAGGTCCAGCCGGAATGTGTCTCAGGTACTCCACCCATGCGCCACAGCATAGGACCTGCCATTCACGCGTTCAAAAGCACGAAAGAATTTTCATGTATCGCTTGACGTGTGACGCTCGGGAGCTGAGCCTGGGGGAGTTGAAGACGGCCGGATGCCTCAGGAGCGGCTGCCATGCGAGACACCGCACTTTCCTCGCAGTTCGAGAGCGGGTACGAGCCCGTCGGCGCGGCATCAGCCATCGCGGCGGAGGAGCGTCCGTCGGCGTCCCTCAAGATCGAGGCACACCGAGTCGGCGCGCGTACGGCCGTCGTGATCGCCGGTGAGATCGACCTCGACGGCGAACAGCAACTGAAGCGGGAGCTGCGTCGAGCCCTCGCCGAGTCCGTCACCGGCGTGGATCTCGATCTGAGCGGAGTCGAGTTCTGCGACTGCTCCGGTCTCAACGTCCTGCTGCGCGTGCGTCGGCGTGCGCTGAAGGACGCCAAGACCGTCGTCATCCGGGCCGCCGACCCGGTGGTCGAGCGGCTGCTCGCCGTCACCGGAACGTCGTCGCTGTTCGCGCCCGCACTCACGCCCACGTACGCGCCCACCGGTGAGGCCGCCAGGGCCGTGGCCCTTCCGGGCCAGGACGCGCGCCCCGACAGGAAACAACGTCCCACGGAGGAGGACGCGTTGCCCGACGATGCCGAGCGGGACCTGCGCGCGGAAGTCGTCCAGCTCAAGCGCGCCATGCAGACCCGGCCGGTCATCGACCTGGCCCGCGGAGTCCTGATGGCATCCTTCGGCCTGAGCCCGGAGAACGCCTGGAACGTCCTGGTGGCGGTCTCCCAGAACACCAACACCAAGCTCCACCACCTGGCCGAGGACATGGTGGGCGCCGTCCAGGGCGAGCCCCTCCCGGAACCACTGCGGCAGCAACTGGCGGCAGCGGTCGCCGAACTGACCGCTCCCGAGGAAACCCCGGAATCAGAGCCGTGAACGGCGGTGGGGCCCGGGCCCCACCTCAACCGCGGCACCGCCTCAGCCCTCCGACGGCACCAGGGGATCCGCCCGGGCCGGCGCCTCGGACAACGGCTCCCCCGACCTGGCCGCCATCAGTCGAGACCTTCCGTGGACGTCGGTTCCCGGTGGAGCGCCTCCGTCACCTCTCGTTGGTAGTCGGTGTAAGCGGCGCGCAGGGCCGGTGCCGGCCAGGGGGTGGGGAGGAGGTCGTCCGGGAGGACGGGGTCGGTGACCAGGTGGCGGACCATGGCCGCGAAGGTGGCGAAGCGGTCGGCCGGGTGGGTCAGTCGGGCCACGTGGGCCAGTAGCGCGGCCGCGGTGTGGGCCCAGTCGTCGAGCGGCCACAGGGTCGCGGCCAGGGCGCGGCCGGGCTGTTCGGGGCGTGCGGTGAAGCGTTGGGTGAACTCCGTGAGGTGGGTCGGCCAGGGGCGTCGCAGGTTGGCCGGGCGGAGCCAGACGCCCTCGCGCAGTTCCGCCAGTCGCAGGCGGGACAACTCGGCGCGCAGTTCGGCCCGTTCGGCCGGTCCGCGGCCGGTCGCGGTGACGACGACGGTTTCCCACGAGCCGTCCCAGGCCCTGGTCCTCGGGTGGATCGCGTCGTCCTGGCGGCGCTGGCGCTCCAGGAGCCGTTCACTGAGCCGGTAGACCCCGTCGGCGCGGTCCAGGTCGCCCGCCGTCACCATCCTGCTGAGCGCGGCCCGCAGCGTGGACCCGGCGATACCGAAGGGTTCGACGCTGAGGACCAGGTCCCGCACCGGAAGCTCCGGCGGATGCACGCCGAGCAGCAGGCTCAGGACGACCGACCGCGCGGAGAGTGGGCGCAGTTCGACGTCGGCCGACGACTGGGTGGCGTTCATCCGCATGGACTGCATGGACCGCATTGTGCCCGGTCAGGCGAGACGGGACGCGGGCACGGCTGCGCAACGTAGGAATTCAGCACCGCCCGCGTAGGCGGGAAGCGCACTCCAGGAATGCCGTGTTACGTCATTGCTGCAGCCGCAGGGATAGTGCAACACTGGCCGTATGGTCCCGATACTCGCGCCCGAGCAGTCCGCCACGCACGACGTCACCAACCAGGCCCCGCCCCTCACTCCGTACGACGCCTCCGACGACGCGGCCCTGCTGGAGGGGCTGCGCCGCGAGGGCGCCAGCTGGGCCGAGGAGGATGTACGGCGTCTTGGTCGCGTGGCCGGCGGTGAAGAGGCCCAGCTGTGGGGCGAGCAGGCCAACCGCCACGAGCCGGAGCTACGGACGCACGACCGCTACGGCAACCGGATCGACGAGGTCGACTTCCACCCGAGCTGGCACCGGCTGATGGGAGTGGCGGTGGCCGAGGGCCTGGGCGCCTCGCCCTGGGCGGACGACAGGTCCGGCGCCCATGTCGCCCGGACCGCCGCCGGACTGGTGTGGGGGCACACCGAGGCCGGACACGGCTGCCCCACCTCGATGACGTACGCCGCCGTACCCGCTCTGCGGCGGCAGCCCGAGCTGGCCGCGGTCTACGAACCCCTGCTGGTCAGCCGGGTCTACGATCCGGGCCTGCGCGTCCCGGGCGAGAAGCGCGGGCTGCTCGCGGGCATGGGGATGACTGAGAAGCAGGGCGGCTCGGACGTCCGTACCAACACGACGGTGGCCGCGCCGACGGCCGAGCCGGGCGTGTTCACGCTGCGCGGCCACAAGTGGTTCACGTCGGCGCCGATGTGCGATGTGTTCCTCGTCCTCGCCCAGGCGCCCGGCGGCCTGTCCTGCTTCCTCGTGCCGCGGATCCTGCCGGACGGCACCCGGAACACGTTCCGTATCCAGCGGCTGAAGGACAAGCTCGGCAACCGTTCCAACGCCTCCTCGGAGCCGGAGTTCGACAACACCGTCGCCTGGCTGGTGGGCCCCGAGGGGCAGGGCGTGAAGACGATCATCGAGATGGTCAACTGCACGCGTCTGGACTGCGTGATGATGAGCGCGACGCTCATGCGCAAGACGCTGGTGGAGGCGGGCCACCACACGAAGCACCGCGGCGCCTTCGGGGCGCTGCTGATCGACCAGCCCCTCATGCGCAACGTACTGGCCGATCTGGCGCTGGAGTCCGAGGCCGCCACGACGCTCACCCTGCGGCTCGCGGGAGCGGCCGACCGCTCGATCCGTGGCGACGCGCAGGAGTCGGCGTTCCGCCGGATCGCCACCGCCGTCGGCAAGTACTGGGTGACCAAGCGCGGCCCGGCCTTCACCGCCGAGGCCCTGGAGTGTCTCGGCGGCAACGGCTACGTGGAGGAGTCGGGTATGCCCCGCCACTACCGCGAAGCGCCCCTGCTCTCCATCTGGGAGGGGTCTGGCAACGTCAACGCCCTCGACGTCCTGCGCGCCCTCGGCCGGGCACCCGACACCGCGGAGGCACTGTTCGCCGAGCTCGCCCTGGCGCACGGGGCCGACGCCCGGCTCGACGCGGCCGTGCTCCGGCTCAAGGACCAGCTGTCCGACCCTGGCGGTGCTGAGACGGGCGCCCGTCGGCTGGTCGAGCTGATGGCGCTGGTCCTGCAAGGCTCGCTGCTGGTCCGGCACGCCCCGGCCGCCGTCGCCGACGCCTTCTGCGCGACCCGCCTCGGCGGCGACTGGGGACACGCCTTCGGCACGCTCCCCGCCTCGGCCGATCTGGACGCGATCCTCAACCGGGCCCTGCCGGAAGCCGGTTGAGCCTGCCCGGCAGTACAGGTGTCTAGCTCTGAGGGGTCCCCGCCGCGTCGACGGGGACCTTCTCGGCGCCGATCCGCCGGATGCGTTCGGTGCCCCAGGCCCCGAGGGAGGCCAGGGCGGCGTTGAGTGAGACGCCGTGCTCCGTCAGGGAGTACTCGACCTTCGGCGGCACCTCTCGGTACACCTCACGATGGACGAGCCCGTCCTCCTCCATCTCCCGCAGATGCTGAATCAGCATCTTCTCGCTGACGCCCGGCAGTCCGCGGCGCAGCTCGGCGAACCGGCGGACCCCGTAGTGGTTCAGCTCCCAGAGGATCAGCGACTTCCACTTGCCGGCGACGACGTCCATGGCCGCGTCGATGCCGCAGAAATAGGGACCACGCCGTGCCGAAGTCGCCATCCGTCCCCCCCAGAACCAAGACCCAAGAGCCCAAGAACCCAAAGGTACTTACCAACAGGTGAGTACCCGACTAATTAGTCCGTACTGGTCAACCCTACCGGCCGTGGAGAGGATCGAACCGAACCACAAACACGAGGGGAAGCGCCGGAAATGACGACCGACAACAGCGAAAACAGTGTCCGGGTGAGTGTTCTCGGGCTGGGTGCGATGGGCACCGCTCTCGCGGGTGCTCTGGTGAAGGCCGGACACGCTACCACGTGCTGGAACCGCTCTCCGGGGAAGGCGGACGAACTCGTCGCGCAGGGCGCGGAGTTGGCCGCCACAGCCCGGGACGCGATCCTGGGCAGCCGACTGGTGATCGCGTGTCTCTTGGACCACGCGTCGGTCCATGAGGTGCTCGATCCGATCTCCGCCGAACTTGCCGGACGAACCGTGGTCAACGTGACCACGACGTCACCGGCGCAGTCACGGGAGTTGGCGGAGTGGGCCGCCCAGGCAGGGGTCGCGTATCTGGACGGCGGAATCATGGCCGTGCCGGACATGATCGGCCGGCCCGGGGCCTCGATCCTCTACAGCGGATCGGCCGAGGTCTTCGACGAGTACAAGCCGCTGCTCGAACTGTGGGGTACCGCCAGCTACTTCGGTGAGGACGCCGGGCTGGCGTCCCTCTACGACCTCGCCCTGCTCGCCGGCATGTACGTCATGTTCGCCGGATTCATGCACGGCGCCGCCATGGTCGCCCCGGTCGGCATGACGGCGGGCGAGTTCGCCGCGCTCGCCGCGCCCTGGCTGACGGCCATGACCGGCGGCTTCCAGGGGTTCGCCGAGGTCATCGACGGCGGGGACTACACCGTGGCGGGGCAGCAGAGCCTCGCGTTCTCCGACCTCGGTGACCTGGTGGCCGCCAGTGCGGACCAGGGCATCAGCACCGAGGTGGTCGACATGGTCCAGCGACTCGTCCGGCGCCAGATCGACGCCGGCCACGGAGAGGAGGGCTTCGCCCGGATCATCGAAAGCATCAGGCAACCGGCCTGAGCCGAGCGTGCCGGACGCCAGGCCCGGGCGCCAGGGGCCGAACGCGCGGGACACGAGGGACGCCAGGGGCCGGACAGGGGACTTCACCGGCCAGACCTGCTGCCGCTGGAGTCCCGCCCGCCTACAGTGGTGCGCCCAGGCAAGCGGTGGGTGCACTCGGGCAGAACACGGGTGTGCCCAGGCAGGAGGTGAGCGCGATGCCCGTTGCCGACGTACCGGCGGCCTCCGCGGGAACCAGCCGCAGCACATCGGCCACGATCCAGCCGAACATCCTGCGCTATCTCACCTCGGTCGCCTTCGAGCGCGGTGTCGACCTGCGGCCGCATCTGGAGCAGGTCGGTCTGGACGAGACCCTGATGCGCTCGGCGGCCCTCAGGGTCTCCTACCGTCAGGGCAGCGCGGTGATCCGGCGAGCCCTGGAGCTCACCGGTGACGCGCACCTGGGCATGAAGGTGGGCGCGGCGCAGCATCTGACCGCCTGGGGGCTGCTCGGTTTCGCGCTCATGGCCGCGGAGGACTTGCGGCAGGCCGCCGAAACCGGGGTGACGTACCAGAACCTGTCCGGGGCGATGGTGGTGTGGTCGGCCGGCGAGGAGGACGGCGGCTTCGCCATCCGTGCCGACCTGCCCGATCCCGCCATGGACCCGGGTGTCGCCGTCTTTCTGATCGAGGAGGCGCTGACCTCCGCGGTCACACTGGCCCGGTTGACGGTCGGCCCCGAATTCGCCCCGCGCATCGCGGAGTTCGCGTTCCCGGCACCGGCACCGGCACCGGCACCGGCACCGGCCCACAGTGACCCGTACGGTGCCTTCTTCGGCTGTCCGGTCCGCTTCGGTGTGCCGGTCAGCCGTGTCGTCATCGACCCCGGCTGGGCCCGGGCGCCGATGCCGGGCCGGGATCCGGTGACGTTCGCGTCGGCGTTGGAGACGCTCGACGAGCAGATGACCTCGCGTCGGCACCACCAGGAGCTGCTGGAGGTCATGGAGATCTCCATCGCGCAGAGCCTCCCGGTGGTGCCGTCGTTCGCCGAGCAGGCGCGTCGGCACACGGCCAGCGAGCGCACGCTCCGGCGCCGGCTGGCCGACTGCGGCACCACGTACGAGGCTCTCGTCGACGGGGTGCGCAGGGAGCGCGTCGAACAGTTGCTGCGGCGCCCGGAACTGACCCTGCGTGACATCGCCCATCAGGCCGGTTTCTCCGACGAGCGGACCCTGCGCCGAGCGGTGCGCCGCTGGCACGGCACCTCTTCGCGGCGGTTTCGGGAGGAAGTGCTGGGCGCCGAGGGGCCGGCCCGGGGCTGACGCCGGCAGGGGGCACCTCGAACGCGCCCTGCTCAGTGGTCGGTCAGCGGCTTCGGATCCAGATCGTCTTCTCCCTGGTCCACTGTTCGAAGGCGTTCGTGGACTTCTCCGCGCCGCCGAAGCCGGACTCCTTCCAGCCGCCGAAGGGGGTCGTGATGTCGCCTTCGCTGTAGGAGTTCACCGAGACGACCCCGGCCTGGATGCCGCGTGCCAGGCGGAGGGCGGCGTCGAGGTCGCGGGTCCACACGGAGGCCGCGAGCCCGTACGGGGTGGCGTTGGCCAGGGCGATCGCCTCGGTCTCCGAGGTGAAGGTCTGCAGCGTCACGACCGGCCCGAACAGCTCTTTGGTGAGGACGTCGCTGCCCTCGGGGGCGTGGGTGACGACGGTCGGCGGGTAGTAGGCGCCGCGCGGCGGCAGACCGTCGGGCAGTCCCGCGGTGTGAATGTGGGCTCCTTCGGCGCGGGCGGCCTCCACGGCTCCCGCGACCCGGTCGAAGGCGGCGCGGTTCACCAGGGGGCCGATGCGCGTCCGGGGGTCGGCCGGGTCGCCGATGACCAGGTCCCTCGCGGCGACCGTGAACCGGGCCAGGACGTCGTCGGCGATGCTGCGATGGACCAGGATGCGGGAGCCCGCCGTGCAGTTCTGGCCCATCGTCAGGAACGCGGCCTCGATCATGCCGTCGATGAGCTCGTCCCCGTAGACGAGGGCGTCGGACATCAGCACCTGGGGGCTCTTGCCGCCCATCTCCAGCGAGACACGCTTGAAGTTGGTCTCGGCCGCGTCCTTGAGGATCCGCCGCCCGGTGCCGGTGGACCCGGTGAACGACAGCGCTCCCACGAGGGGGCTGCGGGCCAGGGCGGTCCCGGCGACCGGACCGTATCCGGGCAGGACCGTGAGGACGCCGTCCGGAAGACCGGCCTCGGCGGCGAGCCCGGCCAGGTGGAGCGCCGAACGCGGTGTCGCCTCGGCGGGCTTGACCAGCAGGCAGTTTCCCGCCGCCAGCGCGGGCCCGACCTTCCACGCGGTCATGGCCAGCGGGTAGTTCCACGGCAGGATCGCCGCGACCACCCCGATGGGCTCCCGGATCGCCAGGCCCAGGCTGTCGGACCCGGTGGGGGCGACGCGGCCGAAGACCTTGTCGGCCGCCTCAGCGAACCAGCGGATCGACTCGATCGCGCCCGGTACGTCACCCTCCCGGCACTCGGAGATCGGCTTGCCCGCGTCCTCGCTGTCCAGCCGGGCAAGCAGCTCGGCGTCGCGTTCCATCAGAGCGGCCAGCCGCAGCAGCACCGCGCTGCGCTCACGAACCGGCAGCCGCGACCACACTCCCGAGTCGAAGACCCGCCGGGCTCGCTCCGCGGCCTTGGCCACGTCCTCCGCCGTCGCGGCAGGGAGCGTGGTGTTCAGCTCCCCCGTCGTGGGGTTGAGAACGCGCAGTACGGACCGGCTCTCCACTGTGGTCATGCCTCCTCCACCAGTTCCCATCGGTCGTCGACCCGGCACGCAAGACCCCTGCGGCGCAGGTCCTCCAGATAACGGGCCATGCCGCGATCACCTCTCCTGCGGAAGAGCGGGAGGACCCTGGGCAGCAGGTTCGGCGCGAGCATCGCGAAACGGACGAGCCACGACTCACCGGTCCGGGCGTACGCCTCCAGGCGCGGCCTGTCCAGCAGGCCGACCACGGCCGCCACCACGTCGGCGGGCTGCTGCGGCGGGTCCTGGAACTGCATGGAGTTGCCGCCGTCCACGGCCTCCTGGCGCAGCATCCGGGTGTCGGTGGCCGACGGGAGCACCGACCCGGCGAGGATGCCCTTGCTCCGCAGGTCGAGCCCGATGGAGAGCATCGCGCCGCGCAGTCCGAACTTGGAGGCCGTGTAGATGGGGGTCTCGCCCAGCGGGAAGATCCCGCCGAGGGAGACGGTGGTGACCACGCGGGCGTCCCGGGATGCCTGGAGCAGGGGGATCGCGATCCTCGTCGCGATCAGCGGGGAGGTCAGGTTGAGCGTGATCTCCCGCTCGATGCTCTCGACGCTGCGGACGTCGAAGCGTTCGGCGCTGGTCATACCCACGTTGTTGACGAGCACGTCGAGCCGGCCGTACGTGTCGGCGACCAGGTCGAAGAGCCGCTCCACCTGACCGCGGTCCAGGACGTCGCAGCCGATGCCCAGGTGACCGGTGCCGGGCAGTTCGTCGGCGGTCCTCGCGGCGCGGGCGGCGTCGATGTCGACGACCACGCAGCGGGCACCGCCGGAGGCGAAACGGCGGCACATCTCGCTGCCGATACCGCCCGCGCCGCCGGTCACCAGCATGACCTTGTCGGTGAAGTCGAAGCCGCTCACGACACCTTCTCCGCCCGCCGCGGGGACCTCACCGGAGGCGGCTGCCCCTCGGTGCGCCAGCCCATCCTGGCCGCGACCCTGGCGAGGTGCTTCACGATGGTCGCGCTGTCGACGTAGCCGGTGTGGCGGGGAGAGGCGACGAACTTAAGGCCCCCGGTCAGGTCCGGCCGGTCACTGCGGATCATGCCCGCGAAGCGCTCCGCGTTCGGCAGCCCGTGCCGCGTGTCGTGGATGTACCCGGCGATCAACTGCGCCTGGGTGTCGAACAGTTGGTACGCACCGGAGTTGGTCTCGATGAAGCCGACGCCGAACAGCCCCTGGTGCTCGCGGGAGAACGACGACAGGTACAGGTCGGGATGCTGTTCGTCGCCGAAGTACTTCTGCGCGACGGGCACTTTGTGGACGTAGCCGGTGGCCATCAGGACGAGGTCGAAGTCGTCGCTCGTGCCGTCGGTGAAGTACACGGTGCTGCCCTCGGCGCGGGCGATCCCCGGTTTGGCGATGATGTCCCCGTGCTGGAGATGGTGGATCAGCATCGAGTTGACCGCGGGGTGGGTCTCGAACAGCCTGTGGTCCGGCTTCTGCAGGCCCAGGCGCCTCGGGTCGCCGTTGACGATCCGCAGAAGGGCGCCGAAGACCCGCTGCTCCAGCCACATCGGCAGCTTCGGCCCGCCGGCCGCGATGGTGTCCACCGGCCGCCCGAAGAGATGCTTGGGGATGAACCAGTAGCCGCGCCGCATGCTGATCACCGCGTGGTCCGCGCTGCGCGCCGCGTCACAGGCGATGTCGCAGCCGGAGTTGCCCGCGCCCACGACCAGCACCCGCTTCCCGCGCAGTTCCTCCGCGCTGCGGAAGCCGACCGTGTGGCGGACCTCGCCGGTGAAGTCCCCTGGCAGTTCAGGGAGGTTGGGGTGCCACTGGGCGCCCGTGCACACCACGACCTGGCCGTGCACGCTCTGCCGTCCGTCGGTCCGGGTGACGGTCCAGGTCCCGTCCGCGTTCTTCTCGACGCCCTCGACCCCGACGCCGAACTCGATCCGGTCCGTCAGCCCGTAGGCGTCGGCGAACGAGCGCAGGTACGACAGGATCTGGCGGTGCGGGGGATAGTCCGCGAAGTGATCGGGCATCGGCCAGCCGCCGTATCCCGAGAGCGTTTTGCTGGAGATGAAGTGGGCCGACTCGTACATCGGGCTGCCGGGATTGTCGATGTCCCAGATACCGCCGGGCCCGGTGTGCCGCTCCAGGTGCGTGTAGGGCAGGTTCCTCTCGGCCAGGGCCCTCGCGACCGCCAGCCCGGCAGGTCCCGCCCCGATGACACAGGTGTCGTACTGCGTTTTCTCCACGAGCCCGCCTCCTTTCTCCTCGCACTTCGCCGGTGTTGCCGGAAACCTATGCACCGGGCGCTCGGCGCGAACTGGTCTGTGCGGCCACGTAGGGGACCTCGGCGGCCATAGGCATGCCCTCCCGAGGCCCGGCCCCGCCACCGGGCGGCGCCGGGCCGCGTGGAAGGCGTGTTCCGAGCCTTGCCGCCCTCGCGCCCCGGATCTAGACTCGCCATCGAACTGAAGTGGGTTCAGTTACCTGGATCCGGCGGCTCATGGACGGGAGTGAACAGCATGGTGGGTTCCCTCGACGGCAAGACCGCCCTCGTCACCGGGGCGGGCCAGGGCATCGGGCGGGCGATCGCCGTGGAGTTCGCCCGGCAGGGGGCCTCGGCGGTCACCGTCGCCGACCGGAACAGCGAAACCGCCGCCGAGACGGCCGAGTTGGTGCGCGCGGCGGGCGCAAAGGCCGAGTCGATCGTCTGCGATCTGCGGGTGCGCGACGACATCGAGGCGATGGTGGCGCGGTCGGCGGAGCGGTTCGACGGACTCGACGTGCTCGTCAACAACGCCGGGGTGATCGAGACCACGTTCACGTCCGGCCCCGGCCGAAGCGTCGAGACACTCTCCGAGGAGGTGTGGGACGCGGTCTACGAGGTCAACCTCAAGGCCGTGTGGCTCACCACCAAGTACGCGGCGCCCTTCCTGCGCGCTTCCCCGCGCGGCCCGGCGATCGTGAACACCGCCTCCGTGTCCGGTCTCACCGGCTTCCCCAACGCCCCCGCCTACGGCGTCACGAAGGCGGGGGTCATCCATCTGACCAAGGTCACCGCCGTCGATCTCGCCCCCGTGCGCTGCAACTGCTTCTGCCCCGGCGTCATCGACACACCACTCGCGCAGGACTTCTTCGCGTCAGCCGAGGACCGTGACGCGATGGAACGGGAGCTGACCGCACCCCAGTTGGTGGACCGGCTCGGACGGCCGGAGGAGGTGGCCCGCCTCGCCTGCTTCCTGGCGTCCGACGACGCGGCGTTCATCACGGGCTCCTCGTATGTGATCGACGGCGGCGCGCTGGCCTGGCGCGGCGTCAGGGACTGAGCACGTGGGAGACACCATGGAACCGAGACTGGCCGGGAAGGTGGCGCTGGTGACCGGCGCCACCGGAGGAATCGGCGAAGCGGTCGTACGGCGGCTCACGGCCGAGGGCGCGACGGTGGTCGTGACCGACGTCGACACCGACCGCTGCGCGAAACTCGCCGAGGAGGTCGGCGGCGGTGCCCTGGGCCTGGCCCTGGACGTCACCGACGAGTCGGCCTGGGAGGCGGTCGTCACCCGCGCGACCGCCGAGCTGGGCGGTCTGTCCGTGCTGGTCAACAACGCCGGCATCGCCGCGATGGGCACCGTCGAGACGGAGACGCAGGAGACCTGGGACCAGGTCATCGGCGTGACACAGACCGGCGTCTGGCTCGGTATGAAGCACGGCGGCCCGGCCATCGAGCGCTCCGGCGGCGGCTCGATCGTCAACGTCGCGTCGATCTTCGGCACGGTCGGCGGCTTCGGCGCCCAGTTCTCGTATCACGCGGCCAAAGGGGCCGTCCGCCTGATGACCAAGAACGCCGCACTGCACTGGGCGAAGCGCGGCGTACGGGTCAACTCCCTGCACCCAGGCTTCATCGAGACACCCCGCTCCCGCGAACTGTGGCGCGGCACACCGCGGTTGGCCGCCATGCTCGACGGCACCCCGCTCGGCCGCCTCGGCACACCCGAGGAGGTCGCGGCCACCGTCGCGTTCCTCGCCTCCGACGACGCGAGCTTCATGACGGGCTCGGAGCTGTACGTCGACGGGGGCTGGACGGCGCGATGACCGGGACCGGGATCAGCCGGCTCAGCACTGAGGGATCTGGGACTTCCAGGTGCCCGGGCCACCCGCGTCCAGGTACCAGTCGTTGACGTAACCGGCGCCGATTCCGTCATGGTCAACGACCTTGGCATCCAACGGGGAAGGGCACATCCTGTGATGTCTCAGGGTGCGGGTGCGGCCTGTTCGGCGAGGGCCCGCTAGGCAGGGGCGGGGACGACGGCGTACAGGTCGATGTCGTCCTCCTGCGTGCGGCTCGCACGTCCTTCGGCCACCAGGACGTCCAGATGGGCCGCGGTCTCGTTGACGGCGAGCATCTGGTTGAAGGGGCTGAGGTCGGCGAAGGCCACCTTGCGCCGGGTCCAGCCCAACTCCCCCGCCACGGCATGGGCGTTGAGAGTGCGGTCGCCGAGGACCGTGAGAGTCTCGGTGAGCCGGTCGTCGTGGTGGGTCAGCAGTTCGCCGACGCGTGCGTGGACGCTGTCGCCGACCGGGCCGTGCGCGGGCAGCAGCCGAGCGTCGGAGAGTGTGGTCATCAGTCGCAGCGAGGCTAGGTAGTCGCCCAACGGCAGTGTGCCGCCCCCGAGTTCAAAGCCGATGGAGGGGGTGATGTGCGGCAGGACGTGGTCCCCGGAGAACATCAGGCCCCGGGCCCGGTCGAGGTAGACGACGTGTCCGCGGGTGTGGCCGGGTGTGGGAATGACCGTCAACCCAGCTTCTCCGAAGCGGAGTTCCTCGCTCTCCAGCCAGCGGTCCGGCGCCTCCCACACGCTCGGGTCGAAGCCGCCGTGGTCCATCGCGGCGATGCGCTCGGCGAGTTCGTGGGCGCCGGCCCGGCGCAGCGTCCGAAGTGAGCCGACCGGCTGGTCCGTACGCAGTTCCCCGAGCAGTTCCAGCCCGCGGCGCTCGCCGGAGCCGAGGTAGACCCGGGAGCCGAGCAGTCTGCGCAGTTCGACGGCCTGGGTGTAGTGGTCGCGGTGGATGTGGGTGACCAGGACGTGGCTGATCGCGCCGAGGTCGTGGCCGAGCCCGCCCAGCGCGTCCTCAAGTGCCTTGCGGGACTCGGGGATCGACCATCCCCCGTCTATCAGGACCACCCCTTCCGTCAGCCCTTCGAGGGCGTAGACGTTGACGGCCCGCAGCCCGTCGTCCGGCAGCGGAAGCGGGATGCGGTGGACGCCTGGACGTACGGTCTCGGCGCCTGCTTCCGCCCAACTGCCGCGGTCGAAGCGGGTGACACGGGTTGTGGGGGTGGTCATGCATCTCCTTGACGAGGCTGTTCCTGCTCCGACTCCGGCGTCGGCGTCTGTTCCGGCGACGGCTTGGGTGTCGACTCCGGCTCCGGCTCCGGCTGCGCGGAGAGCCGCGCGTGCAGTTCGCGGGCGAGTTCACGGGCTCCCGACCGGTCGAGCTTGCCGACGGTGGTCTGCGGCAACTCGCCCACGGTGAAGGCGAATTCGGGCCACTTGGCCTTGGAAAGGCCGGTTCGGGCGAGGTGCGCGGTGATCTCGTCGAGGCCGAGTGCGTCGGCGCTGTCCTCCGGCACGACGAGGACGGCGGCGCGTTCGCCGAGCAGCGGGTCCGGTACGGGGGCCACGCAGACGCGGGCCACCGACGGGTGCCCGGCGACGGCACGCTCGATCTCGGTGATGTCGAGGTTGCGGCCGCCGCGGATGATGACGTCCTTCTCGCGGCCCATGATGGTGACCGTGCCGTCGTCGCCGGTCATGAGCAGGTCCCCGGTGGGGAAGAAGCCGTCCGGAGTGAGGGCGGGCGGTTCGACCTTGCCGTCGCGGGCGTAGCCGAGGAAGAGGGAGGGCCCGCGGACCTCGGCCCGGCCCGTCCGGCCGGGACCCAGGACCGTTCCGTCGTGGGCAACGGCTCGGAGTTCGGTGCCGGGAAAAGGCCGGCCGTCGCGGTCTAGGCGGAGTTCCTCGGAGTCCTCGGGCCGCGGCGAGGTGTGCCCGAGGCACTCGGACATGCCGAACACCCGCAGGATCCTCGTACCGAGGGAGCGTTCGGCGCGGGCGAGCGCGCCGCGGTCCATGGGACCGCCGCCGACGGTGATCGAACGGACTCCTTCGAGGACGCGCGATCCGGCCGCCGCCGAGCCCATCTGGAGAGCCATCGTCGGCACGCACATGGTCCACCGGACGTCGTGGGCCGCCATCCGCGCCAGTGCCTCCTCGCGGTCCCATCGTCCACTCAGGACGAGCGGTCCGCCGAGCATGAGCGCCATACAGACGCCGAAGCAGTACGCGGCTGTGGAGGAGAGGGGAACGACGGCCGCCACGGCGTCACCGTCGCGCAGCCCGTTGATGTCGGCGGTGCTGGAGCAGGCGTACCGCAGCGCGCTCTCGGACTGGACGACGCCCTTGGGCCGTCCGGTCGAGCCGGAGGTGAGGCCGATGAGGGCGCCGCCGGACCAGCGGGAGACATCGCGCGGGCCGCGGCCGGCAAGGACCGTCCAGCCGTCCAGGGCTTCGGCCGTCCGCGCGCCCGGCAGGCCCTCCCGGCCTTGCCACTCCCGGAGCGCGGCCGGTTCGGCGATCACGACGTCGGGGCGGATGTCCTCCAGGGCGGCGGCGAACTCCGCCCGGGTCGTATGCCGGTTGACCAGGGCCAGGACACCGCCGGTCATCCCCACGGCGAGGGTCGCCGCCACAGTGCGCCAGGTGTTGTCGGCCTGGAGGAGGACCGTGCCGCCGGGTGTTCCGTCAGGTGTCATGGTGTCGGCCAGGTCGGCCGCGTGCGCCAGGAGTTCGCGCGCGCTGTGCGGCCCTGCGTCGTCGACGACGGCCGTGAAGTCGGCCTCCTCGGCCCGCTCCTGGAAAGCTCGTACTGTCTGTCGCATCCGCTTCCTCGCCTCGTCGCGCGAAAGGTGGTGATGTCCGTTCCCGCCGATCGGCCGGCGCGCCCGCCGACGCAGTCGACGCGCTCGGCCAAATCGGCCAACTCGACCCGCCCAGCCACTCAGCCGCTCAGCCGCTCAGCCGCTCAGCCCGCGAGCATGTCCTTCTCGCCGCCCATGATTGCGATCCGGCGGCCCTTCATGTCGCCGACCTGGGCGACGGCCGCAGCCCATTCGGGGCTGTCGAGGGCCTTGCGCAGGTCCTCCGCGGTGTCGAAGCCCAGGATGGAGACGCCGTCCCAGCCCTCGGAGCGCGGTTCGAGTGCCGTGTCGATCTCGGTGTGCCGCCAGGACCTGAGTCCGGGCAGGGTGCGGGTCAGTTCGGCATGGTCGCCGCGCCACCAGTCGATGAACCGCTCATGGGTCCAGTCGGACGGCCGGGCGGCCAGCAAGACGAGGTTGTACATCGTCGCTCCTCAGACTTCTCGAGCTCGGCGGGCTTCTCCAGCTCGGCAGGCTTCTCGGGCTTGTCGTAACCCCTCAGGTGAACAGCACGGAGGGCGAGCGCCCGATGAGCAGCCGCCGTACCCGGCCCGTGTCGGTCAGGCGCGCGGACGCCACGAAGGTCGCCTCCAGTTCGCCGTGCCGCCGCACCTCGCCCAGGAACAGCTCGTCCCGGCCGACGGTGCTCGCGGAGAGCAGGTGGTGGGTGCGGACGCCCACCTCGCGCTGGGCAAGGTAGCCCTCCATCTCGGCCCGGCCGCCGTGGAAGTCGGTCGCGCCGTCGCCGCCGGTGGAGAACAGGATGGAGAACGAGAAGTCGTCGCTGATCAGGTCGAGGATCCGGTCGGCGTCCTCGCTGTCCAGGATCGCGAACCAGGTGGTCAGGAAGGAGGCGCCGGGCCCCGGGGCCGCAGGCTGGGAAGCAGCAATCTGGGCGGCGGCAGCCTGGGAAGCGCTGGACTGTGTGGTCATGGCCGGTCCACCAGGTCGAAGTCGGTGGTGAAGAAGGACTGGTAGCGCGCCATCAGCCCGGCGGGCGAGATCTGCGCGGCGGAGAGGAAGGCGCCGGCGGTCACCCCCTTCTCGACCACGAAGCCGTACACCGTCTCGACGTCGCCGTCGACCGCGTACCGCACGATCTCGTGCGTACGGTCCACCGCGGCGCGCCCTGCGATGTACTCGGCGAAGTCCTCGCGGGACTCCCCGGTCCGCTGCCCTCCGGGAAGTGCGATGAGGAAGCGGAAGTCCGGCTCCAGGAGTTCCAGGGCCTTGTCGGGATCCTGGCCGTCCATGGCGGCCATGTATGCGCGAAGCACCATGCTGATCGTTCTCCTCAGCGTTCCTGTCAGTCTTTCTGTCAGTGTTTCCGCAAGGCCCTAAAACGACCTGAGTTCACTTCAGTTTGAATGTAAGACGAGTGCCCCGCCTCCTGCAAGAGGCGGGACCTGGCCAACAGCCGGGACCGCTATTCGGCGACCATGCGCACCACGCATCCTTCGATCATGTCGCTGATCTCCGGGAGCGGGATGGCTCCGCTCGGGCGGTACCAGCGCCAGACGCTCACGATCATTCCGAGGACGGCGAGCCCGAGGGTGTGCGCGTCCCGGACCGGGAAGGCGCCCTTGGACATGCCGCGCATCAGCAGGTTCGTCCAGTCCCGCTCGACCATCTGCACCAGCTGGCGGGCGGCGACGCGCTCGGTCTCCTCGCGCTTGGACTTCCGCGGGGTGGCGAGCAGGGACATGTTGGCCTGCAGGATGCGCATCTGGCGGATCTCCTGCTCAGTGACCGCGAATGCGGTACTGACCCCCGCGCGCAGCTCCTCGACCGGCTCCGACTTCCCGGCCGTGGCCTCGACGAACATGTCGTGGGAGCGCTGCAGCTCCAGGCGCATGATGGTCAGCAGGCAGTGGGCCTTGGACTCGAAGTAGTGGTACAGGGCGGTCTGCCCGATGCCCACCCGGTCGGCGACCTCGGACCACTTCGTGTTCTCGTAGCCGTCCTCCCCGAACCGCTCCACGGCCGCCACGAGAATCGCGGCCCGCTTGGACCTGGGCCCCTCGTCCGGATCCACGATCCGCGCGCTCACCATCGTCTCTCCCTCTTCTCACCACGAGCGGCACCGATCACCGCTCGGGAGTCCGAGAGTAGACCCAAGTTCAAGTCGGTCACGAATGGAAGGCTGGTTGCGGTGGGAAGGCTGGTTGCGGTTGGAAGGCCGGTTGCGAATGGAGAGCGGATTGTGAACGAAAGAGGGGCGACCGGCCCGACCCCGGTGCTCATGGGACCGGGGCGTGCGTGAAGTCGGGCCGGCGCTTGGCGAGGAACGCGGCCACGCCCTCCCGCCCCTCGGCGGAGACCGCGGCGGCGGCCAGTTGGCGGGCCTCCGCGTCGAGGTGTTCGCCGAACCCCGCCGACAGCGCCCCGGCGACCAGCCGCCGCGTCGCCCCGTACGCGCCCGTGGCCCCGCGTGCCAGCGCGCCCGCGGCCTCGGCGGCCTCCTCGTACAGCCGCTCCGGCGCGACGACTCTGCTCACCAGGCCCATCTCCAGGGCCTCGGCGGCCGGGATCCGGCGGTTGGTAAGCAGCAGGTCCATCGCCCGCCTCGGTCCGACGAGCCGGGGCAGCGACCAGCTGACCCCGGCGTCCGGTGAGTAGCCGATTCCGGTGTACGCGGCCGTGAAGCCGGCGTCCGAGGCCGCGAAGCACAGGTCGGCGGCCGCGGCGAGCCCCAGCCCGGCCCCCGCCGCACTCCCCTGCACGGCCGTCACCAGGGGCGCGTCAAGACCGGCGAGGATCCGCAGCGCTCCGTGCAGCGCGTCGGTGACCTCGGTGAGGTGTGCGACCAGCCGGTCACCGGAGAGGGCCGCGAACTCCCTCAGGTCGCCTCCGACACAGAAGTGCCGACCCTGCCCGGTGAGCAGCACGGCCCGCGCTCCCGCCCGCTCGCACTCCCGCGCGGCCTCCAGCAGCGCCCCGGCCATCGCCAGGTCGATCGCGTTGCCGTCCCCACGGCACATCTCGACGCGCGCCACCCCGTCACCGTCGACTTCGACCGTCACCCTCATCGCGCCGTCCATCCGCCGTCCACGGTGAGCACCTGTCCGGTGCAGTACGAGGACGCGTCCGAGGCCAGATAGAGCAACGCCCCGTCCAGTTCGCCCTGTTCACCGCCCCGGCCCAGCATCGTGCCGCGCTCGACCCACCGCCGGGACCGCTCGTCCGCGAACAACTCGTGGGTCATCTCGGTGCGGAACCAGCCGGGCGCCAGAGCATTGACGCGAATCCCCGACTGCCCCCACTGACCGGCCAATTCGCGGGTCAGCCCGACGAGTCCGGCCTTCGAGGCGGCGTAGGCGGCACCGCCCATCGGGGCACCGGAGACCAGCCCGAGGACGGACGAGACGTTCACGATGGATCGCGTACGACCGGAGGAGGGTGCCTCGGCCAGCAGTCGGGCGAGGTGGAAGGCGGCCACGAGGTTCACGGCCAGTACGTCCGCGAAGTCGTCGGCGCTCTCGTCCTCTGCCCGTACCGCTCCGGGCGCCCCCGCGTTGTTGACGAGGATGTCGAAGCGTCCAACGGCCGCCAGCACGGTCTCGGCCAGTCGCACGCGGTCCGGCTCCCGGGAGACGTCGCAGACGACGGGGTGGATGCGCGGATCGTCGTCGGCCAGTTCCTTCAGCCGGTCGGGTCTGCGGGCCGCGGCGAACACCGTGGCGCCGGCGGCGGCCAGGACGGTCGCGAACCGGGCCCCGAGCCCCGAGGAGGCCCCGGTGACGACAGCCGTCCGGCCGTGCAGCGAGAAGAGTTCCGTGTCCCGGTTGGTCGGGGAGGCCGTCGTCATGCGTCCACCCCGATCGGCAGCACGGTCGCCCCGCCGTCCAGGACGAGTGTCTGGCCGGTCATCCACGCCGACGCCTCGGAGGCGAGGAAAACCGCGGCGTTCGCCACGTCCTCCACCGTCCCCAGCCTGCGCAGCGGCAGTTTCGCGGTGAGGATCGGCTCCCTCGGTTCCCAGACGGCCCTCGCCAGCTCGGTCTTGATCAGCCCGGGCGCGATCGCGTTCACCCGCGCCCGCGGCCCGAGTTCGTACGCCAGCTGCCGGGTCATGTGGAGCATCGCCGCCTTGGTGGCGTTGTACCAGCCGATGTGCGGATCGACGATCAGCCCGCCGACGGAGGCGATGTTGACCACCGCTCCCCCGTGCTCCGCCATCCACGCCCGCCAGGCGCACCGGGTCCAGGCGATCATGCCGTACTGATTGACCCGTACGGTCTTCTCCGCGCGCGGGAGGTCGAGGTCGAGCAGATCGCCCATGTACGGGTTGGTGGCCGCGTTGTTGACCAGGATGTCGAGGCGACCGAACCGTGCCATGGTCTCCTCGGCACAGCGCTCGGCGTCGTCCGTTTCCCCGGCGTTGGCGACCACCTCGTGCACCTCGCCGTCGCCCTTGACCCGGAGCAACTCCTCGCGTGCGACGGCGAGTCCGTCCGGTTTGCGGGCGGCGATCACCACATGGGCCCCCGCCTCCCGGTACGCCTTGGCGATGCCCAGGCCGATGCCCCGGGAACCACCGGTGATCACGGCGACGCGGCCGTCCAGTGTGTGTCCGCTCATGCCGACTCCTCGCGGTACTTGGTCAGTTCACGGCGTGCCACGGTCCGCAGATGCACCTCGTCGGGCCCGTCGGCGATCTTCAGCGCCCGGGTGATGGCGAACAGCCGCGCCAGTACGGTGTCGTCGCTGACCCCCGCTGCCCCGTGTGCCTGGACCGCCCGGTCGACCACCCGATGGGCGACCTCCAGCGCGGCCACCTTGATGGCGGCGACCTCGGTACGGGCGGCCGCGTTGCCGGACGTGTCCATGAGCCAGGCGGACTTGAGGACCAGCAGCCGCAGTTGCTCGATCTCGATCCGGCTGCGGGCGATCCACTCGCGGACGACACCCTGTTCGGCGAGAGCGCCACCGAAGGCCGTACGGGTCAGGGTCCGGCGGCACATCAACTCCAGGGCCCGCTCGGCGAATCCGACGGCGCGCATGGCGTAGTGCATGCGTCCGGGCCCCAACCGGCCCTGGGCGAGGGCGAACCCCTCTCCCTCACCGCCCAACAGGCAGGACACGGGCACCCGTACGTCCTCGAAGAGGACATCGCCGTGGCCGCAGCGGTCGGTGTAGCCGAACATCGGCAGATCGCGCAGGACGGTGATGCCGGGAGTCTCGCGCGGGATCAGCAGCATGCTCTGCTGCCGGTACGTGGGCGCGTCCGGGTCGGTCACGCCCATGAGGATGATCAGCCGGCAGTCCGGGTCGAGGATCCCGGACGTGTACCACTTGTGGCCGTTGACGACGTACTCATCGCCGTCGCGGGTGATCCGGGTGCGGATGTTGCGTGCGTCGGAGCTGGCGACCTCCGGCTCGGTCATGGCGAAGCACGACCGGATCTCGGCCGCGAGCAACGGCCGCAGCCAGCGGTCCTGTTGCTCCGGTGTGCCGAACAGGGCGAGCAGTTCCATGTTGCCGGTGTCCGGGGCCGAGCAGTTGAACACCTCGGGGCCGATGACCGACCGTCCGGCCAGCTCGGCGAGCGGCGCGTATTCGAGGTTCGTCAGGCCGGCGCCCCAGTCACCGTGTGCGAGGAAGAGGTTCCACAGCCCCTCGGCGCGCGCCTTCTCCTTCAACTCGCACATGATCGGGGGCAGTTCATGGGGATTGCCCGCCTGGGCCAGCTGCCGGTCGTACACGGGCTCGGCGGGAAGGACGTACTCGTCCATGAACGCGGCCATGCGCGAGCGGAGTTCGTCGGTCCTCGGGGAGAGTCCGAAATCCATGGTGGTACTCCTTCAAGACCGTTGCGCGAGGATGTCGAGCGCGGTGCGGATCATCGCCGCGATGGTCGGCGGCAACCGCTCCTGGTCGGGGTCGTGGTGCTTGCCTTCGCGGTGCCTGCGCAGGTTGTGGCCCATGATCGCGGCCATCTTGGTGCGGGCCAGGGCACGGAACCAGGCGAGGTCGGGGAGTTCGCTGCGGCCGCCCGCGTAGGCGGCGAGCAGCTCCTCCTCGGTGGGCAGGCCAGGGACCGGTCGGCCCAGCCGAGGGAAGTTCCGGTGGTCGGCGAAGAGAAGGAACCAGCCGAGGTCGATGCGAGGGTCTCCGAGACCCCAGATCTCCCAGTCGACGACGGCCGCGGGCCGCTCGCCCCGGCACAGCACGTTGCCGAGCCGGAAGTCGCCGTGGGTCAGGGTGGGTGGCATGCCGTCCGGGACCATGGAGGCGAGGCGGCTCAGCAACTCCTCCGCACCTGGCCGGAGTTTCTCCGGCACGGCCCGCATGGTGCGTCCCCATCGCTCCAACTCGCCTGCCGGGTCGAGAAGTTCCGAGGTCACCTCGGTCTTCGTACCGTGCAGCTCCCTCAGGACTCCGGCCAGGGCCAGCATCCGTGTCCGGCACAGGCCCGGGTCAAGCCGGTGCTCGTCCAGGACCGGCTCGACGGCCTCGCCCTCCACGAACTCCATGGCGAACCAGGCCGGTTCCCGCTCGTCGACGGCGACCACGGCCGGTACCGGGACCAGTGATCCGGTGAGGGCGCGCAGCACCCTGGCCTGACGGAGTACGTCGTTGCGACCGACGGGCCGCTGCCCCGGCGGTACCGCCTTCACGACGTACGAGTCCGATCCCGCCGCTATCGAGTAGGTGAGCCCCGAGTGGCCGCCGGGCAGGGTGCGCAACTCGCCGAAGGGCACGTCCGGATGCCGGGCGGCGAGCCGCTCGCGCACTCGTCCGGCGAGTGCCGTCACGTCGGTCGCTGTACTCAACTCCCCGCCCCTTTCGGCTCCTTGGGCAGTCCGAGCACCCGCTCGGCCAGGATGGTGCGCTGGATCTCGTCGCTGCCGCCGGCGATGCGATATCCCGGGGCGCCGAGCAGGTGCTCGGTCCAGGCGAACGTGCCCCACTCCCCCGTGTCGGCGGCCAGCCGCGGCCCGAGCAGCTGCTGTACGAGGTCGGTGGTGGCCCGCATGGTCGCGGTGGCGTGGAGCTTGCCGACGGAGGCCTCCGCGCCCGGTTCGCGGCCGGCGGCCACGGCTGCCGTGACACGCAGTCCGATGAGTCGCTGAACGAGGGTGCGGACGAACAGGTCGGCCGCCTGCTGCCGTTCACCACCGGTGAGCGGGCGGGGCAGTCTGCGGGCGAGGTGGAGGGCACGGTCGGCGTTGTCCAGTCCGAGGCCTCCGGAGTCCAGCCGCTCGGCCGCGAGCACGGTGAGCGTCACCCGCCAGCCCTGCCCGACCGGGCCGAGCCGGTCGGCGTCCGGTACGAACACGTCGTCGAGATAGACCTCGTTGAAGCTGGAGCCGCCGGTCATCTGCCGGATGGGCCGCACGGTCACGCCGGGCGCGTCCATCCGGACCAGGAAGACCGTGATGCCCGCATGCTTGGGCACGTCCGGGTCGGTGCGGCAGACGGCGACGCCCCAGGTGGCCACGCGGGCGCCGGACGTCCAGACCTTGTGGCCGCGCAGCAGCCAGCCGTCCCCTTCTCTTACCGCTCGCGTGCGGACGGCGGCGAGGTCGGAACCTGCCTCCGTCTCGGAGAAGAGCTGGCAGGCGAGTTCGTCCGTGCGGAGCATGGGGCGCAGCCAGCGAGCCTTCTGTTCGTCGGTGCCCCAGATGCGGATCGCGGGGGCGACGAGCTGCTGGGTGACCGGGAAGACCTCGGTGCGCCGGGGCACATCGAAGGCGGCCTCCTCGGTCCGGTACAACTGCTCGTAGTACGAGGGCAGTTCGCGTCCCCCGTACTCCGGCGGCCAGTCGAGCGCGCCCCACCCCCGGTCGTACCGGGTGCGCTCCCAGTCCCGTATCCGCTCGGTGTGTGCGCGTTCCTCGGTCTCGGTCCAGTTCTCGAAGACGGCCACCGAGTCGTCGCCGATGCCCCAGTCCTGGCGTGCGGCGCGTGTCTCCGCCGTGCCGGCCAGCCAGCGCCGGGCCTCGGCACGGAACTCCTCGGGTTCGGGGATCTCGCTCATGGTCCTCCCTTCGACGATCGGGTCGGTGAGTCGGGTCGGTCGGTCGGGTCGGTCAGCCGGAGCACCAGGTCCCGGGGTCAACGGGTCAGCACGGTGCAGGCGCTGACGCCCGGTGCCCCGTAGACGTGTGTGAAGCCGGTCGACGGCTCCCCCGGCACCTGCCGCTCGCCCGCCCGGCCCCGCAACTGCTGGACGATCTCGTGGACTTGGCGGAGGCCGGAGGCACCGATGGGCTCGCCGTTGGCGATACAGCCGCCGTCGGTGTTGACCGGCAGCGCGCCGCCGATCGCGGTCGCGCCGGAGGGGATCAGCCGCTCCTGCTCGCCGTGTTCGCAGAACCCGCACTCGGCCATGTGCATCACCTCGGCACCGCTCTCGGTGTCCTGGAGCTGGCACACGTCGATGTCGCCCGGGCCCAGCCCCGCCTCCTCGAAGGCCAGTCGGGCCGCGTCCGCGCTCACGCTGGTCGGCGTCCCGGGCGGCGCCCAGGGGCTGAACACCTCGAAGGAGCCGAACCGCCGGGTCCGTACGACCGCCGCCCGCAGTGCGACCGGGGTGCCGTCCAGTTCGTCGGCGACCGCGCGGTTGCACAGGATCAGGGCGACCGCGCCCTGTCCGGGTGAGCAGAACATGTACCGGGTCAGCGGGTCGTTGACCATGCCGGACGCCAGGATCTCGTCCGCGTCGACCGGCTTGCGGCGCCAGGCGTGGGGGTTGCGGACCCCGTTGGCGTACGCCTTCTCGGCGACCAGTGCGAGAGTGCGGGCGCTGATGCCGTGGTCGTGCATGTACCGCTGGATCTTCATGGCGAAGAACTGGGTGGTGACCATGAGCCCGTCGCGCCCGTAGGCCTCGTCGAGCCCCCAGTCGGCGGCCCGCGGGTCGAAGGCGCCGCGCGGGTGTTTGTCGAAGCCGACGGCGAGGGCGACGTCCGCCGCGCCGGAGCGGATCGCGCCCACGGCCGACACGAGGGCACTGCCACCCGTGGCACAGCCGTTGCGCACATTGATGAACGGCACGCCGGTCAGGCCGAGTTCGCTGACAAGTGTGTCGGCGTTGCCCGCCGCGTCGCTGCCGCCGAAGGCCGCCCGCACCCGGGACCAGGGCAGCCCGGCGTCGGCCAGCGCGGATCGGACGGCCCGTACGGCGAGTTGCCTGCCGTCGTCCTCCGTACGGGCGAAGGAGGTGATTCCGGCGCCGCAGACCAGCACCTCTTCGGCGCTCACGCGGTGACTCCCACGGCCCTGGGCACGCCGTCCCCCGCCGCGAGGCTCAGCGGCATGCCGATCCTCGCGTCCTCGGGCCGGATGTCGAGCACCGCCAACACCCGTACGCCCTCCGGCAGTTCGATATAGCCCACGGCGAACGGCTCGAATCCGGCGGTGGGGACGGCGTACGGCGGCGACTTGGGCGCGTACCGCTGTACGGTCCACGTCCACAGCGTGCCCGTACCGGAGAGAACGACCTCCTCGGCCGGTCCCCCGCAGCGCGGGCACGCCGGGTCGGCGGGGTGGACGGCCACCGCGCAGCCGGCGCACCGGGAGCCGCGGAGCCGGCTCCCGGGGTCCGCCGTGGTGCTCAGCGTCCCTTCCACTGCGGTTCCCGCTTCTCCAGGAAGGCCGCCACACCCTCCGCCGCGTCCTCGGAGTTGAGCATCACGCCGACCGCGAGGTGCTCCATGACCATCAGCGACTGGATGTCGGCGTCGAGGCTGCGGTCGATGGTCATCTTGGTGATCCACATGGTGAACGGGCTCTTGTCGACCAGCTGGTCGGAGAACTCCTCGACCGTGGCGTCCAGCTTGTCCGCCGGCGCGGAGGAGTTGATGAGCCCGAACTCCGCGGCCTCGACCCCGGTGAGCAGCTTGCCGGTGAGCATCAGCTCCTTGGTCTTGCGGATGCCGATCATGCGCGGCACCCGGTAGATGGGTCCGGCCCCGCCGAACAGGGCGCGGCGGATGTGGAAGTCGCCGATCAGGGCGTCGTCCGCCGCGATCGCGAAGTCGCAGGAAATCATCAACTCGAAGCCGCCCGCGGTGACATGACCTTCGAGGACGGCGATGGACGGCGTCTTCATCGAGTAGAGCCGGTCGCAGATCTTCGCCGACAGCACGGCGACGTCGATGGCGGTGGAGCTGCCGATGAAGTCGGCCTTGAGGCTGTCCAGGTCGAACCCGGAGCAGAAGGTGTTGCCCCGCCCGCGCAGCACCAGCACGCGCAGCTCGGGGTCGGCGTCGACCTCGGTGATGATCTCGTCGAGCCGGTTGAGGATCGGCACGGTCACGCAGTTCTTCTTGTGCGGCCGGTTCAGCCAGACCCGCGCGACGTGACCGTCCCGCTCGAACTGGATCTCGTCTTCGACTACCATGAGCTCCTCCAAACTGAACTGAATTCAGTACGATTCTGCGGGCAGTGGATGCCCCTGTCAATGGATCGTGAGCCGCCACTCAGCCCGAAGTGCCGACGAGGCCGAGCAGTTCGGCCAATCGCAGCCGGTGGTCGTCGGCCGTGCCGAACAGCGCCTCGTCGGCCCGCGCCCGGCGGACGTACAGATGGGCAGGGTGCTCCCAGGTGAAGCCGATACCGCCGTGGAGCTGCACGTATTCGGTCGTGGCGAGGCGGTACGCACCGGTGCACGCCACCGCCGCGGCACTCGCGGCGACGGGCAACTCAGGAGTCCACTCCGCCAGGCAGGCGCCCGCGTACGCCGACGCCGACCGCGCCCCTTCCACATCGACCAGCAGATCGGCCAGTCGATGCTTGACCGCCTGGAACGAACCTATTGGACGACCGAATTGAGTTCGTTGCGAGACGTACTCCAGAGTGGCGTCCAGGGCATGCGCACTGCCGCCGACATGCTCGGCGGCGAGCGCCACCCGACCGGCATCGAGGACGGCGTCGACGATTCCGGGCGCCTGGCCGGGCTCGCCGACCGGTTCGGCCGGCGTTCCCCGGAAGCGGACGAGCGCCTGACGGCGGGTGGGATCGAGGACGCGGCGGGCCGTCCGATCGCAGGTCGAGCCGTGCGTCCCGTGCGGTGGCGCCGGTTCACAGGCGAACAGCCGCTCCCCGTCCGGCGCCCGGGCCACCACCAGCAGCAGATCGGCGCCCTCGCCGTCGGGCACGAAGTCGGCCTCCCCACGCAGCACCCAGCCGTCGGGCCCGCGCTCGGCCGTCACCTCGGCGGCCTGTACGAACCCGGCGACCGTGGCCGTGACCGCGCCGGAGGCGATCCCGGGCAACCAGCGCTCGCAGGCCCGCCGATCACCGCTGCCGAGCAGGGCATGCCCCGCGAGCACGACGGTCGGCAGCAGCGGCGCGGGACACAGCACACGCCCGGCCTCCTCCAGAGCCACGGCGAGTTCGGCGAAGGTGTACCCCCCACCGCCGTACTCCTCCGGCAGAGCAAGCCCATGCACCCCGATCTCCCCGGCGAGCCGAGCCCAGAGCGCCTGGTCGTACCCGCGCGGACCTTCCACCTGCTTGCGTACCTCTTCGGCCCCACAGGTCTCGGCGAACAAGTCCCGCAGAACCGCCCGCAGTTGACCCCGCTCCTCGCTCTCCAGCAAAACCGCCGGATCCACATCGACCCGATTCACAAGGACCTCCCTAGACCAAACAACTCCGGTTCCATGGGCGCCCCTCCAGGGGCGCGGGGAACTGCGCGACCAGCCACGACGCACCCGCAGCGATCATCCGATCCACACCCCCACGAACCCCTCACACCGTGAATCGCCCCCCATTGGCAAGCACCACCGCCCCAACGAGATTCACCGCCTCATCACTCGCCAGAAACAACGCGACATCGGCGATCTCGCCCGCCGTCGCGTAGGGCCGAACCCGAGGATCGGCCAGATCCTGCCGCAACGCGGCGGGCGTCCGCGCCGCCATCCCCGTGTCGGTGGGCCCCGGCGCCACCGTGTTCACGCGGACGCCGAACGCGATCGCCTCCTTGGCGACGGCCTGGCTCAACGCGTGCGCACCGGCCTTCGAGGCCGCGTAGTGCGGGTAGCCGGCCGGAGCGTCGAAGGCCGAGGAGGAGCCGACGGTGACGATCGCACCGGACCGGTGGGGCGCCATGACCCGCAGCGCGGCCCGCAGGACATGGAAGGTGCCGTCCAGATTGACCCGCATGACCCGCCGCCACGCGGCCCCGTCGAGCCGGGTGACGACGTCGGGCGGGCGTCCGTCGAGCAGCGCGTCGGCGATCCACTGCTTCGCCTCCGGGTCGTCGACTCCGGCCGCGTGCACCACTACGTCCAGGCGCCCGCGCTCCCGTACGACCTCTTCGACCACCCGGTCGACCTGGGCGGCGTCCGAGACGTCCACGGTCACGGGGCTCGCGCCGGGCAGCTCCTTGGCGACCGCCTCGGCCGCGGAGCCGTCGACGTCCGAGGCGAAGACCACTGCTCCTTGCGCCGCGAGTCGCCGGGCGACCGCCGCGCCGATGCCGGATCCGGCTCCCGTGACCAGCGCGGCTCTGCCCGTGAAGCGTCCGAGTCGCGTGTCTTCGTCGTCCATCGGATTGACCCGCCTCCGCTCGCCTACCGAGCTGCATATTGAACTGACTTCATTTTTGCTACCGTTTCGCGCATGTCAACAGCCAGGATGAGAGCAGTCCGGATGATGCACTGGGGCGGGCCACCGGTGCTCACCGAAGTGGCACGCCCGACACCCAGGGCGGATGAGGTCCTGATCCGGGTGGAGGCGGCGGGGGTGTGCCGCTCCGACCTCCACGTCCTGGACGCCAGGCCCGATGCCCTGCCCTACCGAACTCCGTTCACTCTCGGGCACGAGGTCGCCGGGCGCGTGGCCGAGCGCGGCCCCGGAGCCATCGGTCCGGCGGTCGGCGAACGCGTGGTCGTCTACGGCCCGTGGGGCTGTGGGCAGTGCACTCGCTGCTCGGCCGGTGCGGAGAACTACTGCGACCGCCGCACGGAGCTCGACGTGGTCCGGACCGGTACGGGAGTGGGGCTCGGGCGCGACGGCGGCATGGCCGACTACCTGCTCGTACCGTCCGGGCGACTGCTGGTTCCGGTGGGCGATCTGCCCGCCACGCAGGCGGCGCCCCTGTCGGACGCCGGACTCACCGCGTATCACGCCGTGGCGGGGATCCGGCCGTCACTGCCACTCGACGGCGACGACAGTCGGGGCGGCGGTAGCAGCAGCGGTGGCAGCAGCAGCGCGACCGTGGCCGTCATCGGAGTCGGCGGGCTCGGGCATCTGGCAGTCCAGATCCTGCGGGCCACGACATCGGCGCAGGTCCTCGCGGTGGACGTACGCGAGGAGGCGCTCGCGCTGGCCGACGCCTGTGGCGCACACTTCGGCACGCTGCTGCGGCCCGACACCGCTGAGGCACTCCGGCGACGGGCCGGCGGGGTCGGCGTGGACGCCGTGCTCGACTTCGTCGGCAGCCGCTCCAGCCTGGAGCTCGCGGTCGGTGCCCTGCGGGCGGGCGGTGACCTGGCCGTCGTCGGGAGCGGCGGCGGGGAGCTCACCGTGCGCAAGCCCGGCGCGCTGCCTCCCGGGGTCCGGATCTCGCTGCCGTTCTGGGGGACGCGGACCGAACTCGAAGAGGTCGTCGCCCTGGCACGCAAGGGCGTGGTGAAGGTGGAGACGGAGGAGTTCGCCCTGACGAGCGCGCCGGAGGCGATCGACAGACTGCGCTCCGGCCGCACACGGGGGCGTACGGTGCTCGTCCCCGACTGATCCGGACCACTCCGCCCGGCCGAAAGCAGTCCCGTCGAAGCTCGTACCGACACACCTCTCGACTACAGAAGTGAGTTCAATTAGGGTTCAGGTCACTCAGCGACACGACAAGGCGGTGGGACCCGCTATGGGTGTTGGAACAGTGGATCTGCTGGTGGTGGGCGGCGGAATGGCCGGACTCTCGGCCGCCGCCCGGGTGGCCGCGGAAGGCGGCTCCGTGGTTCTCGTGGAGAAGGCGGAGCGCCCCGGCGGCTCCGCGCGCTTCGCCGGCTTCGTATGGACGACCCCCACCTTCGATGAATTGCGTCGCGTCAATCCCGACGGCGACGCGGAACTCGCCGCGGCCCTGACGGACGGGTTCGCCGACGCGGTGGACTGGATCCGTTCTCTCGGCGTGGAATGCCGGCCGCCGGTGCCCGTACTCGGCTTCGGCCGGGGGCATCAGATCGACATGAACCACTACCTCGACACCTGCGAGCGGTTGATCCGCGACCGGGGCGGCGAGGTACTGACCGCCACCTCGACCCGCGCCCTGCTGACGGAGAACGGCGCGGTCACGGGTGCGGAGTGCGTACTGCCGGACGGATCGGTCCGCCGGATCGACGCCGGCTGGACCCTGCTCGCGACCGGCGGGTTCCAGGGAGATCCGAGCCTGCGCACGGAACACCTGCACCCCCAGGCCGCGGACATCGAGCTGCGGGCCAACCCGCACAGCCGGGGCGACGGGCTGTCGCTCGGTCTCGCGGCCGGGGCCGCCTTCGGCAAGAAGGACGCGGGTTTCTACGGTCATCTGATGCCCGCGGGCGTCTCCCTCGCCGACCCCGCCCGATTCGTCGACCTCGCCCTCTACTACAGCGAGCACGCCCTGCTGTTCGACCTCACCGGCGAACGGTTCGTCGACGAGACGGTCGGGGACCATCTGACCACCATGGCACTGCTGGAAAGACCGCAGGCCCGTGGACTGCTGGTGGCCGACGCGCGCGTGCACCGCGAGTGGATCTCCGCCTCGTACGTGGAGGGCATCCCCGGCGTGGACAAGTTCCAGCTCTGCCATCGTGCGGGCGCCCGCAGCGCGGCCGCCGACAGTCTGGAGGAGTTCGCCTGGATGCCCGAGGAGTGGGGCTACCCGGGCGCCAGGATCCGTGACCGGGTCGAGGAGTACAACGCCACCGTCGGCGGGGGCGGCGAGCCGGCCCCCGGGCGACTGCTCGACCGGCAACCGCTCGACGAGCCGCCCTTCTATGTGATCGAGGCCGCGCCCGCGATCACGTTCACCTTCGGCGGTCTGCTGATCGACGCCGACGCCCGCGCCCTGTCGGCGGACGACCGGCACACCGTGCCCGGCCTGCTCGTGGCCGGCGCCGACGCGGGCGGGCTCTACCGGCGCGCCTATGCCGGCGGCCTGGCCCCGGCTCTCGTATTCGGTCTGGCGGCCGCACGGACCGCGCTGCGCCAGAGCCAGAGCTAGAGCGAGACGAGGGCGAGGGCCTGCCCTTCCGGCGGATCGTGCCGGACAGGCACCAGACCACCCGCACTCCGACAAATCCCGTGCACGAGTATTGCCCGCCCGGCGCCGGAGTGCCTAGCTTACTGAATTGAGTTCACTTTACTAAGCGGCGAGTACCGCGCACACGGCTTTCGAGCACGTGGCGCGAACACGCCGCACGCGCTTCTCGAAGCTCTTCGAAGAAGGAGGGACCGTGAGTCAGTTTCTGCTGGTCCTGGTCAGTGGCGTGGCCAGCGGAGCCGTGTACGGCCTCATAGGGCTCGGCCTGGTCATCATCTATCGGGCCACGGACGTCGTGAACTTCGCGATGGCGTCCCTGGCGACCCTGGGCCTGTACGTGGCGGTCTCGCTCCGCGACCAGGGGGTGGCGACGGTGCTCGGCATCGTCGCGGCCGTCACCATCACCGTCGTGGCGGGCCTGCTGGTGCGCGAGACCGTGATCAGGCCACTGGGCCAGGGACAACTGTTCTCCGCGCTCGTCGTGACGATGGGCGTGTCCCTGGTGGTCGAGAACGTGGCCAGTTCGATCTGGGGCGACGAACCTAAGTCCTTCCCCAACCTGGTCAACGGCACGGTGAGCTGGTCGGGCGCGGCACTGCCGGTCCAGAGCCTGGTGACCATCGCCGTCGCCGCGGTGGCGATGGCCGTCGTCGGCTATCTGTTCGCCCGCACCACACTCGGCTCCGCGATGCGCGCGGTGGCCGAGAACGCGGACACCGCGCGCGTCGTCGGACTTGAGCCCCAGCGCCTGGCCCGGATCGCCTGGGCGCTCGGCCTCGGCCTCGCCGCACTCGCCGCGTGTCTGTACGCGCCGAGGTCGGGGCTGGTGCCGACCGCCCTCGTCGCACCGCTGTTCCGCGCCTTCGCCGGGATCTTCCTGGGCGGCCTGACGAGCATGTACGGCGCTGTCGTCGGCGGACTCACCGTCGGCGTGCTGGACAACCTCGCGGCGAACTACGCCTCCGCCAGCCTCCGGGACACATTCGTCTTCTCGTTCACTGTTCTCGTGCTGCTGATCCGCCCTCAGGGCATCTTCGGCACCCGCACCTTCCAACGGGTCTGAGGGGTCGTATCCATGGTCTTCAACCGTTCCCTCCTCGCGAAGGCCGCGCTCGGGCCGGCCGCCGGCGCGGTGCTCATGGCCTTCATGGCCTCCGGCGCGATCCCCGCGTACCAGATGTACTCGGTGGCGCTCGCCGCGATCTACACCGTCGTCGTGCTGTCGGTCGGTCTGCTGGCCGGCTGGTCCGGCATCTGGTCGGTGGGTCACCCGGCGTTCTTCGCCATCGGCGCCTACTTCGCCGCGTACGGCAGTGGCCACGGCTGGTCTCTGGAGACGGTGATCCTGGCAGCAGTGGTCACCGGAACCGTCCTCGGCGCCTTCCTCGGGTACGCGGGTGCCAGGTTCTCGATGCTCTACATCGCCCTGCTGACCCTCGCCTTCACCATGGTGACGCTGGAGCTGATCAACCGCTGGAGCAGCGTGACCGGCGGCGACCAGGGCGTCGCGGTGCTCCAACTGCGCAGCTCCCTGGGTCTGGGCACCCTCGCGGGCGGCAGCTCCGAGTCCCAGTACCTCGCGGTGGGCGCCGCGGCCGTGGTGCTCGCGCTGGCGGTACCGGCCGCCGCGTCCGGGCTGCGGATGCGGCTGGTGGCCGCGAAGTCGCATCCCCTGGCGGCCCGTACGATCGGCATCGCGCCCGAGGCGCAGTCGGCGCTGGCGTTCGCCGTGAGCGCCGCGTTCACCAGTTTCGCGGGTGTGCTGCTCGGGCTCATCACCGGTTTCGTCAGCCCGGATCCGTTCTCCCTCAACCTCGGCATCGCGCTCATCGCAGCGTGCGTGCTGGGCGGCGTCGGAACCATCATCGGCGCGGTGGCCGGCGGCGCGTATCTGACCTGGAACCCCTCGCTGTCGTCCGCCGTGGGACTCCCCCAGCCGGTCGTGCAGGGCCTCGTGCTGATCGGGGTGCTGCTGTTCCTGCCCGGCGGAGTGGTGCCGTTCCTCAGCGCGCCCCTGCGGTCGGTGCTCCGGCGTGTGTGGCGACGGCCGGCACCGGCACCCACGCCCTCGAAGCCGACCCCTGCCGTCGGCCTCGAACCGCGGCAACCGGCCACCGCCACCGCCTCAGGTGAAGCCGACGTCGTGCTGCGCCTGGAGCACGTCTCGGTGGCGTACGGCGGGCTGAAGGCGCTGGAGGACGCCTCGGTGTCGCTGCGGCAGGACGAGGTCCTGGCCGTGATCGGGCCCAACGGGGCGGGAAAGACGACCCTGTTGAACGCGGTCTCGGGCCTGACCGGCAACGGCCGGGTGAGCGGGACGGTCGACTTCGCGGGCGGTTCCCTGCTCAAGGCGCGGGCCACCGCGCGGCGCCGGCTGGGCATCGGGCGTACGTTCCAGCACGCGGAGGTGTTCTCCGAACTCACCGTCACCGAGAACGTGTTGTGCACGCGCCGCTGGATCACCAGCCGGGACCGGGCCGATGTCGCGCGGCTGCTCGACTCGGTCGGCCTCGCCGACGTGGCCGACCGACGGCCCGGAGAGCTGCCGTTCGGCCTGCAGAAGCGGCTGGACCTCGCCCGTGCGATGGCCGAGGAACCGAAACTCCTGGTGCTGGACGAGCCGTTCGGCGGTCTGGACGCCGGCGAACGCGCGCTGCTGGCACAGCAGATCAGGCGGCTGCACGCACAGGGCACCGCCGTGCTGGTCATCGACCACGTGCTCGACGATCTGTTCTCCGTCGCGCACCGGGTGCTGGCCTTCGACTTCGGCCGCACCATCGGCGAGGGCACCCCGGACACCGTGCTGGACAACCCCGAGGTGCGGTCGTCGTACCTGGGTACGGTCGGCAGCCGGGCCGAGCTGCCCGAGCGGGTCGGTGAGCGGAGCATGCTGCGGCTGAGCGGGGTCGGTCACAGCTACGGCGGCGTGGTCGCACTGCGGGACGTCGACCTCGACGTACGCGAGGGGGTCGTGCTCGGGATCGCCGGGGCCAACGGCGCCGGGAAGAGCACCCTCGCCGGAATCCTGCACGGCTCGCTGAAGCCCGCGCGCGGGAGCAGGGAGACGGGCGGGACCGTCGTCCGCACCAGCCTGGCGCCCGAGGGACGGGCCCTGTTCAAGACGCTGTCCCTGCGGGAGAACCTCGAAGTGGCGGCCTACGCGGCGGGCATCACCGGGGCCCCGCTGCGCGAGCGCCTCGCGGAGACCACCGAGTGGCTGCCGCCGCGGCTGCGCGACCGCATGTCCGTGCCGGCCGCCGGGCTGTCGGGCGGGGAGCAGCAGATGCTCGCCATCGCCCGCGCCCTGATCGTGAAGCCCGACGTCCTGATCGTCGACGAGCCGGCCCTCGGGCTCGCGCCCGCGCTGGTCGACGAGGTGTACGACCGGCTGGTGCGACTGGCCCACGACGGCCTGACGGTCGTTCTGCTGGAGCAGCTGCTCAGCCGTGCCATGTCCGTCTGCCACGAGGTGGCCGTGCTGCACGACGGGTCGGTCGCCGCTCGGGGGCGGCCCGGGGACCCGTCGTTCGCCGCCCTCGCCGAGGCGGCGTACTTCAGCGGCGCCCGGGAGACCGCCGCGACCACCGCTCGACTGTGAAACGAACTGAACTCATGTTGTGAACTGTTGTGAACGAGGTGGACCGTGTTCCGGACAATGAGAAAATTCCGCCGCGCCGCGGGTACGACGGCCGTTCTGGCCGTGGTGGCGCTGACCGCCAACGCATGCGCCGGCCAGGACTCCACAGGAGCCGGCGGCGACTCGTCGGAGATCCACATCGGGGCGTGGCTCCCGCTGACCGGCGCCACCGCCTCGTACGGAGTGCCCCAGAGGGCCGGCGCCGACGCGTACTTCAAGATGATCAACGCGTCCGGAGGCATCAACGGCCGCAAGGTCCGGTGGACCGTCAAGGACAACGCGGCCGATCCGCAGCAGACCGTGCAGATAGCACGCGAACTCGTCGGCCAGGACAAGGTCGTGGCCATCGTGAACGCGAACGGCACCTCCCAGGCGGAGGCGGCCTTCCCGTTCGTCCTCAATCAGTCGAAGGTTCCGGTTCTCAACGAGGTGGGCGGCAACGAGTCCTGGTTCAAGCCGCCGCGCCCCGGCCTGTTCGGCACTCAGACCCTCTACGAGGACCAGGCCGCGGCGATCGCGGCGTGGACGGTGCAGGACGGTGCGAAGAAGGTCCTCGTCGTGCACAGTGACCCGGCCGCGTTCGTGAACGTGGCCAAGCAGGTCGAGCCCGTCGCGAAGAAGGTGGACCCCTCGGTCGAGGTCGACCGGCTGACGGTCAAGTACCAGACCACCGACTACACACCGGTGATCAGCAAGGTGAAGGCCGCGAAGACCCAGGCGGTGATCCTCATCCTCACCTCCCCCGAGGCGGCCGCCTTCCTGAAGGAGGCCAAGCTGCAGGGACTGTCGCTGCCCACGTACGCCTACGCGCCGGTCGCCGCGGAGTCGACGGTCTCCCTCGCCAAGGACGCGGCCGAGGGTCTCAAGGCCGTACAGCTGGTCAAGGCGCCCTCGGACACCGATCCCGCGGTGAAGGAGTTCCGGACCGCGATGGCCAAGTACGAGCCCAAGCAGAGCGCCGGATTCCTCGCGCTGTGGGGCTGGAGCAACGCGAAGGTGTTCGCGGAGATCGCGAAGACGATCAAGGGGCCCGTCACGGCCGACGCGATCGACAAGGCGTACGAGAAGGCGACGAAGGTGGATGTGGGGGTGTCGCCGGTCATGAGCTTCAGCCCGGGCAACCACCTCGGCACCCGCAGCGTGCAGCGAGTGGTCGTGAAGGACGGGGTCTGGACGTCCGAGGGCGACTTCTACACCCCGCCGAAGCGCGGCTGAGCCTGCGCGGGGCTCCGGCCGGGCGGGAGCGGGCCGGCTGGCTCCGCAGGACAAGGTCCGGTGCCGCGCGTTGAATGGTGTGTATGGGTGTTCGGCGACAGACGAGGCACCACGGAAGCGCAGCGGTGACAGCGGCCGCCGTGGCCTCCCTCCTCGCCGCCGGATACGCCGCCACCCCGTCCGCCGCGGCACCGGCGGCCGATCCGCCGCCCCAGCCGCCGCCCCAGCTCACGCAGGCGAAGGTGGACGAGGCCGTGGACCGGCTCGACGGGATCGTGCGGGACGGGATGAAGGAGACGGGCGTCCCGGGTGTCGCCGTGGCCGTCGTCTACAAGGACCGGGTCGTCCACCTGGAGGGCTTCGGGGAGCGACGGGTGGGCCAGTCCGGGGACGTCGGACCGGACACCGTCTTCCAGCTGGCGTCCCTCTCCAAGCCGCTCGCCTCGACCGTCGTCGCGGGCGCGGTCGGCGACAAGGTCATCACCTGGGACGACCCGGTGGCCGAGCACCTGCCCGGCTTCGCGCTCAAGGACCCCTGGGTCGGTGACCACGTCACGGTCGCCGATCTCCTCTCGCACCGCAGCGGGCTGCCCGACCACGCCGGGGACCTGCTCGAAGACCTCGGCTACGACAGGGCGTACATCCTGGACCAGCTGCGGGAGGAGCCGCTGACGCCGTTCCGGGCCAGCTACGCGTACACCAACTACGGGGTCACGGCGGCGGGCCAGGCGGTCGCGAACGCCAAGGACACCACTTGGGAGAAGCTCTCGGAGGACACGCTCTACTCCCCCGCCGGCATGAACTCCACCAGCTCCAGCTTCGCCGACTACGAGAAGGCGACGGACAAGGCGGCCACGCATGTGAAGGACGCCGACGGGACCTGGGAGGCGAAGTACGTACGGGACGCCGACGCCCAGTCGCCCGCGGGCGGCGCGAGTTCCACCGCGAGCGACATGGCCACCTGGCTGCGGCTCCAGCTCGCCGACGGAAAGCTGGGCGGGAAGCAGATCGTGCCCGCCGACCAGCTGGAGCGCACCCATCTGCCCGAGATCGTCTCCAGCCCGCCGCCGGCACCGGCGGGCCGCGCCGGCTTCTACGGGCTCGGCTGGAACGTCAACTACGACGACCAAGGGCGGCTGCGCCTCAGCCACTCCGGAGCCTTCGAACTCGGCGCCAACACGAACGTGACGATGCTGCCCGGCGAGCAGCTCGGCATCGCCGTCCTCACCAACGGGGCGCCGGTGGGTCTCGCCGACTCGGTCGCGCTCGACTTCTTCGACATCGCCCAGCACGGCGAACCCACCACCGACTGGCTGCCCCTGGTCGACAAGGTGTACCAGCAGCAGCTGGACGCGGACCGCTCCCCCACCGACTACGGCAAGCCGCCGGAGAACGCGGCCGCCGCCCGGTCCGACGACACGTACACGGGCACGTACGAGAACGACTACTACGGTCCGCTGACCGTGACGGCCGCGGACGGCGAACTCACCATGAGCCTGGGGCCGAAGCCGACCACGTTCCGGCTCACCCACTTCGACGGCGACACGTTCAGCTTCCGGACGGTCGGGGAGAACGCGACCGGACTGTCCGGCGTCACGTTCGACGTCGGTTCGGGATCCGAGAACGCGGGCGGCGCGAAGGCGTCGAAGGTGACCGTGGAGGCCTTCAACGAGAACGGTCTGGGCACCTTCACCCGCCCCTGACCTCCCGTACGTAGCCGCGTTCCTTGTCGACCACGTTGTGCAGTTCCCTGCCCTCGGCCCTGCGGGTCAGGTTGTCGAGGAACAGGTCCGCGAGGTCGTCGCGCCAGCCGGTGACCTCGCCGGCCGTGTGCGGGGAGACGATGACGCCCGGCAGGTCCCACAGGGGTGAGGAGGCAGGCAGCGGCTCGTGGGCGAAGACGTCCAGGGCCGCTCCGGCCAGGCGGCCGTCGGTGAGGTGCCGGACCAGTGCCTCCTCGTCGACGAGTCCGCCCCGGCCCACGTTCACGAGCCGCGCGCCGGGCTTCATCGAGGCGAGCACGGACGCGTCGACCATGCCCCGGGTGGCGGCCGTGAGGGGAGCCGCGAGCACCACGTAGTCCGCCGCCGCCAGGGCGGGACGCAGCCCGGAGAGAGCGTGCACCGTGCCGAAGTCGGGGTCCGCCGCGCACTCCGTACGTCCTACGGCGCTCACTCGCATGCCGACGGTGTGGAGCATGCGGGCCACGGCACGGCCGATGGGGCCCGTGCCCCACACGAGGACGGTCCGGCCGTCGATGCGTTCGCTGTCCCGGGGCCGCCACTCGCGGCGCCGCTGGTGCTCCCAGGTGCCCGGGAAGTCCTTGGCGAGGGCCAGGATCAGGCCGAGTACGTACTCGGCGATGGGCCGGTCGTAGACGCCGCGCGAGTTGGTGAGCACCACCCGGGGGTTGTCGACCAGGGCCGGGAAGAGCAGTGAGTCGACACCGGCGGCGGCCACATGCACCCAGCCCGGTGCGCTCGACGGGTCCGCGGGCCAGGCCGCCTCGACCGCCGGGGTGATCGAGTGCCAGCAGAGCAGGGCGTCCGCGCCGGGCAGGAGGTGCGGCAGTTCCTCCTCGGTGGCGTACACCGTGTCCGCGAGGCTTTCGATGCAGGCGGCGTTGTGCGGCAGGATGCCGCGGTGCAGGACGACGAGCCGGTCGGCCAAGGCGGTTCTCCCACGGCGTGAGGCGGTGCGGGGCGGCTGGTACGAGGTACCGCTTCCACCCTCCGGGGGTCGTGGCGGAAGGGTCAACGGCCAGGGTGTTCTCCCGGGACGGCCGCTGTGGACGGTGTGTCAACCGGTCGGCGGCCACGGAACACACTGTCCACCCGCCGTCCCCCAAGAGAACACCGTGTTCATTGACGGTGGATCCGCGCTGAACCAGGGTGATGGCCAACCCCGGACCGCCTCGCCGGCCACCCCGGCCACCCCGGCCACCCCGGTGACGACCGGTCCGCACCGCGTACAGCGTTGTGCGCCTTCGCCCGCCCTCGCATCCCCCCATCGCCCCATCGCCCCAAAAATCCCGCGGATCCCCGTGTCTCCCGCATCCCCGCTTTCCAATGCTTGACGTACGAAGCCTCCTTCGCCCGGTCCCCCTGCCGGCGCGCGTCCCCCTCGCCTTCCCGCGTCCCCCAGGAGCCTCAAGCATGTCCCTGACCTCATCGACCACCGGCGGGGCCTCGTCGCTCGACGACGCGCCCGTCAGTTCCTTCCACCGCCGGATCATGCTGGTCGCCATGGGCGGCCCGTTCTGCGACGGCTATCTGCTCGGAGTGATGGGTGTCGCCCTCGGCCTCATCACGCCCGCACTCGCCCTCGACACCTTGTGGACGGGCCTGATAGCCGCCTCCGTCCTGGTCGGGGTGTTCATCGGCGGCGCGGTCTTCGGCCCGATCACCGACCGGGTCGGCCGCCATCTGATGTACGTCCTCAACCTGGCCACCTTCGTGGTCTTCTCGGCGCTCCAGTTCTTCGTCACCGAGGCCTGGCAGCTGCTGGTGCTGCGGCTGCTCATCGGCATCGCGATCGGTGCCGACTACCCCATCGCCTCCGCCCTCACCACCGAGCTGGTGCCCCGCCGGATGCGCGGCCCGGCCCTGTCCGGCCTGGTCCTCGCGTGGTGGGTCGGGTACGGCGTCAGCTACTGGGTGGGCTGGGCGCTGACCGGGCTCGGCGACGACTCCTGGCGCTGGATGCTGGCCTCCGGCACGGTCCCCGCGCTGATCTTCCTCTTCATGCGGGCCGGCATCCCCGAGTCCCCGCGCTGGCTGGCCTCGCGCGGCCGTATGGACGAGGCGAAGGCCGTCGTCCGCAAACACCTCGGCCAGGAGGTGAGCGACGAGGAACTGCTCGCGGAGGGCCGCCAGGAGAAGCGGGGCGGCTCCGGGCTCGGCAATCTCGTCGAGATCTTCAAACGCGGCTACACGGTCCCGGTCGTGTTCTGTTCCGTCTTCTGGATCTGTCAGGTCGCGCCCGCCTTCGCGGTCCGCTCGTTCCAGCCGCAGATGCTGTCCGCGTTCGGCGTGGGGAGCACATACGGCGCCAGCGCGCTGATCACCACCATCGCGGTGGCCGGCATCGGGCTCGGCCTGGTCGTCGTCAACCGGATCGGCCGCCGCTCGCTGCTGATCAGCAGCTTCGTGTGCATCAACGTCTCGCTGATCGCGCTTGCCGTACTGCCGCTGCACTGGGCGTTCGTGGTGGTGGCCCTGTTCGCGGCCTTCCAGTTCTTCGAGGCGGCGGGCAGCGGTCTGCAGTTCGTCTACCCGAGCGAGCTGTTCCCGACCGACCTTCGGGCCACCGGCGTGGGCATCGCAACCGCCATGAGCCGCGTGGGCTCCGCCACCTCCACGTTCCTCCTGCCGATAGCCGCCGACGACCTGGGCGTACGCGGCACGCTGGGCGTCGCCGTGGCGATCACGCTGGTGGGACTCGTCGTCTCCTACTTCCTCGCCCCCGAGACCAAGGACCTGGGCCTGACCGAGGCCAGCAGCCGGTCCTGAACCCGCTCACCCCGTCACCACCTCACCTTTGAAACACCTCAACCCCCGCCCCACACAGAGGAGTTCACTCCATGCGCAAGGTCGTCAGCTTCGACTGCTACCGGACCCTCATCAACTTCGACACCCGGACCGCCACGCACGAGATCGTCAAGGACCGTCTGGCCGAGTTCGGCGTCGACCCGGACCGGTTCCACCACGACGCGTACGTCATGCGCTTCCAGGGCGTCGTCGACGACTACCGCCCCTACCGCGAGGTCGTCCGCCGCACCCTGCGCAACGTCATGCTGCTGCACGGCCTTGAGTACCGGGACGAGGACGGCGAGGCGCTGATCGAGGCCATCAAGAAGTTCACGCCGTTCCGCGAGGTCCCGGACGCACTGCGCCGCCTCAAGGGCGAGTACGACATCGCCATCCTCTCCAACAGCGAGGACGACCTCATCTCGTACGCCGTCGACGAGCTCGGCGTGGAGTGGGACTACGTCCTCACCGCCGAGCAGGCCGGAGCGTACAAGCCGCTCCCGCAGGCCTTCGAGTACCTGATGAAGGCCACCGGGCGCGGTCCCGAGGACATCATCCACACCGCGCAGGGCTGGGAGTACGACATCATGCCGACCAAGCGGTACGAGGGCATGCGGCGGATCTGGGTGAACCGGTACGGCTTCCCGGGTTCAGCCGCCTACCAGCCGTACGAGGAGATCAGCGACCTCTCCGAGCTGCCTCCCCTGCTCGGCGTCTGACCTTCGTCGTCTCCTCGTCCAGCCGCCTTGAAAGGACATCCCGTGAGCGCCACCACGCTCGGTCAACCCGGCCCGGTCAACGGCCGGATCTCCCACTGGTTCGCCGAACTGCCCACCCCACGCGCCGCGTTGCCCGGTGACCGCGACGCCGATGTGTGCATCGTGGGCGCCGGACTGACCGGACTGTGGACCGCGTACTACCTCAAACTGGCCGACCCGTCGCTGCGGATCACGATCCTGGAGTCCGAGTTCGCCGGGTTCGGCGCCTCCGGCCGCAACGGCGGCTGGGCGTCGGGGCTCGTGCCCGGCGCCCGCGACCGACTGGCGAAGCAGTACGGGCGGGATGCCGTGCTCGACTACCAGCACGTGATGAACGAGTCCGTGGACGAGATCGTCGCCGTGGCCGAGCGCGAGGGGATCGACGCCGACATCGTCAAGGGCGGCACCCTGCGCGTGGCCCGCACCCCCGCGCAGGCGACCCGGCTGCGCCACAAGACCGCGGCCGACCACGAGTGGGGTGTGCCGGAGGCCGTGATGCTGACACCGGAGGAGGCCGCGGACCGCGTCCGCGTCGACGGTATGACGGCCGCGGCCTGGACCCCGCACTGTGCCCGGCTGCAGCCCGCCGCCCTGGTCAAGGGGCTCGCCGAGACGGTCGAACGGCTCGGCGTGACCCTCCATGAGAAGTCCCCGGTCACGGCCATCGAGCCGGGGCGGGCGGTCACCGCGCACGGCACGGTCAGCGCACCCGTGGTCCTGCGGGCGACGGAGGGGTTCACGGCCTCGTTCAAGGGGCTGCGCCGCACCTGGCTGCCGATGAACAGCTCGATGATCGCCACCGAGCCGCTGCCGAAGCAGGTGTGGGAGGAGATCGGCTGGGCGGGCCGCGAGACGCTGGGCGACACGGCACACGGGCACATGTACGCGCAGCGCACCCCGGACGACCGGATCGCGATCGGCGGGCGCGGTGTCCCGTACCGCTTCGGCTCCCGTACCGACGACGCGGGGCAGGTGGACGCCCGGACCATCGGCCAGCTCACCGACACGCTCTACGAGATGCTGCCGCAGACCTCTGGTGCCCGCGTCGACCACGCCTGGTGCGGTGTGCTCGCCGTGCCCCGCGACTGGTCCGCCACCGTGGGACTCGACCGCGCCACGGGGCTCGGCTGGGCCGGCGGCTATGTCGGACACGGGATGACCTCCACGAACCTCGCCGGCCGCACCCTCACCGATCTGGTGCTCCGGCGCGAGTCCCGGCTGACCCGGCTGCCGTGGACAGGGCACCGGCCCGGCACCTGGGAGCCGGAACCGCTGCGGTGGCTGGGTGTGCGCGGGCTGTACGTCGCCTATCGGTGGGCGGACCGGCATGAGGCGGGCGGGCGGGCCCGTACGTCTCCGATCGCCACGGTCGCGGATCTGATCGCGCGGCGGCCCTGACGCCGACCGCTGGTCCTTGTCGCCTTGTCGCCTCGGGGTGCGTGGTGCGTTCGCGGCTGCCGGTTCTGTGTGGTTGCTCGCGCCGTTCCCCGCGCCCCCTGCGGGGGCATGGCGCTGAGCTGGGTAATCGAGCCTTGCGTCGGTCTGTCTCACCCCTCAGAGTGGTCCGGACATCGTGCCGGGTCGGTCGGCACGTCGTCGGACTGGAGCTGCCCCCATGCCGTTCCTCACGGTCGCGGACGTGCTGCGGCTGCCCGTCATCGCCGCCGGTCTGCCCCGGGTGGCGGCAGGCGAGGACCAGCTGTCGCGCACGGTCCGCTGGGTCCATGTCACCGAGCTGCTCGACCCGGCCTCCTTCCTGGAGGGCGGCGAACTCGTCCTCACCACGGGCATGCCGCACCCGGCCGATCCCACCCAACTGCGCGGCTACGTCGACCAGTTGGCCGATGTGGGCGTGGCCGGGCTGGTCGTCGAGCTGGGCCGCCGCTACCAGCACGCGCCGCAGGAACTGGTCACCGCGTGCCGGGAGCGGGACCTGCCGCTGATCGTGCTGGCGCGCGGGGTGCGGTTCATCGAGGTCACCCAGACCGTCCACGCGCTGATCCTGGACGCGCAGGGCGAGCTGCTGCGCCGCGCCCAGCAGGTGCGCGAACTGTTCACCTCGCTCACGCTGCGCGGCGCGGACCCGGAGGAGTTCGTACAGGCCGCCGCGGACCTCACGGGGTGTCCGGTGGTCCTGGAGAACCTGATCCACCACGCGGTGATCTGCCGGACCGCCGGTCCGCCGGACGGACAGGTCCTGGAGGCCTGGCCGCGACGCTCGCGTAACGCCTCGACGCCGGACCGGGCGGCGGCGAGCGGGCCCGAGGGCTGGCTCGTGGCGCCGGTCGAGGACCGGGGCAGACGGTGGGGGCGGCTGATCATGCTGCCCCACGCGTCCGGTCCGGCGATCGGTCCCGAGCAGACGATGATCCTCGAACAGGCCGCCACCGCCCTCACCCTGGCTCGGCTGACCGGCAGACCCGAGTGGGACCGGCGCGCGCACAGTTCCGTCCTGCTCGATCTGCTCCACTGGCGCTACCGGAGCCGTACCGAGGCGCGTCTGAGGGCCGAGGCGCTCGGACTGCCCACGACCGGCCACCGCCTCGTCCCGGTGGTGATCGACCACTCGGACACGGCCGACGGCGACACCACGGTGACCGGGCACCTCGCCACGGAACTGCCCATCTCAGGGGTCAAGGCCCTGGTGGGAGACCTGTCCGAACACCGGACCGGACTGCTGCTCGCGCTGGCCCGCGCCTCGGCCTGGCAGCCCGTCGTGGAACGCGTCGGCCGGGATCTGCGCGGCACGTTCGGGGAGGGGCTCGTCGTGGCGGTGGGCCCCGGAGTCACCGAACTCAGCCAGGTCACCAGATCGTTCCGCGAGGCCGAACAGATCGCCGACGCGATCGGCCCCGGGACGGCCGACCGACCCTTCCATGTCGCGTCGGACATCGGTCTGCCGGAACTGCTGTACTCCCTGCGCGACGACGTCCGCGTCCAGCGGTACGTGGAACAGCACCTCGGGCGCCTCGTCCAGCACGACGCCCGACACGGCAGCGACCTGCTGTCGACCCTGCGCGAGTATCTCGTCGCCGCCGGCAACAAGTCGATCGCCGCCAAGCACGTCGGGCTCTCCCGGCAGGCCTTCTACCAACGGCTGCGGACCATCGAGCGGCTCCTGGGCAACGACCTGGAGTCCGGCGCCCATCGCACCCAACTGCACGTGGCCGTCACGGCGTTGGACGTGCTCGGCGGTACGGGCGGGACCGTCCGGCCGGCTTCCCTGTGAGTCGCCCGCGGGGGTGAACACCGCCGTCGGCGGACGCGTATCTGATCCCGGAACGGCTCCCACAGCGTGCGTGCGCACGTCGGGAAGAGACGAGGGATCATGACTGAACAGCGGTACCACGTCATCGGAATGACCTGCGGCCGCTGTGCCGACACCCTGGAGACCAAGGTCTGCGGGGTGTACGGCGTCGACCGGGTCGGCATCGACCTCGACACCGGTTCGGTGACCGTGACGGGCGAGGCGCTCGACGGTTCGAAAGTGTGCGCGGCGATCAGCGAGGCGGGCTTCGAGGTGGCCGCCGTTCTCTGACTCCTCCGGAACCTGTCCAGCGGAAGCGCGGCCTTTCACCCTAACGAAGTGCCGGTGCCCGACGACCGGACGGGCGGGGCCGGTCGTCCACTAGCTTCCTTCCCCTGACACCAGGGGACATAGGAGCGACGTGGCCGGAGTGAGCCTCCCGGAACATCCGTACAGCCGCACGGAGGCGACCCGGCTGTTGTGTGCCGGCGTCTACCAGGACGCCGGCTTCCGGCGCCGGGTCATCGATGAACTCGTGGATCACCAGGAGCGGCCCGTGGCCCCGCCGCTGGGGGTCGACGTCCTGCCCGTACTGGCCCATGCCGTGCGTGTCACACGGCAGGAGGCGCGCACGGCGGGGCTGATGCTCGTGGCCTGGCTCGGCTTCTTCCTGTCCGACGTCGTGATGTTCTGGGACCGTGTCGCCGACAGCTGGGGCGACGGGGCCGAGGTCGGTTTCGGCGACGTGTTCACCGCGTTCTACGCCGGCGACGAGAAGCTCACCGCCGGAATGCCCTTGCCATGGTTCCAGTTCTACGCGTTCGTCGCCCTCGGCCTCTGGTTCGCCCACGCCGTGAAGTCGCAGAGCGCCGAGGGTCGTCAGGCGGGCCTCCCCGACCCGGTGGCCAAGGCGGCCGAGGGTTTCGGCCGCACGGTGACGTGGTGTGCGGCGATGTTCGCCCTCTTCTACTGGTACTGGTACGTGGCCGGGGTGCTCCAGGGCACCGTACAGACGCCGTATCCGCTGCTGTTTCCGCTGCTCATCGCCTTGATCGCATGGTGGCACCAGGCAACTCAGCGCCGGGCCCTGTGCCGTTGGCTGTCGCGCTGGACCTTCCAGAAGACGGCTCAACCGGAGCTGCCCGCAGGGCCGTTGTACGAGGATCTGCTCGTCAACATTCAGCGCGAGCAGAAGGCCGCCCTGACGCTCTACGAATCGGACAGCCCCTTCGTCGGGCTGGGTGCGGGGCGTCGGGCCTGGTCCTTCGCGATGGAACTGCGCAAGCGCTCCGGGCCGCCGACCGGGCCTGCCGCCCCGGCCGATCCCGCCTCGAACGGAGCCCTGATCCCGCACCAGGACAAGGGGCCGCTCACCGCCGAGGGCGCACTCGCCATGATCGAGCCCCAGTTGCTGCGGCTGCGCGACTCGGCCGCACGCACCGGGAAGGACCGGCTCCGCGAGCTGGAGATCGACCGGTTCGTCTATCTGCCGGGCGGTGTCGGCCGCGACGAGGAACTGCACGTCGGCGGCAGCCCGGACGCGAGCACGACGGCGGCGGGCGGACCCAACAGCGGCGGCCTGCCCGTCTACGACCCCACCCAGGTCGCCGCCCACTTGAAGGAGGCCGTCGACGAGGGCGGCGAGGGGCGGCGCGTCTTCCTGCGCGTCCGCATCGGCGCCTGGCACGAACAGGTCGTGGTGACGGTCCTGGTCCGCGTGCACACCCAGGGCGGCATGCTCGTGCTGGAGGTCTCGCCATACGTACTCGGCCCGGTGCGCAAGGACTTCAGGAACGTGGACGCCCTGGTGGACCGGCTGCCCGAGGGCTGGGCGCGCGGCGCGGTGCGGGCCCTGGGCCACGGTCCCGCGACCGGCGTCAGCGCGGGCATCAGCGCCTTGAAGACCGTCTCCAGGGAGCTCAGCACCGGCTGGTCCACCCGCGAACCGGCCCCCGACGTGCCCCGGGTCTCGCTGCGTCAACTGTCCGCCGCCTCCGGGCTGTCGCCCTATCAGGAGATGGACGTCACGCGGTACATCAAGACCGTCGAGGAGCGCATCGTGAACGGCGTGCGCCAGGCGCTCCACGCCCACGGCTACCAGACCGAGCAGTTCGAGCAGCACGTCTACCAGGTCAGCGGTGGCAGCGTCTTCGTCCAGGCGATGACCGGCGGCTCCGTCGCCACCGGCACCCACGGCAGTGCCACCTCGCACAACACCGCCCCGGCGCACGGCACTCCGCGCACCGACCCCAGCTAGGCACCCCGGACCCCAAGGATCCCTGCACATGAGCGACACAGGACACCCCACCCCCGGCCGGCCCACGCAGGACGGCGGTGCCGGCGGCGTGCACATCGGCTCCATGAGCGGCGGCTCGATCGCCACCGGCAGCCACGGCAGCGCGTACTCCGTAAACCACACCGCGGCGGAGCCGGACGTGCGGCAGGAGGAACTGCTGCAGGCCATTCGCGCACTCCGCGAAGCCCTGCCCGCGCGGGAGCCAAGCGCCGAGGACACGACCCTCGACGGTGAACTGGCCGACGCGGAGGCGGAGATCACGCGCACCGGCGCCGCCGGACCGGAGCGCCTCACCCGCCTGCTGACGGGCGTACGCGGCTGGCTGGGATCACAGGCCGCGGCCGCCGGAGCCATCGCCTCGGCGACAGCCGTCGTCCAGGGCATCGCCCAGCTCCTCGGATGACCGGCGGGATGACGACGGACGGCGGCAGGCAGCGGATGACGGGCGCGGGACAGCAACACGGAGGGCCGCGACGATGAGGGTGTTCGACACCGAGCGGCAGGAGTGGGGCGGTTCCCGGCGCGAACGTCTCTTCCACACCGACCAGTACCTGGACGTGCCGCGGCAGAAGAGCGTCCGGCAGCAGACGGGGATCGTGCTCGCGGTCACCGGGCTCGCCTTCGGCATCTGGGCACTGGCCTGGAAGGACGAGCCGGAACCGTACAAGGACCCTGCGGCCACCCAACAGGACTCCTCGCAGACGACGTCGGGCGGGACCGGGGACGAGGTTCCCGCGGACGGATCGCCCTCGCAGGACACCACCTTCGAGTCGTCGGCTGCCCTCCCCGAGGAATACGAATCCCTCCAGGACATCGCGGGGTATCGGGTGGCGCTGCCGAAGGGCTGGGAGCGCGAGAGCCGGTCCTCGCAGTACGGGATCGACATCGTCGACTACCGCAGTCCGGACGGCACCCGGCGGCTTCAGGTGTTCCAGGTGATGGAGACCTCTCCGTACTCCTCGCTGCAGGCAGCGCAGACCGAGGCGCAGAAGCTCGACGGATACGAACCGGTCGCCATGGAGGAGGTCCCGAGCGCCGTGGGGCAGGCGGCCGAGCACGAGTACCGCGCCGACGAGATCGCGGGCGAACTGGGCGGCGGCACCCGGCACGTCATCGACCATCGCTTCGAGGCGACGGACGGCGAACGGTACGCACTGGTCGCGTACGGCTCCGAGGCCGACGGGACCGAGGACGAACGGGAGCTCGTGGACACCGCCCTGCTCTGGTTCTGCCCGCCCGGGACGCAGTGCGACGACCCGGTCGGCTGACCGGGTCGGGCAGCCTGACCCGCCCGGTCAGAAAATTCCCTGTCCGGGGACGAGGATTCCGCGCGGGTCGAAGGTCTTCCGCGCGGCGGCGAACCGGGGCCAGGCGGACCCGAAGTGCCGTCGCCAGTCGGCACGGTCGAAGGGCACGGATCCGACCGGGTACCGGGTGCCGCCGACCGCGCGGACGAGGTCGTACGCGGACCGGTTGGCCGCCAGCAGCCGCCGTACCGACGCCGTGTCGTCGGGCGGAGTGGTCCGCAGGACCGCGAAGAGGTAGGGCTCGGGGTCGTCGGGCATGCGCAGCAGCGGGGTTCTCAGGTGCTCGCGCACCAGCGGGTACAGCAGCACCACACCGCCCGGACCCACGTCGTCCGGGGTGAGCGCGTCCAGGAGCCGGCCCGCCACGTCGGCCGCCTTCCGCCCTGGCAGGAGCAGGTTGAGCCATGGATGGGCGTACGCCCACAGCCCGGCTTCCTTGAGGGCGGCGACGGCCGGGGCTAGCCGGTCGAGGAAGTCGTAGTAGGGGATGTCGGTGATCTCCGCGCCGGACGGGTCGTGCCGCAGGCCGCGCAGGAGTTCGGCGTCGTCCGGAACGTCTCCCGCGGGAGGTCCGTAGGCGACGGCCTCGATGACGTACCCGCGAAAAGCACCCGTGGCATCCGGAACGATCTGGCCCTCGACGTAGGAGAACCGCCGGTCGCGGACGAGCAGGCGCTGGTCCTCCACGAAGGTCCGCAGATCGTCGTACGGAAGCAGGTAGTGGCGTACGGTCTCGGGCGCGCGGACCAGTCGTACGGTCGCGCCGACGACCACGGCGCACTGGCCGAGGCCGGCGAGTACGGCGAGGAACAGGTCTCGGTGGCGGGTCGGGGAGCAGCGCAGCAACTCCCCCGCGCCGGTGACGACTTCGAGCTCCAGGACGTTGTCGACCTGCGCGCCGTGGCGGTGGGTCTGGCCGCCGAGGCCGCCGACGGACAGCGTTCCGCCGACGGAGAGTTCGAGGTAGTCGGTGAAGACGGGAGGGGTCAGTCCGTGGACGAGGGTGGCCTTGGCGACGTCGCTCCACTTCGCGCCGGCTCCGACCCGAACGCTGCTGCTGCCGGGGCCGATGGGCTGGATCGCTGCGAGCGGAGTGGTCTCGACGATCAGGCCGCCGGCGACCTGTGCCTGGCCGTTCGTGGCGTGGCCCTGTCCACGTGGGGCGACCGGGATTCCCCGCCTGTCGCAGAACCGCACCATCGCCACGACGTCCGCGACCGAGCCCGGCCGCAGCACGGCGGCCGGACGGCGGTGCACGATGTGGCCGAAGTCGTCGGCGGCGGCGCTCAGCGCGGCCTCGTCGGTGTGGAGGGTGCCGTCCAGCTCGGGGATGCCGTGCAGCGGCCCGTCGGACGGGGTCACCGCCCAGCTCCGGGTGAAGGGGTCGAAGCCGATCACCGCGGTTCCGGCGGCGGCCAGGCCACGCAGCACGGAACGTCGGGGCGGTCTGCGGGACATGCGCTCCTCCAGGGGAAGGACACGGTGAACCGGTCAGAAGCCGCCCACTCTAGAGCTGTTGGCGCACGAGGACACGGCCCCGCGCCGGTGCTCCCCGGGCCTCGTTCGGGTCGGACGTTCACCCGCACCGTCGGGGTTCGTGGTGTGCGTGACTCAGGCGTGGGTCCCGCGCGGCGCGGCCGTCGTGCCCCGTACCTCCAGCGCCGGCGTGCTGAGGACGACCTCGGCGGGACGGGCGGGGTCGGCGATGCGGTCGAGCAGGCACTGTGCGGCGCGGCGGCCGACGTCGTGGCCGGCGCTGTCCACGGTGGTGAGCCACAGATGGCGCAGGCGCGCGAGGTAGGTGTTGTCGTAACCGACGAGGGAGAGGTCGTGCGGCACGCGGAGGCCGAGTTCCTCAGCGGCCGACAGGGCGCCGACACAGGCGATGTCGTTGAAGGCGAAGACGGCGGTGGGCCGTTCGCGGGCGCTCAGCAGCCGGACCGTGGCCCGGTAGCCGCCCTCCTCGGTCAGGTCGCCCTGTTCCACGACGGCCGTGTCGGCCAGCCCGTGTTCGCGCATGACGGTCTCGAAACTGCGGCGGCGCAGTTCGCCGACCATCCCCTGTCCCGCGATGTGGGCGATGCGCCGGTGGCCGAGCGCGATGAGGTGCTCGGTGGCGAGCCGGGCGCCGAGCTGGTCGTCGTTGGCGACGAGGTCGACGTGCGGCAGTACGGGTTCGCGGGCGCCCGCGACGACGGTGGGCACCAGCGTGGCGGCCGTGCGCAGCGCCTCGGGGCCCGGCAGCGTGCCGACGGCGATCAGGCCGTCGACCCGCAGGTCCGTGAAGGCGCGGGTGAGGTCCTCGCCGAGGCGCAGGTTGAGGTGGCCGTCGGCAAGGAGCATGCGCAGGCCGTGGGCGTGCAGCAGGGAGTTGAGGCCGTCGAGCAGCTCGACGAACCAGGGGTTGCGCATGTCGTTGAGGAGCACGCCCACCGTGCGGGTGCGCCGCTCGCTGAGGCTGCGCGCGGCCGCGTTGGGCCGGTAGCCGAGTTCCTCGACGGCGGCCAGGACGGCCTGCCGCTTCTCGGGGCGCACCTGGTCGGATCCGCGCAGCACGAGCGAGACCAGGGATTTCGACACTCCGGCCCGCTCGGCGACGTCGCGGATCGTCGGTGGTCTCATGAAATGGACCGTTCCACAGGGATCGACGGGTTGTCAAAGGGTCCTCGTGGGGTCTTCATGGGCCGCTCCTGGGGTTGACACGTGCGGGAACGGGCCTTCAGTGTGAACCGGAAGAGTTCTGGACCGGTCCAAAGAGGGGCAGTCATGGTGAGTACGCTCGGCGTCGCCGTCGTGGGGTTCGGCTGGATGGGGCGGGTGCACACCCAGGCGTACGCCCGTGTGCCGCATCACTTCCCCCAGCTGTCCGTGCGGCCCGAACTGGTCGCCGTCGCCGACGAGGTGCCCGGCCGGGCCGAGGAGGCCGCCGGGCAGTACGGCTTCGCGACGGCGGCCCGGGACTGGCGGGAGATCGCCGCCGACCCGCGGGTCCAGGCGGTGAGCATCGCCGCCCCGAACTTCCTGCACCGCGAGATCGGCGTCGCCATGGCCGAGGCGGGCAAGCACATCTGGATCGAGAAGCCGGTCGGCCTCACCGCCGAGGACGCCCGGGCCGTGGCCGGCGCCGTCACGAAGGCGGGCGTGCAGGGCACGGTCGGCTTCAACTACCGCAACGCACCTGCCGTCGCGGCGGCCCGCGAACTGATCGCCTCCGGCGAGATCGGCACGGTCACCCACGTCCGCATCCGCCTCTTCAGTGACTACGCGGCCCACCCCGAGGGTGCCCTGACCTGGCGGTACGAGCGTGAGCGCGGCGGCAGCGGAGTGCTGGGCGACCTCGCCTCGCACGGTGTGGACCTGGCCCGCTTCCTGCTCGGCGAGATCGCGTCGCTGGCCGCCGACACGGCCGTCTTCGTCCCCGAGCGGGCCCGGCCCACCGGCGCCACCGCGGGCCACACCCGCTCGACGGGCGGCGAAGTGGGCCCGGTGGAGAACGAGGATTACGTGTCCTGCCTCCTGCGCTTCGCCTCCGGCGCCCGCGGTGTCCTGGAGGCCTGCCGGGTCTCGGTCGGCGAGCAGAACAACTACGGCTTCGAGATCCACGGCACCAAGGGCGCGGTCTCCTGGGACTTCCGCCGCATGGGCGAGCTGGCCGTCAGCCGGGGCACGGCGTACCAGGACCAGCCGGTCAGCACGCTGTACGTGGGCCCCGGGCACGGTGAGTACGCCGCCTTCCAGCCGGGCTCGGCCAACAGCATGGGCTACGACGACCTCAAGGTGATCGAGGCCCACAACTTCCTGCGCTCGATCGCCGAGGGCACCGCGTACGGCGCCACGGTCGAGGACGCCGTCCACAGCGCGGCCGCCCTGGACGCGATGTCCCGCTCCGCGGAGAGCGGGACCTGGGCGAGTCCCGCGTAAGGGCTGGGCCCGTGCAAGGACAGAAGCCCGCGCAAGGTCCGCGGCCCGTGCCTACGAGGTGTGCCGGGTGAACAGCCCGTGGAAGCCGAAGGGGATGGCGTGCGGCACGTCCGCACGCGCCAGCACCTCGTACGTGCGGGCGTCCAGCACGAGCAGGAACGACGAGCCCCGCGCAGAGTCGAGGACGACCGACAGCACGACACCGTCGTCCTCGCCCTCCGCGCCGGGCGCGGCCGTCGGTGCCGCCACGAAGACCGGCTCGCCCGGATAGCAGCCGTCCTCGGACCACTTCAGCGTCCGTCCTGTCGTCACGTCGACCTTCACGAGCTGGTTGATGAAGTCGTCACCGCTGCGGTCGCGGGCGCCCACACCGTACGCGTAGCGGTAGTCGACGCCGTTGTGCCGGTCGTAGGCGATGCGCGGCAGTTCCAGTGAGTCCTCGGACAGCCGCCGCACCTCGACGTCGCCGGTGCCGAGGCCGATGCGGTAGCGGGTGGGCAGCGCGAACGGGATCGCGTCGCCCGCGCGCAGTCGGTCCAGATACAGCGCGTCGATGACGGAGGCGTCCTCGTACGAGCAGATGTCGAGGACGATGTCGTCGCCGTCGTCGAAGGCGTTGATGTGGTGGAACGCGAAGAACGCCGGCCCCTCGTACACACCGCGCACCGAGCCGTCGCGCAGGTCCATGACCGTGAAGCGGGTGCCGCGCTCCGGCTCCCAGCGGTAGTTCTCGATGAACGGCCGGCCGCTGAGCACGATGCTCAGCGGGTTCACCACGAGCGGGAACTCCGCGAGGACCGCGTACCGGCCCGTGATCGCGAAGCTGTGCATGTAGGACGGGCGGGCGATCTGGCGGCTGCCGATCGGCTCGCGGGCCGCGCCCGTGGCCTTCTGCCGGTAGACGCGGTACTCGCTGGTGCGCGAGAAGTGCAGCAGGTAGTTGACCAGGTCGCCGGTGGTGGGGTCCTGGTGCGGGTGGGCCGTGGTCAGCTGGCCGCTCAGGTCGTCCTCGTAGCCGACCACTCCCGCGGTCGCGAGCGTGTCCCGGTCGAAGGCGACCGGTATCGGCGTCTCGGTCAGCGCCACGAAGCGGTCACCGAAGCGGGTGATGTTGACGTTCGCGTTCACGGAGGGCCTGCGCGAGAAGCGGGTGAAGAAGCGGGCGAACAGTGAGCGGCACGGGTCGGTCGCGAACTCCGGGTAGGCGATCGTCCCCGACTCGACGGCTCGGTGGGCGGCCGTGTCGAGGAACCTGTTGGCGTAGGAGACCCTTCCGCCGTCGATGGTGAAGCGGTGCAGCATCGCCTGACCGTCGAACCAGTGCCGCAGGGAGCGCTCCCCCGCGTCGTAGCGCGCGGGGCCGTTGCGCAGCAGACTCCCCTCCAGCCAGCCGGGCAGCGTCCCCTTGACCGGAAGCTCTTCGACGGCGGTCTCGTCGTGCAACCCGTGAAACCCGGCCGCGAAACTCTGTGTGTTCATTGCCGCCTCCTGACATGCCACAGTGGACTGTGCTTACTTTTCATGGCACACCGTCCACAGTGGAATGTCAAGGGAAGAACGGGATGGCCGACCTCAACCCCACCGCGGCTTCGCTGCTCGGTTTCCTGCACGGCGGGGAGGCCAGCGGATACGAGCTGGTGCACACCGCCGAGCAGCTCATCGGCGACTTCTGGACCCTCACCAGGAGCCAGGTCTACCGCGAGCTGGCGGCCCTCGCCGGCCGTGGGCTCGTCGAGGCCGGGCCCGCGGGCCCCCGGTCGCGGCAGCCCTACCGGCTCACCGACGAGGGCCGGGCCGCCTTCGCCGCGTGGCTCGCCGAGCCGCCGGGCTCCGAGCAGATCCGCTACCCGCTGCTGCTCACCATCGCCTTCGGCTCCGCCCTGGACAGGGACCGGCTGACGGAGTTCATCGCCGCGCACCGCGCCGACCACGAAAAGCGGCTCGCGGACTACCGGGAGAGGGTGGCCGCGGGCGCCCCCGACCGCTTCACGGAGGCCACGCTGGCCTTCGGCATCCGCTACGAGGAGGCGGTGCTGGCCTGGATGGACGAGCTGCCGGCGATCCTGGACGGTCGGTAGGCCTCGGGGTGGGCGCACCACCCTCAGCGCGGTACCGGACGCGGGCAACTGCTAGCGTCCGGGCGCGTGAACGACAGTGTGTATGTGGGAAACGCGGGCAAGGACGCGGCGCTGGACCGGGGGTGGCTGCTCGGGCACTTCAAGGACGCCGACGATCCGCGCCACAGCGAGGCCCTGGAGATCAAGTGGGGCGTACACCCCAAGGGCGACGAGCGATCGCGGTGGGTCGAGGGCGAGGAGCGCACGGCCCTCCAGGTCCTGGTGAGCGGCCGGTTCCGTGTGGAGTTCCCCGGCCACAGCGTCACGCTGCAACAGCAGGGTGACTACGTGGTGTGGGGGCCCGGAGTGGACCACTCCTGGTTCGCGGAGGAGGAGTCGGTCGTACTGACCGTCCGTTGGCCGTCCGTGCCCGGCTACGCGGTCCCGGAGGCGGACGGAGATCCTCAGTAGGATCGACAGCTCATGGATACCAGCACGGTGAACGAGATGATCGCTGTCCCGCCGGGGCAGGTGACGCTGACCGACCGGCGGACGCAACGCAGTTGGCCGGTCGAGCTCTCGCCCTACCGGCTCGGGGCGTTCCCGGTCACGCAGGCGCTGTACGCACAGGTCACGGGGGCGAGGCCGGGCAGCACCGAGGGCGACCGGCTGCCCGTGGAGGGCGTGTCCTGGTGGGACGCGGTCCGGTTCTGCAACGCCCTGTCCCGGCATGAGGGGTTCGCCCCTGCCTATCTCCTCCACGACGACGCCGAAGGCGTGGAGAAGGTAGAAGGGCTGGACGGGCCGGACGGGGTGGACGGCGTCGAGTGGGACACGGCCGCGGACGGGTACCGGCTGCCCACCGAGGCCGAGTGGGAGCACGCCTGCCGCGCCGGTACGACCGGGCCGCGCTACGGGCCGCTCGACGACATCGCCTGGTACCGCGGCAACTCGGACGAACGCCTCCACGACGTGGGCGGCAAGCAGCCCAACCCATGGGGCCTGCACGACATGCTCGGCAACGTCTGGGACTGGTGCTGGGACGTCTACGACGCCGAGGTCTACGGGACCTACCGGGTCCTGCGCGGGGGCGGCTGGTTCGACGAACACTGGAGCTGCCGGGCCTCCGCACGGCGGCGCAGCCACCCGAGCTACCGGGTCGACGACGTGGGATTCCGCGTAGCGCGCTCCACCGCGGCCTGATCCGCCTGTCGGGACAGCGCGTCCTCCACACCACGGCGACCACACCTCACACAACGTTCACATTTGTTGACGCAGCGCATTGGGTTGGACCAAGATCTTCAACGGATCAGTGATCGCGCCCTCGGCGAGGTGCGCGAACTCCCCCATGCCCCGCCCGTGTTGACCGCGGCCCGCCAGGCCGCGCCGCCACCGGCAGCCGGGGCCTCCCCCACACCTTTCATCTCAAGGAGTCTGTCTTGCTGCGCCACAATTCCGCGCTGCGCGCCGTCGCACCCGCCGCCGTCCTCGCGCTCACCCTCAGCGCATGCGGCGGTGGCGACGACACCGGCACGGACGCGAAGAAGCCCTCCCGGCCCAAGGCCACCGCATCGCAGGCCAAGGCGCCGTCCGGGGGCGAGCTGGCCACCGGCGAGAGCGCCACGGGGAAGGTCGAGGAGGAGGACGGGAAGGTCACGTACGAGATCACCGCCCAGAAGGTGGACCTCGGCACGGAGGCCGAGGCCGAGAAGCTGGTCCAGGACAAGGCCGACGCCAAGGGCATGGCACTCGCCGTCGCCCATGTGAAGTACACCCACAAGGCGGGCCCGGCTCTCACGAGCGACTCCGACGCGGGCGACGGCACCACCATCTGGGCGGACGGCCGGCGAGGCACCCTGCTCCTCGGCTCCGCCGACGACGCCCCCGGCTGCGAGGACCCGTACGACGTCACGGCCTGGAAGTCCGGCGAGAGCCACGTCTTCTGCGAGTCGTACCTGGTCCCCTCGAACGCGAAGTCTCTTGAGGTCCACTGGTCGGAGGAGGACGGCGAGCCCTTCATCTGGAAGTTCCCCAACGAGTAGGCGGAACGCCCGCGGTATGGCTACACCGGCCCCCGAGCGGGCAAAGGAGGGTCAACAGCCGCACGGGGGTGGTGTCATGGCGTGGCGGGCGGGGTGGTTCGCGTCGGTGGTGGCCGGGGTGGTGCGCTTGGTGGCGGGCTTGGCGCGGCCGGTGCTCGTGGCGGTTCTCGGGCCGCCCGGTGCTGCTGTCGCGGGGCCCGCGGGCGCTGCGGCGGCAGCGGGCGGGCAGGCGTTGGACCGGGTCTCGGCGCGGCAGCAGGCGTTACCCGGGCTGCTGAGGATCTCGCGGCGGGGGCGGGTGCCGACCGTGGCCGACGCTCGGGATCCGATCTGGCTCGGGGTGCATCCGGCGCCGCCGGGCGGTGGTGGGGCGGCAGGGCTCGGCCGGGTGCCCGCGTTCGTCGACCGGGACATGATGCCGCAGGTGGAGGCCGCGCTCAGTGCGGGTGAGGGGTTCGTCCTGCTGGTCGGCGAGTCGACGGCGGGCAAGTCGCGGCTCGCGTACGAGGTGATGCGCAAGCATTTCGCCAAGTACCGGCTCATCGTGCCCGACAGCCGGGAGTCGGTGGTCCCGTTGGTCGACCTCGTCGTGCGGATGCGCCGTGCCGTGGTGTGGCTCGACGAGCTGGATGTGTTTCTGGGGGTCGGTGGGCTCTCCGCGGGGCATGTGCAGCGGATGCTGGGCTCCGAGGACTCCAGTGTGGTGATCCTGGCGACGATGAGCGCCCAGCAGCACGGCAAGTTCGGGGCCAGGTCGGGGGCGGACAACGAGCCCGGGTTCGATGTCCTGCGCAGCGGCCGTGAGGTGATCCGGCTGGCCACCACGGTGCGGGTCGACCGCACGTGGAGCGCGGCCGAGATCGCCCGCGCCGAGCGGCACACCGAGGACCCCCGGATCAGGGCGGCGGTCAAGGGCGCCGGCCGGCACGGGCACGGGGTGGCCGAATACCTGGCCGCCGCACCGCAGTTGCTGGACGAGTGGCACAACGCCTGGTCGACCGGCACCCATCCGCGCGCCGCCGCGCTGGTGACGGCAGCCGCGGACGCCCGCCGTACGGGCTTCCACCAGCCGCTGCCGCAGGAGGTCCTGCGCCGGTTGCACGAGGTGTATCTGGAGCGGCGCGGCGGGACCGCGCTGCGTCCGGAGCCCTGGGAGGAGGCGCTGACCTGGGCGACGGAACCCCTGCACGCCACCTCCAGCCTGCTGCTGCCGCACGACGGTGACCGCTTCCAGGCCTTCGACTACCTCCACCACACCCTCGACGAGCAGGTCCCGCCGCCACGTATCCCGGACACCGTCTGGGAGACCCTCATCGGCCACGCCAACGCCACCGGCGCACTCGACATCGGCACCACCGCCTACCAGCGCGGAGACCTCTCGCACGCCATGGCCGCGTTCGAGAAGGCGGGCCTGGGCCGCGGCCGGCTGCCCCGGCAGTGGTACGCGACCTGCGTGGGCGAAGCCGGCAACCCCGCGCGGGCCGTCGAGCTGTACGGGGAGCTGGTGACCGAGTCGACCGGCGAACTGGGCCCGGACGCCCGCGAGTCACTGGAGAACCGCAACGCCTACGCCCGGTACGTGGGCATGGCCGGCCGCCCCGCCGAAGCGGCGGACCTGCTGCGCGACGTCGTCGCCGACCGCGTACGCGTGCTGGGTGCCGGCCACTCCCACACCCTCAACAGCCGCAACAACCTTGCCCTGTTCCTCGGTGAGTCCGGCCGGATCGGACCGGCGCTGGCCGAGTTCGAGGCGGTGCTCGCCGACCGCACCCGGCTGCTGGGCGCCGACCATCCGCACACCCTCAGCACCCGCTACGGGCGCGCCTATCTGCTGGGCGACGCGGGTCGCCCCGCGCTCGCCGCCCGGCACTTCGAAAGTCTGGTCGCCGACCGGACCCGTACGCAGGGCCCGTACCACCCGTACACGCTCAACAACCGGCGCCACCACGCCCACTTCCTGGGGGAGGCCGGGCACGCGGCGCAGGCGGCCGAGCTGTTCGAGGAGCTGATCCAGGACTGCCTTCAGGTCCTCGATCCGGACCATCCCGACACCGTCGCGGCCCGTCATGGGCACGCGCGCTTCCTCGGCGAGTCCGGAGACCCCGCCAGGGCGGCGGCCCTGCTCACCGCACTGCTGGCCGACGCGAACGGGGACGGCGCGCGGGACGGCGGAACTCACGGCTCCCGCAGCCCCGTTGCCCTGGTGTGGCGGCGCTACCGGGCCTTCTTCACCGGCGAGGCGGGCGATCCCGACCAGGCCGCGCGGCTGCTCGACGAGCTGCTCACCGACAGCCGTACCGTGCTCGACGACGGCCACCCTCATCTGTTCGCGATCCGTGCCGCCCACGCCCGCAGCACCAGCCGCCGCGGCCGGACGCAGGAAGCCGTGGAGCTGTACGAACACCTCGTCGACGACTGCCGGTCGGCCCTGGGCGACGACCACCCGCACACACTCGCCGCCCGCAGCGGTCACGCGCGGGGCCTCGGCGCCGTTGGCCGCGCTGCGGAAGCCGCCGACCTGCTGGAGATCCTCGTACAGGACCGCACCCGGATCCTCGGCGACGACCACCCCGCCACCCTGGGCAGCCGCAACGCCCACGCCCGCTGTGTCGGCGAGGCCGGCGACCGGGCTCGTGCCGCCCGGCTGCTGCGGCAGATACTCCAGGACCGGGTCCGGCACCTCGGTGAGGAGCACTCCTGGACCCTGCGCACCCGGCAGGAGCTCGCCGGATTCCAGTGAGCGGGAAGAACCGACACCCGTTCACCCTTTCGGGCGAGAGCCTTCGCCTGACAGACTCCGGAGGGTGCGCGACTTCGACTTGCTCGTCATCGGATCCGGCCCGGGCGGCCAGAAGGCCGCCATCGCCGCGGCCAAGCTCGGCCGCCGGGTCGCCGTCGTCGACCGCCCCGACATGGTCGGTGGGGTCTCCATCCATACCGGGACCATCCCCTCGAAAACTCTGCGCGAGGCGGTCCTCTATCTCACCGGTCTCACCCAGCGCGATCTGTACGGCCAGAGCTACCGCCTCAAGGAGGACATCACCGTCGCCGACCTGACCGCGCGCACCTCGCACGTGGTCAGCCGTGAGGTCGACGTCATCCGCAACCAGCTCTCCCGCAACCACGTCTCCCTCTTCGCCGGCACCGGCCGCTTCGTCGACGACCACACAGTCGCCCTGCGCGAAGTGACCGGCCACGACCGGATGTTGAGCGCGGACACCATCGTCATCGCCACCGGTACGCGCCCGGCCAGGCCCGCGACCGTCGAGTTCGACGAGCGCACGATCCTGGACTCCGACAACGTTCTCAACCTGGAACGGGTACCCCGCTCCATGGTCATCGTCGGGGCCGGCGTGATCGGCATGGAGTACGCCTCCATGTTCGCCGCCCTCGGCAGCAAGATCACCGTGGTCGAGCAGCGGCCGGGCATGCTCGACTTCTGCGACGTCGAGGTGATCGAGTCGCTCAAGTACCACCTGCGGGACCTCGCGGTCACGTTCCGCTTCGGCGAGACCGTCGCCGCGGTCGAACAGCACCCCAAGGGCACGCTCACCATCCTGGAGAGCGGCAAGAAGATCCCCGCGGACGCCGTCATGTACTCGGCCGGCCGGCAGGGGCTCACCGACGAACTCGACCTGGACAAGGCGGGGCTGTCCGCCGACCGGCGCGGGCGGATCACGGTCGACGAGCACTACCGCACCGAAGTGCCGCACATCTACGCCGTCGGCGACGTCATCGGCTTCCCGGCGCTTGCCGCGACCTCGATGGAACAGGGGCGTACGGCCGCGTACCACGCGTGCGGTGAACCGGTGAACCGGATGCACGACCTCCAGCCGATCGGCATCTACACCATTCCGGAGATCAGTTTCATCGGGAAGACCGAGGACCAGCTCACCGAGGACTGCGTGCCGTTCGAGGTGGGCATCTCGCGCTACCGCGAACTGGCCCGGGGCCAGATCATCGGCGACTCGCACGGCATGCTCAAGCTGCTGGTCTCCCCCGAGGACCGGAAGCTGCTCGGTGTGCACTGCTTCGGCACGGGCGCCACCGAACTCATCCACATCGGGCAGTCGGTGATGGGCTGCGGCGGAACCGTCGACTATCTGGTCGACGCCGTGTTCAACTACCCGACGCTCGCCGAGTCGTACAAGGTCGCCGCCCTGGACGCCACCAACAAGATCCGGCAGATCGACCGCCTCAGGGACTGACACCCTTCCACGCCGAACCCGCTCCCGGCGCTGGTGAGCCCCAGCTCACCAGCGCCCGCGGACACCCGCGCCGGACACCCGCACAGGCCTCCGCACCAGACCTCCACACCAGACCTCCGCACCAGACCTCCGCACCGGGCCTGCGTCGGCCGCAGGGGCCGAGAGCATAAGCTCGGCACGTGGCCAAGTACTTCGACGTTCATCCCGAGAATCCTCAGCAGCGGACGATCAGCCAGGTCGCCGACTCCATCCGCGCGGGCGCGCTCGTCGTGTACCCCACGGACTCCTGCTTCGCGCTGGGCTGTCAGCTGGGCAGCCGTGACGGCATCGACCGGATCCGGTCGATCCGCCGGCTCGACGACCGGCACCACTTCACCCTGGTGTGCCAGAACTTCGCGCAGCTCGGCCAGTTCGTGCAGGTCGACAACGACGTGTTCCGCGCCATCAAGGCATCGACCCCCGGCAGCTACACCTTCATCCTGCCCGCGACCAGGGAGGTGCCGCGCAAGCTGCTCCACCCGAAGAAGAAGACGGTCGGGGTCCGTATCCCCGACCACGTGGTCGCCCAGGCCCTGCTCGCCGAACTCGGCGAACCCCTTCTGTCCAGCACCCTGCTCCTGCCCGACGAGGAGGAGCCGATGACCCAGGGCTGGGAGATCAAGGAACAGCTCGACCACGTCGTCGACGCGGTGATCGACTCCGGGGACTGCGGCACCGAGCCGACCACGGTCATCGACTTCTCCAGCGGCGAGGCCGAGATCGTACGCAAGGGAGCGGGCGACACGGCACGGTTCGAGTGATACGCCGCTCGGCGATGCGGCCGAGGGCGAAGCCGCGCCGCGCGTCGATGCTCGGCCGGGCCGGGAGCCGGGTGAGAACAGGTCGCGGCCGGGCCGGGAGTCGGGCGGCAACGTCTTGCGGCCTGGCCGGGAGCCAGGTCGGAACGGCTCGCAGCCGGACCGGAAGCCGGGTAGAAACGGCTCGCGACCGGGCCGGAAGCCGGGTGGGAACGGTCGGGACACTTCGGCGGGGGCCGAAGCGTTCGCCGATTAGCGTCGGCTTCGTGAACATCTCCTGGCGCCTGTTCCGTCGTGCCGCCCCTGCCGTCCGGCCGGCCACGGGCGGCGATCGCGCCGGGCAGGGTGCCGCGTGACACCCCTGGAAGGTCTCGCCGTGTTCGCCGCCGGGGTGGGCGCGGGCGGTATCAACACCGCGGTCGGCTCGGGCACGCTCATCACCTTTCCGGTTCTGCTCGCCACCGGCCTGCCGCCCGTCACCGCCACGGTCTCCAACGCGCTCGGGCTGATCCCCGGCAACATCAGCGGAGCCTTCGGCTACCGGGAGGAACTGCGCGGCCAGCGCCGGCGCATCCTGAAACTGGGTGTCGGCGCCCTGCTGGGAGGTCTGACGGGCGCCACGCTCCTGCTGGCCCTGCCCGCGACGGCGTTCGAGCGGATCGTGCCGGTCATGGTGGGCCTCGCCCTCGTTCTGGTCGCGTTCCAGCCGCTGATCGGCAAATTCCTGCGCGGCCGCCGTGCACGGACCGGCGTCCCGGCCCGCAGGGACGGTGGCCCGCTGCTGTTCACCGGCATGACCCTCGCCAGCGTCTACGGCGGCTACTTCGCCGCCGCGCAGGGAATCATCTATGTGGCGGTGATGGGCACGCTCCTGGACGAGTCGCTGCAGCGCCTCACCGCCGTCAAGAACGTCCTGGTCGCCATCGTCAACGCGGCCGCCGCGACGTTCTTCCTCTTCGTCGCGGACTTCGACTGGACGGCCGTCGCACTGATCGCCTGCGGCTCCGCGCTGGGTGGCCAGTTCGGGGCCAGGATCGGCCGCCGCTTCAGCCCCGCGGCGCTACGAGCCCTGATCGTGGCGGTCGGCACGGTCGCGATCGTCCAACTGCTGCTCCGCTGAGCACGCATGGAACCCAAGTGGACTGCTCGGGTTCCGTGCGTGCCGGGTGGACTACTCGGCGGCGGACGTGGCCTTCCCGCTGAACGGCCCTTCCAGCGCCGCCCACTGCAGCAGCATGATGGTCTTGGCGTCGGCGATCTCGCCGGTGCGGATCATGGACAGGGCCTGGCGGAAGGGCAGTTCGACGATCTCGATGTCCTCGCCCTCCTCGTCGAGGCCGCCGCCCTCGTGGGTGCGGGTGGCCGGACCGTAGGAGGCGGCGTAGAAGGTCACGCGCTCGGTGACCGATCCCGGGCTCATATAGACGTCGAAGACCCGCTGGACGTCACCGACCGTGTGGCCGGTCTCCTCGATGACCTCGCGGCGTACGGCGACCTCGGGGTGCTCGTCGTCCTCGTCGAGCAGTCCGCCGGGGGTCTCGACGAGCATTCCGTCCGGGTGGCCGTTGACGTAAACGGGATAGCGGAACTGCCGGGTGAGCAGCACGGTTTCGCGGTCCTCGTCGTAGAGCAGGATCGTGGCGCCGTTGCCGCGGTCGTGGGTTTCGCGCTCCTGGGTGGACCAGGTGCCGTCGGCGTGCTGGAAGTCGAAGGTCGTGGTGCGTTCCACGTACCAGTGGCAGGACAGGAGTTTCACGTCCCGCACCTTGACCCGATGGTTTCCCGTCAGGTCCAGGCCGACCCGGTGGAGTCCGGTGCGGCCCCTGCTGTCGGGGGTGTCGATGCCCGCGGTCATCGTGCGCCGACCGGAGAGGAGGTGCGGATGGTGCCGGAGGTGCATGTGCAGGTGGAACAAGTGGTCATGCCCTGCTTCTACCATCCTGGTCCGGTCCGTGTCAGGCAGGTCAGGGACCGGTGGACTCGCCTGTGGTCAGCCTCACCACGTTCGACCGCTCTCCGTAAGTGAAGGCCCGGACGCGGTAGGACGCCTCCTTCTCGGTGGGCAGGGTGATCAGCCCGGTGGAATTGACGTCGGGTTCGAGGACCACGACGGGTTCGTAGGCCGAGCCTGTCCTCGTACGGGCCTCCAGCAGGAACCCCGCCTCGTCGGAGGCACGGTCCGTCCACATGAAGAGAATGCCGTTCGCATGCTTGACCGTGCCCTTGAACCCGGTGGGGGCTCCAGCACCCGTGGAACGGAGGCGTCGGCCCGGGACCGTCCGCTTCGGATCCTTGCGAGCGGGCAGCCAGTCGTGGCTGGAGTTCTCGTCGGCCGCCGTCAGCTCTCCCTTCGGGAGGGTGACGTTCACCGGCTCCGAGACAGGACCGCCGAAGGCACGCAGCCGGTAGAAGAAGGTGGTGTTCGGCATCAGATCGGGGTGCCGGTAGTTCGTCACACTGGGCGGCAGATACCGCAGGACGGTGTACGGACCGGACTCCTCCGTCGCGAATTCGAGGACGTGGCCGGAGGCACCCGAACCGCCGCCCTGCCAGCGCAGATCGATGTCGGTGGGCGTGGTGCGCTCGGCGCGAAGCACGACCCCCGAGGCGGTATCGGCCTTCCCTGCAACGGGATGCCGGGCGGTCGCGGGACGACGCCCGTCCGCCCCGCTCTCGCCCGTCGTCCGTGTGGCGGAGCAGGCCGACAGCGCCAGGAGGAGAGCGAGCACGAGCGCTGTCGGCGCCGCGATGCGTGCGGGAACACTCATCGGTTCTCGGCTACTTGCGCCAGAAGCGGACGTTGCTCCACACGACGGTGGCCGGTCCGTTGCCGCTGTTGGTGCGGTAGGCGCCGAACTTGTCGTAGAAGCTGCCACTGGGGCTCGAATAGGTGTGCTGGAGCGAGCCGTTGATGTACGTGCGGTGTGAACTGCCCACCTCGTGAACGGTGTTGACGCGGACCGTGGCTCCGACCGTGCCCGCGTTCGAGAGGGTGTCGCCTCCGTGGACCGCGTACAGGCGCCCGCCGCGTTCGACGGCGAGCATGAAGTACGGGCCCGCCGCCGACTCGTTGAAGGTCTGCTTGAGGCTGATGCGGGTGCCGCTGAGGCTGCTGATCCGGAAGTAGCCCTCGAACTGGCGGGTGCCGCCGGTGTAGGTGGCGTACCGCCGCTCGGCCCGCTGGTCGCCACTGGCCGTCGAGCAGGTGAGCTGGAAGGTCAGGCCGTCGACCTGTCCGCAGCCTCGCTCCTGGACGGTGTGCGTGGGAGAGACCGAGGTCCAGCCGCCGGGTTCCACCTCGGCGACGGCGTTGGGCAGGGCCATGAACGTTGAAGCGCACACCGCACCGGTCACGGTGAGCGCCCGAAAGCGCGTGAGCATGTCGGCTCCTTGGGCGTGGGGGGTCAGTCGGAATTCACAGACATAAACGATGACTGCCTTTTTGAACAACTGACTGGAAGGTAGGACTGGACCAACGGGTCGTCAAGAGGCCCATGTGCACCAGCTGTTCATCGCCGGGACCCGTCACGGCCGACGAACCATCAGGTCATCCGTCCCGGACTCTTGACTCCGTTCACCGCAGTCGCGATTCTCGACCCAATCGCTTGCACGAGTCATGACAACCAGCCGTGAGGTGTCGAGCCCCGGCCGTCTGGCTCATCGACTGCGCCGTCCGCCGACCGAAGACGTGGGTGATGACCATGACTCAACAGCCGCACCACAGGCGCAGACCCGTCACGGTTCTGTCGTTGCTCCTGCTCGTCATGGCCGTGACACTCGGCCCCACCCCCAGTTCCGCGGCGGGGACGGACTGGTGGAACCCGGTCGCGCGGCCGGCGCCGGACTCCCAGATCGGTGTCACCGGTGAGCCCTTCAAGGGGACCAACTCCCAGGGCGAGGTACGCGGGTTCGTCGACGCGCACAACCACATCATGGCCAACGAGGCATTCGGCGGCCGGCTCATCTGCGGCAAGCCGTTCTCCGAGGCGGGAGTGGCCGACGCGCTCAAGGACTGCCCCGAGCACTATCCCGACGGATCGCTCGCGATCTTCGACTTCATCACCAACGGCGGCGACGGCAAGCACGACCCCGACGGGTGGCCCACGTTCAAGGACTGGCCGGCCTACGACTCGCTGACCCACCAGCAGAACTACTACGCCTGGGTGGAGCGGGCCTGGCGCGGCGGCCAGCGCGTACTCGTCAACGACCTTGTCACCAACGGCGTGATCTGCTCGGTCTACCCCTTCAAGGACCGCAGCTGCGACGAGATGACGTCCATCCGGCTGCAGGCGAAGCTGACGTACGACATGCAGGACTACATCGACAAGATGTACGGCGGCACGGGCAAGGGCTGGTTCCGGATCGTCACCGACAGCGCGCAGGCCCGAAGCGTCATCGAGCAGGGCAAGCTGGCCGTCGTCCTGGGCGTCGAGACGTCCGAGCCGTTCGGCTGCAAGCAGATCCTGGACATCGCCCAGTGCGACAAGGACGACATCGACGCCGGTCTGGACGAGCTGTACGACCTGGGCGTACGCAGCATGTTCCTCTGCCACAAGTTCGACAACGCGCTCTGCGGGGTCCGTTTCGACGAGGGCGGCCTCGGTACGGCGATCAACGTCGGCCAGTTCCTGTCGACCGGCACCTTCTGGCAGACGGAGAAGTGCACGGGCCCGCAGCACGACAACCCCATCGGGGGTGCGGCGGCACCGGGTGCCGAGGAGGAGCTGCCGGCGGGGGTCGAGGTCCCGTCGTACGACGCTGACGCCCAGTGCAACAAACGCGGGCTGACCGAGCTGGGCGAGTACGCCGTACGCGGCATGATGCAGCGCAAGATGATGCTCGAGGTCGACCACATGAGCGTCAAGGCCACCGGCCGGGTCCTCGACATTTTCGAGTCGGAGTCCTACCCGGGTGTGCTCTCCTCGCACAGCTGGATGGACCTCAACTGGACCGAGCGCGTCTACGGTCTCGGCGGCTTCATCGCCCAGTACATGCACGGATCCGAGGGGTTCAGCGCGGAGGCGGACCGCACCAAGGCGCTGCGCGAGAAGTACGACGTCGGATACGGCTACGGCACCGACATGAACGGCGTCGGCGGCTGGCCGGCCCCGCGCGGCGCGAACGCCTCGAACCCCGTGACGTACCCCTTCCGCAGCACCGACGGCGGCTCGGTCATCGACAAGCAGACGACCGGTTCACGCACCTGGGACCTGAACACCGACGGTGCCTCGCACTACGGGCTGGTCCCCGACTGGATCGAGGACATCCGGCAGGTCGGCGGCCAGGACGTCGTGGACGACCTCTTCCGGGGTGCCGAGTCGTACCTCGACACCTGGGGCTCGTCCGAGGGGCACAGGGCGGGGGTGAATCTCGCCAAGGGCGCGTCCGCGTCGGCCAGTTCGTCGGAGTCGAACCCGTTCACGAGTTACGCCCCCGGCCGGGCCGTGGACGGGAACACGGACACCCGTTGGGCGAGCGACTGGAGCGACGACCAGTGGCTCCGGATCGACCTCGGCTCCACCAGCACGGTCAAGCGCGTCACCCTCGAATGGGAGCGCGCCTACGGGAAGTCGTACCGCGTCGAGACCTCCACCGACGGCACCACCTGGCAGTCCGCCTGGTCCACCACCGCCGGTGACGGTGGTCTGGACACGGCCCGGTTCGCCGGCGTGCCGGCCCGCTATGTACGGATCCACGGGCTGGACCGGGGCACCGACTGGGGCTACTCCCTTTACGAGGTGGGCGTCTACAGCAGCTGACGCCCACCGGAACGAAGGGAACACCCATGGCACGGATGCCGTCGGCCGAACGGCGTCGGCAGCTCACCGAAGCGGCCATCCGCGCGATGACCCGGGACGGCGTCTCCAGGACGACGACCCGGTCCATCGCCGCGGAGGCCGGTCTGTCCCTGAGCGTCTTCCACTACTGCTTCGACTCCAAGCAGGCCCTGATCGAGTCCGTCATCACGACGATCACCGAGCACTCCGTCACGGTGGTCAGGGAAGCGATCAGGCCGAAGGCGACCCTTCGGGAAACCGTCCGGGCCGGCTTCCAGGCCTACTGGGACCATGTGTCCGCACATCCCGGCGAGCACATGCTCACGTACGAGCTGACGCAGTACGCCCTGCGTGAGCCCGGGTTCGAGCATCTGGCACGGCGGCAGTACCAGCTGTACTGCGACACCTACACCGAGCTCGTCGAACAGCTCGCCCGCAGCATGGACTTCGAACTCCGCGTCCCGGCCCCCGTGCTGGCCCGCTATCTGGCCGCCATGACCGACGGGCTGACCCTGAACTTCCTCGTGCTGGGCGACGACGCCGCCTGGGCCGACATCCTCGACACGATCACCGACCATGTCGCGGGCCTCGTTCGCGATGCGGACGAGCTCCGGCCCCGAACAGGATCCGGGCCCGCCGGTTCCTCTTTTTCGTCCCCCTGATGTGACCCTTTACAAAAGGCCACTTGAGTGACGAAAGGCAATTCCAGTAAGTGCAGCATGCATCAACAATGTTTCACCCAACGCCTCTTTGTGCTCCTGTGCGCCCCCACGGAAAGTCGATCTGGGGAGCCGACAGCAGTTGAACTGGGCAGGACATGACTCAAGCACCGAGCCGGTGGCACGTTCACCGATTTACGTGAGTCGACTGAGGCAGGTGGTATTCGATGAGCGACGCCATGCCCGAACCGGATCGACTATGGACCGTGGGCACTGCGCCAGGCATATTCCCGAGCATCAGCCACGGTATCGCTTTGTTCCGTCGGCCGTTGGCTTTTCTGAATTCCCTGCCCGCCCGGGGCGATCTGGTCGAGATACGCCTGGGCCCGCTGCGGGCCTGGATGGTGTGCCACCCGGAGCTGGTCCACCGGATGCTCATGGACGCGCGCACCTTCGACAAGGGAGGTTCGCAGTACGACAGGCTCCGGGCACTGATGGGTGACGGTCTGGTCACCTGCCGCCAGGAGGCACACCGACGGCAGCGCACACTGCTCCAGCCGGACTTCCGCGCCTCCCGCGTCGCCGAGTACACGGAACTGATGGGCGAGGAGGCCGAGTCGGTGTGCCGGACATGGCGGGCCGGGCAGAGGATCGACGTCAGCGCGGCGATGATGGCCCTGACGACAAGGGTGACCAGCCGCGTCCTGCTCTCCGACTCGCTCGACGACGCCAGGGCCGCCCGGATACGGAGCGCCCTCGGCACCATCGTCCGTGGCCTGTTCGTCCGCACGGTCGTCCCGGTCGGCGCCCCGTTCCGTGTCCCCACACCGGCGAACCGTCGCTATCGGCGTGCGGTCGACCGCCTGCACGGGATCATCGACGCCGTCATCGCGGAACGGCGGCGGGGCACGCCCCGCGACGACGTACTGGGGACGCTGCTGGCCGCCGCGCGCGACGGGGGCGAGGACCCGGCGGTCACCGAACAGGAGGTCCACGACCAGCTCATCACGCTCCTGATAACCGGCGTGGAGACCACCGCACTGTGCCTGGCCTCCGCCTTCAGCCTCCTGGCTCAGCATCCGGAGACCGAGGGCCACTTGCACTCGGAGGTCGACACCGTGCTCGACGGGCAGCGCCGGCCCGAACTGGACGACCTGTCGCGCCTCACGTACACCCGGTCCGCCGTCACCGAGACGCTGCGCCACTCCCCACCGGGCTGGCTCTTCACTCGCGTCACGACCAGAGAGACAGAGCTCGCCGGGCGCCGGCTCCCCCCGGGCGCCACCGTCCTGTACAGCCCCTACCTCCTGCACCACGATCCCGCGTCGTTCCCCGACCCCGAACTGTTCCTGCCCGAGCGCTGGTTGCCGGGCTCGGAGCGGTCCGTCGCCGTGCGACACCGCGCGATGCTCCCCTTCTCCGCGGGGAGCCGTAAATGCATCGGGGACGCGTTCGCGATGGCCGAGGCCACGGTCGCTGTTGCGACCATTTCCAGTCACTGGCGGCTGCGCCATCCGCCCGGGCCGGTCGGACAACCGCGCCCCGCCGTGACATTGGGTCCGAGGTCGCTGCCGATGATCTGCGAACCACGCTCGCGCATAGCGGTCGGCACACCGCCTCGCGCTCATTCTCTCGCTCCCCGAAGCACGATGACATCCCGCGCACAGAACCCCGGATCGGCAGGTGACAACGGTGTCGACGACGCATGAGGAAATCACGGTCGCTCTGCAAGAAGAAATTCCCGCGGACAACTTGAAGGACCTCATCGACGCCAATCTCTACATGCCGTTCCCTTTTATGAGCAACCGCCACGAATCCGAATCGGCGGCAGGCGTCGACACTTGGCTGCGCACCTGGGGACTGACCGACGACCCGGCAGTCTCGGCCATGATCGTCAAAACCCGCCCGGCGGAACTCGCGTCCTACAACAGCCCGACCGTGGACAGTGATGTCCTCCAGATCGTGGCCAACCAGATCGCCTACCAGTTCATCTTCGACGACCAGGCGGAAGAGGTCGGCCGACAGCGGCCGGGCCGCCTCCTGCCCATGCTCACCGAGAGCATCGGGATCCTGCGCGACGGCCAGCCCCCCAGCACCCCGCTCGGGGCGGCCCTGACCGATCTCCACCGCCAGGTCCAGGAGCGGTGCACGCCCGCACAGGCCGCGCGATGGGCTTGGAACAGCCGGGAGTATGTGCACGGGTTGCTGTACGAGGCGGTGGCCCAGTCGCACTCGCCTCCGGTGCGGATGGGGTTGTGCAAGTCGATACGTTCGCTGACCGCGGGCATCGAGCCTTTCTATCCGTTGTACGAAGCCGCGCAGCCCTGCGAACTCGCCCCCGAGGACCTCCATCACGCCACAATGCAGCGCCTGGGGCGTCTCTCCGTCGATGCGGCAGTGTGGACAGCCGACCTCTTCTCCTCGGTGAAGGAGCAACGGACAGGTGGAATGATCAATTTGGCCCTCGCCTATCAGCGTGCGTACGAGTGTTCCCTGCCGCAGGCCGTCACGCTGGCCATCCGACGGATCAACAGCGCGATCGTCGAGTTCGAGACGCTCTACGAGAAGATCAAGCCGGAGCTGAGCCCCGCCGGCGTCGGTTACGTGGAAGGCATGTCCGGCTGGATTCGCGGGTGCTACTACTGGTCCCGCACCGTGCCGCGCTACGCGGACGCGACGGCGATGTCCTCCGTCCACTGACGGCAGGCCAATCAACTTACGTTACCTGAAAGCAAGGCGCTCAAACCGTTCCGATGCATGATTCGCCCTTCCCTGTGTACTCATTGCCCAATACGACCACCCGATGTCCGCAAGGGCGTACGCTCATCGCTGCCTTCCGAAGGATCAACGAAACAGGAAGCGGTAGGGCATATGGCGCATGAGCTGCGGCAACCGGACCCCGAGAGCCATCTGTTGCTGGAGCGCCATAGGGAACTCCGTGCGATCGACGCCGCGTTGGCCGAGCTCAGTGATACAGGGGACGGTGTGCCGCGACCGCGCCGCACCGGACTCCTCACCTTCACCGGCTCGGCCGGGCTGGGCAAGACGGCGCTCATGACGGAGGCACGCGCCCGGGCTGCGGCACATGGATTCACGGTGTTCTCGGGCAAGGGCGGGGAGAAGGAACAAGAGCTGGCCTTCCACGTGGTGCGGCAACTCGTGCAACCCGCCCTGGCGGCGATGGAAGACCCCGAGCGCCGGGCCTTCCTGGGGAGTTGGTACGACATCGTCGCCGCCGCGCTCGGCCTGGAGGCGACGGGCACCGCACGGGTGCCGGACCCGACCGGGGTGCGCGACGGACTCGACTGGGTCATGACGCGCCTCACGGTGATGAAGGCGCCCGTCATCCTGCTGCTGGACGACATGCACTGGGCGGATGTCGAGTCCCTGAACTGGCTCGCCTCCTTCGCCCCACGGGCCGAGGACCTCCCGCTGCTGATCGTCGCCGCCTACCGGCCCGACGAACTGCCGAACGAGGCAACACCCTTCCGCACACTCGTCGAACGTCACCGGAACCGCCCCTACTCCCTCGCACCGCTCACGTCCGCGGGCGTGGCACGCATCGTCAGGGACGAGGTCGGCGAGGGAGCCGAGGACGAGTTCTGCGATGAGTGCTGGACAGCCACCGGCGGAAGCCCGTTCGAGGCCGTCGAGCTCGCCATCCGACTCGGCGAGCGCCGTATGAAGGGCACGCGGGACGAGTTGTCCTCTATGCGGGACCTCGCCTCGGCGGTCAAGGGACCCGGGCTCCTCGACCGACTGCACCGGCTCGGCACGGCCACCGTCCGCTTCGCGTGGGCCGCGGCGGTCCTCGGTACGTCCATCTCGCCGGAACTCGCCGCCACCATCGCGGTGGTCGGCCGCGAAGAAGCCATCGAGGCGGCCGAGAGGTTGCGCACCGCTCGGATCCTCAAGGACGCCCCAGGTCAGGGAGGCGACCTGGAGTTCGTACACCCCTTGATCGCGACAGCGGTCTACCGGGACATCTCCGCGAGTCTGCGGGTCGGTCTGCACAACGCGGCGGCGGAGGCGGTCCACGCCGCGGGGTTCGGGCCCACCGCCGCTTCCCGGCATCTGCTGGAAGTCCCGTGCGAGGGCAGGCCCGAGGCAGTCGCATGCCTTCGGGAGGCCGCCCATGAGTATCTGTGCGCGGGGGCTCCGGAGGCCGCCCGGCGCGTCCTGACCCGGGCACTGCAGGAGCCGCCCCTTCCGGAGGACCGTGCGGCGCTCCTCCATGAACTCGCGTGCTCGACCTTCCTGATCGAACCCGCAGCCACCGTCAGCCATCTCCGGGCGGCTCTGGCAGAGCCCGGGATCGACCCCGACCTGCGCGCCTCCATCGTCTACCGGCTGACCCAGGCGCTGGCGCATCTCGACCGGGTGGCCGAGGCCGCGGCCGTGGCCGCCGACGAGGCACAGCAGGCGACCAATCCGCGTATCCGACTGCGTATGCAGGCCGACCACTTCGTATGGAGCGCGTTCCGCACCGACGAGCCCGACTCGGCCGCCCGCTCGCGCAGGCTGGCACGGCTGGCGGAGCGGCTGACCGGCCGTGGACTGGAGGAGCGGTACATCCTCGGCCTGCGGTCCTGGGACGCGATGATGCGAGGCGAGCCGCGGCAGACCGTTCTTGAGTATGCCGAGGAATCCTTGCGGGGCGGGCTGAGCTGGACCGCTGAGAACCGGGGCTTCGAGCTGCCCGTTTCCGTCGCCCTCGTCTTCATGTACTGCGACCAGCCACGCCGGGCCGAGGAACTGTTCACCAAGGGAATGGCCGAGTGCGAGACCAAAGGCTGGCGCGGCTCCCACCTGGCTGTCGGCCAGACCCTCTTCGGCTACATCCGCTACCGTCGCGGCTGCCTCACCGAGGCGGAGGAATTCGTACGTGAGGGACTGCGCACCGCTGACCGGGTAGAAGGCGCGGTGCCCGCCCAGTGGTTCGCCATCGGCATCCTGATTCAGATCCTCCTCGCCCGTGGTCGGACCGACGAAGCGCGGCAGCTCGCCGACTTCTACCACTACGGCGAGGTGGTCCCGAACGCCGTCATCTACCCGGATCCCCGCACGGTGTACGCCGAACTGCTCCTGGCCGAGGGCCGGCACTCCGAGGCCGAGCACCTGTTGTCCGCAGTAGGCGAATGGCTGGAGTCACGATCCTGGCGCAACCCGACCTGGTGCCCCTGGCAGCTGGATCTGGCGTCCGCCGTCGCCCATGCCGCTCCCGACCGCGCGATCCGTCTCGCCCAGGACGCCGTCAAGCGGGCCCGTGACTTCGGTGCGGCCTCCGCGATCGGCCAGGCGCTCCATACCGAGGCCGAGGTGACCGGCGGACCTGCGTCGCTCGACCTGTACACGGAGGCGATCGAGCATCTCGAACGGTCGCCCGCCTCGTACGAGTTGGCCCGTGCGCTGGTCGGCCACGGGGCCGCGCTCTCCCGGCACGGCAGGCTGCAGGAGGCCGCGGACCGTCTCTACCAAGGCCAGGAAGGCGCCGTCCACTGCGGCGCGGAGGCCCTCGCGACCCGGGCCAGGGCGGAACTCTCGGCAGCCGGGCTGCGGCCGCTGCCCCTTCGCTACGGACAGACGGACACGCTCACCGCTCCGGAACGCAAGGCCGCCGAGATGACGGCCCAGGGGCTCCCGGCAGGGGTGGTCGCGAAGGCGCTGAGCCTCACCGAGCAGGGCGTGACGCGACTGCTCTCCTCGGTCTACCGCAAGATCGGCACCGACGCCGCCGGCCTGGCCAGAGCCCTGGAAACGTTCCCTCGCCCTCGTCCGTGACCTGATGGCCAGGCCGGGCCAGGCAGGCGCTCAGAGTGGTGTCGCCGCGTGCAGGATCAGGACCATCGTCACGGCGGAGCTGGCCGAGGACATCGCGGAGAGTGCCGTTCCGACGGCCGCTGCCCAGGTGGCCATGCCCACCGTGGTGAACAGGGAGGGCCAGTCGCGTACGGCGGGCGCGGGTTCCAGGAGGGCCGCCACGCGGCGGGGTACCGGGCCCGGTGCGGCGAAGCCTGCGAGTGTCGGGGGCGGGGTGCCGCGGGAGACCAGTGCCGCCTTGCCGATCGCGCACGCCACGACCCTGCGGCTGCCCACGGCGTGGGCCGCCTCTTCGTCGGCCCAGCGTTCCGCCCTATAGGACACGGCCGTTCGCAGCGGTCGCAGGAACGGGTTGGCGCGCGCCGCCAGTTGCACGACCAGGAGGAAGCGGTGGTGGCGGGCCGTCAGGTGTGCGCGCTCATGGGCGAACAGGGCGCGCCGCTCGGCGGGTTCGAGGCAGGACAGCAGGGCGGTGGTGACCACGATCCGGTCGCGGGCTCCGCCGGGCAGGGCGTACGCGTAGGGCATCTCGTCGGGCAGCACCGCGACCCCCGTACCGGGCAGTCCGGCCAGCGCGCGGTGGGCGCGGCGGCGCACTCTGCCGTGTCGCCACAACGTCCCGATGCACACCAGGGCCACCGCCAGCAGAGCGGGGATGGCCGCTCGTCCGGCGACCTCGTCGTACGGGACGGCCGCGCGCACCTCGGGGTCCGACCACCCGTCGGGCAGCGGGTTTCCGGGCAGTTGCGCGGTGCCGACGACCATCAGCAGGGCCAGGCAGACCGTGCTGCAGACGGCCATGACACCGGCCACGCCGGTCAGCAGCCGGGTGGCTGTGCCCGGATGCAGGCGCTGCTCGGCCAGCCGGGCGATCGGCCAAGCCGTCAAAGGCAGGATCAAGGGCAGAAAGACGAACACCCCCATGAGGCTTCAGTCTTCCCTCTCCGTCTCGGGCTGCCCGAGCAGTTCACGCAGCAGCCGCTCGTCGTCCGGCGACAGCGCGGTGACGAAGCTGGCCAGCACCGCCTCCCGGTCCGGTTCGCCGTCCAGCACCTTGCGCATCTTCCGCGCGGCGAGCCCCGCCTCGTCCGACGCGGGTGTCCACGCGAACGACCGTCCCGCGCGCTCCCGGGTCACCGCGCCCTTGGCCAGCAGCCGGGTGAGAATCGTGATCACGGTCGTATAGGCGAGATCCCCGCCGAGGCGGTCCTGCACCCAGCCCGCCGTCGCCGGCCCGTCCGCCTCCCGCAAGGCCGACAGGACCTGCGTCTCCAGCTCACCCTGCCCCCGCCGCCGGGGACGCCGCCGGTGATCCGTCACGCCCTGTCTCCCTTCGGCTGCCGCGCACTTCACGGGCGGTCCATCGTATAGAGATCCGCTCGCGCTCCACTCGCCTGCGAACCGCTGCCTCGCCGCGGCCGGCCTCGCGAGCGAGTACAACCGACCCACCCCCCATATTTCTACAGTGATGTAGATTTATTTTCGGGTTCACCACATGGACCGGACCCGGCACCGCACAACCGAGCATGAAGGAGAGCAGCGTGGGAGTTTCCCTGGCCAAAGGCGGCAATGTCTCGCTCAGCAAGGAGGCTCCGGGCCTGACCGCGGTTCTGGTCGGCCTGGGCTGGGACGTCCGGACCACGACGGGCACCGACTACGACCTCGACGCGTCCGCGCTGCTGCTGAACGAGGCCGGAAAGGTCGCCTCCGACACCCAGTTCGTCTTCTACAACAACCTCACCAGCCCTGACGGGTCGGTCGAGCACACCGGTGACAACCTCACCGGCGAGGGCGAGGGCGACGACGAGGTCATCAAGGTGAACCTCGCCGGCGTGCCCGCCGACGTCACCCGGATCGTCTTCCCGGTGTCCATCCACGACGCCGAGAACCGCGGCCAGAGCTTCGGCCAGGTCCGTGGCGCCTTCATCCGGATCGTCAACCAGGCCGGCGGCGCCGAGATCGCCCGCTACGACCTGTCCGAGGACGCCGCCACCGAGACCGCGATGGTCTTCGGCGAGCTGTACCGCAACGGCGCGGAGTGGAAGTTCCGTGCCGTGGGCCAGGGTTACGCGTCCGGCCTGGCCGGAATCGCCTCCGACTTCGGCGTCGGCGTCTGAGCCAACGGCTCCCGCCCTCCGTACCTACGGGCCCGCCCCTTCACCGGGGGCGGGCCCGCGCCCCGCCCGAAGCGGGCCGCACCTCCATCGTTCGAGCCACCCAGGGAGACCATTTGGCCGGCCCGCCCCGCCTCCGCCCGGAGGACCGAGCGGATTTCGAGGACGTACTGCGCCAGGCGCTGAGCACGACGGACATCCGTACGGCGCTGCTCGCCGACCCCACGAGCGCGGCCGCGACACGGCTGCGCGCCCAGGCGCTGCGGGCCGTGGACGAGATCACGGCCGCGGCCGGTGACGAGTACCGCGAGTACCTCGCCGCGCGTACGGTCGTGGAGCGCGGTCGGCAGTCCCGGGCCGCCGGGGAGCGCGGTCGGCAGTCCAGGACGACCGTGGAGTACGACCGGCAGCCCCAACCGGCCGATGCCGGAGCCTTGTTGCCCGCCCTCGCCGTGCTCACTCCGCCGATCGCCGCCACCGCCGCGGCGGTCCTGCTCGTGCTCGGGTACAGCCTTCGGCTCGCCGGCGTACAGGGGCCGATGGGCGGTTCGCTCGTCACCGCCGGCTGGGTGTTCGCGCTCATCGCGGCCGCGAGCACCCTCGCCGGGCTGACCGCCCTGCTGTGCACCGCGTCGCGCACCCGCCCCGGTCTCGGTGACCGGACCGGGGCGTCGGCCCGTAACCTGCACCATGCCCGTGCGAGGTGGCAGCGGGCGCTGCTGGAGCGCGGTGCGCTGCCCTACCTCCGCCGACAGCTCGCCGCCACCCGATTCGACTGACTCCCCGCACCGCGCCGGCCACCACCGCTCCACCCCTCCCCCGTTGTGCTCGCGCCCCGACCGGGCCGGGCAGAGAAAGAAGGCAGGACCCGAATGTTCGGACTGAGCGAAATCTCGATCATCCTCGTCGTCGTCATCCTCGTCCTCGCCGCCAAGAAGCTTCCCGATCTGGCTCGTTCGGCAGGCAAGTCGGCCCGCATCCTCAAGGCCGAGGCCGCGGCGACGAGGGACGAGCCGGCCGGGACGGACGGGACCGACGGGCAGACGGCTCCCCGCGTCATCCCGGGCGAGACCGTCGGCCCGAAGCACGGCACCACCCCCACCGACTCGGCCCGGCCCACCGACACCGTCCCCCGGCCTTCCGCGGCGACCGAGCCCACACAACCGGACTCCGGGCAGCCCCGCCCGCGGGACTGAGGCAGCGCGTCACGGTCACCGGTCCCGGATCCCCAGCGCCCTCAGCAGCATGGGGAGCGAGCGGTACAACTCGCGCTTCCAGTACGGAGGCGAGTGCGTTCCGGCGTAGAAGTGGGTGGTCACCGGAGCCCCGACGGACGCCAGGCGGGCGGCCAGGGACCGGGACTGACGCTGCATAAGGGTCTCCGTGGGGGAGATCGCGTCCTCGAGGAACGGGTCGGCAGGGTCCTCAAGCCCCGGGATCTCCACGTCCGGTGGCGTGCCCGGCGGGTCGAAGACGCCCTCCGTGCCGTCGCCGGCGGAGACGTGGACCGGAGTCGTGCGCAGTCGGTCGGCCAGGTAATAGGGGTCGTGAGCCTGCCAGTTGGCCCGTTCGGCGACCGGGTCGCCCCACACCGCCGTCCAGTCCAGGCCCAGGTAGGTCATCCCGGCCCGGACCGCGTGCGGATGGCGCAGTGGATGTACGAATCCGCTGTAGCTCGCCACCGCCCGGAACAGCCCGGGGTGGCGTGCCGCGTAGGAGAGGGCGCCGAATCCGCCCTGCGACTCACCCGCGGCCACGCGGCGGACGCCCGCTCCATAGCGGCGCTCCAGCAGAGGGCGTACCTCCCTGAGGTGGAAGGTCTCGACCGCCGGCGGGCCGCCCTCGCCGCTGTTGAACCAGTCGCTGTAGAAGCCGGACAACGGCATCTCCGGCATGACGACCAGTACGTCCCGCAGGTCGGGCAACTCCTGGAGACGGGCGTCGTAGTCCTCGGTCCAGGCCCTGTAGTTGCCGTCGCCGCCGACCAGCAGATACAGGGTCGGCCAGGTCTCGCCGGGCCGCCGCTCCTCCCAGCCGTCCGGGGTGAGCAGCCGGACCTTCGCGGAACGACCCAGCGCGGGCGAGTCCACCGTGAGATCGACCAGACGCTCACCGGCCTTCTCCTCGGCGATGATCCGGGCGCCGTGCGGGGCGGAAACGGTCGCCTGCGCACACGTCGCGGACACCGCCGCCAGCAGCAGGAGATCGGCTAACACCAGGGCGAGCAGGGTGCGTAGGCGAGCGGCGCTCCACAGCATGATCGTTCCTCCGTTCCTGTCAGACGTCTCGTCCGCGCAGGGCACCGGCCGCGAGCAGGAGCAGTACCGCCGTGTAGCCCGCCACCAGGAGCAGGGACGGCCAGGGGCCGAGGCTGCCGACGGTTTCCGCGGTCGCGTCCGAGGTCTGGATCAGCTTCTCCAGGGTGCTGGTCGGGGAGACGCCCGCGATCCAGCGCTGGGCGTCGCCGAAGAGCGGGCCGAGGAGGGAGGGCAGGAGCAGTACGCCGACGACAGTGGTGACGGCTCCCGCGGAGTGGCGTACGAGGGTGCCGACCGCGAGGCCGAGGAGCCCGGCGACGGCGAAGGAGGCGGCGATGCCGAACAGGGCGGGCAGCGGATCGCCCTGGGCGTACCGGCCGCTGTCGAGCATCGCGTCGCCGATCAGATAGGCGAGCGTGCAGGAGATCAACGCCAGGACGTACATCAGGGCCGCGATCAGGGTGGCCTTCGCGGCGAGCACGGTGGCTCGGCGGGGGTTGGCGGCGAAGGTGGTGCGTACGGTGCCGCTGCCGTACTCGCCCGTGATCAGCAGGGCACCGACCACCGCAGCCAGCATCTGGGCGGGGACGGAGGCGGTGAGGCTGCCGCCGAGGACTGTGTCGTCCGGCTGCAGGCTCTCGGTGGCGGCCACGAACACCGCACCCAGCACGGGCACGGCGGCGGTCGCGAGGGTCGTCCAGACCGTGGAGCGCACGCTGTGGAACTTGATCCACTCATGGGCGAGGGCCCCTGGGAAGCCGGCCCGGGCGGTGGTGAGGGTCGTGGTCGCCATCAGACTGTCTCCTTCCGGCTCCGGACAGCGTGCGTCCGGTACTCGGCCGAGTCCTGGGACAGGGCCGTGTAGACCTCCTCCAACGAGGAGTGGGCGGGGGTGAGTTCATGGATCGCGAGACCGTGGTCGCGGGCCAGGTCGCCGATGGCCGCGGCGTCCGGACCGTCCACCCGCCAGCCGCCCCGCGGGTCGAGACGGACGTCGGCACCCGTGGCCTCCAGCAGGCCCCGCAGCTTCTCGGGTTCCGGGGAGCGGACGAGCGTATGGGCGCGGGAGTTGGTCTCGATGAAGTCGCGCATCGTCGTGTCGGCGAGGAGCCGGCCGCGTCCGATCACGATCAGATGGTCGGCGGTCAGCTCCATCTCGCTCATCAGATGGCTGGAGAGGAAGACCGTACGGCCCTGTGCGGAAAGGGACTTCATCAGGTCGCGGATCCAGCGGATGCCCTCGGTGTCCAGCCCGTTCACCGGCTCGTCGAGGATCAGCACCTCCGGATCGCCGAGCAACGCGGCGGCGATACCGAGCCGTTGGCCCATACCGAGCGAGAAGCCGCCGAACCGGCGTCCCGCGACCTCGGTCAGACCGGTCAGGTCCAGCACCTCGTCGACGCGGCGGCGCGGGATGCGGTTGCTCGCCGCGAGCCCGGCCAGGTGCCGGTACGCCGAACGCCCGCCGTGCGCGCCCTTCGCGTCCAGCAGCGAGCCGACGGTGCACAGGGGGGCGGCCAGTTCGGCATATGGCTTGCCGCCGACCGTGACGGCGCCCGAGGTGGGCGCGTCCAGGCCGAGGATCAGTCGCATGGTGGTGGATTTTCCGGCGCCGTTCGGGCCCAGGAAGCCGGTCACCCGGCCGGACCGGACCGTGAAGGACAGCTGGTCGACGGCGGTCTTGTCGCCGTACCTCTTGGTGAGTTCGCGTGCCTCGATCATGCCTTCGACGGTAGGGAGCGGTGACGCCCCGGACATCCGCCGCCGGGAGTCGGCAACTACTCCCGCGGGAGTACCCTCACCGCTCCCCCGCCCGGACCAGCCCTGTCTCGTACGCCAGCACCACCAGCTGCGCCCGGTCGCGCGCTCCCAGCTTGGTCATCGCCCGGCTGACGTGGGTCTTCGCGGTCAACGGGCTCATGATCAGCTGCCGGCCGATCTCCTCGTTGCTCAGTCCGGCCGCGACCAGTGCCATCACCTCGCGCTCCCGGTCGGTGAGCGCGGCCAGCCGCTCGGCACCGGACGCCTCCGGGGCCCTCAGCCGGGCGAACTCCTCGACGACCGACCGCGTGACCGCGGGCGCGAGGAGGCTCTGTCCGGCCGCGACCGTACGGATCGCCGCGCGCAGCCCGTCGGGCTCGATGTCCTTCAGCAGAAAGCCCGCCGCGCCGTGCCGCAGCGCCTCGAAGACGTACGCGTCGACCTGGTAGGTGGTGAGCATGACGACGCGTACTCCGTCGAGGGTGCGGTCGGCGGCGATGCGGCGGGTGGCCTCGATGCCGTCGACTCCGGGCATCCGGATGTCCATCAGCACCACGTCGGGCCGGGTCAGCCGGACCGCCTCGACGGCCTGCGTCCCGTCGGCCGCCTCCGCGACCACCACCAGGTCGTCGGTCAGGTCCAGCAGGGCCCGGAAACCGGCCCGTACGACGGTCTGGTCGTCGGCGAGCACCACGCGCACGGTCATGGCCGCCCTCCCCGGAGTGCCTCGGCCGGAAGCACGACCGGGAGTACGGCCCGTACGCGGAAGCCGCCGCCGGACACCGGACCGTACTCGATGCTGCCGCCGACCGCGGCGGCACGCTCGCGCATGCCTACGAGCCCGAAGCCCTCGGTCGCCGTGGCCTGTGACGGCGGGCCGAGCTTCGCGGGTGGCCCGGTCCGCGAGGGTGGTCCGTCGTCCGCGATCTCCACACAGAGCCGGTCGCCGTGCCGGGCGACCGAGACCGCCGCGTGGCGTGCGCCGGAGTGCTTGACCACGTTCGTGAGCGCCTCCTGCACGATGCGGTACGCCGCCAGCTCGACCATCGGCGAGAGCCCGTCCGCCGTGCCGTCGTGGCGCAGTGCCGCGTTCACGCCGCTGTCGGTGAACCGGCCGACCAGTTCGGGCAGTTGGGCGAGTCCGGGAGCGGGTGCCGTGGAGTCGAGGTCGTGGTCGCGCAGCACGGTGACGGTGGCCCGCAGTTCGCCCACGGCCTCCTTGCCCGAGTCGCGTACCTGCCGCATCGCCTGCCGGGAGACCTCGGGGCGGGTGTCGAGTGCGTCGAGGGCGACTCCGGCCTGCACCGTCATCGCGGTCACCGTGTGCGCGACGATGTCGTGCAGTTCGCGGGCGATGCGCAGGCGCTCCTCGTGCACCCGGCGCGCCGCCTCCCGCTCCCGCTCCTCCTCCGCGCGGACGGCCCGGGCCGCGTACTCGTCCATCAACTGCCGCCGCGTACGGATGACTTCGCCGAGGAGCAGGGGCACCAGCGGCCAGATCATCTCCAGCAACGGCAGCCCCTGCGGGTTGGCCACGTCACGCCCCACCCGTAGCGCGACCGCGCCCGAGACGAGGGACGCGACGAGCCCGGTCCACAGGGTGCGCCGCCGGTCGCCCAGCACCGCGACGGTGTACAGGGCGACGATCGCCGGCAGGTTCAGCAACTCCCCGATGTGCCCGTGCAGCGCCCAGCCCGCGCAGGCGGCGCCCGTGACGATCGCGACCGGCACCGGCCACCGTCGGCGCCACACGAGTGCGGTCAGGGAGATCGCGAGCAGCAGCCAGGTGAGTCCGTCGGCCTGCTGGTAGTCGGGGTCGTTGGACGCGGCGTCGGACGCCGTGAACAGCCCGACCACGGCGACCACCAGCAGGTCCGCGGTCAGCGGCGACAGTGATCGCGCACGCTCCACCAGTCCGTCGAAGCTCGTCACGTCATCACCGTATGGGCCGGATCACACCGGCGCATACGCCACCGGGAGTAGCCCGCGAGACTCGTCGGCCCCCGCGGTCGCTAGGACTTGCGGCGGGGCTTTCCGCGCTTCGTTCCCTTGGGGGCGCCGGAGCCGGTCCGTGGGTTCTTGCCGGTCGGCTTGCCTGTTGCCTTGCCGGCGGCGGGCTTCCGACGATCGGTGCCCTTGTTCTTCGCCTCGGGCCTGTCCTTGGGCTCGGTCTGGGCCGCGGAACGGCCCCGGGAGCTGTTGACGGTCCGGCCGCGGACGATGCCGATGAAGTCTTCGACCAGGTCCGTGGTCCGGTCCTCGGGCCAGGACAGGGCGACGCGCGACTCGGGGGCGTCGGTGACCGGCCGGTAGGTGAGGTCTTTGCGGTGGTGCAGGCGGGCGAGCGACTGCGGGACGATCAGGAGTCCCACGCCCGCCGCGACGAGTTCGATCGCGTCCTCCGTCGTCGCGGGGCGCTCGATCGCGGGCCGGCCCGGCAGCCGCTCCCAGTGGAGGGTGTCGTCCAGGGGATGCAGCACGATGTCGTCCGCCAGGTCCTCGGCGGTCACCTCGTCGACGGCCGCCACGACGTGGTCCTTCGGGACCACGACGACGGTCGTCTCGGTGTAGAGGGGGATCGCGCTGAGATCCGTACGGTCGACCGGCAGCCGTACGAATCCCGCGTCGGCGTCGCCGCCCCGCAGCACGTCGAAGACCTCGGCGTCGGACACCGCGAGGAGGGTGAGGGGGACGTCGGGCAGCCGCTCGTTCCAGATCCGCACCCACTTGCTGGGCGTCACTCCCGGGACATATGCGAGCCGGAACGAGGGGGAATCTTCCGAGCCTGTCACCTGGCCAGGTTACCCGGCGTGGTCGGCGGTGGTTCACATGCTCGATACCCTGGGCAGCATGACGTCGCACCAGAACACCCAGACGATGAAGCCCGCGACCGCGGCCAAGAAACTGGGTGTGTACCTCGAGGCCACCCCCGCCGAGTTCCAGGAGGGTGTCGTCTCGCGCTCCGAGCTGACCGCCCTGCAGGCCGATCCCCCTCAGTGGCTCCAGGACCTGCGGAGCAACGGCCCGCACCCCCGTCCGGTCGTCGCGGCGAAGCTGGGCGTCTCCATCGCCGGGCTCGCGCGCGGCGGTGTCACGGAGGCTCTCACCACGGAGCAGATCGAGGCGCTGAAGGCCGAGGGTCCCGAGTGGCTCCAGAAGGAGCGCGCCACCCAGGCCGAGGTCCGCAAGGAAGCGGTCCGTATCAAGGAGAAGAACGCGGAGCGCGACGACAAGGGCGACCAGCCGCGTCCGTAGCGGTCCTCGGGCCGCCGCGGCAATCCTCGAAACCGCCGCGGCGCGCTGTGGAAGACTCGACCCGTGATCATCGAACGCGCGTACGCACACATGGCCTCGTACGACGAGAACGCGTGGCCCTGGTCCGTGCCGTGTGTGCGCGGGCTGATGGAGGACGGTGTCCGGTTCACGGCACCGGTGACCTTCGTCGTCGGTGAGAACGGCTCGGGCAAGTCGACCCTCGTCGAGGCGCTGGCCGAGGGCTTCGGTCTGGACTCCTGGGGCGGCTCGCACAACTGGCGGTACGCGAGTCATCGGGCCAAGTCCGAGCTAGGCGAGCGCATCCGTTTCGACGCTGCGGCAGCGCGCGGGCGGCGCATGCTCGGCAGCTGGTCGGCCCGCAAGGGGTTCTTCCTGCGGGCGGAGACGGCGATGGACGCGCTGGACCGGGAAGGGCTCGCGCCGGATTCGGTCAGTCACGGCGAGGGCTTCCTCGCGGCGTTCCGCGGGAAGTTCCTGGAGCCCGGGCTGTATGTGCTGGACGAGCCTGAGGCGGCCCTTTCGTTCGGCTCGTGCCTCGAACTGCTCGGCCATTTCGACCAGTTGGCGAAGCAGGGCGGACAGGTCATCTGCGCCACGCACTCGCCGCTGCTGACCGCGCTGCCGGGTGCGGACATCATCGAGGTCGGCGAACACGGGATGCGCCGGGTGGCCTGGCAGGATCTCGCCCTGGTCGACCACTGGCGCCGCTATCTCGCCGACCCGCACGCCTATCTGCGGCACATCCTCGGCTGAGGGCGAACCCGCGAGCGCGACCGCCCCCCGCCGCGCCTCCGGTGATCGCCTGCCAGAATGGCGATCAGCGCAGGCGTTCGACAGAACCCGCCCGGACGATGGAGGAGCCCCGTGCCGCTGCCCTCACAACCGTTGCGGAAGCTGGGCTTCTTGACCATCGGGTTGTTCGACGAGGCCGACCCCCGCAAGGGCCACGAGTCCACGCTGGAGATCATCCAGCTCGGTGAGCGACTGGGCTTCGACAGCGCCTGGCTGCGCCACCGCCATCTCCAGTACGGCATCTCCTCCCCCGTGGCCGTCCTGGCCGCGGCCTCCCAGCGCACCGCCCGCATCGAGCTCGGCACCGCGGTCATCCCGCTGGGCTGGGAGAACCCGCTGCGGCTGGCCGAGGACCTGGCCACGGTCGACATCCTGTCCGGCGGCCGGCTCAATCCGGGGATCAGCGTCGGCCCGCCGATGCACTACGACCAGGTCAAGCAGGCGCTGTATCCGGACACCGCCGACGCGGAGGACTTCGGGTACGACCGGGTGGCGCGGCTGCTGGACTTCATCCGCGGCGAGCCTGCCACCGACTTCAGCGGTGTCCAGGGCTTCGAGGTGTTCTCCGACCGCGTCCAGCCGCACGCGCCGGGACTTGGCCGCCGCCTCTGGTACGGCGGCGGCAGCCTGCGGTCGGCGCAGTGGGCCGGTGAGCACGCGATGAACTTCCTGACCAGCAGCGTCGTCAAGGCGGAGGAGTCCGAGGACTTCGCCGAGGTCCAGCTGTCCCACGTACGCGCCTTCCGCGCCCATCACCCCGACGGCGACCGTGCCCGGGTCTCCCAGGGGCTCGTCGTCATCCCGACCGACAGCGCCTCGGCGGAGCAGCGTGCGAAGTACGAGGCGTACGCCGAGAAGCGGCTGCCGCGGACCGCCGTGCCGCAGGGACCGGCCCGCCTGATGTTCGCGCCGGACCTCGTCGGCACCTCCGCGGAGATCGCCGAACAGCTCTACGCGCACGCGGCGTTCCGGGAGATCGACGAGGTGGCGTTCGCGCTGCCCTTCACCTTCGAGCACGACGACTACGTCCAGATCCTCACCGACATCGCCACCCGGCTCGGCCCGGCACTCGGCTGGCAGGCGTCGGCCCAGCACGGTTAGAGGGCCCGTTGACCCCGTTACCTTGTTCGGCGGTGTCAGTCGGTGACCTTGCTGCGTGCCTGGTACAGCAGGTCTGCGTACGCGGGGTGGCGGGCGATCCAGCCCGCGTAGAACGGGCAGGTGGCCAGCACCCGCAGGCCCGCGGCACGTGCCTCGTCCAGGGAGGCCCGGACCAGCGCGGACCCGACGCCCTTGCCCTCGCTCTCGGGGCTCACCTCGGTGTGGACGAACGCGATCAGCTCGTCGGTACGGATGTACTGCGCGAAGCCGGCGACCGTCGGCGCTCCGTCGATCCGGGCCTCGTAGCGACGCGCCTCGGCCACGTCACTGATCTCGATCGCCATGTCTCCTCCTTGAACCCGTTGAGCCGGTGCACGACACTAACCCACAGTGGCCAAAACCCGTACGGTCCGCCCGAGTTGCCCTCCGGAGCGCAGACGCGCGGGCGGATCATTCGGCTAAGTTGACGTTCGATTGCCGAACAACGATCCGCAGGAGGCCCTCTCGTGACAGACCACGAACCCGAACTCGCCGCAGCTGCCGAGATACGGGCCCGGATCGACACGGACAAGCCGCACTCCGCTCGCTTCTGGAACTACTTCGTGGGCGGCAAGGACCACTACGAGGTGGACCGTGAGATCGGGGACCACATCAAGGAGATCTTCCCCGGTCTCGTCGACGTGGCGCTCACGAGCCGCCACTTCCTCGGACGCGCTGTCACGCACCTCGCCGGCGAGCAGGGCATCCGGCAGTTCCTGGACATCGGCACCGGTCTGCCGACCGCCGACAACACCCACGAGGTCGCCCAGCGCGTGGCCCCGGACGCACGCATCGTGTACGTGGACAACGACCCCCTGGTCCTCGCCCACGCCCGGGCCCTGCTCACCAGCACGCCCGAGGGCGAGACGGCGTATCTCGACGCCAACCTGTACGAGCCCGAGGATGTCCTCAAGGCCGCGGCGCACACCCTGGACCTGTCCAAGCCCGTCGCCCTGATGATCCTCAACACGCTCGGCCACGTCGCCGAGTACGGCCAGGCCCGGGATCTTGTCTCGCGCCTCATGTCCGGTCTGCCGTCGGGCAGTTACCTGGTGATCAGCGACAGCACCGCCACCAGCGAGGGCATGATCGCCGCGTCCGAGGCGTACAACTCCAGTGGCGCCGTCCCGTACTACGTGCGCTCCGTCGAGGAGATCGCCGGGTTCTTCGACGGGCTGGAGCTGGTCGAACCCGGCGTCGTGCAGGTCACCCAGTGGCGTCCGGAGGCCGCCGGTTCGGTGGTCGACGCCTACGGAGCGGTCGGCCGCAAGCCGTAGCGCGACACCGCGGTCGGGCCCGTCCGAGGACGGGCCCGCCTCGCCCGTGCGGCCCGGGTGCGCGCCCGTGCTCAGGACACGTCGGTCAGTTTCGGCATCTCGCCCTCGGTCGCGGTCACGTCGATCACGGAGAACGACGCGCCCTGGGGATCGCTGAGTGCCGCGAACCGCCCGAAGGGGCTGCTCATCGGGCCGAACCGCAGAATCGCGCCACGTTCGGTCGCCTTCGCGACGGCGGCGTCGCAGTCCTCGACCGTGAAGTAGACGTTGACGTAGGAGGGCACCTCGGGCGGGAACTCGTCCGTCATCTTCATCCGGCCCAGAACCGTCTCCTCGCCGAGGTTGAAGATCCTGAAGTCGATCGCGTCGTCCTCCATCTGCTGTGCGCTGTAGGGGAAGACGGCGGTGAAGAAGGGATCCGCCTTCTCGGGCTCCCTGGTGAAGACCTCACCCCAGCAGTAGGCACCCGGTACGGCCGTCGCCTCGAAGCCCTCGTGGACGCCGGCCTGCCACACGCCGAAGACGGCGCCGCTCGGCTCCTGGGCCAGCAGCATGGTGCCGAAGTCGCCGACCTGCATCGGTTCCATCAGGACCTGGCCGCCGTTGGCGCGTACCTTCTCGGCGGTGGCGGCGGCATCGGGCGACGCAAGGTACAGACACCACGCCGACTGGCCCTCCGTGCCGGGCATGGGCGGTACGACGGCGGCCACGGCCTTGCCGTTCACGTAGGCCTGTGTGTAGTTCCCGAACTCCGACGACGCCTCGCCGAACGTCCACCCCAGCACGTCACCGTAGAAGCTCTTGGCACCCTCGACATCGCTGAACGCGGCGTCGGCCCAGCACGGTGTTCCCTCAGGTTGTACGGCCATGGCTCTGACTCCCTCGTCATTGAAGGCTCTGGCTTGTCACGCTAGTCAGCCATCGGCGGACGCGCGCGGTGAACAGCACGAGGAAATGCGTTGCGGGCGCCGGCACGACCTCCGCAGACTCGTCGGAGAGGAGAGACGGGGACTAGGAGGTGCCCATGCCGATCGCGCAGACACACGCAGACGCCCTGGTGCATGCGCTGGGCAGCGAGCCGAGGAGGCCGGCGGCCTTCCGCGAGCTGATGCGGCTCGGCTCCGCCGCCGTGCCCGCCATCCGACTGGGCCTGGCGCACCCCGAGGCCCTGGTACGGGAGCAGTGCTGCAGGCTGCTGGACCACCTGCTCGTCACCGAGGCGCTGGACGATCTGATCGCCATGCTCGACGACCCCAGCCCTGAGGTGCGCATCGCCGCGGTGCACGCGCTGGCCTGCGACCGGTGCAAGAGTGACGCCTGCCGCCCCGACCGGGCCGTGGTGCTGCCCCGGGGGATCCAGTTGCTGAGCCGGGATCCGGACGCCCACGTGCGCAACTTCGCCGCCGAACTCGTCGGGCTGTCGGTGCACACCCACACGGAAGCGGTCGCCGCCCTGGTCCGGGCCCGGGACAACGATCCGTCGCCCGCTGTCCGGAAGAAGGCCGGCTGGTACACGCCGGGTGGCCCCATCCACCGCAGGACCGCACCGCGACCGGCCCGCAGGCCTCGCTGACGGCAGGGCTCCCGGCCTGACGAGACCGTTCTCGACCTCACAGGACCGTCAAGGACCGGTCGGGAGCGGTATCCGTGACCGGTTGTGACCCATGTTCCGGCACGGGCTGGCGCGGCGTCACGCGCTCCCCGCGCCACACGCGCCCGCGCCGGAACTCCCCCACCAGCGACACAACGTGCGGGCGGCAGTTGGGCCGGGTGATGACGAGTGCGTCCACACCTCGCGCTGATCGAGGAAGATCCCGACTTCGCACTGATGTGCCGTACCTATCTGGAGCGTGAGAGCTTCGCCGTCACGCGGGCCATGGACGCCCGGGCCGGCAAGGCCGTCATAGTCGTCAGCGGACGCGGAGACGAGACGGACCGGGTGGCGGGCCTGGAGATCGGCGCCGACGACTATCTCGTCAAGCCGTTCTCGCAACGGGAACTCGTGGCCCGTATCGGCGCCGTGCTGCGCCGGTGCCGGCCGCCCGAACTGCCGGCCGTCCTGGACGTCGGGACGCTGCGCGTCGACACCGCCGCGCGCCGGGCGAGCGGAACGGGTGTCCTGCTGAACCTGCGCCCCAAGGAGTACGCCCTGTTGGAGGCCCTCGCACGCTCCCCCGGCCGGGTCTTCTCCGCCGAGCAGTTGCTGGAGCTGATCTGGGAAGCGTCCTGGGCCGGATCTCCGCGCACAGCGACGGGCCGGGTAACGGTCGCCCGTACCGTACGGCGGGCTTCAGCCGGGGCACCGACCGGACGCCGGCCCACGAGGCCGGATTCGATGCCCACCTGGCCAAGCCGCTGCCGCTGGCGGATCTGCTGGACCTGCTGGAGGGCTGACCTGGGTGTGCGGCACCCAGGAAACGTCCACCTGGGAAAAGGGCGGCCTGGTCGGCCCGCGCTACCGGGGCGACCGTGGAGCCATGACCACGAGAACGAGCACGAACGACGACACGTCCCGCGATCCGCATCCGTACGTCGGGATGTGGGTGACTGCCGACGGCTACATCCGCCAGAAACTGCTGCCCAACGGACGGTACGACGAGGCCCGCGGCGAGCGGCAGAGCGCGTACACCGGGAGTTACACCGTGACCGGCAGCCATATCGACTACGTCGACGACATCGGGTTCACCGCCACCGGCGATGTCCGCGATGGGGTGCTGTACCACGAACACCTGGTGCTCTACCGCGAGGCGACCTGACCGGTCCCGGATCGGGCTGTTCCGGCGCCGCCCTACCCCGACGGCGGTACGGGCCGGTCCCCGGGGAGTCAGGCGCGTACTGAGGAAAGGCGCAGGCCGGCGCCCTGATGGGCGGGCAGTTGGAGCCTACGGTGGGTGTGTGATCGGTTGCGGTGGGTCGGCGGGTTTCACACGGTGGGGCCCAGAGACTGCCGTACTCGAAAGGAACCGGTATGCGCGCCCTGGTATCCCGCGGGCTCCTACTCCCGCCCCTCGTCTGTGCCGCTCTCGTCTGCGGGCCGGTCGCTGCGGCCACTGCCGCCTCCGACGTATCCACGGGCTCTGCGGGCAGCCCCGTCGCGGTGGCCCCGCTGTCCGCCGACGCGGCCGACGTGACGCTGGAGCGGATCCACGTCCTGGAGGCGGCGGATCACGGAGACGTCCTGACGCCTCTCCTGGACGCGCTCATCCCCCTCGCCGACCGGCATCACGGCCCGTTCGACGCTGCCGAGGCGGCCGAGCACAACAAGGCCGTCACGGAGGCGACCGCGGCCGTCGAGGAACGGCTGGACGGCGTGGACCGTCCCGCCGACCCGGCCGCGGCCGATCCGGTGTCGGACGCGGTGGAGGGACTTCAGGAATCGCTCGGCGGGCTGCTCTCGGCTCTGACCTCCCTCGATCTGGGAGGAGTGGTCGCCGAGGTGCCGAAGGTGCTGTCGAACGTGATCGGCGTGCTGACGGGGCTCCTCGGCGGCGGTCTGCCCGCCGCGCCGAGCCTCTCGGCCCCGGCGGAGTAGTCGTACACCGGCGGGGTGCGGCGCGTGACGCGGGCACCCCGCCGGGACGACGGTCGGCCGCTGCGGACGGGGAGTCCGCCGGCCTCACCCGGATCGGCGGGGCACGCGGGCTGTCGAAAGCGCTCCAGCGGGTACCCGTATCCCATGGTTGATGTCGTGGACTCCGACGAACTCCTGCGCCGTATCCAGCGTGCTCGCGCCTGGGCCGAGCGGGAGGAGGAGACGTGGAAGGCGCGGAGCGACGACCTCAGGCGGGGCGATCCCGGCGGCTCGCGCGACGCCGATGTGCGGGGGCAGGCCTATGAGGCCGTACGAAAAGTGCTGGACGAGATCCTGACCCCGGGCGTGCATGCCGTGGACGGCTGAGGGAGCCGGGCGGACCGGCCCTTCCGACGCTCAGTCACATGCGGGACGACGGCCGTCCGATCGCGTGGGCCGTTCCTGGCTCCGTGCGCGCACGGCCTCGTCGTCGGTCTGTGCGGGAACTGCTCGAAGGGTGCGCGGGACGTATGTGTCGCCCATGAGGCGACGCAGCGGCGTCACGCGGATCCTGACCTCCGGGTGCTTGGTGGTGTTCATGGGGCAACACTGCGCCATCGGTGCCGGAGCAACCAGATCACTGTTGTGGGCAGGACCGCGGATCCTGGTACCGGAACCACCAGTCAACGGGTGCCCAACCACCGGTCAGCAGGTGTCGGGAAGTCTCAGTGTGAAGACCGACCCGGTGCCGGGTTCGCTGGTGACCGTCACCGTACCGCCGTGGGCCGTGACGAGTTGACGCACGATCGACAGGCCCAGGCCGCTACCGCCGGTGCGACGGCTGCGGGACTTCTCCGCCCGCCAGAACCGTTCGAAGACGCTGGGCAGATCCTCGGGGGCGATCCCGCTGCCGGTGTCGGCCACTTCGAAGACGACCTCGTCGTCCTGGCGACGGGAGGAGAGCGTGATCGTTCCCTCGGCCGGCGTGTGGCGGATCGCGTTCGAGACCAGGTTGCCCAGCGCCTGCCGCATCCGGACCGGATCCGCGTCGAGCCAAGGTGTGCCGTCGCGGCCGTTCGCGCCGTCCGAGCCGTCCGGGCCCGTTGAGCCCTTGGAGCCGTCCACGGCCGTGTGCAGCCGGACTCCCGCCGCCTCGGCCGCCACCCGGTGCGCCGCGACGACCTGTTCGAGCAGTTCGTCGGAGCGGACCGGCTCGCGGTGCAGCCTGAGTGTGCCCGCGTCGGCCGCCGCGAGGTCCTGGAGGTCGTCGATGACCCGCTGGAGGACGACCGCCTCGTCGTGCAGGGAGGCGAGCAGTTCGGGGTTGGGGTCGACGACGCCGTCGCGGGTCACCTCCAGCCAGCCGCGGATGTTGGTGAGCGGGGTGCGCAGTTCATGGGCGATGTCGGCGACCATCGCCTTGCGCTGCGCCTCCATGCGTTCGCGGCGCTCGGCCAGGTCGTTGAACGCGACGGCCAGGATGCCCGTCTCGTCCTGCGTGGTCACGGGTACGCGTACATGCTGCTCGGGCGGCTGCTGGGCGGCGTGCGTCAGCGCGCGCAGCGGCCGTACGAGCCGGGTGGCGACCAGCACCGTCACGGCCACCGTGAGGGCGAGGACGAGGCCGGCGACGCCCGTGACCTTGGCCTTGTTGGCGGCCGACATGTCGAAGTGCGGGACGGTGCTGTCGCCGCCGCCCAGGAACAGTTCCGCGGCCGGCGCGACGTAGGGCTCCAGTTGCTGACGCCGGGCACGGTCGACGCACTCCTGGGCCTCCTTGTCCTGTTCACGGGTGGTGTCGATGCCCGAATGAGCTTTCAGGCCGGGGTAGCGCATGGGCATGGCCCCGTCCGTGAGGTCGACCGTGGCGGCGAAGAGCGAGGGGAATTTCCCGCCGACACGTTCCAGGCAGTCCCCGGCGTAGGTGTTGAGTTCCGCCAGGGCCTTCTCCTCCGTCGCGGTCGGGGTGTTGAGCACTCCGTCGGCGCACGGCGTCGGTACCTGGCCTCCATCCACGGTGCCCTCCTCGTCGATGAGGACGGAGCGGCCGCTGGGCAGTTGGGTGATGTCCGTCTCCACGCCGTTGCCGGCGAAGCAGGCCCGGCGTTTCTCGGCCAGCTGCCGTACGCGCTCACGCTCCGCGCCCGGCAGCCGGAACGGGCCCACCGCGCGTGGGTCGATGCCGGTCCGCTGTGCTCCGGGCTCGGTGAAGGTGTCGGTGTGCAGGGGGTCCACCGCGGCGGCGGCCCTGGGCGGCAGAGCGGTGTCCCGTGTCTCGGAGTCCACGATCGGCGTACGGTCCGGGGCCGTCAGGGCGATGCGCCGCCCGGTCCGGTCCGACAGCGCGCGGACGGTCTTCCCTACGCCGGACCAGTCGCGATGGGTGGCCGCGTATCCGCTCAACTGCCGCAGGATGTCCATGTCCTCGGCCAGTACCTGCCCCTGCTCCTCCTGGATCGCCCTGGTTGTGGTCTCCACCGCCAGCCAGGCCGTCGCCGCCACCGAACAGATGGCGATCAGCACCGACGTGATCAGCAGCCGGACCAACAGCCTCTTGCGCAGCGGTATCGCGCGGGTCATCAGCGGTCCCCGCTGAGCTTGTACCCCACGCCGAAGACGGTCAGCAGCCGCACCGGTCTGCGCGGATCCGCCTCGATCTTCCTGCGCAGGTTCATGATGTGCACGTCGACGGCCCGTTCGGTCGAGGCCCGGTCGATGCCGCGGGTGCGGTGCAGCAACTGCTGCCGGGAGAAGACCCGTTCGGGCTCGGCGGCCATGGCCAGGAGGATCTCGTACTCGGCCGGGGTGCAGTCCACCGGCGATCCGTCGCACACGACCTCGTGCCGTACGGGATCCACGGCGATCCCGGCGGCCCGTACGACCGGGTCCTCGCGGTGCCCGGCGGCCTGGCGTCCGCTGCGGCGCAGGACGGTGCGGATGCGGGCCATCAGTTCGCGCGGGCTGTACGGCTTGGTCATGTAGTCGTCCGCGCCGAGTTCGAGGCCGAGCAGCACGTCCTCCTCCGTGGAGCGTGCGGTGAGCATGAGGACGGGGATGTCGTCGTCCTGGCGCAGCGCCCGGCACACGCCGAAGCCGTCGATGACCGGGAGCATCAGGTCCAGGACGACGAGGTCGGGCCGACGCTGCCGGGCCGCCTCCAGGGCGGCCGCGCCGTCGTGGACCACGGTGGCGGTGTGACCCTCGCTCAGCAGGGAACGGCGTATCAGCTCCGCCTGCTTCTCGTCGTCCTCGGCAACCATCACATGTGCGCACACGGGGCCGATGCTAAGTGCCCCGGGCGTTGGGGGACCTTGGGTGAGGGGCTTCCCACGTCCTGACATCTTTCTCACAACCAACTGCTAGTGCTGGTCCGGTGGCCTGTTCAGCGTCTGAGTGCGGCCGCGTCGCCCATGACGACCACGGGATCGAGGTCGGGGTCGAGGGCGCGCAGGAGTTCCTTCATGTGTTTCTTCCGGAGGCTGACGCAGCCCTGGGTGGGGCCGCCGTGGTCGACGTGCAGCCAGATGCCGCCGCCCCGGCCCGCTCCGAGGGGGCGGGTCCAGTCCAGCGGTGTGGTGCCGGCCCGGCGGTTGTAGTTGATCGCGACCACGTAGTCGAACGAGCCGGCCAGGGGCTCGCCCTCGAATCCCGTGCCGCCGATGCTGAAGCCTCCGGAGTGGTTGTACGGGAGGCTGGTGCCCGGGTCGGGCCGCAGGCCGCCCGCGTCCGTGAGCGCGTAGACGCCGACGGGCGAGCGGAGGTCTCCCGCCCGGTGGTGGCCGGTCCAGCCCCTGAGGGCGTTGTGCGTGGGCCAGGTGGCCCCGGCCTGCCAGCCGGCCGCCGTCCGCTCGTACAGCACCGCGGTGGAGATCGACGAGTTCTTGTCCCGGCCTGTCACCACCACGGCCTGGCGGGTCCTCGGGGGCACCTTGGCCCACGTCTTCGGCCCGAGGCCGGGCAGTTGCTGAGGTGCCACGCTCAGGGCGACGTGGGGTGCGGGGGCGGGTGGCGCGGCCGTACCGCCGTTCACCGATGTCCTTGCGGGCCCCTGATCCGGCGTCGTCGCCGCTACTCCGCCGCCGCAGCCGACGAGGACGAGTGAGACGGCCAGAACGGCGACGGGGCGGCGCACGGCACCGTGTGTGGTTGTGATCATGTGTCGACCTTGACCGGTACATGTGAGGAACTCGTCAGGTCGGTTCGACCGGTGCCACAGAATCACTCGGTTGTCCTCCTACTCCCCTCTTCGAAACATTCGTGGACGATGTCGACTGCTGTGCGGAATGTAGGCAGGACAGGGCCGCCCGACAAGGGACACCACGAGACCCCTGGGGCGGCCCGGCCATCTTGAGCCATCCGGAATCCTTGCCAGCGCAGGCCGTTGACGCTACCTGGGGTCAGCCGTAAGGTCTGCGCAGCCAATCGGAAACATGCTCGAAACTTTCGATACGACAGAAAGGGACGACATGATCACCCGCACGTCCACAGATCCCGCGGCCACCCCTCCGCCCCGGCACTCCCGCACCCGAAGAGCCCTGGTGATCGGCATGGCGGGCCTGCTCGCCGCGGCCGGCGTCACCACTCTCGCGGGGACGGCCGAGGCCGCCGGCACGCTAGGCGCCGCGGCGGCGGAGAAGGGCCGCTACTTCGGCGCCGCGGTCGCGGCCAACCACCTGGGCGAGGCCCCCTACGCCTCGACGCTCAACACGGAGTTCAACTCGGTGACTCCGGAGAACGAGATGAAGTGGGACGCGGTCGAGGGGACCCGGAACTCCTTCACCTACGGCGCCGCCGACCAGATCGTCGGCCACGCCCAGAGCAGGGGCATGAAGGTCCGCGGGCACACGCTCGTGTGGCACTCGCAACTGCCCGGCTGGGTCGGCGGGCTCGGCGCCGCCGACCTCAGGACCGCGATGAACAACCACATCACTCAGGTCATGCAGCACTACAAGGGCAGGATCCACTCCTGGGACGTCGTCAACGAGGCCTTCCAGGACGGCAGCAGCGGCGCCCGGCGCAGTTCGCCCTTCCAGGACAAGCTCGGCAACGGCTTCATCGAGGAGGCGTTCCGCACCGCCCGCGCCGCCGATCCCGCGGCCAAGCTCTGCTACAACGACTACAACACCGACGGGGTCAACGCGAAGAGCAACGCCGTCTACAACCTGGTGCGGGACTTCAAGGCGCGCGGTGTGCCCATCGACTGCGTGGGCTTCCAGTCCCACTTCAACAGCGCGTCCCCGGTGCCGGGCGACTACCGCGCGAACCTGCAGCGTTTCGCCGACCTCGGAGTCGACGTACAGATCACCGAGCTGGACATCGAGGGCTCCGGTTCGGCGCAGGCCAACAGCTACACCAACGTGGTCAACTCCTGTCTGGGCGTGTCCCGTTGTACCGGCATCACCGTCTGGGGCGTCACGGACAAGTACTCGTGGCGGGCCAGTGGCACTCCCCTGCTGTTCGACAACAACTACGCCAAGAAGCCTGCCTACAACGCCGTGCTCACCGCGCTCGGCGGCACGGGCTCGGGTGGCGGCGGTGGCGCCGCCTGCACGGTGTCGTACAGCAGGACGGACGACTGGAGCGACCGCTACAACGGCAAGGTGACCGTGACCGCGGGCGGTTCGGCGATCAGCACCTGGACGGTGACCGTCACGGTGGCCTCCCCGCAGAAGGTCTCCACGACCTGGAACGGCACACCGACCTGGGACGCCGGTGGCAACGTCATGACGATGAAGCCGAACGGCAACGGCGCTCTGGCCGCCGGAGCGTCGACGAGCTTCGGGTTCACCGTCATGAAGAACGGCAACTCCTCTGCCCCCTCGGTCGGTTCCTGCACCGCTTCCTGAGAACGGGCCCCGTCCGTCCGGGAGTCCGGCGGCGGACAGCGCGTGGCGCGGCGGTTCGGCCGGTCCGGCCGGTTCGGATCGTCGCGCCGGTCATCGGCAAAGAGAGTGCCAATTTTGGTATGTACCTGACCATGAACAGCCGCTAGGCTCTGCCCCGCCATGCACTGAGAGCGCTCTCACAGTTCAGCTGTTCCTCCCCCACCACGCTGGAACAACGAAGGGCTACTGCCTTGAGACGCACCACTACCATGCGCACAGGCCTGTCCGCACTCCTCATCGTCGGCGCCTGGGCAACCTTCGCCGCCGGACCCGCCTCTGCCGCCGGCGCCCCCGAACCCACCCGTACCTCCGGCGCTCCGGCCTCCGCCGGTCTCCTCGACGCCATGCAGCGCGACTTCGGCCTGACGAAGACCCAGGCCGAGGCGCGGCTCGCGGCCGAGAAGACCGCGACGGCCGTCGAGTCGGAGGCACGACGCGCGGCGGGAGCCGCTTACGGCGGTTCCTGGTTCGACGCCAAGAGCGGGAAGCTGACCGTCGCCGTCACGGCCGGCGCCTCCAAGGCCGCCGTCAACTCCGTACGGGAGACCGGCGCGACCGTCCGTACCGTCAAGCACAGCGCGAAGCAGCTCGACGCGGCGAAGTCCCGCATCGACAAGCTGGCCGCGCCCGAGGGCGTCAGCAACTGGTACGTCGATGCCAAGGCGAGCTCGGTCGTCGTGGCCGTCGTCGCCGCGCAGCGTGCTGACAACGATGTCCGCACGTTCCTCTCGAAGGCCCGTGCGACGGGTCCCGTCACCGTCGAAGAGGTCGCCTCGGCGCCCGAGACCTTCGCCGCCGGGACCGTCGGCGGCGACCCCTTCTACACCGGCAACGTCCGCTGTTCCATCGGCTTCTCGGTCCACGGCGGCTTCGTCACCGCGGGCCACTGCGGCGGGGCGGGACAGGGCGTCAGCGGCTGGGACCGTTCCTACATAGGCAACATCCAGGGCTCCTCGTTCCCGGGCAACGACTACGCCTGGGTCAACGTCGGAAGCGGCTGGTGGACCGTACCGGTCGTACTCGGCTGGGGCACCATCCCGGACCGGCTCGTCCGCGGGTCCAACGAGGCGCCCGTCGGTTCCTCCATCTGCCGGTCCGGATCGACCACGCACTGGCGCTGCGGCACTCTGCTCGCGAAGAACGAGACCGTCAACTACAGCCAGGGCGCGGTGCATCAGATGACCAAGACCAGCGCCTGCGCGGAAGGCGGCGACTCGGGCGGCGCCTTCATCAGCGGCGACCAGGCGCAGGGCGTCACCTCCGGCGGCTGGGGCAACTGCTCCACCGGCGGTGAGACCTGGTACCAGCCCATCAACGAGATCCTCGGCCGGTACGGCCTCACGCTCCACACGGCCTGATCCGCAAGGCTCCGGGGCACGGCTCGACGGGCTCCGTCACCGGTCAGGTGGCGGAGCCCGTTGGCGCCCGCCCCGCGCTGCCCGGCCCAGCACCACTCGACCCAAGTGCCCCGGATTCACCACCCGTTCACCGGGGCTGCCACCTCTGCCGTTCCACCCCGCGTCCGGGCGGCCTACGCTCGGCGGCATTTCGCGGGCCCGGAGCCCCTTTAGGCAGCCGGGCCCCGCTGTCCGTCCTGACGGAAGGTTCCGTTACATGGTCCTCGGATCCACAGGTGTGGCGCGGAGGTTCGGCAGAAGAGCCGCCGCTCTCGCGCTGACCACCGCGCTCGCCGCCGCACTGCCCGGCCCGGTCTCCTCCGCGGCCGGCGCCCCCGACACACCGGCCCACCCCACGGCGTACGTCGATCCGCTCATCGGCACGACGAACGGGGGCAACACCTATCCGGGTGCCACCCTCCCCTACGGCATGATCGCCTGGTCGCCGACCAGCACCCGGGGCGACCAGACCAGCACGGGCGCCGCCAACGGCTACGAGTACAACGCGACCCGGCTGCGCGGGCTGAGTCTCACGCACGTGAACGGCGCGGGCTGCAATCCGGGGGCCGCGGGCGACGTACCGATCATGCCGTTCGTCGGGGACGTCACCTCGTCGCCGTCGGCCGACACCACGGACTCCGTCTACGCCGCGAACTTCTCGCATGCCGACGAGCGGGCCGTGCCGGGCCGCTACTCCGTGGGGCTCGACTCCGGCGCCCGCGCAGACCTCGCCGTATCGAAGCGTGCGGGCGTCGCCGACTTCACGTTCCCCGCCGACAAGCCCGCCAACCTGCTCTTCCGGGTCTCCAACTCGCTCAACGGCAGCGAGGACGCCCATGTCGAGATCGACCGGGCCAAGCGCAAGGTGAGTGGCTGGGTGCTGACCGGCGCGTTCTGCGGACGGCGCGCCAACGGCGGTGTCAACAACCGCAAGAGCTACTACCGGCTCTACTTCAGCGCCTCGTTCGACCGCGCGTTCTCGACCACGGGTACGTGGAAGGACGGCACCCTCTCCCCCGGTGCCACCTCGGGCGGAGGCGGCGAGGGCTACGCCACGGGCGCCGACCGCGCGGGCCGCGGTTCCGGCGGCTGGGTCAGCTTCGACACCAGCTCTGACAACGATGTCCGGATGCGGCTCGGGATCTCGTACGTGAGCCAGGCGGGTGCGGAAACCAACCTCCGCAAGGAGATCGCGCCGCGGGCGGGCGTCGACCAGGTGGCCGCGGCCGGGACGCGGGCGTGGGACCGCGAGCTGCGTTCCGTGCGCGTCGGAGGCGGCAGTACGGCCCAGCGCACCGCCTTCTACACCGCGCTCTACCACTCGCTCATGCAGCCCAACCTGGTCAGCGACACCGACGGCCGCTATCCGGGCATGGACGGCAAGCCGCATCGCGTCGAGCGCGGGCAGGGAGCGCAGTACAGCAACTTCTCCGGCTGGGACCAGTACCGGGCGCAGATACAGCTGCTCGCCCTGCTGAAACCGCGTATCGCCGGGGACTTCGCCCAGTCCCTCTACAACTTCGCCCGGCAGAACGGCGGGGTGTGGGACCGCTGGGTGCACATCAACGGGCCGACCCATGTGATGACCGGCGACCCGACGGCGGCCACGCTCGCCACCTTCTACGCCATGGGCGTCCGCAACTTCGACTACCGCGGCGCCTTCGACTCCCTGGCCCGCCAGGCCACCGTGCCGCACCCCGACGGGCTCTCCGACGCGGGCTGCCCCGGCCAGTGCACCGGCCAACGGCCCAACCTCGCCCAGTACTTGACCTCTCAGTACGCGGCGCAGGACGTCTGCCACTGCTGGGGCGGTGCCGCCGAGACCCTGGAGGACTCGGTCGCCGACGACGCGCTGGGCCGCTGGGCGAAGCTGCTGGGCCTCGACGAGCAGGCCACGAAGTTCGCCGAGCGGGGCGGCTGGTGGCGCAACGTCTTCAACCCGGGGGCGACCAACGGCGCGGGAACGACCGGCTACATCCAGGCCCGGAACCTCGACGGTTCATGGGTCACGCCGTTCAGCCCGGGCAGCGACCGCGGTTTCGCGCAAGGCACGAGCGCCACGTACACCTGGATGGTGCCGCAGGACGTCCAGGGCCTCGCCGAGGCGATGGGCGGACGTGAGACGGCCGCGCGGCGGCTCGACGGTTTCTTCCACAAGCCCGACGGTTCCTGGTCGGTGAAGGGCGGCGACGCCCTGCGGTACGACCCGACCAACGAGCCCGGTATCCACGCCCCCTGGCTCTACAACGCGCTCGGCCAGCCGTGGAAGACCCAGGCGACGGTCCGGCAGATCCTCGACACCGTGTACGGCACCGGACCGGCCGGACTGCCCGGCAACGACGACCTCGGGACCATGTCCGCCTGGTACGTCTTCTCCGCCCTCGGCCTCTATCCGCAGACCCCGGGCAGCGGCAACCTGCTGCTCGGCGCCCCGCTCTTCCCGTACGCCGTGGTCGACCGGCCGGGTGGCGGTGACATCGTCATCGACGCGCCCTCGGCCGACGCCGATCATCCGTATGTGAGCGGTGTCCGGCTCGACGGCCGTTCGTACGACCGCTCCTGGACGGATGCCCGCTTCCTGCGCGGCGGCGGCACCCTCACGTTCGGACTCTCTCGGGAGCCGGACACCGACTGGGCGACCGCGCCGGGCGGTCTGCCCCGCTGACGCGTCCGTTGCCCCGGGTCCGGCGGGATCCGGGGCAACGTCCGTGTGACGGGTCAGACCTTGCGGTACCTGGCCATGGCGAACGAGAACAGCCCGAAGAGCACCAGACCGACGGCGATGAACACCAGCAGCCACGGCCCCACCGGCGTCTCGGTGAACGAGCGCAGGGTGTCGTCCATGCCCTTCGCCTTGTCCGGTTCGTACTCCACGGCGGCCCGGAGCGCGAAGCCTCCGGCGACGGCGAACACCAGACCGCGGGCCACCCCGCCGCCGACGCCCGTCACGTCGACCGTCCGGCGCACCCGGTGCGACATCTCACCGAGCCTCATGTGCTTGTGGTACTTCCGGCGCGCGGCCTGCACCACCATCCACACGCCCGCGCAGAGGATGCCCACGCCCGCCGCGGCCACGAGCCACTGCCCGGCGGGCAGGTCCATGGCCCTGGCCGTCGCGTCCCGGGACTTGCCGTCGCTCGATCCGCTCCCTCCGGAACCGGCGGCGAAGGAGAGCACGGTGTAGGCGACGAAGCCGTAGAACACGGCTCGGGCCGCGGATGTCAGCCTCTTCTTCGCCTTGCCGCCGTCGGGGCCCGCCGCGCCGAAGACCGTTTCGGACAGCCGCCAGAGCGCCATGCCGACCAGCCCGATGCCGAGTGCCCAGAGCATGGCCCCGCCGAAGGGCTTCCCGGCCACCTCCTGGAGCGCGCCTCCCTGATCCGCCTGCTTCCCGCTGCCGCCGAAGGCGATCTGCAGCGCCAGCAGGCCCACCAGCAGGTAGATCACACCGCGTGCGGTGAGACCTGCCCGGGCCGCGCCCTCGATCGCCGGGGCGGCCTTTCGTTTCCCCGCCCGGCCGCCTCGCGTCAACGTGCTTGCGTTCATCATTGCCTCCCGTCCCCAGGTGCCCCCGACCGGCCGTACGACACCCCGGCGGGCGCCGGGCGTGCGGTACCTCCCGGTTTCGGAGCGAAGCAGGACGATCGAACATACGATGGGGATGCACCGGGGGCGGTACCGCAGACAGACCGCCCCGGGACGCCGACCGCTCGGGGTGGGAGACGAATGGCACAGGGCACGGACGCAGCACGGACCGTCATCCTGACAGTGGACGACGACCCTGGAGTCTCCCGTGCCGTGGCCCGTGACCTGCGGCGACGCTATGGCGAGGGATACCGGATCGTGCGCGCCGAGTCCGGTGAGAGCGCCCTGGAGGCCCTGCGGGAGCTGAAGCTGCGCGGTGATCTCGTCGCGGTGATCCTGGCGGACTACCGGATGCCCCAGATGAACGGCATCGAGTTCCTTGAGCAGGCCCTGGACGTGTACCCGGGCGCGCGGCGAGTACTGCTGACCGCCTACGCGGACACGAACGCGGCCATCGACGCGATCAACGTCGTCGACCTCGACCACTACCTGCTCAAGCCCTGGGACCCGCCCGAGGAGAAGCTCTATCCCGTCCTGGACGACCTCCTGGACGCCTGGCGGGCCTCCGATCACCGGGCGGTTCCGATCACGAAGGTCGTCGGGCACCGCTGGTCGGCGCGCTCGTCGGACGTGCGGGAGTTCCTGGCCCGCAACCAGGTGCCGTACCGCTGGTACTCCTCTGACGAACCGGAGGGCAAGCGGCTGCTGGCCTGCGCCGATCAGGACGGGGAGCGGCTGCCGCTCGTGGTCACCGCGGACGGGGCCGTGCTGGTCGAGCCCGACGACACCGAGCTGGCCACCCAGGTGGGGCTGGCCACGACCCCCGCGGCGGACTTCTACGACCTCGTCGTCATCGGCGGCGGACCCGCCGGGCTGGGTTCCGCGGTGTACGGGGCCTCGGAAGGGCTGCGGACCGTGCTCGTGGAGCGTTCCGCGACCGGCGGACAGGCCGGCCAGAGCTCGCGGATCGAGAACTACCTCGGCTTCCCGGACGGTGTGTCCGGGGCACAGCTCACCGACCGGGCGCGACGGCAGGCGTCGAAGTTCGGCGCCGAGATCCTCACCGCGCGCGAGGTGACCGGTCTGGAGGTCAACGGCTCCTCGCGGACCGTGCGGTTCTCGGACGGTTCCGCGATCGCCGCGCACTGCGTGATCCTGGCGACCGGCGTGTCGTACCGGCAGCTGCAAGCGCCCGGCACGGCGGACCTGACCGGGTGCGGGGTGTACTACGGATCGGCACTGACCGAGGCGGCCTCCTGCCAGGGACACGACGTCTACATCGTCGGCGGTGCGAACTCCGCCGGGCAGGCCGCCATGTATCTGTCCAGGGGCGCGAAGTCGGTCACCCTGCTGGTGCGCGGTTCCTCCCTGTCCGCGTCGATGTCGCACTACCTGATCGGGCAGATCACGGACGCGCCCAATATCTCCGTGCGTACGGGAACGGTCGTCGAGGCGGTGCACGGCTCCGACCACCTGGAGCAGCTGACCGTGCGCGACATCGAGAGCGGGCACACCGAACTCGTCGACGCGCAGTGGATGTTCGTGTTCATCGGCGCGGCCCCGCTGACCGACTGGCTGGACGGCACCGTGCTCAGGGACGAACGCGGGTTCATCGTCGCCGGACCCGACCTGGCCGTCGGCGGACAGCCGCCCCCGGACTGGGAGTTGGACCGGGCGCCGTACCACCTGGAGACCAATGTGCCCGGAGTGTTCGTGGCGGGTGACGCCCGCGCCGAGTCCGCCAAGCGTGTCGCCTCCGCCGTCGGAGAGGGAGCCATGGCCGTGATGCTCGTCCACAGGTATCTGGAGCAGTCGTGAGCGGGCAGCCGATGCCGTGCGACGCGGCGGAACTCAGCACACTCTTCCTGTTCGAGAAGCTGGACCCGGAACAGCTCGGGCGGCTGTGCAGCGAAGGCCGCGTCGAGAAGTTCGAGCCCGGCTACGTGTACGAGGAGGGCGAGCCCGCCACCTGCTTCTTCGTCCTTCTCGAAGGCACGCTGGTGATGTCACGGCGGGTCGGCGAGGACGACGTCGAGATCAGCCGCACCTCCCAGCGCGGGGTGTACGCGGGGGCCATGCAGGCTTATCTGGCCGTCCCGGACGACGCGCGCTACAAGGGCTCCCTGCGGGTGACGGAGCCGTCGCGGTTCTTCATCCTGCCCGCCGAGACGTTCGCCGCGGTCCTGCGGGAGTGGTTCCCGATGGCCGTGCACCTGCTGGAAGGGCTGTTCTTCGGCAGCCAGAACACCCAGCGGACCATCGGTCAGCGCGAGCGGCTCCTGGCGCTCGGCTCGCTGTCCGCCGGGCTGACGCACGAGCTCAACAACCCGGCCGCGGCTGCCGTGCGGGCCACGTCCGCGCTACGGGACCGGGTCGCGCACATGCGGCACAAACTGAGTGTGATCGCCTCGGGTCCGTATCAGCGCGAGGCGTTGAAGACGCTGGTCGAGATCCAGGAGAACACCGCCGCACGCGTCGCCAAGGCACCCGCCCTGAGCCCTCTCGAAGCCTCCGACCGGGAGGACGCGCTCGCCGACTGGCTCGACGACCACGGCATCGAGGGCGGTTGGCGGCTCGCGCCGACGTTCGTGCAGGCTGGGCTAGACACGGACTGGCTGGAGCAGGTCGCGGGAGCCGTGGACGAGGAGATGCTGGCTGGGGCCGTCGGGTGGCTCAACTACACCGTCGAGACCGAGCTCCTGATGAACGAGATCGAGGACTCCACCACCCGGGTCTCGAATCTCGTGAACGCGGCCAAGCAGTACTCCCAGCTCGACCGGGCGCCCTACCAGGTCGCCGATGTGCACGAACTGCTGGACAGCACGCTGATGATGCTCGCCGGGAAGATCGGCTCCGGCATCAGGATCGTCAAGGAGTACGACCGTGCTCTGCCCAAGATCCCCGCTTACCCGGGCGAGTTGAACCAGGTGTGGACGAACCTCATCGACAACGCGGCCTCCGCGATGGGCGGCGAGGGCGTGCTGACCGTACGCACCGCGCTCGAACGGGACCAGCTGCTCGTGGAGTTCCGCGACACCGGGCCCGGTGTGCCCGAGGAGATCCGCGGCAGGATCTTCGACCCGTTCTTCACGACGAAGCCGGTCGGCGAGGGCACCGGACTGGGGCTCGACATCTCCTGGCGCATCGTCGTGAACAAGCACCACGGGCATCTGGAGGTCCACTCCGAGCCCGGCGACACCCGTTTCCAGGTCTTCCTCCCGCTCACCGCCGCCGAAACCGACGCCCCTCAGGAGGCCTCATGACCACGGACGGAATCGACCCCGGCGTCCCGCCGAGTGGCGCGGGGTGCGTCGAATGCGACGAGGTGGACGGCTGGTGGTTCCATCTGCGCCGGTGCGCCCAGTGCGGTCACGTGGGCTGCTGCGACGACTCCCCCGCCAAGCACGCCACCGCCCATCACCAGACCACCGGCCATCCGATCATCCGCAGCTTCGAGCCGGGCGAGCGCTGGTTCTGGAACTTCAGCACCTCCGAGCTGTACGAGTCCGGTCCGGAACTCGCTCCGCCGCTCGCCCACCCGGCGGACCAGCCCGCACCCGGGCCCGCGGGACGGGTCCCGGCGAACTGGGCGGAGACCCTGCGCTGAAGTTGATCTCCGTCATCGGGAGCAGCCCCGGAGCCGGCAAGTCCACGCTGTGCCGGGCCGTGGCCGAGAAGTTCGCCGGTGGGGCCGGTGACGTCCGGCCCGGGACACTCGTCGAGTCCACGCGTGCCTACGTCGAGGAGTCGCTCGCGGCGGGCAGCCCGTCGAGTGTGAGGGTCCCGCCTGGGAGGACTGGTACGTCGGGAAGCTCGCGGGCTGTCCCGGCACACGGTCGGTCCACGATCTCCCGTCCGCCGCCGCCCATCTTCGTATCGAGGCGGATCTGACCCGTCGGCTGCTGGCAGGACCCCATGGCGGGTACTCACCGTAGACGCGGGGACACTCGACGCGCAGGAGTCCTTCGTCCGCGCCCGGGGCCGCCTGACGGAGCCGCTGGGACTGCCGACGGCACGGCCCAGCAGGTCGTCGGCGGGACGGCCGGTGGCCGCGGCGGTGGCTGTGTCGGTGGTGCGTGCCAGGATGGATGTGTGCCGACCACCTCATTCACCACGCCGTTCATCGGCCGCGAGGACGAACTCGCCCGTCTGACCCGAGTCCTGGACCGGGCCCGGGCCGGTGAGGCGCGTGCCGTGCTCGTCGCGGGGGACGCGGGAGTCGGCAAGACCCGGCTGCTCGCCGAGGCCGCGGGGCATGCCACCGAGGCCGGCACGACCGTCGTCACGGGGCACTGCGTGGACCTCGGTGACGTGGGCCTGCCCTATCTGCCGTTCACCGAGATCGTGGGTGTGCTGGCCGACGACGAGCGGTTCTCCGCCGCCCTGGCCTCGCATCCCGTGGTGGACCGGCTGCTCGGCGACCGCAGCGGTGGCGCGGGGGACGCGGGCGGACGGCTGCAGTTGTTCGAGGGCATGGCGAGCCTGCTGACCGATCTCGCCGGGACCGCCCCGCTGCTGTTGGTCCTGGAGGACCTGCACTGGGCCGACCAGTCCTCCCGCGACCTGCTGCGCTTCCTGCTCAGCCGGGGGATCCTGCAGTCCCGGGTCCGCCCAAGAGGAGGGGACGCGGGCGCGGGTGGTGCGCCCGGTCAGCGGCTCGCGGTGTTCGCCTCGTACCGCGCCGACGATCTGCACCGCAGACACCCGCTGCGCCCGCTGCTCGCCGAGCTCGTCCGGCTGCCCGTCGTCGAGCGGCTCGAACTGCGGCCGATGCCCGACGGCGAGGTGGCGCGTCTCGTCCGTGCCCAGCAGGTCGCCCCGCTGCCCGATGCCACCGTCCGCCGTATCGTCGAACGCGCCGAGGGCAACGCGTTCTACGCGGAGGAGTTGCTCGCCGCCACCTCCGAGACCATGCCCGGGGCGGCGTCCGCCGTGCCGAGCGGGCTGGCCGACGTGCTGCTCATCCGCTTCGAGCAACTCGCGGCGACCGCCCAGCAGGTGCTGCGCACGGCAGCCGTCGCGGGGCGCCGCGTCGACCACGATCTGCTGCGCGACACAGTCCAACTGCCCGAGGAGGAGCTGGAGTCGGCCCTGCGCGAGGCCGTCGGGCGGCAACTCCTCGTCCCTGGCGGCGACGACACGTACTCCTTCCGCCACGCCCTGATCCGCGAGGCCGTCTACGCCGACCTGCTGCCGGGTGAACGGGTGCGGCTGCACAGGGCGTTCGCCGGAGTGCTGGCCGGACGCGGCCACCGGGCCGAGAGCGCGGCGGAGCGCGCCCACCACTCCCGGGAGAGCCACGACCTGGCCGACGCGCTGGCCGCGTCGCTGGAGGCCGCCGACCACGCGGGCCGCGTCCGGGCACCCGCCGAGGAGTTGCGGCATCTGGAAGCGGCGCTCGACCTGTGGTCGGCGGTGCCTGCGGCCGGACGGCCCGAAGGCTTCGACACGGTCACCTTGACGCTGCGCGCCTCGGCGGCCGCCGCGCACGCCGGTGAGACCCACCGGGCCGTCTCGCTGACGAGGTCCGCGCTCGCGAGGGTCGGCAACGACGAGGACTCCGAACTGGCCGCGCGCGTCCGCTACACGCTCGCGGGCAACCTCATGCGCATCGACAACCTCGCGGCCGCGTTCACGTACAGCAACGAGGCGCTCGCGATGATCCCCGCCGATCCTCCGTCGCGCACCTGGGTGTGGGCCGCGGCCACGCATGTCATGGCGGCGAGGTACATGGGTGAGGACGAGGCCGCCCACCGCGTGGCCCGCAAGGCCCTGCGCATCGCCGAGGAACTCGACGTGTCCGACGCGCAGGCCGATCTGCTGATCTCCCTGGTCGGCCTCGAAGGGGACAGCCGGCGTACTCCCGGAGGGCGGGCCCGGCTGCGGGACGCACGTGAGCTGGCCCGCCGCGCCGGCAACACCTCCGTCGAGATGCGCGCGCTCTTCAACCTCTCCATCGGCGCGCACGAGTCCGGTGACCTGGACGAATGCCTGACCTGGCTCACCGAGGGGCTGGAGCGCGCGGGCCGCGCCGGGCTCCTCTCGTCGCCGTACCCGGTGGAGATGCGCTATCTGCGCTCCCTGATGCTGTTCACGCTGGGTCAGTGGGACGAGTGCGTCCGGGCGGTGGAGGCCGAGGGCGACCGGCTGCCGACGGCGAGCAGATACGCGATCGGGCCCGCCCTGTCCGTGGCCCTGGCACGCGGTGACCAGCACGCCGCCGAGCGGGCCCGGGCCCTGCTCGACGGGCCGTTCGACTGGATGGCCACGCTCGTCGCGGGCCTCCTCCTGACCGACGCCGCGGTACTGCGACGCGACGCGGAGGGGGCTCTCGAACAGTTCCGTACGACGCTCGCGGCGCTCATCGACGACGCCGGTACCACGCCCCATGTGACCGTACGGCTCGCGGCCCTCACCCTGGCAGCCATCGGGGACGCGGTCGTGGAGGCCCGGCTGACCGGCGACGAGGAAGGGGTCGGCCGCTGGGCGGCGCCCGGGAAAGAGCTGGTGGAGCTGGCCCGCGTCACGGCGGCCAAGGGCGAGGACGGAACACCGCAGGGCCCCGAGGGGCTGGCCTGGCTGGCGCGCGCCGAGGCGGAGTGGGCGCGGGCCGGCGCCCGGCCGAACAACGGCGGAGAGGGCGTCGAACTGAGCGTCGGGGCCTGGGAGAAGGCCGTCGCGGCGTTCGGCTACGGGGATGTCTATGAGCAGGCCCGCTGTCAACTGCGGCTGGCGGAGGCCCTGTTGGGGGCGGAGCGGCGCGACGAGGCCGCCACGCACGCGCGTGCCGCGCGCGACACGGCCGTCCGGCTGGGCGCAGTGCCACTGCGCGACGAGGCCGAACGGCTGATCCGCCGGGGGCGCCTCGCGGAGACCGCGTCCGCGGCGGAAAGAGCACCTCTGCTGACGGCACGTGAGAACGACGTCCTGCTGCTCCTTTCCCGCGGCCGCACCAACCGCCAGATCGGCGAGGAACTCTTCATCAGCGGGAAGACGGCAAGCGTGCACGTCTCCAACATCCTCGCCAAGCTCGGCGCCGCCAGCCGCACGGAGGCCGTGGCGATCGCCTACCGCGAGGGGTTGGTCGAGTCGGAGCCGTCCGCTTCCGGGTGATCACCGACGAGGCGCCGGAGAGCGGCCGTCTGCCGCGGAAGCGGCGCCTGGCGTGCCGCCCGCCGCCCCCCGCCGGACGCTCAGGACTCGGTCTTCTGAAGCACCGGCTCGATGGCACGGTCCGCGACCACCGGGTCCGGGGCCGTGTCCCCGCTGTGGTGCTTGGCCCGTTGGATCTGTTCGTAGACGTGGGCGCGGAGTTCGGCGAAGCGGGGGCTGGAGCGGGTGTGCAACTGGTCGCGCTCGTCGGGGAGGTCGATGGTGAGGTCCTCCTGCACGACGGTCGGGGACTTGGACAGGATCAGGGTGCGCTGGCCGAGGTAGACCGCCTCGTCGATGTCGTGGGTGACGAACAGGACGGTGACGCCGAGTTCGTGCCACAACTTGCGGATGAGGTCCTCCAGTTCGGCACGCGTTTGCGCGTCGACCGCCGCGAAGGGCTCGTCCATCAGCAGCACCTTCGGCTCGTACGCGACGGCGCGGGCGATGGCGACGCGCTGCTGCATGCCTCCCGAGAGCTGCCAGGGGTACGCCTCGTGGGCGTCGGAGAGGCCGACCACCTCCAGGGCGTGGTCCACCAGCTCCCGCTCGCGCGCCTTGCCGAGCTTCTTGCGGCGCAGGGGCAGGGCGACGTTGTCGCGCACGTTCATCCAGGCGAACAGCGAGCGGCCGTACTCCTGGAAGACGACCGCCATGCCGGGCGGTGGTCCGGCGACCGGACGGCCGTCGAGGCGCACCTCGCCGCGAGTGGGGGCGAGCAGGCCCGCCATGCACTTCAGCAGGGTGGTCTTGCCGCAGCCCGACGGGCCGACCAGGCAGACCAGTTCGCCCTCGGCTATGTGGAAGGTGAGGTTGCGCAGCGCCTCGACGTTGCGGTGCCGACCGGTGTAGATCTTCTGCAGGTCCTGTACGTCGAGCATCGACGTCTCCTTGTCAGGCGGTGCTTCAGGGATTGCGTCAGGCGTTGCGACGGGGGCGTCGGGGGGGGGTGCGTCAGGGGTTGCGCTGCGCGCGGCGCAGGCCGTGGTACCAGGCCAGGACTCGGTTCTCGGCGAACCGGAAGAGCAGGGACAGGAGGAAGCCGAGGATGCCGAGCAGCAGGACGCCGCTCCACATCTCGGGGATGGCGAAGGATCGCTGGAACTGCACGATGGTGAAGCCCAGGCCGTTGCTGGCGGCGAACATCTCGCTGATGACCATGAGGATGATCCCGATCGACAGGGCCTGGCGCATGCCCGTGACGATCTGGGGGCTCGCCGCGCGCAGCACCAGATGCCGCAGGCGCGCCACGCCGGTGATGCCGTACGAGCGGCAGGTGTCGCCGAGCACCTCGTCGACCGCGCGGACGCCTTCGACGGTGTTGAGCAGGATCGGCCACATGCAGCCGCTGACGATGACGAGCACCTTCATCGTGTCGCCGATGCCCGCGAACAGCATGATCACCGGGATGAGCACGGGTGGCGGGATGGCCCGGAAGAGTTCGAGGACCGGTTCCAGGACGTCCCGGACGGCCCGCCGCATCCCGACGATCAGGCCGAGCCCCACTCCGACGACCACGGCGAGGAGATAGCCGGCCGCGAGGCGCAGCAGGCTCGGGACCACGTCCGACAGCAGCCGGTCCGCCGTCCAGACCTTCCCGAAGCTGTCCAGGATGGTGGCCAGGGGCGGGAAGTAGAAGTCGGTGCTCCCTGCGGTGGCGAACCACCACACGGTGAAGAGGACCGCGGGCAGACCCAGGACCAGCAGGCCGCGTCGGGCCACGGTGAGGACGGTCATGCGGTCACCTCCGTGCGTACGGACTGGTGCCAGTGCAGTGCCCGTCGTTCGACCGCCCGTGCCGCGAGGTTGACGGCGACGCCGAGCAGGCCGGTGACCAGGACGAGGGCGTAGACCTCCGGTACGGCGCCGGACACCTGGGCGACGGCGATCTCGTGGCCGAGGCCGGGGGCGCCGATGACGAGTTCGGCGGTGATGGTGAGGATCAGCGCCACGGTGGCGGCCAGCCGTACCCCGGTCATCACGTACGGCAGGGCGGTGGGCCACAGGACGTGGCGGACCCGGCCCCAGGTGCCTAGGAGATAGCTGCGGGCGGTGTCCTCGGCGACCGGGTCGACGTCCTGCATGCCGGCCAGGACCTGGACGATCACCTGCCAGAAGGAGGCGTACACGACGAGCAGCAGCTTGGACCGGAGGTCGGTGCCGTAGAGCAGGACCGCGACGGGGATCAGGGCCACGGACGGGATGGGGCGCAGGAACTCGATGGTGGAGGCGGTCACCGCACGCAGTACGGGTACGGAACCGATGACGACTCCGGCGGCGACGCCCGCCACGACGGCGACGGCCAGCCCCAGGCCCCACCCGGTGAGGGTGTCGCCGAGCGCGGTCCAGAAGGCCGGTTCGGCGAGCAGGGTCCCCAGGGTGCGGACGGTTTCCGAGGCGGGCGGCAGGTAGTCGGGCGACACCAGGCCGGTGTGCGGCAGCACTTCGAGCACCGCGACCAGTCCGGCGAGACCGGCGAGGCCGCGCAGTACCGCGACGGGGACCGGACCTCGCCTGGCGGGTGCCGCGCCGGGACCGGGGTCGGTCCCGGCGGGCTCCGCCAGTACAGAGGTGAGACCGGGGCTGGTCATGAGAAGAGCGCGTTCAGGTCGGGCTTCTTGTCGCCGAAGATGCCGTCCTCCTCGCCGAGGGCGGCCAGCTTCTCCAGGGAGGCCATGTCGACCTCGGCAGGCCAGCTGGGCAGGATGAGCTTCTCGCGCACATCGCCGCTGATCTTGGTGTACGAGCTGAGGATCTGGCGTGCCTCGTCGGGGTGTTCGGAGGCGTAGGTCAGCGATTCGGCCATCGCCTCGGTGAACTTCTTCACGAGATCCGGGTTCTCCTGCATCACCTTGGCCGAGGTGAAGTACGTGGCCACGGTGAGCTTCGGGTCGGTCTCGGCGAAGGGCGAGGCGATGACGCGGGCGCCCTGTGCCTTGGCGATCGTCGTCGCGGGCTCGCCCATCCAGGCCGCGTCGACCTGTCCGCCGTCCAGGGCGGCGGGCATCTGGTCGAACGGTATCTCGACGAACTTGACCTTGGACGGGTCGCCGCCGGCCTTGCGGACCGACTCGCGGACCGTCGTGTCCCCGATGTTCTGCAGGGTGTTGACCGCCACCGTCTGCCCGGCGAGGTCCTTGGCCGACTTGATCGAGCTGTCCTTCTTGACCGCGACGGCGGTGACGTCGGCGCCGACCTTGCCGTTGGAGGCCGCTCCGTTCACCACCGACCTGACCGGCACACCCTTGGTCTGGGCGAGCATCAGCGAGGTGGTGTTGCTGAAGCCGAACTGGAACTGGCCGCTCACCACACCGGGGATGATCGCCGCGCCGCCCTGGGCGCTCTCCATCTTCAGCTTGATGCCCCGGCTGCTGAAGAAGCCCTTCTTGTCGCCCAGATAGAGCGGTGCGACATCGACGATCGGGATGATGCCGACCTTGACCTCCGTGGTCCCGCCTCCGCCGGAGGACGCCGAAGCGCCGCTCGAGGAGGACGAGGACCCGCATCCGGCCGCGCCTGCGACCGTGACCACGGCTATGGCTAGCCCGAGAATGCGCCTTTGCATGGGCTCCTCCTGACGGTGACGGAATGTTGTGCACTTTCTTGACGGCCGCAATCTACACACCTATGTTCGCGCTGTCAGTACCCCGGACAAGGGAGGTTGCAAAGTGGACGGCCCGGCCCTTTCCGACGTGCACGACGAGACTCCGCAGGGGGCCATGGACCTCCCCGAGGGACCGCAACTGCGCCCCCAGTCGCTGATGTTCGCGTTCTTCGGCGGCCATGTTCTGGAGGAGGGGCCGCTGTGCGTGTACTCCGGCAGCGTCATCGAGGTGCTGGCGCGGGCCGGGGTCGGGGAGCAGGCGGTGCGGTCCACGCTGACCCGGATGGTCAACCGCGGTCTGCTGCGGCGTCAGCGGGAGGGGCGCCGGATGTACTTCGGTCTGACCCCGCAGGCGACGGAGATCCTCTGGAACGGCAAGAAGCGGCTCTGGGACACCGGCGCCGTCAACGACGACTGGGACGGCACCTGGACTCTGCTCGGCTTCTCACTGCCCGAGTCCTGGCAGCGCCAGCGGCACGATCTGCGCTCCCGGCTGGCGTGGTCGGGCTTCGGCCCCCTCTACAGCGGGCTGTGGATCGCGCCCGGCGTCTTCGACGTGTCCGAGCTCGTCTCCGAACTCGGGCTCGCGGCCCACGTCAAGATCTTCCACGCCACGGCCGACGATGCCACCGACATCGGCCTGATGATCCGTGACACCTGGGACCTGGACGGCGTCGGCACTCGGTACGCCGACTTCGACAAACGCTGGACCCACCGGCTCGGCTCCGACACCGACACCGACACCGGCTCCGGCTCCGGGGACCCGCTCGGGACCCGGCTGCGCCTGACGAGCGAGTGGCTCCAGATCATCCGTACGGACCCGCGACTGCCCGCCCGGCACCTGCCCGCCGCCTGGCCGGCCCGGTCGGCCCACGACACCTTCCACCGCATCGCGGAACAGACCGAGGAGCCCGCCCGCCGGATGGCCGCCCGTCTCCTGGAGATCACCCCTCTGCGACCGTCCTGACCCGGCGGGAAGCCGACGGAAAGCCGAGCGGGAAAGCGGCGGCGGTCCGCGACACCCGGCCGGTGCGGCCGGCAGGTCCGGTGCATGTGGGGCTGCGAGGTCCGGTGGATGGCGGTGTCATGGAGACATGCCCCACGCAGGGCCGAGCCGCCGTTTGTGGCCCCGAGGACCGGTTACACGGACGGGACGGCGCGCATCCGCACAAGAAAAGGTGGCTGGTCATGACGCCTGGCACGCATCTCGCTCTGACACTCACGCTCAGCGGCGGCACGGCCGCCGACGCGCGGGCGGTGGTCCACACCCTCGAATCCGCCTTCGGAACGGCGGACGACATGCCCGGGGACGGGGGCGCCACGGTCTACACGGCTGCGTTCGACAACGACGTACCGGTCGGTGGTGGTGTGACGCCGATGACCGCGCCGCCGCTCTCGGCGCCCGTGACCGTCACCCTGCAGGGCAGCCCCGAGGCGGTACGGCGGGCCGACGAGACCCTCACCTCCGTCTTCACCGTGCGCGAGGAGGGCATGGTCTCCGGCGACCAGGAGCAGGAATGGCAGCTGCGGCTGGAGCCGTAACGCTCCCTCCGCCTTCGCACCGAGCCGCCGCCACGGCCTCAGCCGCCGAGGCGCAGCGCCCTCATCTGCTCGTCGAGCGGGCACAGCCCGACGTCCTCGCGGCGCTCGTCGAGCGTCCGGGGCTGGCGGACCGGATACGGACGGAAGGTCGCGGGGTCGACACGGGTGCCGTAGAACTGCGGCTGGCCGAGTTCGACGGCGCAGTGGTCGGCGATGTACGCGTGGTGCGGCGCCGGGCAGCGTCCGTCCGCCGTGGCCTGGGCGATCAGGTCGCGGCAGGTGAGCTGGAACTCGAGGTCGGGGGCGTGCAGGAGGATCATCAGCGCCGCCGTCGAGGCGGGCGCACCGACCAGGTCGGCGGTCGGCCAGGCATGGCGCTTGACGATGGTCTTCAGCGCTTCGGCGTTGCCCCTGCGGCATTCGGTGATACGGCGGCGCGCGACCTGCGTGGGGCTGCGGTGTGCCGCCCGCGTCACTCTCCGGTCCTCGTCCGCCCTGCGGACCAGCTCGCGGGCGAGGGCCGCCGCGAGCGCCGGCACGACGACCGGACGCACTTCGCCCACCTCGCCGTGTATCTCGTCGTGGCTGCGCCCCGCGCCGTCCTCCCCCGCCGCGTCATGCACTCGCCCCGCGTGCCCGTCCCGGCACGGGTGCCCCGGGTCACCGCCCGGGGCACCCGCCGGCTCCGTGGGCCCGTCGCGACCCGGGCGGGGGGCGACCCCCGTACGCCCCTCTCGCGCCGTGTCGTGTGCGACGTGGCCCGGCATGCCGGAACCGCTCATGACGCCCCCTGGATTTCCAATGAGAACCACACCCGCTTCCCCGACTCGCCGGGGTCGGGCGGTGCGATGCCCCAGTCGTCGGCCAGCGCGGCCACGATGGCGAGCCCGCGTCCGGACTCGTCGGCGTCGTCCGCCGTGCGGTGGCGCGGCAGCTCGGCCGAGTGGTCGGCGACCGTCACCCGTACTTCGTGGTCGGTGCATTCGACGCTGACGGTGACCATGTCGCCGGCGTCGGGGCTGCCATGTCGGACGGCGTTGGCGAAGAGTTCGTCCGTGGCCAGGACGGCGTTGTCGAGCTGCTCGGCCGGCAACCGCAGGTGCGACAACTGTTCGGCGACCATGCGCCGTACGCCCGAGGCGCGCGAGGGCTGCGCGGGGACCACGATGCGAAGGGAACTGGCCCCGCTCACGGAATCGGGCGCGGCGGGAGCCGAGGACGCGACCGGGGCGGTCCGGGCCGTCTCACCGGCCCAGGGCCTACCGGTGGGCGAGTCATGGTCCGCGCCGCGCGTCAGCGAGGGCGACGGCCGACGGCGGTGTGCCCTGGATGCCGTCATCGTGCCTCCTTCGAGTGCAGCACGGGTGGGGGACGGTCTCGGTGGCTGCTCGTGCAGCCAACCGGCCCGAGCGGCGGCGGACCAGGGAGTGCGGGGGTTGTCCGGTTGCAGGCGCGTAGTGGTGTGGCATGTATGTTCGAAAGCGTGAGCAATGCGAGCGAGGGCCGGACGATCGAGAGCGGGCAGGATGCCCTCGGCTGGTCCGGCGTGAGCGGCAAGCGCGTGCTCGTCACCGGCGGCACACGCGGCCTCGGCGAGCAGATCGTGCGGCTGCTGGCCGCCGAGGGCGCCCGGGTCGCGACCTGCGCCCGTACCGCACGGGACCTGGAGGCGCTGAGAGGCACGCTCGACTCTGCCGCGCCCGACGGATTGTTCACCCGAGCCCTCGACGTCACCGAACCCAAGCGGCTGGAGGCGTTCGTCACGGCCGCGGCGAGTCGCTTCGGCGGCCTGGACGGTGTGGTGGCCTGTGCGGGCGGTTCTCGCGGGCGCGGCCTCGAACAGACGGACGCCGGCGACTGGGCCGCGACCTGGGAGCTGAACGTCGGGCACACCGCGCGGCTGGTACGGGCCGCCGTCCCGTATCTGCGTACCGCGGGCGGTGGTTCGGTCGTGGTCATCTCGTCGATCTCCGGCTGGAAGCCTGGCCCCAACGCGCAGTACGGGACCGCGAAGTCCGCGCAGATCCATCTGGCGGCCTCGCTGGCCCGCGAGCTCGGCCCGGACGGGATCCGGGTGAACTCCGTCTCGCCGGGGTCGATGCTCATCCCGGGCCGGCGCTGGGACCGGATGCGCAGGGAGGAACCCGAGGCGTTCGCCGCGTTCGCGGCGGCCGAGCTGCCGGGCGGGGAGCCGGTCGCGCCGCAGGAGGTGGCGCGTGTGGTGGCGTTCCTGCTGTCGGACTGGTCGAGCGGGATCTCCGGGGCCAATCTGCCCGTCGACCGCGCCCAGAACGCCCCCTCGCCCGACGGTTACTAAGCCGTCGGGCAGGCCGCTCGTGCCGGGTCCGTTGGTCATGCCACCGCCCCCAGGACCGGTCGGGACCTTCGCTCGAACTCCTGGACCAGCGGCTCGTGGCTGCGGGGCTCCAGCCTCTTGCGGAAGTCACGCAGGGCCTGGATGGACCGCTCGCTGTGCACCGTGCTGAGGGTGTCGAGGGCCCTGGTCGCCGTACCGATCGCCTCGTCGAGGCGGTTCTGCTGGAGGTGCGCGGTCGCCAGTACGGAACGGCTGATGGCCTGGCGCCTGCGCCGGTCGGCGTTGGCGTCGATGGACTCACCGGCTGTGCGCTCCGCCTGCGCGGCCAGGCCGAGGTCACGGAAGCACAGGGCGGACTCGGCCTGCAGATAGTGGTGGTCGAGGAAACGCACCCACACGGACTCCTGCGCGGCTCCCCGGCTCGCGTCCAGCTGCCGCTCCGCGAGCTTCAGCGCCTCGGCCGTCTCACCGGAGCGGCCCCGCGCCGCGTGTCCGCGCGCCGACATGGCGTACAGGCGCATCAGGCCGAGCGGGCTGCCCGAGTCCTTCGCGGTCGCGATGCCGGCCCTCGCCAGTGCCACGCCCTCGTCCGGGCGGCCGAGGCTGGTGGCGAGGTGGGAGAGACCGGCCAGGATCTGCCCGCCCAGGACGCGGTCGCGGCCCTCGGCACAGAGCCGCAGCGCCTGGGTCATATAGCGCTGCGCGAGTCCGTACTCCCCCGCGTCGTACGAGCTCCAGCCGGCCATCGCGGCGAGGCGGGCGGCCGCCGCGTACAGCAGGCGCTGCTGGTGCGGGGGTGTGCCGCGGCGCTGGAGCATGGGCACGACCTCGGTGCACAGGTAGTGCACGATGCTGGTGCGCACTCCGCCGCCGCCGAAGTGGTTGTCCATCTGGTCGAACATGCTGATCATGGCGTGGACCTGCTCGACGGGACCGCCGTCGGTGACCGGCGCGAGCCGGATGACGTCGTGATTCCCGGCGTGCTCCACCAGCCAGAGCAGCCACTCGCGCTGAGGGTTCGTCAGGGCGCCGGCGACGAAGGGGACCGCGCCGAGGAGGCTGCGGCGGGAGATGTCGGTGGAGCCCAGTTCGGCCAAGGTGTGCAAGGTGTCTGCCAGGTCTTCGCGGTACACGAGTGCCCTGCCGACGACCGGGCGTTGCTGGTCGGGCAGAAAGCCGAGGTCCGTCGGCGAGACGGCGTGGCCGAGTCGCTCGGACAGGACGGCGGCGATCAACTCGGGGGTGTTTCCCCGGGGTTGCTGGCCGTTCAGCCAGCGGGTGACCGACGCCTTGTCGTAGTTGGAGTCCGCGCCCTGTCTGCGCCCCAGTTCGTTGACCCGGAGGGCGAGCGAGGCATAGGAGCAGCCGGCGTCTCTGAGGGCGGACGCCAGCGCCTTGTTGGCCCCGGCGGGACCCTTGCCCGGGCTCCTCGATTGTCCGTCGGTCACGGTGGCCATCCAGGTGTCGCATCGCGGTGCGGCGGTCTGCCTCCCTGCCGGGGCGTCAAGTCCGGGAAGGCGATGCGCTGTTGTGCGCCGTCGCCGCCGGACTGTGCGGCAGGTCACTCGATCACTATGATGGCCGACACACACAACCCGCAACAAGCGTTCTGATAATTTCAGAACGATCCTCATCGCTCTGTCTGTGTCAGCGACCTCGTGGCACACTGCACGCTGTGACGGCCGTTCCGGGAGGTAGGACGTGAGCGACAACCGCTCGGGCGGCAGTGCACCGACCGTCCTGCGGATGGTTCTCGGCAAGCGGCTCCGGCATCTGCGGGAACAGGCCGGAGTCTCCTTCGAGGACGCCGCGCGGGCCATCGAGGTCACTGCTCTGACGGTCCGCCGGATCGAAAAGGCCGAGGTCGGCCTCCGTATCCCCTACGTGAGGGAGTTGCTGCACACCTACGGAGTCCCGGAGTCCGAGGTCGACGACTTCCTCTCCATGGCCAGGGAGGCCAACCGGCCCGGCTGGTGGTACTCGTACCGCGATGTGCTGCCGGAGTGGTTCAGCGCCTACGTGAGCCTGGAGAGCGAAGCCAGCGTCATCCGTCTCTACGAACCCCACTACGTCCCGGGCCTGTTGCAGACGCACGACTACGCGGCCGCGCTCATGCACATCGGCTTTCCCAACGAGACCAAGGAGGACATCGACCGCCGTGTCGCCCTGCGCCTCAAGCGCCAGGACCTGCTCTCGAAATCCGAGGCACCGGCCGTCTGGGCCGTCCTGGACGAGACGGTGCTGCGCCGCCCGGTGGGCGGGGTCGAGGTGATGCGGGCCCAGATCGACCGGCTGAACGAGGTCCTGGACATGCCGAAGGTCCGGATCCAGATACTGCGCTACTCCGTGGGAGCCCATCCGGGCGCGTTCGGCCCCTTCCACCACTTCCGCTTCGGCTTCTCCGAACTCCCCGATGTCGTCTACACCGAGAGCCTCGTCGGCTCGGTCTATGTCGACCAGCCGGCCGACGTCGTGACGTACCTCGAAGTAATGGACCGGATGTCCGTGCAGGCGGAGCCGGTCGCTCGGACCAGGGCCATCCTGGCTGAACTGCGTAAGGAGTTGTGAGCCATGACTTCCATGGACCCCATCCACAGCGGCATGCCCGCCATCGATCTGGGAACCGAGGGCTGGCACAAGCCCTGGAGCGGTACCAACGGCGGCAGCTGTGTCGAGGCCAAGCGACTGCCCGACGGCAGCGTCGCGTTCCGCCAGTCCAAGGACCCGGACGGGCCCGCGCTGATCTACACCCGGGAAGAGATGATCTCGTTCCTGGAGGGCGCGAAGTCCGGCCAGGCCGACTTCCTCGTCGCCTGACGTCGCTCGTCACCTGAACGCCGCTCGTCACTTGACGTCGCTCGTCAGCTGACGCCCCTCGCCGCCCGGCAGGCACCCCGTCGAACTCCCGTGTCGCGAGCCCGTGTTCCGACGCCCTCGCGCGCCGGGCCGGGCGGCACCACTACGCCGGCACAACCATCCACCACTACGGCCGCACAACCGGACAACCCGCACGCGCACTCCCGCCGTGCGGGTCGCCCGGCCACACTGGGGAAGTCGGTCGTCCTGGAGGGAGTGGTATGCGCACGCTCCATGAGGCAGTCGACCGGTGCCGGACACTGGTCGTCGAGGGCCCCGACGGCATCGCCAGAAGCGGGCTGCTCGCCGAACTGGTCCGCAACGGATTCATGATCAGACGTTCGCGGGACCAACTGCACCACGTGGACCCGACCCGTCCGTACCGCGAACTCCTCGCCGCCCCCGGCCGCCTGGCGGTCGACGGCGGCATCGTCCACGAGCTGGTGTACGGGCCACTGCGCCGCGGGCACTCCCGGGTGACCTGGATCCAGGCGCTCGACTTCGCCGAGTCCGTGGCCGAGCGGGACGGCGCCCTGCTCCATCTGACGGACTCCGGACGCCATCCGGACCCCGAGAGCGCCGAGGCCGCCGACGCCTACCGCCGGGTGTTCCGCACCCTCGCCCAACACGTCCCAGTGGTCACTCTGGATGTCGGCGGCCCCGGCCCTCCCATCCGTGCACCATCCGCTCCCGATCTCCAACTGGGGCGATGCAAAGGGCAGTTGACGGTAGGTTGGAAGCAGACCGCGTGACGCACGGCAGGAGATCTCGCATGGCAGACGGCCAGTCCACTCCCGACCAGGACGCTTTGTCCAAGATCGACACCACGGTGCCGCATTCGGCCCGCATCTGGAACTACTGGATGGGCGGCAAGGACAACTACGAGGTCGACCGGGAGGCGGGCGACGCCTACCGCGAGATCGCCCCGAACATCGAGACGATGGCCCGCGCCTCCCGCGGCTATCTGATCCGGACCGTGACGTTCGTCGCCGGTGAGCTGGGCATCCGCCAGTTCCTGGACATCGGCACGGGCCTGCCCACGTACGACAACACCCACCAGGTCGCCCAGCGCGTGGCACCCGAGTCGCGGATCGTCTACGTGGACAACGACCCGCTGGTGCTGCGGCACGCCCAGGCGCTGCTCACCAGCACCCCCGAGGGCGTCACCGACTACATCGACGCGGACCTGCACGAGCCCGAGAACATCATCGAGGCCGCGGGCAAGATCCTCGACTTCGGCAAGCCCGTCGCGCTGATGCTGATGGGCATCCTGGGCCACATCCAGGACTACCAGGAGGCGCAGTCGATCGTCCGCCGCCTCCAGGCCGCCCTGCCGTCGGGCAGCTACTTCGTGCACTACGACAGCACCGACACGGACGCCGAACTCAAGCGGGCCCAGGAGGGCTACGACGACACCGGTGCCGTCCCGTACGTGCTGCGCAGCCCGCGGGAGATCTCCGTCTACTACGACGGCCTCGAACTGCTGGACCCCGGCATCGTCTCCTGCCCGCTGTGGCGCCCCGAGCCGGGCACCACTCCGGAGGCGACGGACGTGTACGGGGGCGTCGCCCGCAAGTCCTGAAGCGCGAGCCCCCATAGGTGAGTTGTAGCCCCGAGCCGTGGGCCCTGACGCCCCCCGTTGGCGCCAGGGCCCGTTCCAGGTCCCGCCGGTCAGGGCCGCGCGGCCGGCTCGATGTTCTGGTTGAGCCGGAACAGGTTGCCCGGGTCGTACTCGGCCTTGATCCGGGCCAGCCGGGCGTAGTTGTCGCGGTAGCTGGCCCGTACGCGCTCCTGGCCCTCGTCCATCATCATGTTCACGTAGGCGCCGCCCGCCGAGTACGGGTGGAGGGCCTCGAAGTAGTCGACGGTCCACCGCTTGATGTCCTCGGCGTTGGCCGGGTCGGGGTCCACGCCCGCGTAGACGGAGGCCCAGCGTGCGTCGCGGTAGCTCCAGGCGGTGTCCGTCGGCGCGTGGTCGTGGACTGCGCCGTCGATCGGATACAGGTGCATCGTCGACTTCATGGTGGGCAGTTCGGCGCCGAACTTGGCGTGTAGTTCGATCGCCTCGGCGGGGATCTCGTTGACGAAGTCGGCACGCCAGTACCACTGGTCGCCCGGCGGGTAGAGGCCGTCGAAGGCACCCTGGATCATGGGGTGCGGCATCGGCGCGGGGCCGTGCAGCATCGGTTCCGGCAGGGCGTCGAGCAGGGGCGCCATCGCGCGCGCCGCCGCGTCCGTGTCCTCTCCGGCGTAGCACCACACGACACCGCAGGCCTTGCGTCCATGGAGTTCCTCGGGGAACGGCGGGGCGGGCGGGACCGCGCCGATCAGGAAGAAGCCGTTGAGTTCGCGGGGTGCGTGCGGGATGAAGTCGCGGTAGGCGGCGAGTACTTCGGCGCACTGCTCGACGGGCCAGAACGTGGGACCCGCGACGACCGTGCTCACCTCGTGCAGCCGGAACAGGAACGAGGTGACGACGCCGAAGTTGCCGCCTCCGCCGCGGATCGCCCAGTACAGGTCGGGGTGCTCGTCGGCGCTCGCGGTCACGTGCCGGCCGTCGGCCAGCACGAGTTCGGCCTCCAGGAGGTTGTCGATGGCCAGCCCGCACTTGCGGGTGAGATGGCCGAGGCCGCCGCCCAGGGTGAGACCCCCGACGCCGGTCGTGGAGATGATGCCGCTCGGGGTGGCCAGACCGTGCGCGTTGGTGGCCTGGTCCACCTCGCCCCAGACGCAGCCGCCGCCGACGCGGACCGTCCTGGCCTCCGCGTCGACCTCGATGTCCTTGAGCGGGGACAGGTCGACAACCACGCCGTCGTCGCAGGTCCCGAGTCCCGCGCCGTGGTGCCCGCCGCCGCGTACGGCGAGCGGCAGCTCGTGGGCGCGGGCGAAGCGGATGGCGTGCGTGACGTCCTCGGCGCTCGTACAGCGCGCCACGAGGGCGGGCCGACGCTTGATCATCGCGTTGTAGACGGGACTGGCCTCGTCGTAGCCGGAGTCGTCCGACCCGATCAACTGGCCCTTGAACTGGGTGAGTTCCTGCCGGGCCGCCTGTGCTGGTGTGACGGACATGTGCATCCCCCGATCCGGGACCCGGCTTCCGGGGCCCCTTCCATGGGCCTGTTTCTAGTCCCGTCCCCCGCGCGCAGATATCCGTGCCGGTCACTCAGCTCGGCGTCGGCGGCTACCTAGGTCTCGCGTCCGGGCACCAGCCCCAGCTCCGTGGCGCGGGCGGTGGCCTGGCGCCGGGAGCGGGCACCGAGCTTGTCCAGTACGGCGGAGACGTGGTTGTCGACCGTACGCACCGACACCACGAGCCGCTCGGCGATCTCGGGGTTGGTCAGCCCCTGGGCCAGCAGCCGCACGACCTGGAGCTGGCGCTCGGTGAGGCCCGCGGGGTTGTCGCGTGTCGCGGCGAGCGGGCCGCGCGGGATGTGGCGCACGCCCAGCTGCCGCAGTTCGCCACGGACCAGTCGTGCCAGGGGCTCCGCGCCGAGTGCGTCCAGACCTGCGAGGGCCGTGAGCTTGTCGTCCGGGTCCGGGCTCTCGGCGAGCGCGGCGGCATCCTCGTACGGGCAGCCGGACGCGCGCCAGACCTCGGCCGCCTCGCGCCACTGTCCGGCGGCCTGGAGCGCGTACGGATGGTCCCAGCCGTCCGCCGGTACGGGGCTGCCCGCCTTGGTGAGCCAGTAGCCGAGCTCGGCCACGTGCGGCATGGCGGACAGTCGGCGTGCCTCCTCGAAGACCTCACCGGCGACCGCGACCACCGCCGCATGGTCACCCCGGAGCCAGGCGACCTCCGCCCGGGCGACCGCGACCGGCCCGGTGCGCTGCAGTTCGCGGGTGCGTACGGCGATCTCCCAGGCCTCGTCGAGCAGTTCCTCCCCGCCGTCCCGGCCGCGGCGGACGCGGACCCGGGCCAGCACGGTCAGCGCGGGACAGCGGGCGGGCACGAAGTCGTGGGCGCCGATCTCGGCGTGCCGCTCCGCGTCGTCCCAGGCCCCGGCGGCGAACCGGCGCAACGCCATGGCGACATGGAGATAGCTGAGGAAGCCGACGTGTTCCGCCCGGTCGGCCAGCGCCATACCGGGTGCCAGGAAGCGGTCGGCCTCGGTGAACTCCAGGCGTTGGAGCAGCGTCCAGATGAGGTTGGCGTACGAGCGGCAGGCGTGCTCGACCTCACCCGCGGCCAGCGCTACCTTCAGGCTCTCCTCCAGTTGGGCGCGGCCCAGTGGGTCGCCGTCGCGCCAGCGGGCGGAGCCGACGTTGTTGAGGGCGTGCGCGAGGATCGCGTCGTCGCCGGTGCTGCGGGCCAGCGCGATGGCGCGCTCACCGAAGTCGATGGCCAGGGCGGAGCGTTCGGAGAGCATGTGGAGCTGGGAGGTGTTGCTGAGGGCGAGCGCGAGCAGCCGGTCGTCGCCCGCCTCCTCCAGTACGGCGATGGCCTCGCGCGCGGCGCACTGTGCTTCGTCGGCGTTGCCCGCCCACCAGTGGATACGGGACAGCCAGCGCAGGTCGGCGCCGAGTGCCCGGGTGTCGCCGAGGAACCGGCGCAGCGCGACCGCGTCCCGTTCGGCGTCCACGGCGGCCGCGGAATCGGCGATGGTGTAGCTCTCGACGGCGTACCGCTCCAGCAGGTCGGCGAGTTCGGCGGCCTCGAACCGGTCGCGCTGTCGCAGGACGAGCCGCAGGTGGGCGGCGGCCTCCCGGTGCGCGCCTGCGCCTGAGGCGTCCCGGGCGGCGTCGGGACCGTACCGCGCGATGGCCTCCTGGTCGCCGGCCTCCGCCGCGTGGTGGACGACTCGGGCCGGGTCGGAGCCGGACTTGGCGACGAGTGCGGCGAGGACGTGGCGGTTGAGTTCGATGCGCCGTGCGGCGGGCAGCGAGTCGGCGACGGCCCGGCGGATCAACTCGTGCCGGAATCCGGCCCGTTCGGGTGTCACCGTGAGCAGTCCGCGCTGTTCGGCGGCGGCCAGTTCGGCCACTCCGTCCGTGAACAGCGCGTCGACCAGGGGCCGTTCGACGGCGGACGGCACCACGGCGAGCTGTTCCAGGGCGTCGCGGGTGCGGTCGTCCAGGCCCCGCAGCCGGGCGAGGACGGCGTCGACCACGGTCGGCGGGACCCCGCCGGTGCCGCCGGCCGCCACCACCTCGGCGACGAAGAACGGGTTGCCGGAGGTCACCTCGTACACCTCGGCCGGGTCCAGGCGGCTCACGGAGCTCAGTTCCCGCACCGCGCCCGCGGAGAGGCGGGACAGCGGGAGTCGGTGCACGCGTTCGGCCCGGGAGACCTGGCCCAGGAGGTGGTGCAGGGGATGGCGGCGGTCCAGTTCGTCGTCGCGGTAGGTGAGGACCAGGAGGGCCGGGAGGCGTTCCACCCGGTGCACCAGGAACCGCAGGGCGTCGAGCGAGGCCTCGTCGGCCCAGTGCACGTCCTCGACGACGAGGACCGCCGGGTGCGGGGCGGCGGTCAGCTCGGCCCGCAGGGCGTCGTACACCCGGGGCCGGTCGCCGCCCACGGTGAGAGCCCGGGCCAGTTCGGCGCCGACGCTGCCGACGAGGTCGCGGAAGGGGCCGAGCGGCCGGCGGGTCGCGAGGTCGTCGCACTCCCCCACCAGGACGCGGGCCTTCTCGGGCAGCACGGCCGGCATGGCCTTCACCAGGCTCGACTTGCCGATACCCGCCTCGCCGAAGACGAGCGCCACCGAACCGGCTCCGTCGGCCGCGTCCCGCGCGGCGACGGCCAGCTGGTCCAGCTCGTCGTCTCGTTCGAGGATCCCCCAATCCACGCTGTGATTCTGGCACGAACCGGGCTGTTCCGGTCGGTCGCAAACCACCTGAACCAAGCAGGGACGCGGCCGGCGGCGTCTTCTGGCCCGGCCGCAGACACCTGTCCCCGACCTCACCATCCCCTGCGGCACCGACGGCCACACCGTGCACGCCTCTTGAAGGCCGACAGCCGCACTGCATAGGATCGTCCGCAGTCGAATGAATCGTTTCAACGAACCTCGGACACCCTCCTCGCTTCGTCACCCGCATCCGTGCACGCATGTACGCAACCAAGGGGCCACAGATGACCATGGGTTGGAACCGCCGCGCCTTCCTCCGCACCTCCGTCGCCGGAGCGGGCGCCTCCGCCGCTCTGGGTTCCGGGGCGGTCGAGACCGCCACCGCGTCCGCGGGGACCGCCGCCGACGCCTCAGGGGCCGGCCGGCTGCGGATCGAGCGCACGACCGTCGAGTACGCCGAGACACTGCTCGGCACCGAGGTCGAAAAGCCCAGACTGACCTGGGAGTTGGCTGCCGAGGGGCGCGGGGCCCGGCAGAGCGCGTACCAGGTGAGAGTGGCGCTGAGCGAGAAGGGGCTGCGTCAGGGGCGGCGCACGGTCTGGGACTCCGGGCGGGTCGCGTCGGACCGTACCGTCGGTATCGCCTACGACGGCCCGGCCCTCCATCCGCGCACCCGTTACCACTGGCACGTCAGGGTGTGGGACGGCGAGGGCCGGCCGTCGGCGTGGAGTGCGCCGCGCTGGTGGGAGACAACGTTGTCCAAGGATGCCTGGGAGGGGTACTGGATCGGCGCGGCGGCCGCTCCGCAGCCGCCGACGTTCGACGGCGCGTCCTGGATATGGTCACCCGGTTCGACCTCCAACAGCGCGCCCGCCGGGCCCCGTTGGTTCCGCGGCTCGCTGACGCCGGCCGCGGGTGCGGAGATCCGGAAGGCGACACTGCTCGCCACGGCCGACGACGACTTCACCCTGTATCTCGACGGCGAGAAGGTGGCGCACCAGCCCGAGCAGACCGATGCCTGGCGGCAGGGCCATCTCGTCGACGTCACCGATCAGTTGCGTGCCGCCGGGTCCGGGCCGATCGTGGTCGCCGCGCTGGCGACGAACCGCGGCAACGCCTCTGTCAACCCCGGGGGACTGCTCGTACGGCTCGTCGTGGAGACCGGATCGGACACGGTCGAACTGGTCACGGGTGAGGGGTGGCGCTCCGCCGGGAATGAGCAAGAGGGATGGCAGCGGCCGGAGTTCGACGACAGCGGGTGGCCCGAGGCGGCCGTGCTCGCCGCGTACGGGCAGGGGCCTTGGGGCAACGGTGTGTCGATCACGGCGACCGAACAGCCCGCTCCGCTCCTGCGACGCGAGTTCACCCTCCCGAAGCCCGTGGTGCGCGCCCGTCTCTACATCAGCGGCCTCGCCTACTACGACGCCGAGATCAACGGCAGACGCGTCGGACGCCAGGTCCTCGACCCGGGCTTCACCGACTACGACGAGACCGTGTTGTACGCGGTGCACGACGTGACGGACCACATCCGCCGGGGCACCAACGCGATCGGGGTGACTCTCGGCCGCGGCTTCTTCGGCATGACGACACCGAACGTGTGGAACTGGCACCGCCCGCCGTGGCACGGCGAGCCGCGACTCCTCGGCCAGCTGGAGATCGACCACCCGGACGGTTCCCGCACCACGATCGCCACGGACGACCGCTGGCGGATCACCGAAGGCCCGACCCTCTCCAACTCCCTCTACGCGGGCGAGAGTTACGACGCACGCAAGGCGCCCGGCGCGGCCTGGTCCCGCCCCGGATTCGACGACAGCGGCTGGCGGAAGGTCCAGCGGCAGTCGGCCCCGAAGGGCACGCTGCACGCACAGCCGCACGATCCGATCGAGATCATCGAGACCGTACGCCCGGTCGCCGTCGAGGAGTTGAGCGAGGGTGTGTACGTCGTCGACATGGGCCGCACGATGGCCGGCTGGACACAGCTGACCGTGCGGGCCGGCGCCGGGACGACCGTGCGCATGATCCACGGCGAGAAGCTGCAGTCCGACGGGAGCGTCCACGCCGAGACCGGGCACGTGCCGGGCCGGTTCCAGACCGACGAGTACGTGTGCGCGGGCGGCAGCGCCGACGAGGTGTGGGAGCCCAAGTTCTCGTACAAGGGCTTCCGTTACGTGCAGATCAGCGGGCTGCCCGCGAAGCCCAAGCCGTCACAGGTGCTGGGCCGGGTCGTCCATACGCGCGTGGCGGAGACGGGCACCTTCGCCTGTTCCGAGCCGTTCTACGAGCGGTTGGAGGGGGCGATGCGGCGCACGGTCCTCAACAACCTGCACGGCATTCCGACGGACACGCCGATGTACGAAAAGAACGGCTGGACCGGTGACGCGCAGCTGGGCGCGCCGGTGATGACGTACGCGCTCGGCGTGCACCGCTTCCTGTCGAAGTGGCTCGGGGACCTGAAGGACAGTCAGAACGCGGACGGGCAGCTGCCGGTGATCGTGCCGAGCGGTGGCTGGGGCTATGGCGACCTCGGTCCGTCGCCGGAGTGGACGACGGTGTATCCCTTCCTGCTGCGGGAGATGTACCGCGTCTACGGGGACGAGCGGCTGGCCCGCGACCACTGGGCGCCGCTGACGCGCTATCTGGACTGGGAGATCTCCCGGCTGAGGGACGGGCTCGCGGTGACCGCCCTGGGTGACTATCTGCCGCCGGGGTACGGCGGCAACCCGCCCGAGGACACCCGGCTGACCGCGACGGCGTATCTGCACCGGGCGCTCACGGACACGGCGGAACTGGCCGACCTGCTGCGCGACGCGGAGGTCGCGGACCGCTATCGCAAGGCCGCCGACGGGCTCAAGGCGGCGTTCAACGCGGCCTTCCTGGGCCCGGACGGCCATTACCGCACAGCCAAGGACCCCGGCTACCGGCAGACCAACAACTGCATTCCGCTCGCCTTCGGGCTGGTCCCGCCGGGCGCCCGGGCCACGGTCGTCGACTCGCTCCTCGCCGACATCAAGCAGCGCGGCAACCATCTCAACACCGGTGCGCTCGGGACGAGTGTGCTGTTGCGGCAGCTGTCCGCGCAGGGCCATCCCGAGGTGGCCCACGCGATCGCCACCCAGCGCACGTACCCGAGTTGGGGCTACTGGTTCGAGAACGGCGCCGACACCATGTGGGAGATGTGGCCGCTCGACTCGCGTTCCCGCGACCACTACTTCCAGGGCACGGTCGTGCAGTGGCTGTACGAGAACGTGGCCGGACTGCGTCCCGGAGACGCCGGCTACCGGACCTTCACGGTCCGCCCGGACGGCCGTACGGGCGTGAACTGGGCCCGCACGTCGGTCAGTACGGTGCGCGGCGAGGCTTCGGCGGCGTGGTCGGTCGTGGACGGTTCGACGCGGCTGTCGGTGCGGGTGCCGGTGGGTTCGACGGCCGAGGTGTACGTGCCTGCGCCGAGTCGCTCGGCCGTGAAGGCGCCGGGCGGGGCGGAATTCGTGCGGGTGGAGCCGGGGTTCGTGGTGTATGAAGTGGCGCACGGCGGCTGGGAGTTCGTGGCCCGGGCCCGGGCCGCCGGCTGATGTGAGTCGGTGGCGGGAACGGCTGCCACCGACCGCGCCACGGCCTGGGACCTCGGACCGAGAAGGGCATCAACGTGCAGCTCAACACCCGTACGTGGGGATCCGGCGACAAGAGCGCCGTGCTCGTTCACGGCATCATGTCCGACTCCCGCACCTGGCGGCGGGTCGGACCGGCGCTGGCCGAGCGCGGGTACCGGGTGGTCGCGGTGGATCTGCGCGGGCACGGTGCGTCGCCTCGCGGCGAGTACAGCCCCGCGCTCTTCGCCCGCGACCTCGTGGACACGCTGACCGGGCGCGCCGACGTGGCCATCGGGCATTCCCTGGGCGGACTCGCGCTCTCGCTGGCCGTCGACCGGCTGCGGCCGTGCCGGGCGGTGTACTGCGACCCGGTCTGGGCGACCTCCGCGCCCGACCGGCGGGTCGACGCGGCCGCGTTCGTCGAGGGCAGGAACGCGACGCGCGAGCACATCGCCCGGCTCAACCCCCGCTGGGACGAGGCCGACATCGACATCGAACTCGCCACCCTCGCGGACTGGGATCCCGACACCGCCCACTTCCTCGGCGACCGCCCCCTGCTCGGCTTCCTGCCCGCCCAGCCGGTGGTCCCCTCACTGGTCCAACTCGCCGACCCGAGCTTCCTCATCGGCCCCGAGGACGCCGCCCACCTACGAAAGAGCCACTTCGAGGTCCGCACGGTCCCCGGCGCGGGCCACACCATCCACCGCGACGACTTCGACGGCTTCATGAAGTCGCTGGAGGGCTGGATCTGACCTGCCAGGACAAGGAGTTGGAGGCGCGGCGCCGCCGTTCTAGGAGGCCGTGCGGGATTCGAGATCGTTGCGGGTGTCGTTGCCGTAGACGCCTGATTCGTCGCCCCGGATGCCGTACCAGAGCTGGAAGCGGGCCACCGCCTCGGTGAGTGTGGCGTCGTAGCGGCCGGAGGCCGTGCCGCCCTCGTACACGTTGGGGATGCGGAGCAGTCGTTCCTGGAGGTCGCTCACCTCCGGGCCGCTGTCGCCCTCGCGGAGGGTGCCGGCTCCGTCGGGGTCGGGGGCGGCGGCGGGCTGGGACGGTGTCGGGGCCGACGACGCGGCCGGGGGCGGTGCCTGTGCCTTGTCGTCGGTGGCGTCGCGGTCCCAGGTGAGCACGAGAGCCGCGCTGAATCCCGCCAGGGCGGCGGCCACCGCGGCGATGGCGATCGCCGTGCGGCGGAACAAGGACGTATGTCCGTGCGCCGACGTCCGGGCGACCTTGCGGCCGCCTGTGCCGCCCTGGTAGTGGTCCTCGCTGGCGAAGTCGGCGATGTACGGCGGCAGTTCCTGGGTGTCGTCCTCCGCCGTACGAGGCAGTGCGGCGGTGTCCGCTACCGGGACCGCCACGAATTCGTACCCGTCGTCCGGGTCGCGTTCCCTCTCCTGGACCTGCCGCACCAGCTCCGACAGGGCTCCGGACCGGCGGCGGCGCATGACGTGGGTAGGTTCCAGCGCCGAACGGTTCGGTGGCAGTTGTGGGTCGGACGGTGTCGACAACCTGCTCTCCCTCCGGGCGGTACTGAGGAGTGATACGGGTACCCCCGCCCGGAAGTTCAACAGCGGCCCGCCGAGTTGATCGCCCTGGGCGCGGGCGACCTCCGCGCGAGGTCGGTTTCTCGACGGGACCGGCCCCCTTTTGAAGCCGGCAGCCGGCAGTCGGCAACCGACAGCTACAGCCGACAACCAGGTGGCTCCGCCAGTACGTCGTACCGGCGGAGCCGACCCGGCACCCGTCAGCGGTTCATCAGCGCGAACACACCCCAGCCCAGGTACTCACGCTGATAGCGCACGTGACGTACAGGTCCGGTGGTGAGGTCCTCGCGCATCTCGTCCGCCATCTCGTCGTCGGGATGCGCGTCGAGCCAGCGCCGGGTGTTGAGCCACTGCGCGGCCACGTACCGGTCCCAGCTGTCCTGGTCGGCGAGGACCATCTCCACCACGTCGCAGCCGAGCCGGCCGAAGAGTTCGAGCAGCTCGGGGAGCGGGCGGTAGTCGTCCTTCGTGGTGGCGTAGCAGCCCTTGACGGTGGCCTGGTCCCGGGGCTCCCGGCGCCAGTACGGCTCGCCGATCAGCATGATCCCGCCGGGGGCGAGGCTCCGGCGGAGCAGTTCGACCGTGCCGGCCGCCCCGTCGCCGATCCAGGTGGCGCCGAGGCATGCCGCGACGCCGACGGGCTCGTCGGCGACATGGCCGGTCGCGTCCCCGTGCCGGAAGGCGACGCGGTCGGTGACCCCGAGCTCCGTCGCGCGGGCATGCGCCGCGGCGAGGAACTCGGTGCTGATGTCCACTCCGGTGCCGGTCACCTGGTGGTCGCGTGCCCAGGTGCACAGCATCTCGCCGCTGCCGCAGGCGAGGTCGAGCACGCTCGTCCCGGGTGCCAGGCCGAGGGCCCTGCCGAGGGTGGCCAGCTTCTCGCTGGTGAACGGGTTGTGAATGCGGTGTCCGCTCTCGCGGATGGTGAAGCTACGTGGAAGATCCACTTCTGGGATTCCTTCGGTCCGAGGAGGTCGTGGTGGCTGGAGTACGCAGCCCGTCGTACGCGGCCGCGCTCGTCTGAACCGTCATCTCCCGCACCTCATTCGGTAGACACACCATCACTCGTCACTCATCACTCGGACCGGGCGAGGCTAGGTCCGCCCGTCCGGCCCTGTCCACCGGATTTTTGCCGCGTCGGCAACAAGGGCAGGCAATCAGATGACAATGAAAATGATTGTCGATAACGTGTGCGTCGGTCACGCCGTCCGCGCCCCGCCATGGGGCGCCCCTGGCGTGCCCGGAACCTCAACCGGCATGCACGAAAGGGGAGTTGTGGCTCATCTGTTGGTGGTCGAGAGCTGGGTCGGGTCTATGAGCAGACTGCTGCCACGGGCGATCCGGGAGGGCGGGCACGAGTTCACGTTCCTCACCCGCGATCTGCACCACTACCTGCGCTCCGCCCCGGAGGGCACGGCCCACCCCCTGCTCGCGGCCCGAAATGTACTGACCGCCGACACGAACGACGTCGACACCCTGCTGCCGGAGACCGAGCGGCTGCACGGGGCTCTCGGCTTCGACGGGGTGGTCACGTCCTGCGACTACTACCTGCCGACCGTGGCCCGGATCGCCGCCCGGCTGGGGCTCCCCGGTCCCACGCCGGAGTCGGTGGAGAACGCCTGCCGCAAGGACACGACCCGCCGCGTTCTCGGCGAGGCCGGCGTCCCAGGCCCGCGCTTCGCCGTCTGCGCCGACCGGGCAGAGGCGGAGGAAGCCGCGCGGGAGCTCGGCTTTCCGCTGGTGGTCAAGCCGGTCGACCTGTGCGCGGGCATGTATGTGCGGCGCGTGGACGACGAGCGCGAGCTGGCGGACGCCTGTCGGGCGATCGCGGGCTTCCCGGTGAACGCCCGCGGCCAGGTCCGGGCGCCCGTCCTCCTGCTCGAAGAACTCCTGGACGGGCCCGAGGTCAGCGTGGAGACCGTGTCGTTCGACGGCACGACCCATGTGGTGGGCGTGACCGACAAGAGCGTCGGCGGAACGCCCGCGTTCATCGAGACGGGCCACATGTTCCCGGCCGCGCTCGCCCCTGCCGACACGGAGGCCGCCCAGGACACCGCGGTGCAGGCGATCAAGGCACTCGGCCTCGACTCCGTGGTCGCCCACACCGAGATCAAGCTCACCGTCGCCGGTCCGCGCCTCGTCGAGGTCAACCCCCGCCCGGCCGGAAACCGCATCACCGAGCTGATCAGGCACGTCACCGGAGTCGACCTGGCCGCGGCCTGCGTGGAGGTCGCTCTCGGCCGCGCCCCCGACCTGCGCCGGAGCGAGACCGGGCTGCGCAGCGCCGCCGTCGGCTTCCTGGTGCCCGACACGGCGGGGACGCTGGAGTCGATCGACGGATCCGACCAAGTACGCGGTTCTCAGGGCGTGTTGGAGGTCCAGCTCGCCGAGCCGGGGCGGGTGGTCAAGGCCGCGGGGAGCAACAACGAGTACCTCGGTCATGTGATGGCGGGTGACGCGGAGGGGCTCGGGGCACGGGCCCGTGTCGAGTCGCTGCTGTCCGGGCTGAAGCCGTGGGTGAGCGCCCGATGAGCGGGACGGTCGTCGGCGCGGGGGCAGCGGCTCCCGCCGTCCAGGAGAGGGCAGCCCCGGCCGCGTCGGACATCACACCCTCAGCCCCGCTCGACGCCACGTTCTCAGCCTCGGACGGCACCACGGCCCAGGCCCCCTCCGACGCCACGCCCTCAGCCCCGCTCGGCGCCACGCCCTCAGCCTCGGACGGCACCACGGCCCAGGCCCCGTTCGACACCTCGGCCCCGGCTCCGGCCGACACCTCGGCTCCGGGTCCGGCCGACACCTTGGCCCCGGCTCCGTCCGACACCACGGCGCCGGCTCTGTCCGGCACCACGGCCCCGGCCTCGTACGACGACCTGATGAGCCGTGCCCTGGCCGGCCGGCTCGGCCCCGACCCCCACACCCTGCACATCTCCGTCGCGTTCACCACCAGCCAGGTGGTACGTCATGACGGGCGCCGCGGCGGATACCGCAACGAGGTGCTCAGTCTGCGCCTCGACCGGGCCGTCGGCTCGTGTGCGGTCGAACCGGGGGCCTTGTCCGAAGGCGCGGTGGACGACTGTGTCGGCGCGGACGTGGCACGGCTACTCAAGCATCCGCTGGCGCCGGTCAGGGTGGCCGCGCTGGACGCGTATCTGATGCATGTCACTCCGCACACGCCGGAGAACGGGGCACTCCCCCGGCCGCTGCCCGCCGGGAGCTCCCTGGAGAAGTCCCGCGAGCGGGCGAAGGCGGTCGTCGAGCTGCTGGACGTCCTGCCTGGGCAGACCGTGCTCGTCGTCGGGGTCGTCAACTCCCTTCTGGAGGCGCTTCGTTCACGTGGGATCCCGTACATACCGTGCGATCTCAAGGGTGGCCGGACGGAGTGGGGCGAGCCGATCGTGTCGGACGCGCTGGCCGAACTCGACCGCTGTGATGCCGTGTTGGCGTCCGGTATGACGCTCGGCAACGGGTCCTTCGAGCCGTTGCGGAAGCATTCCCTGCGCACCGGCAAGCAGTTGGTGATGTTCGCGCAGACGGGAAGTGCCGTCCTGCCGCGTTTCCTCGGCGCCGGAGTGAGTGCGGTGTGCGCGGAGCCGTACCCGTTCTTCTGGCTCGACGGCGGTCCCGGCGTCATCCACCGCTACGGACACGGACACGTGCATGGGCATGGACGCGGCTACGAGTCCGGTCGCCCGTCCGGACATCGCGACGGCTCTACGGAGGCCGCGCTGTGACGACGGCCGCGCTGCACCCCCTCACCGCAAACCCCGATCTCCTCGCGCTCCTCGGCCGCACCCCGCTGGCCCGGGTGACCACCGATCTGCCGTGCCCCCAGCCCGGTTTCTGGGCCAAGCTCGAAGGGCTCGGCGCCGGTGGCATGAAGGCGCGGGCCGCCGTGTCCATGCTGCTCGGCGCCCGCGAGCGGGGTGAACTCCGGCCCGGCGCACCGGTGGTGGAGTCCACCTCGGGGACGCTGGGCATCGGTCTCGCGTTCGCCGGGCAGGCACTGGGCCATCCCATCGTGCTGGTCGGCGACACCGAACTGGAGCCGTCCATGCGGCAGTTGCTGCGCACGTACGGGGTCCGTCTGGAACTCGTCGACCGTCCGGCGGCCGTGGGCGGTTGGCAGGCGGCGCGGCTGGCCCGGCTGCGGGAGCTGCTCGCGGTGCTGCCGGACGCGTACTGGCCCGACCAGTACAACAACCCCGACAACATCGCCGGGTACGCCTCGCTCGCCGCCGAACTCGCCACCCAGCTGGACCACTTGGACGTCCTGGTGTGCAGTGTCGGCACGGGCGGTCACAGTGCCGGCGTGGTGGGGCCGTTGCGCAGGCACTGGCCGGGGCTGCGCCTGATCGGTGTGGACGCCACCGGCTCCACGATCTTCGGCCAGCCCGCCAGGCCCCGCCTGATGCGCGGTCTCGGGAGCAGCATCCATCCGCGCAATGTGGCGTACGAGGCCTTCGACGAGGTGCACTGGGTCGGCCCGGCAGAGTCGGCGGACGCCTGTCGGCGCCTCGCTCGCGGCAGCTTCGTCAGCGGCGGCTGGAGTACCGGAGCGGTCGCGCTCGTCTCGGCATGGGCCGCCCGTGTCCATCCCGGGGCCGTGGTCGCGACCGTCTTTCCCGACGGGCCGCACCGCTATCTCGGCACGGTCTACGACGACGACTTCACGGCCGCGCACGGCCTCGACCCGGCCGGTGCCGCCACCCGGCCCGTCGAGATCCCGCATCCGCGTGCCGTCGAGGCCACCGGCTGGGTCCGCTGCGCCACGGTCACCGACCCCCTGCACACCTCCTTGGAAGGGAGCCCGTGAAGGCCACCCTGCGCACCGTGCGGCTCGAACTCGCCGAGCCGCTGCGCATATCCCGTTCGACGATGACCGCCCGCGACGCCGTCTGGCTGACGGTCGAGCACGAGGGCATGACCGGCCACGGCGAGGCCGTCACCAGCGTCTACTACGGTCTCAACACCGCAGAGCTGCAACGGCAGTTGTACGAGGCCGGTCTGGATCTGGGCCGTTTCGGCGACCCCGAGAGCGCGCTGCGCGAGCGGCCCGCGGGCGACCGGCCGCCGGCGGTGACCGCCGCCGTCGAGGCGGCGCTGCTCGACCTGTGCGGCAAGCGGTCCGGTGTCCCCGTGCACCGGCTGCTCGACGCGAAGAACGCCCGGACCGCTCCGAGTGGTCCGAGCGGGCCGAGTGTTTCGAGTGGTCCGAGCACTCCGAGTGCCCGGACCGCCCGCACCATCGGGATCGTCCCCGCCGAGCGCGCCGCCGTGCAGGCCCGCTCGCTCGCGGACAGCGGCTTCACCCTCATCAAGGTCAAGGCGGGCACTCCGGACCCCGAGGACGACCTCGACCGCATACGAGCCATAGCCGCGGCCGCGCCCCGGGTCCGGCTGCTCCTCGACCCCAACGGCGCCTGGACGTCCGCCCAGGCCCTGCAACTGCTCCCCCGTTACGCCGAGTTGGGCGTAGAGGCCGTCGAACAGCCCCTCGCCCCCGGTGACCCGGAGGCGCTGGCGCGGCTGGCCGAGCGCTCACCGCTGCCCCTGATCGCCGACGAGGACGCCGTCACGTACGAGGACGTACGCCGTCTCGCGGGCCGCGTGCACGGCGTGAACGTCAAGCTCGCCAAGTGCGGCGGTCCGTACGCGGCCCTGCGGATCGCCGAGTTGATCGCGGGCAGCGGCACCGAGCTGATGCTCGGCTGTCTCACCGCCAGCACCCTCGGCCTGGCGCCCGCCGTGCATCTCGCCGACCGTGCCCGCTGGGCCGACCTCGACGGACATCTGCTGCTCGCCGACGACCCGTGGACCGGCATCGGGGGCGCCGACGGCGTCGTACGGGCCAGTGCTCTGCCCGGGCTCGGAGTACGGGAGAGGCGGGTGGGACGTGAAGACGCTGCATGAGATACGTGGCTTCTCGCCCGCGATCCGGCTGCTCCTGGTCAACCAGCTCGGCGTCAACACCGGTTTCTATCTGCTCATCCCCTATCTGGCCACGCATCTGGGCGAGGACCTGGGCATGTCGGCGGCCGTCGTCGGGATCGTGCTCGGGGTGCGCAACCTCAGCCAGCAGGGGCTGTTCCTCATCGGCGGATCGGCCGCGGACCGGCTCGGTGCGCGCGGCGTGATCATCGCCGGGTGCGCGGTGCGTACGGTCGGCTTCGCACTGTTCGCGCTCGGGGACGGGCTCGCCGTGCTGCTCGCCGCGTCCGTGCTGAGCGGGCTCGCGGGGGCACTGTTCAACCCGGCCGTGCGGGCCTATCTGTCGCAGGAGGCCGGTGAGCGCAAGGCCGAGGCGTTCGCGCTGTTCAACGTCTTCGCGACCACCGGCGCGCTGATCGGGCCGCTGCTCGGCAGTGTGCTGCTGCTGTTCGACTTCCGGGCCTCCGCGCTCACGGCCGCCGGGATCTTCGCGGCGCTGACCGTGGCTCAGGCGCTGGTGCTGCCGGCCCGTGCGGTGCCGAAGAGCACAGGCGGTGTACTCGCGGACTGGCGTGAGGTGGTGGGCAACCGCGCGTTCCTGGCCTTCTCGCTCGCCATGGTCGGCATGTTCACCCTGGAGAACCAGCTGTATCTGCTGCTGCCCGACGGCGCCCAACGGGCCACCGGCTGGGACGGCGCGGCCGGGCTCGTCTTCCTGGTGGGCACGCTCGCCAATCTCGCCCTGCAGATGCGGCTGACGCGGGCTCTCAAGGACCGCGGCCATCAGGCGATCGGGGTCGGGCTCGCCCTCATGGGCCTCGCCTTCCTGCCGCCGATGCTGGTGTCGGGTGCCTCGCCGGAGGTGTGGCACGCCGTGCCCGTCCTCGTCGGCGTCCTGTTCCTCTACGTCGGCGTCATGGTCGCCCAGCCCTTCGTGATGGAGCTGATCCCCGGCTTCGGGCGACCGGAGCTGACCGGCACGTACTTCGGGATCTTCTACATGGTGTCCGGGATCGCGGCGGCCGTGGGCAACACGGTCGTCGGCTGGACCATGGACACCGGTGACCAGCGGGGAGCCTCCTGGCTGCCGTGGGCCTGCTGCCTGGTCTTCGGTCTGGTGTCGGCCGCCGGCGTCACCTGGCTGCGTCGCCTCAGGGCGCTGCCCGAGCGGCCCGTGCCCGTGGGGGCGACGGTATGACGAGCGGGAATCTGCTGACCGACAACCCGGAGCTGTACGAGGCCCGGTTCCCCGATTCCGAGCGGCTGGCCGGGCGATGGGCCGAGGACTGTCTGCGGCGGTACGCGGCCGGTCCGAGGGTCCTCGACCTGGGCTGCGGCACCGGCCGGGACGCGGCCCAACTGCACGCGTCCGGGCGGACGGTCGTCGGGGCCGACCTCTCGGAGGCGATGCTGGCGTACGCCCGCGACCGGCACCCCGGCCCGCAGTACGTGCGCGCCGATCTGCGGGACTTCTCGCTCGGAGTCTTCAACGCCGTGGTGTGTCTGGACAGTTCGCTGCTGTACTGCCACACCAACGACGACCTCGACGGCTTCCTCACCTCCTGTCGCCGGAGCCTGGCACCCGGCGGGCTGCTCGTCGCCGAGATGCGCAACGGGGCCTACTTCCTGGGCCGCGACGACTTGTTGAACACGCCGAACGTCAACTCCTTTGCCTGGCAGGGGACTTCGTACCGGTCGACGACCACGCTGTACGTCGACCGCACCGCGCAACTCCTGCGCCGTACCCGTGTGTGGACCGCCGACGACGACTCGGCTCCCGTCGAACAGCGGTCGGCCTGGCGGCTGCTCCTCCCGCTGGAGCTACGCCACTTCCTGACGTCTCACGGCTTCACTGTGCTCGCGCTGCACGACGGTCCGGGGCCGCGTACCGAACCGCCGTGGCAGGAGGGCGACCTGCCCGGGACAGCGGCCGACGCCGACCGGCTGCACGTGGTGGCCCGGCTCGACGCGTGACCGCACGACGCATCCCTGCCCCAACCGCTTCATCCATCTCACAGAGCAAGGACATCGTCATGCAGGAATACCCCGGCCTCCGTCGCAGAGGCTTCCTCGCCGCCGCCTCGGGGGTGGGCGCCCTCGCCCTCGTCGGCTGCGGCAGTTCGGACAACGACTCGGGCTCGGGCGCGGGGAGCGGCAACGACGGGAAGCCCCGGCGCGGCGGGCGGCTGCGGGCCGCGTTCGCGGGCGGCGGTGCGAGCGAGACCCTCGATCCGCATCTGGCCAATCTGTTCGCCGACGTGGCCCGTGCCAAGGCGCTCTTCGACAAGCTCGCCGACTACGGCGACGACCTCTCCGCCCTGCCGCGCCTGGCCTCCGGATGGGAGCCGAACGCGGGCCTCGACCGCTGGAAGGTCACCCTGCGCAAGGCGGACTTCCACGACGGGAAGCCCGTCACCGCCGAGGACGTCCTGTTCAGCTATCGCCGTATCGCCGATCCCGAGAAGGCGTTCCGCGCGAAGGCCTCCCTCGAACCGATCGACGTCAAGGCGAGCCGGGCGATCGACGAGCGGACCGTGGAGTTCGTCCTCAAGCGGCCGACCGCCGAATTCCCCAACGTGCTGGCCGCGTTCGGCGCATACATCGTGCCCGCCGGGACGACGGACGCCGACTTCGACAAGAAGCCGGTCGGTTCCGGGCCGTTCCGCTTCGTGTCGTTCGCGCCGGGCCGCTCGGCGGTCTTCCGGCGCAACGACGCCTACTGGGACGGCGCCCCGCACCTCGACGAGGTGGAGTTCGTCGTCGCCAACGAGGAGTCCGCGCGGGTCAACGCGCTGCTCGGCGGACAGGTCGAGTACGCCCATGAACTCAACCCGACGACCGCGCGCGCCCATGAGGGCAAGGGCCAGATCGAGATCGTTCGGCTGCGGAACAGCGCCATGCAGGCCTTCGCCATGAAGACGGACCGGCCGCCCTTCGACGACAAACGGGTCCGGGAGGCGTTCTTCCTGATCGCCGACCGCCAGGAGCTGATCGACGGCGCGCTGTCCGGGGCGGGCGTGGTCGGCAACGACCTGTTCGGCAAGGGGTACGAGTACTACGCGGACGGCCTGCCGCAGCGCGAGCAGGACCTCGACCGGGCCCGTTCCCTCCTCAAGAAGGCGGGCGCGGAGAAGCTCAGGGTCACGCTGGACACCTCGGCGGTCGCGGCCGGATTCACCGAGGCTGCTGGCATCTTCCGCGATCAGGCCGCCAAGGCCGGTGTCACCGTCGAGGTGAAAATGGGCAGCAAGGACTCGTACTGGGCGGACATCCTCAACTCCGGAACCCTGTGCTGCTACCGCTCGGGGGCCATGCCCATCGAGTCGCACATCTCGCAGCGGCTGCTCACCGACTCCACCACCAACGCCACCAAGTGGCACCACAAGGACTTCGACGCGCTCTACCAGCAGGCGCAGTCCACGAAGGACGAGAAGGACCGCGCCGCCGTGTTCGGGCGGATGCAGCGCAGGCTGTACGCCGAGGGCGGTTTCCTGGTGTGGGGGTTCGCCGACTGGATCATCGGAACGGGCCGTACGGTCAGGGGAGTTGAGCGGAAGGCGCCCGCGAACACGCTCGACTGGGCGCGGTTCGACAAGGTCTGGCTGGCGTGAGCGGACTTGGCTCGTGGGCCGCCCGGCGGCTGCTGCTCGGTGGCGCGCAGACCGTGGCCGTGGTGGTGCTGGTCTTCGCTCTCACCGAGGCGCTGCCGGGCGACGCGGCGGTGGCCCTCGCCGGGGACCAGCCGGATCCGGCGCGGATCGCCGCCATCCGCGAGGCGCTGGACCTTGACCGGCCCGCGTACGAACGGCTCGCCGACTGGGCAACGGGCCTGCTGCACGCGGACTTCGGCAACTCTCTGACGTCCGGGCGGCCCGTCTCCTCGTACATCTCCGGCGCCTTCGGTCCCACTCTGCTCCTCGCCGGTCTCACGGTCGCGTTGCTGGTGCCGGTCGGGGTCGGGCTCGGGGTGCTGGCCGCGCGGTTCGAGGGGCGGTTCGTGGACCGGCTGGTCAGTTCGGTGACGCTCGGGGTGTACGCGGTACCGGAGTTCGCGTTCGGGGTGCTGCTGGTGACGGTGTTCGCGCTGCGGCTCGACTGGCTGCCGCCGACGGCGGTCGGCTACGGCACGGATCTGCTCGCGCATCCGGCCGCGCTCGTGCTGCCGGTGCTCGTCCTGCTGTCCCGGCCGGTCTGCTCGCTGTCCCGGCTGGTGCGCGCCGGGATGATCGACGCACTCGCCTCGCCGTACGTCGCGCAGGCCCGCCGGTACGGGATCCCGGGCGCCCGGGTGCGGTACGCGCACGCCTTGCCGAACGCGATGGCACCCGCGGCGCAGCAACTCGCCCGCACTGTCGACTGGTTGTTGTGCGGGGTGATCGTGGTGGAGGCGCTGTTCGTGATTCCCGGGCTGGGGACCGTACTGATGAACGCCGTCGCCGAACGGGATGTGCCGGTGGTGCAGGGGCTCGCGGTGGTCTTCGGGGTGATCACCGTGGTGTTGAACCTGGGGGCCGACCTGGTCACCCACCGGTTCGCGCCACGGGCGGAGGTGGCCGCGTGAGGGGGCGGACGAAGTGGCTGCCGTCGGGGCGCTTCGCGCTCGGGGCCGCCCTGGTGTGTGTACCGCTGGTACTCGCCCTGTTCGGGCCGCTGTTGGCGGGTGAACCCGGGCCGCGGGCCGTCTCGTTCACGCTCGGCGGCGGGCACTGGCTCGGCACGGACTTCGTGGGGCGTGACGTGTGGCGGCAGGTGCTGTTCGGTGGCCGGCCCGTGGTGGTCGTGGCACTCGCGGCGACGACGCTGGCCTATCTGGTCGCGCTGCCGGTCGGGCTGATCAGCGCACTCACCCATCGGACCTGGTTGGAGGAAGTGCTGATGCGGCCGCTGGACGTGCTCCTCGCCGTGCCGTCGCTGCTGATGATCCTGCTGGTCGCGTCCGTGTTCTCACCCGGGGCGGCGGGTCTCGCCCTGCTGGTGGCGCTCGTCAACATCCCGGACGCGGCACGTATCGTGCGCGCCGCGGCGGCCGATGTGGCCTCGCGTCCGGCGGTGGAGGCGCTGCGGATGCAGGGCGAGTCGTGGTGGCGCATCGCCGTCGGCCATGTCGGCCGGTCGATCCTGCGACCGCTCGCCGCCGACGCGGGCGTACGGCTGACAGGTGTCCTCTATCTGGTGGCCACGGCCGCGTTCCTGGGCATCGGAGTGGCCCCGGACGCGGCCGACTGGGCGGTGATGGTGGACCGCAACCGTACGGGCCTGTTCGTGCAGCCGTGGGCCGTGGTGGTCCCGGCACTGCTGATCGTGACGCTGACGATGGGGTGCAATCTGCTGTTCGACGCGCTGCTGGGGACTCAACGAGACGGTGTTCGTCGTGACATCGGTGTACGTGATCTGGTGAAGGAGCCGCGTCCGTGAGCGAGTCGACCGCGGTGGCGGAGATCGAGGAGCTGACCGTCGAGGTCGGGGGGCGACGGATCGTCGACGGGGTGAGCCTGCGGGTTCTGCCGGGGAGGGTGACCGCGCTGGTGGGTGCTTCCGGCAGCGGGAAGACGACTACAGGGCGTGCGCTGCTCGGCGAGTTCCCGGCGGGCGCGCGCGTGACCGGCTCCGTACGGGTGACCGGCTCCGTACGGGCGGACGAGGTCCTGGTGGGATACGTTCCGCAGCATCCGGCGGCGGTGCTCAATCCCGCGCGGCGGGTGGGTGCGCTGCTGTACGACATCGCGCGGTGCCGCGTGCGTGAACTGCCTCGCCGTGCCCGCCGGGCAGCGGCGCGGGAGCAGGTCCTGAACGCCTTGGAGATGGCACAACTGCCGGATGGATCGCGGCTGTTGAGGCGCTTTCCGCATCAGCTCTCGGGCGGGCAGCAGCAGCGCGTCGTCCTCGCTCAGGCTCTGCTCCTCGGTGCGCGGGTCGTCGTCGCGGACGAGCCCACCACCGGGCAGGACGCTCTGACGAAGCGACGCGTGGTCGACGAGCTGGCGGCCGTGGCCGCGCGGGGTATCGGCGTCGTCCTTCTCAGCCACGACCTTGAGACCGTACGCGCGCTCGCCGACGAGGTACTCGTCATGCGGGACGGCCGGGTCGTGGAGTCAGGGCCGACGGAACGGGTGTGGCTCGCGCCCTCGCATCCGTGGACGCGTGAACTCCTCGCGGAGCAGCCGACGTTGAGGGGTGATACACCGGCGAGGTCGGATTCGCTTACAGTCCTGCACGTCCGCGATCTCCTGGCCCGGCACCGCGATGTCGAGGTACTGCATACGCCGGAACTCGCCCTCCGATCCGGCGAGTGCCTCGCCGTTCTCGGCCGCTCGGGCAGCGGAAAGACGACCCTCGCCCGGTGCGTGGCCGGACTCCATCGAAGGTACGAAGGTGAGGTGCTGCTCGACGGGGTCGCGCTGCCGCCGAGTCTGCGCGACCGTACTCGCGGTCAACTGGCGGCTGTGCAGTACGTGTTCCAGGACGCACGTGCCTCCTTCGACGAGCATCGGCCGGTGCTCGACCAGGTGGCCCGTACGGCGGTTCGGTTGCGTGGGGTCCCCCCTCGGGAGGCGCTGGCCGAAGCGTCGAAGGTGCTCAACAGCCTTGGTCTGGCTAACGAGTTGGCGGCCCGCTCACCTGCCCGGCTCTCCGGTGGCGAGCTTCAACGGGCGGCGCTGGCCCGGGCCCTGCTTGCCCGGCCTCGGGTTCTGGTGTGCGACGAGATCACCTCCGGGCTCGACACGGTCACCCGCCGGGGCATCCTCGACCTGCTCGCGGGGCTGCTGCGAGACCGCGGCGACCTGTCCCTCGTACTGATCACACACGACCTGGACACCGCCCGACTCGCCTCCAGGATCGCGGTGTTGGATGCCGGGAAGGTGGTTGAGCAGGGTCCGGCCGAGGACGTTCTCACAGCGCCGGCGCATCCGTTCACCGTGTCCTTGGTGGAGGCTTCGGGGCGTTCGAGAGTGCGGCGGTGACCGGCGGATCCTGTGCGGCGGTGACCGGCGGATCCTGTGCGCCGTGAAGTCGCCGGGCGTCAGATCCAGCCCTGTTCCCACGCGTAATGCGCGGCGGCGTGGCGCGTGGACGCTCCCAGCTTGGACATGGCTGCGGAGAGGTAGTTGCGGACCGTGCCCGGGGCCAGATGGACGGCCGCGGCGATCTCGACGACCGACGCTCCGGTGCGGGCGGCGCGCAGGACCTCCAGTTCGCGGTCGGTGAGGGGGCAGTCGTCCTCGGTCAGGGCGGAGGCGGCGATGTCGGGGTCCACATAGCGGCGGCCGGCGGCGACATCGCGGATGATCTCGGCCAGTCTGGTCGCGGCGGTGGTCTTGGGTACGAAGCCCCTGATGCCGGCGGCCAGCGCGCGGCGCAGCACGGCGGGGCGGGCGTGCCGGGTGACCAGGACGATCTGGGTGGGGAGTTCGGCCCGGATCTCCTCGGCGGCGCGCAGCCCGTCGGTGGGCGGCATCTCCAGATCGAGGACCGCGATGTCGGGGCGGTGCTCGCGTGCCAGCCGTACCGCTTCGGTGGACGTGGACGCCTCGGCGACCACGACGAGGTCCTGCTCCAGGCCGAGCAGTGCGGCCAGCGCGCCTCTGAGGAGGTCCTCGTCGTCGGCGATCAGCAGTCGGATCAACGTGCCGCTCCGTTCCCGGCGTTCGTCGGCTTCGGCTTCGACTTCTGCTTGGGCTTCTGCTTCGGCTGCTGCTCGGGCTTCTGCTTCGGCTTCGTCGACGTTGTCGGCTCTACCGGCAGCGCGGCCTCGACCACGAAGCGGTCGCCGTCGCGGTTCCAGGTCAACTCGCCGCCCGCCGCTTGCAGTCGCTCCTTGAGCGTGCCGAGTCCGGTGCCGTTGGTGGCCGGCGGGTGCCCGTCGGCGCCGTCGTTGCTCACCCGCAGTCGGGCCAGGCCGCCGGTGACGCGGCAGTCGACCTCGGCGTGCCGTGCGCTGCTGTGCCGGAGCACGTTGGTGGTGGTCTCCCGCATCACGAGGCCCAGCAGATGGCGGGCCGGCTCGGCGAGTTCGGTGACGGCCGTGGCGGGCTCGACGGTCATCCGGGCGTCGATCTCGGCCGCGGCCAGCACCCGGGTCGCGTTGGTGATCTCGTCGTCCAGGCTCGTGCGGCGGTAGCCCTGCACCACTGCCCGGGTGTCGCCCAGGGCGTCGGCTGCCAGCCGCCGCACCTCCTTCATCTCCGCGGCGGCGCGACCGGGGTCCACCTCGACGAGCCGTGCCGCCAACTCGCTCTTCAGCGCGATCACTTGGAGATGATGGCCCTGGATGTCGTGCAGGTCGGCGGCAAACCGCAGGCGCTCGTCCTTGACCGCGACCTCCGCCTCCAGCCGCCGTGCCTCGTCCAGTCGGCGCGCGGTGTCCCAGGCCCACAGGGGCCCGAGCATCACCCAGACGGTGAACGCGACCAGCCCCGGCGGGAACAGTGCGGCGTACAGCAGCTCCCCGTCCCCGGCGACCAGGCTGACGACACCGCCGGGCAGTGACGCGAGGACGACGGCGCAGGCGATGAGCGGCCTTCTGCTGCCCGGTGCGAGGTAGGTCGCGACGATCGCCACCACCATGGCGGGCGCGACCGCCCACAACCCGTAGTTCCGCACGGCCAGCGGACACACCGCGAGCACGGCACCGGCCGCGCACGCGGCGATCAGCCACCCCATGGGCGGCCTGCCGGGGCGCGTCCCGGCCACCGGCAACAGCGCGAGCCGCCGGCCGAGCAGCACCACGCTCGCCACCACCGCGACGACCAGGGCGACGGCGGCCGGGCCCCGGGCCCACAGCTCGACGTCCTCGTCGAGGATCCACTCCCCGACGAAGAGGACCAGCACGCACGCGGCCATGCCGGGCACGGTCAGCCACGTATGGCGGCGGAAGCTCGTCAGCCCCGCACCACGGTCGTTCGCCCCGTCCCCCATCCGGCCATTGTCCCCGAAGCCGGCCGATCGGGCGTGGTCGCTGCCATGGGGCCGTGCGGCCGGTCCCGACATGACAGATGTCATCCGCGGACGTGACAACTCCACGCGCCCGCATGGGGGTTCGGCACTACGCGCGGTCCTCGCCCCGAAGCAGTCTGGAGCCACCGCACACTACCCACCCGGTAGGAGAGAACCCGTACAGCCGGTTCAGGCCGTGCAGAAGGAGAGCCCGTCATGCAGACCCAGCCCATGCGGCAGCAGACGCAGCACACCCAGGGCGCCGCACCGGTCGACTCCGGACGGACGCCGGCCGAGCGGCACGGTGGCAAGCGGCGCTTCGCTCGCCACTACCTGGAGATGGTGGTCGCGATGGTCGTCGGGATGCTGGTCCTCGGCACGGTGACACGCGGCGTGCTGGCACTCGCCGGAACCGAGCTCTCCGCGAGCCGGCATCCCGAACTGACCTCCCTGGAGATGGCGTTCGACATGTCGGTGGGCATGGCCGTCTGGATGCGCAGGCGCGGCCACGGCTGGGCGAGCACGCTGGAGATGTGCGGTGCGATGTTCGTGCCCGCGCTCGCGCTGTTCCCGCTGCTCTGGCTCGGCGTCATCGCCGGCGACTCGATGATCGCTCTGGAACACCTCGTGATGCTCCCGCTGATGTTCCTGGTCATGCTCCGCCGCCGGAGCGAGTACGGCTGCTGACCGAATCCCCCGCTATCCCGCTATCCCCCGCTCCCACAACTACCGCCTCATGACCTGGAGTTGCCATGACTGCCACGCACATCACCGCGGTTCCGCAAGCGACCGTCGACGCCCCCGCATACGCTCCGGCATCCGGCACGGCGTCCGGTATGGCATCCGGCACGGCGTCCGGCCGCCCGGCTTCGAACGGGCGGCGCCCCGTCGAGATGCTCAGGCGACGCTGGCCGACAGTTCTGGCCGTCGCACTCGTGATCCTTACGACGGCCGACGGTTCGGGCGAACTCGCCGACACCGTGGGCGCGTTCGGGGACGCCCTGCCTCTGCTGCCGCTGCTGTACGTGATCATCCATCAGATCGGGAAACCCCGCGTGACCTGGCCCGTGCTCGGCGCCGGTGTGGCCGCCATGGTCGCACTGCGGGCGCAGGACGTGGTCTCGCAGCCCGTCGCGCTCGTGGCCATCGCGCTGGCGGTCCTGGTCTGGGGTGCCGTACGCGGAACGCCGCACGGACGGGCGACCTTCGGGGTCCAGGCGGCGGGAGCGTTCGTGTTCGGTGCGCTCGCGCTGGTCGGACTCGCGGTCGATCCGGACCTCGGCCGCTACCTCGTGGCGGCAGGCTGGTTCTTCCACGGCGTCTGGGACTTCGTCCATCTCAAGCTCGACAAGGTCGTCGCCCGTTCGTTCGCCGAGTGGTGCGGGGTCGTGGACGTACTGATCGCCGTCCACCTGCTCTTCCTATTGTGACCGCTCGTCATTCCACGCCTCCCGCTCGGGAACAAGGTGGGCGAACGTCATCATCGGCAGGCAGCCGGGGACGGGAAACCGCGTGGCCGTCCGGCGGGCAGGGCCGCTATCGTTCGGTCTTCCGACCAGCCGTTTCAGTGGCTTCCTACGCTCGGAGAGCAGCTCCCATGACCAGCCGGCACGCGACGACGACCCTTTGGCGCCCGGTCGGCCCGAAGGAGCTGGAACTCGTCCGGGAACTCAACTGGCGCGCCTGGCCGCCCCGCCTCCCCGAGCAGCCGATCTTCTACCCGGTCCTCAACGAGGACTACGCGATCAGGATCGCTCGGGACTGGAACGTGAAGCACGACGGCGTCGGCTTCGTCACGCGATTCGAGGTCGAGTCGGATTTCCTGGGCCGGTATCCCGTCCAGCAGGCCGGCGGACGGACGATCCTCGAACTGTGGGTGCCCGCCGAAGAACTCGATGACTTCAACGCCCACATCGTGGGAGAGATCCAGCTCGTCCACGAGTTCCGCTGAGAGGCGCGGGGTAGACAGAGGAGGCGGCACGGAAGACGGCAGGAAGACGGGCACGGGAGGCGGCGCACGTCTTCCGGCCGAGTGCGCGGAGCCCGATCCGCTGTTCCTGGCTTTTGCCTCCGGCACTTGGCCGGATCCCGTCCGGCAGCCGGGGCGGCGGCTCTACGTTGTGTGGTGAGACTTGCGACGGCGCGTGCTGAGGAGGCTGTTCAGTGACTCACGATTCGTCCGCACCCGCGGGCCCGTGGTCGAAGATCGACACATCGGTGCCGCATTCGGCCCGGATCTGGAACTACTGGCTGGGCGGGAAGGACAACTACCCCGTCGACCACCAGGTGGGCGACGCGTTCCGTGAGTTCTTCCCCGGCATCGAGGAACTCGCCCGGGGTTCCCGGGCCTTCCTCGGCCGGGCCGTGCGTCATCTGGCGGGCGAAGCGGGTGTCCGGCAGTTCCTGGACGTCGGTACCGGCCTGCCCACCGTGGACAACACGCATCAGATAGCCCAGCGGGTGGCCCCCGAGGCACGCATCGTCTACGTCGACAACGACCCGCTGGTGCTGGCCCATGCCCGGGCGCTGCTGACCAGCGACCCGCAGGGGGTGACCGACTACATCGACGCGGACCTGCACGATCCCGACGCGATCCTGCGCCAGGCGGCCACGACGCTGGATCTGACCCGGCCGGTGGCGCTCACCCTGATGCAGGTCAGCGGGCACATCGCCGACTACGACGAGGCCCGGTCCATCGTGACCCGGCTGCTGGAGGCCCTGCCGTCCGGCAGCTTCCTGGCGTTCAACGACAGCGTGGACACCCACAAGGCCAACGCCGAGGCCACCCGGCGCTACAACGAGAGCGGCGCCGCCCCGTACTTCCTCCGCAGCCCGGAACAACTGGCCGGTTTCTTCGAGGGCCTGGAGCTGCTGGAGCCGGGCGTGGTCCCGCTCGCGGAGTGGCGTCCCGACCCGGGCGCCGCCGCGCTCCCGTCCGAGGTGATCGCCCTCGGCGGCGTCGGCCGCAAGCCGTAGTCCGCAAGCCATACTCCGCAAGCCGCAAGCCGCTGTCCGTAGGAGTCCGGCAGGTCCCGGCAGAGGGCCGCCCTCCACGGCTCAGTCTTTGTCCATGGCTCACTCTTTGCCCGGACCAAAGGATCTCCTGAACCGGCGAAGCCGTACTCCCCGGCATCCGCACCGCTCACCGCGGTGCGAAACAGCGTTCCCGAGGCCTCCGCCTCGGGGACGGATGTCCTGGGCCAGGAGGCACCATGCGTATGTCCCGGAACGCGGCGGGAACGGTCTTCGTCGTCGGCAGCCTGGCGGTGACCCTCGCCGCGCTCGCGTATCCCGCGATGCTCGGGGTGCAGAACGTGTCGAGTTCCCCGTCGCGCATCATCGCCCGCACCCCGACCGGCCCGCTCACGGAGGCGGACCGCGATTTCGTCGTCAAGGTGCGGGCCGCCGGGCTGTGGGAGTTCCCCTCCGGCGAGCTGGCCCTGACGAAGGGCACGACCCAGCCCGTCAGAACGGCGGGCGAGCATCTGATCTCGGGCCACGCCGCACTCGACGCCGAGTGCCGGCTGATCGCTCCCCGGCTGGGGATCACGCTGCCCAACCAGGCGTCCCCGCAGCAGCAGGGTTTCGTGGCGACCCTGACCGCGGACCACGGCAAGCAGTTCGACACGGACCTCGCCAACATCCTGCGCGTGACGCACGGCCAGATCTTCCCGACCGTCGCGAAGATCCGTGCCACCACCGAGAACAGCCTGGTCCGTGAACTGGCGGACCAGGCCAACGACACCGTCCTGGACCACATCTCCGTCATGGAGAAGACCGGGCTGGTCAACTTCGACTCGGTCCTCTTCCAGGAGACGACCCCTCCGAAGCTGCCCGCCGGCGATGTCACACCGCCCGCACCCCAGCCGGGAGCGCCGGTCGTCGCTCTCACTCCGCCGGCCGGCAGCGCCTCCCCGACAGCGACACCGACCTCGACCTCGACCTCGTCACCGACGGTGGGGTAGGCCTCCGGCCCGGCGCCGCAGGCCCTCCCGCGCGACTCTCCGCACGTCGTGCCGTATCACCGGACGTCGACGTCGCTCCGTTTCACCGCACGCTCGTGCCGTACATCTCGCCGAGCGGATCCGCGATCAGTTCGACGCGGGTTCCGTCGGGGTCGCGGAAGTAGACCGAGGTGCCGCTCTCCTCCTGGTAGTCCACCCCGGCCGCGTCGAGCCGGTCGCGCAGCCGGGTCCAGGCCGCCGGTTCGACGGAGATGGCCAGGTGGTGGAGGCCGCCGAGGACTTCCGCGTACGGTCCGACGTCGAGGCCCGGGAAGTCGAAGAAGGCGAGCAGGTTGCCGTGACCGATGTCGAAGAAGAAGTGGGTCGAGCCCTTGTAGTCGCGGTTCTCGAACATCTCCGTGAGCGGGAACTCCAGCAGTTCCTGGTAGAAACGCACCGTCCTCTCGACGTCTCCGGAGAGCAGCGCGACATGGTGCACGCCCCGGGCCGAACTGGGCCGTCTGTCCGGGGCCAGATAGGCGTCCCGGATCCGTGCCCTCTCGGTCTCGATCGCCGTCAGGTCCAAGGGGTTCTCCTGGCTCGACACGTGTGCGGACACTCCTCACACAAGGGAATGGGACGCCGACCGCGACGGGCGGGGCCGGCGCGTCACCGGCATCGCGAAAGCGGTTTGCCGTTCAACCACCGGTCACTCTAGGCATCCCCTCGGTCCGGTCAAGGGCCGCGGAGCCGGACGAACGGAGTCACATCATGGATCTGCTTCCTTTCAGCGCCGCGCACGCGACGACCGTGGCGACCTGGCCGGTCTCCGCCGCGGAGGTCGCGATGTGGTGCGGGCGGCGGGAGTTCCCCGTGGCCGGAGAGACCGTCGCGGCATGGCAGCAGGACACGGACGTGACCGCTCACCTGCTCGTCGAGGACGAACGGCCCGTCGCGTACGGGGAGTTGTGGTTCGACGCCGAGGAGGACGAGGTGGAGCTGGCGCGGATCATCGTGGCGCCCGAGTCCCGCGGGCGTGGTCTCGGGCGCGTACTGGTCCGGGGGCTGCTCGGCGAGGCCCGCGGCTCGGGACACTCGGACGTGTTCATGCGGGTGCACCCCGACAACGACCGGGCTCTGCGCTGCTACCGGGGAGCCGGCTTCGCCCCTGTCGGCCCGGAACTGGCCAAGGCCTGGAACGCCGTACAGCCCGTCGACTACGTCTGGCTACGGCACCAGTGACACCCGGATGCCGATCGTCCCGTTCTTCCCTCGGCGCAGTCGGCTGCCGAGCAGGACGAGGCGGCCGGAGATGCCGTATTTGCGGGCGATGAGACGGCGATAGTGCGCGGTGACGTCCGGGGCGCAGACCTCGGCGGTGGCGGGGAGTTGCTCGCCGGTCGGGTTGCCGCGGGCGTCGCAGGGGCCGACCAGGACGTCGGCGCGGTTGCGGATCCGCTTCACCTTCCACGAGTCCGCGACGGTCCAGACGCCGAGCGTGTCGCCGTCACGGACCACCCACACCGGGGTCGCGACCGGCGTGCCGTTCTTCCGATAGCTGGTCACCAGCAGATATTTGCCGGCACCGAGCCGCTCCAACGCTGCGTTGTCCACGCGGTGAGTCTAGGCCGCGGGCCCGCCCGGCGGGATCCCGGGCCGCCGGAAACCTGGGCCGGACGGGCGATCCCTGACGGCTTGTCAGCGATGCGCCGGGCTTTCGGACGCGGGATGTGAAAGGGAGTCAGACAAAGAGCCAATTTGTACGACAATCATCCCGCTCGGAGGATCCCCCATGTCCGCCTCGCCGCTCCCCCGCACCTCACGCACCTCGTGCACCTCACGCACCAACCCCACCGCCCGCAAAACCCGCACCGCACGCACCGCCCGCACGGGAGCCGCCGCGCTCACGGCGCTCACCCTCGCCGGAACCGCCCTTCTCGGGGCCCCGGCCGCCTTCGCCGCCCCCGGCGACAACGGCGATGTCAAGATCCACGCGGATTCGACGCCCGACGCCGACCAGCGGAACGACCCGAAGGTCTGCCAGTTCTACCTCGCCGCCTTCAACTTCGACCGGGGCCAGGGTGTCACCTGGATCATCGAGCCCCAGCCGGCGAAGCGGGGAAGCGCCACGCTCACCGGCACCCTCGCGCTGCCCACCGGTACCGGCCGGACGACCGGCCTGCTGGCCCTGCCCGACGGCCAGTACAAGCTCACGTGGCAGATCGTGGACGGCAAGGGCGCGGGCAAGCACAAGGTGTTCAAGGTCGACTGCAAGAAGACCCCGCCCGCCGGCGGACCCGAGAACAACGCACTCGGCGGCCCCAACGGCGGGGTGCCCGCGGGCGGCGGCGGCCTCGCCGAGCCAGCGAGCGTGTCGGCGTTCGGCGCTGCGTCGGCGTTGGGCCTGGTCGGTGTGTCGGGCTTCGTCTACTTCCGGATGCTGCGCCGCCGGCCCGATGGCGCCGCGTAGGCGCGCGCCCAGGCCCTGGTACCGGACGCGCGCCTACCGGCTGACGAGGACGGCCGTGCTGGCGTTCTCGCTGGTGATGGGCGGCCTCTGGTGGGCCGAGGACGACGGCCGGCCCCCGGACCCGGCCGCCGCACCCGCCCAGGCTCCCGGGGACGCCAAGGCGTCCCCGGGTTCCCCCGCCCCGGGTCCCTCCGCCGCCACGACACCCGAGCCCCGGCGCGGTCACGTCCGTGTGCCGCCTCCCGTCCGGCGCCCCAGCCCGGCGCCCCGGCCGCTCCCGCGGTCAAGGGCGACGGTCCTGAGGATCCCGTATCTCGGTCTGGAGGCCCCGGTCGTCGGCCTGCGCCTGGACCGGAAGCGGCAGCTCACCACTCCGCCCGTGGACAAACCCGAACTCGTCGGCTGGTACGAGGGCGGCCCCTCGCCCGGCGAGGCCGGCACCGCCGTGGTGGTCGGCCACCTCGACACCGCCACCGGGCCCGCCGTCTTCGTCGGCCTGAGCGGACTGACGCCCGGCCGGCTGGTCGAGGCCCGGCGCGCCGACGGCCGCACCGCGGTCTACACGGTGGACGCCGTCCGCACGTACGACAAGGAGCAGTTCCCCAGTCAGGAGGTGTACGGCGCCAGAAAGCGTCCCGAGCTGCGGCTGATCACCTGCGGCGGGGCGTACGACCGGAGGACCGGCTACCGGAGCAATGTCGTCGTCTTCGCGCATCTGACCGGGACGCGCGAGCCGGACCGCCCCGCCCAGGCGCCCCCTCGACGCTGATGGTCCGCATCCGCAGGGCCCGTGAAGATCACTTTTCACCGTCCGCCCCCATGGTCCGAACCTCCGTGCAAGACTCCGAAGATGACCTCGGAGACGATCAACGCGGCGGCAGCGGGCACGTGGCGGCTCGGCGACCTCACGGTCAACCGGCTGGGTTTCGGGACCATGCGGCTGACCGGAAGCGGCCCATTCCACCAGGGCATGCCGAGCGACCGCGACCGGTCGCTCGGCGTGCTCCGGCGCGCGGTGGAACTGGGCGTCAACCACATCGACACCGCCGCCTTCTACTTCTCGTCCCTGCGCTCGGCCAACGAGCTGGTCAACTCGGCGCTGGCCCCGTATCCGGACGACCTGGTCATCGTCACCAAGGTGGGGCCGGGGCGCGATCCGTCGGGTGAGTGGCTGCCCTGGGCCAGGCCCGAGCAGCTGCGCGGCCAGGTGGAGGAGAACCTGCGCCAGCTCGGCCGCGACCACCTCGACGTGGTCAACCTCCGGACGCACGGCCGCCATTCGATCGCCGAGCACTTCGGGGCACTGGCCGCACTGCGCGAGGCCGGGCTCGTCCGCCACCTCGGCGTGTCCGACGTCGACGCGGAACAGCTCGCCGAGGCGCAGACCATCGCCCCGGTGGTCTGCGTCCAGAACCGGTACGCCCTGGACACACGTACCGAGAGCGACGACGTCCTGCGGATCTGCGGTGAACAGGGCATCGCCTTCGTGCCGTTCTTCGCGATAGCGGGCGCAGGCGGCAGCAAGGGCACCGCCGATGCCCAGGACGCCGAGGTCCTCGACATCGCCAGGGCGCACGGTGCGAGCCCCGCGCAGATCCGGCTGGCCTGGACACTGCACCGCGGCCAGCACGTCCTGGCCATCCCGGGCACGGGCGATCCGGACCACCTCGTGGAGAACGTGGCCGCGGGCGCGATCAGCCTGTCGCACGACGAACTCGCCCGGCTCGCCTGAGGGTTGAGGATCTCTTCGACATGGGGGACAGCACACTGTGGGTGGCCGCGCTGACGGCCGGCACCGCCGTGCTCGCCAGCTGGGTGACCAGCCGCGGCACCTACCGGGCCGCCCGCATCCAGGCGGACGCGGCCGCCGCGTCCGTACAGGCGGACCGGCTCAGGGCGACCCGGCGATCGGCGTACGTGGACGTCATCGAGCAGGCCCAGCGCATGGGAGACCTCTACTGGAAGGTCACCGACGCCGATCGGATCCAGGACCCGGTCGAGCGGCTCGCCGCCCTCAGGGATCTGCGGATACGGCTTCAGGGCGAGTACGCCGTGCTGCGTCAGCGGGTCTGGGTGGTGGACCTGGAAGGGTCGGCGGAGGCCGCCGCGGCCGCGGACCGGGTCCGCCTCGCGACCGGCGACAACTGGCGGGCGCTCCGCGCGATGATCCAGGGCGAGGAGGGAGCGGGACAGCGGTTCGACGACTGCTACCGCCCGTTCTGGGAGTCGGTCGTGACCTTCGTCGGCCTCGCGCGCACCGCCCTGAACGAGACACGTACGTAAGGACAGCGCACATGTGGTGATCCGCGTGTCCTGACGGTCATTGGTCTCGCCGCTGCACCGAGGTCACCGCGACAGCGGCGGCGGCCAGGGCCCAGACCGCGTAGACGGTCCAAGCGCCGGTGAGCGTCCAGGGGTACGCGACCGCCTGTCGGCCGACGTCGACCAGACGCAGCCACGCGCCGGTCGGCAGGGCGTGGTCGACGACGGCCGCCCAGTGGCGGTCGGCGCTGAAGACCAGGGGCAGCAGCAGGAGGATCACCGCGTTGGCGGTCATGGTGGCCGCGCTGTGCCTGATGAGGGTGCCGAGGGCCATACCGAGGAGCGCGGACACCGGCGCGAGGAGCGCGGACGCCACGACTACGCGCAGCGCGCCGGGGTGGTCGATCGGGACGCCGATGTGCCGGCCGGACAGGACGGCTTGGGTGAGACCGAACGAGGCTGCCGCGACCACCGCGCCGAACGCCGTCGTGACGGCCGTGACCAAGCACACCTTCGCCGCCATCACCGAACGCCGGGCCGGGACGGCCGTGAACGTCGTGCGGATCGTCCCGGTCCTGTACTCGCCCACGATCGCCGTGGCGCCGATGGCGCTGAGGGCGAGCATGAGGACCATGGCGGCGTTCGCGGTGAAGGCGATCGACAACGGGATCCCGTCCTGGACGAAGTCGGCCCGGGAACGCGCGTCCTGGGCCGTCCAGTAGCGGTAAGTGTCCCAGGCGGTCCCCACGTTGAACCCGATGACGGCCAACGCGCCGATCACGAACGCCCAGTTGTTGGAGCGCAGCGACCACAGCTTGACCCACTCGGCGGCGACGAGATCGCGAAAGCGGGCGCGGGGTTCGGTGACTTGAGCCAGGTCGAACTCGGCCGTTGCCGTGGCTGCGGCAGTGGCAGGGGCAGTGGCCCTGTCGGGGGTGGTGGTCATCGGGCCTCTCCCGCGAGGTACTCGACGCTGTCGGCGGTCAGTTCCATGAAGGCCTCCTCCAAAGAGGCGGTCCTGGTGGTGAGTTCGCGCAGCAGCACCCGGTGCCGGAGGGCGAGTTCACCGATCCGGTCCGCGTCCATGCCGGTCACCGTCAGCGAGCCGGCGTCCTGGCGGACCGACGCTCCCGCCCCGGTGAGCAGTGCCGTCAGCGCCGCGGGGTCCGGCGTCCGCACGGTCACGGCCGAACGGGTGCCGCGGGCCGCGAACTCCGTGAGGCTCTCGGCGGCGATGAGCGCGCCGCGGCCGATGACGACGAGCTGGTCGGCGGTGTTCTCCATCTCGGACATCAGATGGCTGGAGACCAGCACGGTCCGGCCCTCGGCGGCCAGCCGGTGGAACAGGCCGCGCAGCCACTTCACCCCCTCCGGGTCCAGCCCGTTGAGGGGCTCGTCGAACAGCAGCACCGGAGGGTCACCGAGCAGCGCCGCCGCGATGCCCAGCCGTTGTTTCATCCCGAGCGAGAAGCCGCCGATCCGGCGCCGCCGCGCGCCCGCGAGACCGACCTCCTCCAGCACCTCGTCCACCCGGCGGCGCGGGATGCGGTTGGAGCGGGCCAGCACGGTCAGCTGCGCCAGGGCGCTGCGGCCGCCGTGCACTTCGTGGGCGTCGAGCAGCGCGCCGACGTGGCGCAGGCCGCGCGGGCGGTCCCGGAAGCGGCGGCCGTCGATGGTGACGGATCCGCCCGTGGGCTCGTTCAGCCCGAGCATGAGCCGCAGCGTGGTGCTCTTTCCGGCGCCGTTGGGGCCGAGGAACCCGGTGACGTGTCCGGGCCGCACGGTGAAGCTCAGATGGTCGACGGCCGTGGTACCGCCGTATCGCTTCGTCAGTTCGTTGACTTCGATCACGGGCCCAACGGTCCCCGGGAGCACGGCTGTTCGGCATCGGACCGGCGCCGACAATCGCGCGGGCGGGTGTCGACCACAGTCGTACACCCACGGTCCGATGCCCCGCGCGGTTCACGTCGTTACGATCGGCGTATGCCCGCCACACCGCGACTTCCGCTGCTCAAGCGCATACCGCCGGGCGCCTGGACGGCGGTGATCTGGTGTGCGGCGACGGTGTACCCGGTCGTCGACTACATCGTGTTCCCGACGCCCCACGAGTACTCGTACGCCTATCCACGGCACGGCCTCGACTCGTACGCGGCCCGGGCGCTCCTCGCCCTGGCCACCGTCCTCGTCCTGGCCGGCAGCGCACTGCTGCGCCGCAGGCCGCGACCGGCCTACGCCCTCGTCCTCGCGGGTACGGTCGTGCTCGCGCCGGCCTGGAAGCAGACGGAGGTCGTCGGGATGCAGTTCCTGGCGGTGTGCTTGGCCCTCGCGGTCCTCACGGCCGCCGAGCCGCGCCGGGTCTCGCTCTCCGCCGCTGCCGCCACGCTCGGTGTCCTGGCCGGATTCCTGCTTCCGCGCATGCTGTTCGGGGTCGGGCGGGACGACGGGACGCCGTCGGAGCCGTTCATGGCGCTGGTGGTCGTCATCGCCTGGCTCGCCGGGCACCAGATGCGCCAGTCCCGGATCCACGCCGAACGGCTGCGCGCCCAGGCCGCCGCCCAGGCCGTCACCGCCGAACGGCTGCGCATCGCAAGGGAGTTGCACGACATGGTGGCCCACACCATCGGCATCGTCGCCCTCCAGGCCGGTGCCGCGCGGCGGGTCATCGACACCCGGCCCGAGCTGGCGCGAGAGGCCCTCGGAGAGGTGGAGAACGCGAGCCGGGAGACGCTGTCCGGCCTGCGCCGGATGCTGGGCGCGCTCCGCCGGGCCGAACCGGGCCAGGCCCCCGAGGCGACTCCGCTCGATCCCTCCCCCGCCCCCGGTCTGGCCGACATCGACCGGCTCGCCGAGCGGACGACGGCCGCGGGCGTCCGCGTCGAGGTCCGCTGGCAGGGCGAACGGCGCACACTGCCCCCGGAGATCGGCATGTCCGCGTACCGCATCGTGCAGGAGGCCGTCACCAATGTCGTACGCCATGCCGGCGCCCGCTCCTGCCGGGTGACCGTCGACTGCCGGGACGAGGAGCTGGCCATCGAGGTCGTCGACAGCGGGAACGGCCCCGGTCGTGCCGCCACCACCGGCTACGGCCTGCTCGGGATGCGCGAGCGGGTCGGCCTGCTGCACGGCGAGTTCTCGGCCGCGCCGCGCCCCGAGGGCGGATTCCGGGTGGCGGCGCGCCTGCCCGTACCGGCGGGTGTGCGATGACGGTCCGGGTCGTCCTGGCCGACGACCAGCCCCTCGTCCGCGCGGCCCTGCGCATGGTGATCGGCGAGGCCCCCGGCCTGGAGGTCGTCGGCGAGGCCGGCACCGGAGCCGAGGCGGTCGCCCTGGCCGGGACGGAACACCCCGACGTCGTGGTGATGGACATCCGCATGCCCGGCATGGACGGCATCGAGGCCACCCGGCTGATCACGGAGGGCTCCGGCGGAGCCCAGGTCATCGTGCTGACGACCTTCGACGATGACGACTGTCTGTACGGGGCGCTGCGCGCGGGCGCGGCCGGATTCCTCGTCAAGGACATGGCCCTGGACGACATCCTCGACTCGATCCGGGTCGTCGCCACCGGGGACGGGCTGCTCGCGCCGAGTGTGACACGCCGTCTCATCAGGGAGTTCGCGGAGCGTCCCGTGTCCAACCCGCCCGCCGTCCGTCCGGCTCTGGGCATCACCGACCGCGAGCGCGAGGTGCTCACCCTCATCGGAAGCGGGCTGTCCAACACGGAGATCGCCGCGCGGCTGTCCATCAGTGTCGCCACCGCGAAGACCTATGTGACCCGGCTGCTCGCCAAGCTGGACGCCCGGGACCGGGTGCGGCTCGTCATCATCGCGTACGAGGCGGGCCTGGTCGCGGCTACGCGTTGAGGGAGCCCAGCCAGGTGGTCAGCAGCCGGTTGACCTCCTCGGGGCGTTCCTGCTGCACCCAGTGGCCGCAGCCCTCGACGAGGTGCGAGGAGACCAGCCCGGGGAGTGTGGTGGGGAAGGCCTCGATGGCACTTGCCAACCAGGCGATGGAGGCGTCGAGTTGGCCTGCTACGAAGAGCGACGGCTGGGTGATCGGGGCGCCGTCCCACTCGGCGAGGTCCTCCCAGTCCCGGTCCATGCTGCGGTAGCGGTTCAGGGCGCCGGTGAATCCGGTGCGCTCGAACTCGCCCACGCAGAAGTCGAGTTCCTCGTCCGAGAGCCAGGACGGCCGGTCCTTCACGAACCGGTCGGAGAACTTGCCGCCCTTCGGGACGAAGAAGACGCCGGCCTCGCCCGACTCGGGCATGGTGTCGGCCGACAGCGTGGCGTAGAAGCCCGTCAGCCACGCCCGTACGTCCGGCTCGATCTCCGACTCCGCGCGGCCGGGCTCCTGGAAGTAGCGGACGTAGAACTCCTCGTCCCCGCCGATCATGGCGAAGGCGTCGGTCGGGCGGATCCCGCCCCGCGGCGCGTACGGCACGCCGAGCAGTCCCACCGCTGTGAAGACATCGGGCCTGAGCAGCGCGGAGTCGGCGGCGATGGTCGAGCCCCAGTCGTGGCCGACGATCACGGCGGTCTCCTCGCCGAGGGCGCGGACGACGGCGACGTTGTCCTCGACGTGTGCCCCGATGCGGTACGCGTCCAGGGCGTCGGGCACCGAGGAGCGCCCGTAGCCGCGTACGTCGATGGCGACGGCGCGGTAGCCCGCCTCGGCGAGTGCGGGGAGCTGGTGGCGCCACGAGTACCAGAGCTCGGGAAAGCCGTGGACCAGCAGGACAAGGGGGCCGGTGCCCTGTTCCACGAGGTGGATACGGCCACCGGGGACGTCCACCGTTCGATGCTGGGCACCGGCCGGGGTGAACGGGTCTACGGACTGCGGCATGGGTCCTCCTCTGACTGGGATGTACTGCTACCGATCATTGCTCCGCTCCCGGGAGGGGGCGAGGGACGTTGCTGTTTCGGCAACAACGCCGGAGGGGGCACACCACCCCCGTGGATGTGCCCCCTCCGCCCCCTCTGCTCCCTCTTGGGCGCCCGCCCCCCCCTGGCTGCGCCCCCTCGGCCGTCAGCGGTAGGAGCGCTCGGTCGCGACGACCTTCCCCTCCGCGTCCAGTGCCTCGGTCTTGTAGGCCGCCCAGTCCCAGTTGCTCCGTTCGTGGAGGGGCAGGAAGGTCAGGAAGTAGTGGCGCGCGTCGGCCTTGACCGGTCCCACGACCCCGCCGTCCTCGAAGGTCACCCGGACACTCACCGCCGAGTCGGGCACCTTGCCGTAGAGCGCGGTCCAGTCGTCCAGGGCGTTCGTGTTGGCCTCGGCCCAGACCGCCGGCGGGTCGTAGTTCTCACCGCCCCGGAAGCAGCTCGACTCGCCATCGGACCCGCCGCTCTTCGCGTCGATGACGCGCAGATACGCGCACTGACCGCCGGACGGATTGGGCGCCTGCCAGTACTCCAGCAGATCGCCGTTCGGGGCCTTGCCCTGGAACAGTTTTCGGGCGTTGGCGATGTCGGCCTCCAGACCCTCGGCGCCAGGTCCGTGGCCCGCGCGGTTCAGCCCCCAGATCACGTTGTCCGGGATGATCCCCGACGCCTGTGCGGCGAGTCCCGCCCCCGCCAGGGCCGTGACCGTGGCCACCGCGACCACCCAGCCACGCCTGCGCCGCGGCCGGTACGCGTCGGCCCGGCGCCACCCGCGCGGGCGCGGATCCGTGGCGAGCACCCGGGCCAGGACCACCCGGTCCGCCTCGCTCGTCACCACCCGGTCGGCCAACGGGTCGGCGGGGCCGAGCAGTTGACGCACCCGTGCCTCCGTCTCCACTGTCTCCTCGCGTGCCCTCATGTCCGCCTCCCCTTCAGTCGCAGACCAGTTCCCAACTCCCCCAGCTCCCCGTCCAGTTCGTGGAACCGCCCGCGCGGCTCCTCCTGCTCCGTACGTTCCAGCGCGCTCTCCAGCCGTCGGCGCGCCCGGTGCAGCCGTACGGCGAAGGCCCGTGCCGAGCAGCCGACGACGCGTGCCGCCTGCTGGGTGTCCAGGCCTTCCCAGCCGACGAGTTGCAGCGCCTCCCGGTCACGCTCCGAGAGCGTGCCGAGGGCCTCCCGCAGATGCAGACCCGTGACCACTCCCTCGGCGTGGTCGGGCGCGGCCGGCGCCACCGGTGTCGTACGCCGCAGCCGGGCGCTCAGCCTGCCCCCGCGCCTGAGGCCGCGCTGCTCGTTGGCCAGGACGTTTCGCGCCACGCCGTACAGCCAGGGCAACGACTCCTCCGGCGTGTCCGGGACCTTGTCCAGGCGTCGCCAGGCGACGACGAAGGTCTCGGAGGCGATGTCCTTGGCCGTCTCCGCGTCCCCCGCCCGCCGTTCGGCGAAGCGCAGCACCTGCCGGTAGTGCGCCTCGAACAGGGCACTCAGTCTGGCTTCGTTCGTCTCTTCGGAAGGGTCTCCGTCTCCCGGCACACCCGTCTCCCTTCATCCCCCGCAGTGTTGCCGACTGTCTGTCGCGCCTACCTATGTCCGGCGGGACGGCCGGAGTTACAGGCGAGTTCTCGCCGACTGGCGAACACTCGGGCGGGCCGGTGAACCAGACCGGGGGGAGGCACGTACTGAAGGAGGGCGTTCACCTCACGGGAACGTCCACAGCAGTGACGCTGGGTCAGGACAGTCGCACGGGAGCCGTGGATGAGGCATGCACGACGGAACGTTCAGCGGATCGCACGGTTCGCCGCAGTCGGCGGACTGGTGTGCGGGGGGCTGATGGTCTCGCATGCCGTGGCGAGCGAGACGCCTGACGATCCGAAGGCTCCGAACGCCGAGACCCGGGCCGCCCGGACCGGCCAGGAACTGGTCGCCGAGCTGGGCACCTCGCGTACGGCGGGCAGCTGGATCGACGCGAAGGGGCGCCCGGTCGTCGCGGTGACGGACGAGGAGGCGGCGGCCGACGTGCGAGGCGCGGGTGCCGTCCCCAAGGTCGTCCGCTACGCCATGAAGGATCTGCGCTCCGCCACCGACACCCTCAAGGACGCGCCCAAGGTGGCCGGCACCTCATGGTCGATGGACTACGCCTCCAACCAGGTGGTGGTCCGCGCCGACACCACCGTCTCCGCCGCCGAGTGGGACCGGCTGGCCAAGGTCGCCGAGACCCTCGGCAAGTCCGTGCGGATGGAGCGCACGGAGGGCACGTTCACCCCGCGGGTGAACGGTGCCTCGCCGCTCTTCGCCAGCGCCGGGCGCTGTTCGGCGGGCTTCAACGTGACCAACGGACAGGCCAACTTCATTCTCACGGCAGGACACTGCGGCCCGGTGGGCACGACGTGGTTCTCGGACCAGCAGGGCAGCCGGCAGGTCGGAGCGACCGTTTCCGGCTCGTTCCCCGGCGGTGACTTCTCGCTCGTGCAGTACAGCCCCGGCGTGGATCTCAGCGGCGCCGACCTCGTGGCCGTCGGCAACGGCGAGGGCATACGGATCATCGGAGCGGCCGACGCCGCCGTCGGACAGAAGGTGTTCCGCAGCGGCAGCACCACCGGTCTCCAGTCCGGCGAGGTGACCGGGCTGAACGCCACCGTGAACTACCCGCAGGGCACGGTCACCGGGCTCATCGAGACCACGGTGTGCGCCGAACCGGGCGACAGCGGCGGCCCGATGTTCGCCGACGGGCTGGCCATGGGCGTCACCTCGGGCGGCAACGGGGACTGCCAGAGCGGCGGTACGACGTTCTTCCAGCCGGTCACCAAGGCGCTGGACTCGCTCGGTGTGAAGCTGGTGACCGAGCCCGGGTCGGGCCAGGCGGCGCCCTCCTCCGGGAGCACGGGCAGCGCCGACAACGGCGCGGGCGCGGCGGCTCCTCCCGGCACGTCCTCCACCGCTCCCGGCGGCGCGGTCCTGCCCGGGGCGGGGGGCGGATCGGTGGACACGGTGCCCGAGGGGCAGACCGACAGCCTGGCCTCGGCACTGGAGCGGGTCGCGGACTTCAGGAGCCTGGGTCCCGGACTGTTCGTCATCGCGGGCAGCCTGATCGCCCTGGTGGCCCTCCGGATCCGCTCGGAACGCGGGCGCAGGCGGTACCGCAACCAGTACTCGCAGAGCTGGGGCTGACGGCAGGCGGTTCCGTCCCGGCTCCCGTCCGCCGGAATGCGTGGACGGTTTACTGGGGGCATGACGCGCCCCAGCCCCAGCCCCACCCCCAGCAGCCACAGCTCCGATCACGCCCCCGTCATCCTCAGCTCCCCCGGGTCCTTCGCCCGGAGCGTGCTGGACGAGCGGCACCCCGCCCTCATCGAGCGCGTACGGCGGGCCACTCCCTATCCGCCCGAGCAGCAGCGTGCGCTCGACTCCCTCCTGGAGGAGATCACCAAGGGGGTCATCGAGCGGCTCGACGACGGCGAGCCCGGCGCCGAGCGGTGGCGGGACGAGCCCTACTACGGGCAGCGCTGGCCGGACGTGCCGTTCCTGTGGGCGGAGAGCTTCTTCTACCGCAAACTCCTGGCCGCCCTGCGGCACTTCACACCGGGGCCCTGGCAGGGCATCGACCCCTTCGCGCCCTTCAAGAACGCCGAACTCATGAGCTCCAAGGTCGACGAAGAGCTCTCCGCGCTCGACCGTCTGCCCGAACTCCCGGTGGGGGAACAGGACCGCACGCTCCTGCTCTCGTCCCTCTGGGGCAACCGGGCCGATCTCGGCTTCCAACTGTCCGCGGGCGCCGGCGGGTTGGGCGAGCGCGTGACGGGCCTCGTCGTGGACGACTCCCCCGCGCTCCTGGAGAGCCTCGAAGCCGGCGAGCCCGGAAAGGTCTGCCTGGTCGCCGACAACGCCGGTCCCGAGCTGCTTCCCGACCTCGTCCTCGCCGACCATCTCCTGACCACTCGGCGGGCCGCCACCGTCGTCCTGCACCTCAAGCCGTACCCGTACTACGTCTCCGACGCCACCACCACCGACACCCTGGCCTGTCTCGACCGTATGACCGGGGCGGCCGGACACGCGGCGGAGATCGGCGAGCGGCTCCGGCAGGCCGTCGCCGGCGGCAGGCTGATCCTGCGCACCCACCCGTTCTCCTGCGCGCCGCATCCCTACGAGCGGATGCCGGCCGACCTCCGGGAGGACTTCGCGTCCGCCACGCTCACCGTGATGAAGGGCGACCTCAACTACCGCCGTCTGGTGGGCGACCGCCACTGGCCGGCCACGACACCGTTCGCCGAGGCCACCGCGTACTTCCCGGGCCCGGTGGCGGCGCTGCGGACGCTCAAGTCGGACGTCGTCACCGGACTCGCGCCCCGGACGCTGGAGGAGCTGGACGCGGGCGAGGAGGCGTGGCGCACGAGCGGGACACACGCCCTGATCCAGTTCAGCGCGCGATGATCCAGTTCGGCGCGTGAGCGTTCCGGTTGTGAGGATGGGGCTGTTTGTCCCCTCGTGGGGCGGTGGTGCCGCTAGCGTGCGCTGGTCACCATTCGCGTGAATGTGCATGACATGCACAGGGGGGAAGTCAGCTATGGGGACGAAGCGTGTGCCGAGACATCCGGCACGGCTGATCGTCGCGCTGCTCGCCGGATTCGCTCTGGTCCTGACCGGCACGGGCGCCGCCCACGCCACGACCACCGTGGAGATCCCGGCGGGCACCGAGGGCGGTGTCTCGGCGACCGTGAAGTTCTACGGAACCGTGGTGCCTCAGCCCTACAACCCGGATCCGACCGCCTACTTCGGCGACCGCAAGTGCCAGTTGATCTACCACGACTACGACCCGACAGCGGGTTGCGGGGGCTTCAAGCTCGGCGTCGTCCTGCACAACGTCCGTAACCAGCCCGGCTATCTGGCCGGGCTCAACAGCACCGGGAACTACTTCCAGGCGCACGCCGACACCGCCCGCACCTTCGGATGCCTCCGTCCCGACGGCAGCTTCGACCACGGCACGAGCTTCGTCGTGCGCACCGAGCAGCAGCGCCTCGGCTCGACGTACTACGAGCCGGACAGCAACTGGATCCTGTACGCGCACCGGAACTACGAGGGCGAGTTCGGCCCGCACTTCTTCGTCAACTTCGCTCCTGTGGAAGTGAATTGCCCGGCGGGCATGACCGCGACCCAGTACGGGCTGAAGGTCAGCAACGTCAACATCAGCATTGACGACGCGAACGTCTTCGGTACGACGACGTGGAGTACGCCGGGGCCGTTCTACGGGTGACCGGCCGTGCTTCTGGCGCCCGGGCCCACGGCGGGGTCCGGGCGCCTTTTCGCTGCCACGGCAGGCAGCCTGACGGCCAGTAGCGCGCCGAGTGCGGCGATCGCGGCGAGGACGACCAGCGCGGTTCCCCTCGCGGAGGCACCGGCCGGTGCGAGCGTCGTGGCCACGGCCACCCCGAGGGCCGGACCGATGTTCATCGCGGTCTGCTGGAGTCCGCCCGAGACGCCCGCCGACCGCACGGAGGCCTCCCGCACAACGACCGCCGTCGCGGTGACCATCACGGGGGCGAAGCCGGCCCCCAGCAGAAGGAAGCAGCCGCCGATCACCAGGGAGCCAGAGGTCTGGTCGAGCCGGGACATCAGAAGGGTGGAGACGGCCACAACGACCATGCCCACCACGGTCGTTCGGCGCGGACCGTACCGTCGCAACAGCACGGCCGAGACCGGCGCGCCGACCACCATCGCCACCGCGAGCGGCAGCGCGTGCAGGCTGCCGTGGAGAGGGTCCAGGCCGAGTACGTCCTGAAGGTAGTACGTGCTGAGGAACAGCGTGCCGAACAGCACCGCCGACGCGGTGAGCAGGACGCCGAGTGCCGAGGTGATCGCGGTCGAGCGGAACACGTCGGGCGGCACCAACGGCCCTGTCGTACGCCGCTCGTGGCGGACGAAGGCGGCGCACGCGGCCGCCGTACAGAGGAGTCCGAGCGCGCTCGCGGCCGTCCAGCCAGTGTCCGGCAGACCGACGAGGGTGTGGACCAGACACACCAGCGTCACCCCCAGCAGACACGCGCCCGGCAGGTCGAGGCGCACGTCCGAGGCCTCCCTCGGCACCCGCGCCACCAGGGCGAGCACCACCGCCGCCAGCGCCGGGACGAGCCCCAGGAAGAAGACCGACCGCCAGCCGAAGTGGGTCGCCAGCGCCCCGCCGACCAGCGGGCCGAGCGCGGCGGCGGCCCCGATGGCACTGGTGCGCACGGCTATCGGCATGCCGAGGCGGTCGGGCGGATACGCGGCGCGCAGCATTCCCAGGGTCGCCGGTTGCAGCAGCGCGCCGAACACCCCCTGCACGACGCGCAGTCCGATGACCCAGCCCACGCCCGGCGCCAGGCCGATCGCCGCAGAGGTGACGGCGAAGCCCAGCATTCCGAGGGCGAAGACCCGCCTGTGTCCGTACCGGTCACCGAGGCGTCCGGAGAACACGAGCAGGCTCGCGACCGCGATGAGATAGCCGGTGCTCGTCCACTGCATCTGGACGAACGAGGCGTCGAGGTCGCTCCGCAGGCTGGGCTGCGCCACGGTCAGCGCGGTCCCGTCGAGGGCGACCAGTGCGGCCCCGGTGATGCCTGCGGTGAGCGTGAGCCGCTGGTCGCGCGCCGAGTTCACCGGGGCTCCGGCCCGAGGTGGGCGTCCAGTGCCGCTCGCACGAGGGGCTCGACGCCGTCCGCCCCTGTCGCGAGCTGGAGACTGCCCCAGCCCCACAGTTGGGCGATGCCGTGCAGGTTGGCCCAGAGGGCGCCCGCCACGTCCGGTGCCCGCACGTCGGGGCGCACCCGACTCACCAGGTCCACAAGGGAGTTGAACAGCGGCAGGCTGGTCTCGCGCAGGCCCAGGCTGTTGCTCTCCAGCAGATCGTGACGGAACATCAGCTCGTACATACCGCGGTGGGACAGCGCGAAGTCGACGTAGATCCGGGCCAGCGCCGCGAGTTGGGCACGGGGGCTCCCCTCGCCGCCCCGCAGCTCCTCGGCGACCTCGGCTCCCAGTTCGGCGAAGCCCTCCCGCGCGATCGCGGAGAGCAGTTCCAGGTGGGTCGGGAAGTAGCGGCGCGGGGCGCCGTGCGAGACACCCGCCCTGCGGGCGATCTCCCGCAACGAGAGGGCCTGCGCCCCCTCCTGGGTCACCAGGTCCACGCCCACGGCCACCAGACGGGCTCGAAGTCCCGCCTCCTGTTCGGTCATAGACACTGTCTACCAGTCGCGAGTAGACAGTGTCTACCGACGGTTCGCAGACAGTGCCCGCTCGCGGCCGGCAGCGCGCTCCCCGCCGGGCGGAGGTGCGCGGCCGGCCGATCCTCGGGGTCCGCGAACCGCTGTCGCGCACACCGCATACCATCACCGTGATGAGCAGCAGGACGCCCCGAGGACCGCACCGCGTCACGCGGGACGCGGTGCTGCGCCCTGCCCTCGCCGTGCTGCTCGCGGCGCTGGTGATGTGTCTGGGGTACGTGCCCTCGCACGGCCGGGCGGCTCCGGTCGCCGAGCCCGTCGTCACCGTCTCCGTCGCCCAGGAGCGGCTGGGTTCCCCCGCCGAGCACGACCGGTGCTGCGGCCTGCCCACCCGGGAGGCGCGGGCCGTACTGCCCGTGGGGGCGCACCCGCTGCCCGCGGTGCTGCCGCGCATGCCGGTCGTGGCGCGCCAGGCCGTGGCTTCGTACGTCCCCGTCCTGCCGCCCGCGCGTGGCGCTCCCGATCTCCATGTCCTCCAGGTGCAGCGGATCTAGACCGACGTCCATGCCCACGACGTCCGTCCGACCCCTCACCCACTGCCGCCCGAAGGAACCGGAGCGGCGGGGACAAGGAACGCATTCCCATGAGCAAGACCAGCAAGAAGTCGGCCTCCGCGGCGCGCAAGGCGCGCGTCGAGGAGCTGCGGCGGGCGGAGAAGGCCCGCGAGCGCAGAAGCCGCATCCTCACGATCACGGCCAGTACGGTCATCGTCGCCGGTCTTGTCGCCTTCGGCGCCTACGGCCTCAACAAGGCGAACGACAAGGACGAGCAGCAGCAGGCGGCCGTGAAGAAGCCCGTGAAGGGCGAGAAGTCCTGGAACGCGAAGAAGCTGACGCAGAACCATGTCGCGAAGGCCGTGTCGTATCCGATGAACCCGCCGGTCGGCGGCGACCACAACCAGGCGTGGATGACCTGTGACGGCTCGGTCTACACGAAGGCGATACCGAACGAGAACGCCGTGCACTCGCTGGAGCACGGCGCTGTCTGGGTGACGTACAACGACAAGGCCGCGGACGCCGATGTGAAGACGCTCGCCGACAAGGTCGCCAAGACCCCGTACACGCTGATGAGTCCGGTGAAGGACCAGGCCGGGGCCATCATGCTGTCGGCCTGGGGCAAGCAGCTGACCGTGGCCAAGGCGTCCGATCCGCGGGTCCAGCAGTTCCTCACGAAGTACGTGCAGGGCGCGCAGACCCCGGAGCCGGGGGCCGCGTGCACGAACGGGATCGACGCGTCCTGACGAGCGGCGCCGGGCTCTTCCGAGGGCCCGGCGCCACGCCGTGTCTCCGTCTCTGGCAGGCTCACCCCAGGCGCATCGTTCCGATCCCGAGCAGGACGCCCCCGACAGGGCGTCCTCGGCAGGAGGCGTGAGATGGAGACGCTCGACTCGCAGGATCCGCTCGCCGTCGCGGTGACCGAGGCGATCCGCGGCGGTGACCTGGCCACGCTCCGGCAGTGCCTCGCCGAACACCCCGGCCTCGCCGACACCCGGATCGTGCGGCGCGGCACCGGAGCGGGGACGCTCAGCCTGCTGCACATCGCCGCGGACTGGCCCGGCCACTACCCGAACGGCCCCGCGGTCGTCGCCGCCCTCATCGAGGGGGGCGCCGACCCCAACGCCCGCTTCGAGGGCGCCCATTCGGAGACCCCGCTGCACTGGGCGGCCAGCAGCAACGACGTGCCCGTACTGGACGCCCTCGTCGAGGCGGGCGCCGACATCGAGGCCACGGGTGCCGTGATCGGCGGCGGCACACCGCTCGCCGACGCCCGCGGCTTCGGCCAGTGGCGTGCGGCGTACCGGCTGGTCGAACTGGGCGCGTGTACGACGCTGATGGACGCCGCGACGCTCGGTCTGCTGGACCGGGTGAAGGAGGTCGTGGAGGGCGCCGAACCGCCGGGCCGGGTCGCAGTCACCCGCGCTTTCTGGGGTGCCTGCCAGGGCGGCCAACTGGCCGCCGCCGACTACTTGTTGGCGCGGGGAGCCGATCTCGACTGGGTCGGCTACGACAACAAGACCCCTCTCGACATCGCGCGGTCGGCCGACGCGGACGGGGTCGTCCAGTGGCTGCGGGAGCACGGCGCGAAGGGCCGCGCCGAGTTGCCCTGACCGTTCGCACGGGATCCGGGCCAGGCGCCCGCGCCTACGCCTGCTTCGGCCGGGCGGGCGGGTGCATCCGGGCCGTCGCGCCGCCCGCCTCCCGGGCTCGGGCCCTGGCCCGCCATCTGCCCGCGCCCGCCCCCTCGTCCGCGGTGCCCGGGGACAGCAGCCGGGTCAGTACGAGCATGGTCTCCAAGTGGCGTTCGGGGTCCGGGCAGTTGCCGTCGGTGAGCTGGGTGATCTGGCGGAGGCGGTAGCGGACCGTCTGTTCGTGGACGTGCAGGCGTTCCGCCGTCAGGACGGCGTTGTCACCGCAGCGCAGGTACACCAGCAGGGTTTCGAGGAGCGGCTCGCGGCGGCGGGGCGGAAGTTCCAGGAGCGGCCCGAGGAGCTCGGCCGCGGCCGCTTCGAGGAGGTCGCCCGACCGGAACGCGGTGAGGACGGCCACGTGGTCGACGCAGCGCAGCGGCGTGTCGGCGGGCAGTGTCCCGCGTTCGACGAGGTCCAGGCCGCGCCGTGCCCATCGCAGCGACACCGCGCCCCGGTCGGCGGGCACCACGGGCCCGAGGGCCGCCCCTTTGGTCTTCGGCAGCCAACGCGGGCCCGGCGTACGGGGGTTGGGCAGGATGAGGTAGGGCGCGGCGGGGCTGCGGTCGGCGAGCACCTCGGGCGGCAGGACGTGTGTCTGCGGATGGTCGCCCGGTGGCAGGGCGAGGACGGCGAGCGTGCCGGGCAGCCGCCAGTCGGCCGCCGCGGCCAGCTCGGCGAGCGGCCGGGCCCGGTCGTCGGGCTCGGCGACCAGGGCGTCACGCAGCCGGTCCCGCTGTACGTCGAGCGGGGCGCGGTGGCTCTCCTCGGCGTAGCCGCGTGTCGCGGCCGCGATGGCCGTCCCGATCAGGGTGAACGTGTCCTCGGTGAGCGTCGCCAGCAGGGGCGCGGGCCAGTGGAGGCGGTACGCGTCCTTGATGAGGCGGCGGCAGGCCACCCGTCCCGCCAGGTCGAGGGCGTCCCGCAGGGCGTCGAGGGGGCAGCCCAGGCGGCCGTGCCGCGCGCCGATGCGTTCGTAGAGGGCGATGATCTCGGCGGTGGCGGCCGGGCCGCGCAGCCCGGTGTCGTGGATCGAGATGAAGCAGTTGACCGTGCGGTCGATGATCTGGCGCACCGAGTAGCCGTAGGTGCCGTCGACGATGTGCGTGTAGTGCGGCAGACCGGTGCGGACGGCCTCCTCCATCTCGTCGACGGCGGCCGGCATGTGCCGCAGCAGCATCCGCCGCATCTCGCCCGGGAGCGGCGCGGCGTACTGGGGGTGCGGGTCTTTCGTGCGCGCGGCTCGTTCGTGCGTGTTGGTGCGCGCGGCCCGTTCGTGCGTGGGGGTCAAGGGGCCTCCCGTGGATTCCCGTGGGGCTGGGCAGCCTCCGGGACCGGTGTGACGTACGCCAGATTCCGCGCGCGGACCGGCGGTGAAAGTGTCACCCGGCTTACACTCCGGACCACGACGACTCACTGTTCCGTGCTAGGCCCTGTCGCCAACTCCCGTCGTCCGCCCGGAGGGCGGGCCCTTCGGCGGTATGGGGGTCCCCCTGGTCGAGCGAGGTCGAGAGCCGGCACGAGCGCGCTCTCGGCGTGCCGGGCGCGCATGCGCGCCCGGTGTCGCAAGGGCAGACGGGAGTTCGACTAGAGGGCCGAGCAAGGGAGTTGGACGTGTCAGCTGTCGATCCGCTCTTATCCAGGCGCCCGTGGCACGACCTGCCTCCGGCGCTCGCCCCGCTGCTCCGGGCCAGACTCCCGGAACTCACCACGGAGATGGTGCAGGCCATTCGCAGAGAGGTACGCGGCTACCGGCAGCCGATCGGCTCCGCCGTCGCCCATGACCTCGCCGAGGCGGTCCGGCTGGCCGCGACGCAGTTCACCGAGCTGGTGGAGGAGCCGGATGCCCCGCAGCAGCACTATGTGCCGCGTTTCAAGCGGCTGGGCCGACTTGAGTACCTGAGCGGGCGCGGCATGGACGGGCTGCAGGCCGCGTACCGGATCGGCGCCCGGGTGGCGTGCCGCCGCTACATGGACGTGGCCCGGGAGGCCGCGTTCTCCGGCGAGATCGCCGTCCCGCTGAGCGAGGCCGTGCTCACGCACATCCACGCCATGGCCGAGGGGTCGGTGGCCGGCTTCGAGGAGGCGCGGGCCGGGGCCGCCGACGAGGTGTTGCGCACCCGGCGGCTGCTCGCCGCGCGGCTGCTGGAACGCAACCGGGATCCGCTCGCGGAACCGCTGCCCGATCTCGCCCGCAGGGCCGCCTGGCCGCTGCCGGAACGGGTGCGGTGTGCGGTACTGCCCGCCTCCGCCGACCTGACCGCGGTCCACGAGGACGTACTGCGGGTGAGCCGCGGCGGCGAGCTGCATCTGGTGGCGCCCGACGACAGCCTGCTGGCCGTTCTGGAGGGCACGGAGGTGGCGATGGGACCGAGCGTGCTGCTCAACGAGGCCTGGGTCTCGCTGCACTGTGCCCGGCTGGGGCGGCGCCTGGGCCGGCTCAGGGCCGAGGACCATCTCGCGGAGCTGCACCTCCTGCACGGCTCGCCGATCGGAACTCTCCTGACCGACCAGGTACTTGAGCCCTTGCGCACCCTGCCGCCGGGCAAGGCGGAGCGGCTCACGGACACCCTCGACGCGCTGCTCACCTCCGGTGGGCGGACCGCTCCGGAGGTCGCCGCCGCGTTGGGCATCCATCCGCAGACCGCCCGCAACCGGCTGCGCCAACTCGCCGCGCTGTACGGCGACAGGCTCGACGACCCGGCGTTCCGGTTCGACGTTCAGCTCGCGCTGCGCAGCAGGTCAGTGCGCCGCTCCTTGCTGCCCTGACAAACTTCCGTACGGAATTCAGCAGTTGAGCCAGAAGCGGTACTGACTTTCGGTCAGCATGCTCTGGCCGCATGAGACATGCCAGCACCCGCGCAGCGAAACGCCTAGGCCTTCTCTCCGGCGCCGCCGCACTGGCGGTGAGCCTGAGCCTCCTTCCCCAGGAGGCTCAGGCCGGGCCCGGAGACTTCCAACGGGGCCCCGACCCCACCGAACAGTCCATCACCGCCGAACGCGGTCCCTTCGCCACGGCTCAGACCACCGTCGACGGTCCGACCTTCAAGTCGGGCACCGCCTACTACCCCACCGACACCAGCCAGGGCACGTTCGGAGCCGTCGTCGTCAGCCCCGGCTTCGTGACGCCGGAGGCACTGATCAGCTGGTACGGCCCCCGCCTCGCGTCGCAGGGCTTCGTCGTCCTGACGCTGGAGACCAACTCGGGCTTCGACCAGCCCGACGACCGCGCGACCCAGATGCTCAACGCGTTGGACTACCTCGTCCAGTCCAGCTCCGTACGCACCCGTATCGACCCCAACCGCCTTGCGGTGATGGGCCATTCGATGGGCGGGGGCGGCTCGCTCAAGGCGTCCGAGTCGCGTCCCTCGCTCAAGGCAGCCGTGCCGCTGATGCCGTGGAGCAACGACAAGACTTGGGGGACCGACCGGGTGCCCACGATGATCATCGGTGCCGAGAACGACGCCATCGCCTCGCCCGCCTCGCACGCGGAGGTGTTCTACAACAGCCTCACCGCCGCACCCGAGAAGGCGTATCTGGAGCTCCGGGGCGCGGACCACAACGTGGCGCTCGGCTCCAACGTGACGATCGCGAAGTACAGCATCGCCTGGCTGAAGCGGTTCGTCGACGAGGACGTGCGGTACGAGCAGTTCCTCTGCCCGGCACCCGCGCCCAACACGCAGATCAGCGAATACCGGAACACCTGCCCCACGGGATAGCCCCCGCCCGAGGGAGGGACGGCCGCGCGGTCCGTACGCGGGCCGCGCGGCCCACATGTGCTCGCCGAGGTCCCGGCGGACCTCGGCGAGTACACGTGTGCACGCAGGCGGGCACCGCGGTTCGCGCACATCACCGCGAAGTCATGTTGCGCAGATTCTTGACCACCGCCGCAATCATGCCTAGCTTCACTGTGCTGCCCCGTCACAGGAAGCCCGCTGTGCACATGCCGCGCCAACCGCCGTAAAAGCAGGCCCAGTTGCGCCGCCATGCCCCCCACCGCCGAAGGGATCCCCTCGTGAATCGCCGACTCCTCCTCTCGGTCGCCGTCCTGTTGATGGTGACCGCGGCCCCGGCCCATCCAGCCACCGCAGAGGACGTCCACATCGAGGGCACGCTCGCCTCCGGCGCGACGTACGTCATGGACGTCCCCGCCGGCTGGAACGGCACCGTCCTCCTGTTCAGCCACGGCTTCCGGCCGAAGGGCGCGCCCAACCCGGCCCAGAACGTCACCGACCCCGCCACCCGCGCGCTCCTCCTCAAGGACGGCTACGCGCTGGTCGGTTCCTCGTACGCCACCACCGGCTGGGCGGTGGAGCACGCGGTGCCGGACCAGCTGGCGACGCTCGACGCGTTCACCGAACGGTTCGGGGCGGCCCGGCGGACCCTCGCCTGGGGTCAGTCGTACGGCGGGTTCGTCACCACGAGGATCGCCGAGCGGCACGGCGACCGGATCGACGGATCGCTGTCCGTCTGCGGGCTGGTCCACGGCGGCGTGGCCAACTGGAACAACACGCTCGATCCGGTCTTCGCCCTCAAGACCCTCCTGGCGCCCGACGCCTCGATACCGCTGGCCGGCTTCCAGGACCAGGCGGCCGCCACGACCGCCGCCGCAACCCTGGCCGGCGTCGTCACCGAGGCCCAGACCTCCGCGGACGGCCGCGCCCGCATCGCACTCGCGGCGGCCCTGCACAACATCCCCGGCTGGAACGACCCCTCCCAGCCCCGTCCCGCTCGCGACGACTGGAACGCCCAGCAGGCCAACCAGTACACGGCCGTCCGGGGCCTCCTCGCGACCGCGGCGTTCAGCTGGCGCCAGGACACGGAGGTTCTGGCGGGCGGCAACTCGTCCTGGAACACGGGCGTCGACTACGCGAAGCTGCTGCGCACATCCTCGGCGTACAAGGAGGTCAAGGGCCTCTACAAGGCGGCCGGGCGCTCCCTGAAGGCCGACCTCAAGGCGCTCAACACCGCCCCGCGCGTCAAGGCCGACAAGAACGCGGTCGACTGGATGAGCCGGACCAGCACCTTCACCGGCCGGCTGACGAAGCCTCAGCTGACCATCCACACGACCGGCGACGCCCTCGTCCCCGTACAGACCGAGAGCGCCTATCTGCGCGCCGCCACGGCCGGCGGTTCGCGCCCGCTGCTGCGCCAGGCGTACGTCGACAACGCCGGTCACTGCACGTTCAGCCCCGCCGAACAGGTCGCCGCCCTGGACACGCTGGAACACCGGGTCGACACGGGCCGATGGGGCGACACGGGGGCCGACACCCTCAACTCACGGGCGGCGCAGGCCGATCCGACGACTCCGGCCCGCTACACCGCGTACCGCCCGACTCCTTACCTGCGCCCCTACGACCTGGCCCATCCGGGCGACGCGTACCGGCCCTGACCCGTCCGGCCCGGCGTGGGAACGGCCCGGCCGTCGGCGCTTCCCGCATCCTCTCCTCGACGCGTGCGACCAGATTCGACCGCATGCGACCACATCTGAGCGCACGCGACCGGTGCATGTCCGGCCGTTGGCGCCCCGGAGCCGGAGGAGGAGCCGATGCCGTCCCACCCCACGCCTCGCAGGACGCCCCTGTTGCTGACCGCGGTGGCGGTACTGGCCGCAGCGGCCTTGACCGCCGTGGGCCGGCCGGCGGGAGCCGCACACCGGACCCTGGCACCCGAGCCGCCCCCGCCGGCCATGCTCTGCGCCCCCGCGGGCACCCTGAAGGGCGGAGGCGGGCAGCGGGCCTCCGTCAGCCTGTGCGCGAGCGGCGGAGGCGCCGGTACGTCCCTGTCGGCTCCGGCCACCTGCGGGCGGACCGGGTCCTCCGTCCGGTACACCTGCCGGACGTCCGGCACCTGGACCCTGCGACGCGACGGCAGGACCGTGGCCACCGGCCCGCTCCCGGGCGGCAGGGAGCACCCCGGTCCTGGCACGTACGAGGTCAGCGGCACCGTGCACGTCCGTTCGTCGCCCGCGGGCGTCGATCTGCGGGGCACGGTCCGCGCCACCCTGACCCTCACCGACCCGAAGCCCGTCGCCACCCATCGCATCGAGGCAGACCGGCAGGTGCTGCGGCCGAACGCGACCACGACGGTGACGTACACCGTCTCGCGCGACAGCGACGAGGGCGACGGAAGCGCCCGTTTCGGGCTCATCGGCGAGGAGGCCTCGGGGGTGGAGCTGACAACGGCGGACCCGCGCTGCGTCAATCCGCTCGTCGGCCGCTATCCGTCGAGCGCCCGCAGCATGTACGCCCTGGACTGCGCCCTCACCGACCTCCAGCCCGGCAGGCCCTCCACGGTCGTCGTCCGGGCCCGGCTCGCGGACACCTGCACGACTGTCGTGTCCAAGCTGGGTTACTGGATGCCCCGGGGTCAGAGCCTCTACACCGGAGGCATGCTGGCCGGCCCGACGGCCACCTGTGCGCCCTCAAGTACCCGCGGACACTGACCACTTGGCGCCACGAACACCACCGGGCCGGTCCCCAACGAGGGGACCGGCCCGTGGCGGCGGCGAGGCAGGCCCTGGCCGCCGGTGCTCGTTCGCGGTGTGACGGTGTCAGGACTGCGGCGGCCGGTCCTGGTCCGGGTTCGAACCGAACTGGTCCTTGAGCCTCTCCTGGCCGCTGTCGACCTGACCGCTGTACTTGCCCTGGGTCTTGTCGTCGACGAAGTCTCCGGTCTTGTCGACACCCTTGTTGGCCTGGTCCGGGTGGCCCTTCAGCATGCCCTTGATCTTGTCCATAACGGACATGACTCATCCTCCTGATCAGTTCACCCCCCACGCCTCCAGGGTCACCGCAGGTGGAGCATTTCGCATCCGGGCGGGAAAACAGCAGGTCAGAGGCCAGATCCTAGGCCTCGGTGCGGCACTCCGGGTGGCCCCAGCCGTCCGTGTTCTTCGCGATGGTCTCGCCCGCGGTGTACGAGCGACCGCAGCGGCAGCGGCCGGGGAACTTGGCCTTGAGCGTGCGCGAGGACGACGACGAGGAGGGCGAGGCGGAGGAGGACGCCGCCCGCTTGCGCGCCGGCGCCGCGCTCTTGGCCGTCTTCTTGGCCGCGGGCGACTTCGGCGGTTCCGGAGAGCCGTGCTCGCTGCCCGCCGGTTCCTGGACGAAGGCCGCCTGACTCGCCGCCCGGTCCGCGAAGTCGTTCAGCGGGTCGCCGTCGACCTGGTGGGCGGGCACGTACCGGAACTCGACCGAGCGGCCGTCGAGCAGTTCGTCGATCCGTACGACGAGTTCCTGGTTGGCCACCGGCTTGCCCGCCGCCGTCTTCCAGCCCTTGCGCTTCCAGCCCGGGAGCCAGGTCGTGACGGCCTTCATGGCGTACTGCGAGTCCATCCGGATCTCCAGCGGCACATCCGGGGCCACGAAGGTCAACAGCCGCTCCAGCGCGGTCAGTTCGGCGACGTTGTTGGTCGCCGTGCCGAGCGGGCCCGCCTCCCAGTCGGTGGGCGTCGTACCCGTCCCGTCGCCGATGACCCAGGCCCAGCCTGCGGGGCCCGGGTTGCCCTTCGATGCACCGTCGCATGCGGCGATTACGCGTTCAGCCATGGGCTCGATCATGCCAGGGGCCGGGGTGCCTCCGGGACGGTGGGTGGTCGGGTGCGGGTACGTCGTGGCTGAGCGCGCAGTTCCCCGCGCCCCTGGAAGGCTGCTGCGCAGCCATGGACCGAGTCCCGCTCCCGCTCCTCGTCGTGGCATCGCAGCACACCCCGGAAAACCGTCCGGACGATGGCTCTCTGACCACGCGCAACTGTCCGTCGGACCCTCCTTCCTGTGAGCTATGTTGAACCTGAGTGGGACACGAAGGAGGCGCATCGGTGCCATCGCCGCAGCAGGCCCGCGCGCAGGCGTCTGCGATCAGCTCGGGGAAACCGGTCCCGGAGGCGGAGGCCGCTCCCACCACACGGCTGCGGGCACTGTTCGACGGCCCCCGGCTCTCTCCCGGACAGCGCCGCATCGCCCAGTACCTGATCGAGCACATCACCGAAGCCGCGTTCCTGTCGATCACCGACCTCGCGGAGCGGGTGGGCGTGAGCCAGCCCTCGGTGACCCGCTTCGCCACGGCGGTGGGCTTCAGCGGCTATCCCGCGCTGCGCGAGCGCCTCCAGTCGATCGCGCTCAGCAAGCTGGCCAGCACACCCGAGGCGGCCGAGGAGGCAGAGGCGGCCCGGCCGAACGAACTGCAGGCGGCCGTCGACGCCGAGATCGACAACCTGGAGAACCTGCGCCGCGACTTCGCGGACCCGGAGCAGGTCATCGAGACCGGCCGCGCGCTCTCGCGATCGACCCCGCTCACCATCCTCGGGCTGCGGATCTCCGGTTCACTGGCCGAATACTTCGCATACGCGGCCCGCCGTATCCACCCGGACGTCCGGTTGGTCACCCGGGGCGGCAGTGTCGCGTACGACGCCCTGCTGCAGTCGCGCGAGGCGGGCGGCACCTGGGTGCTGGCCTTCACCATGCCCCGGCACGCGCACGAGACGCTGACGGCCATGCGGGTCGCCCGGCGGGCCGGGCTGAGTGTGGCCCTGGTCACCGACCTGGGCCTTGGACCGCTGGCCGACGAGGCCGACGTCGTCTTCGCCACCGGCACCGGCTCACGCCTCGTCTTCGACTCGTACGCGGCGCCCGTCGTGCTGTCCGCGGCCCTGCTCCAGGCCATGACCGACGCCGATCCCGAGCGTACGCAGGCCCGCCTGGAGGACTACGAACAGGTCGCCGACGAGCACGCCTTCTTCGTCAAGGACTGACCTCCCAGGCATGTGGTGATCGAAGTCCGCAAGGGGCGATTCAGCCGTACCTCCACATGAATTTTTTCATACCCTTGCGTACCGGACGGTATATATGAATACTTCTCGCTGATCGGGATCCGGTGGGGTCCTGGTCGGCCCGGGAACGACGCTCCCTTCTCGTATCGGCCCCGGGTGCATTGAACGGGCACCGCTCGCGCACGCCCGTGGCGGCCCCGGTCCATCCCCTAGACCGGGGCCGCCAAGAACGACCCTCACCACCCGCCGGCCACCTCGGAAGCGATGTCCATGTCCCTGACGTACTCCCCCATCAGCACGGATTGGCCGTGTCAGGTCAAGACGCCCGGCAACCGGGACTGGGAACGATCGGCTGCCAAATGGCTGCGCGACCTGGTGCCCTCCCGCTACGCCAGCTATCCGCTGCTGATCCGTCAGCCCGTGCTGCTCGCCCGTCATGCGCAGATCCAGCTCCAGCAGGAGATCCGGGTCGTGCGGACCGCGCTGCACAGCGCCCGGGCCGAGCTGCCCGCCCTGGGCATGCCGGAGTCCGTCATCGAGAACACGATCAAGCTGTACGCGGCCGAGCTCACGCAGCTGAACCACATCGCCCGGGGTGTACGCGTCGTCTCCCAGGCCCTGGTGGAGAGCCACAACACGCGCCACGGCCACTGAGCCGGTCCCCCGCGGCCCCGGCGCGTTCGCGACTGCGGACGGCTCGCTAGTCTGCCGGGATGCGTGATGGGGGAAGCGGGAGTGACGGTGGCGTCGACGGTCTCGGCAAGGAGACATCCGTCAAAGGTCTCGACGAGGAGACGTCCGTCGGACCTCGGGGCCGGTTCGGATCGTTGAGGAGGCGCCTCTCGTTGCGCGGGCAACCGCGCAAGCGTCGCTGGGCCGTCGTGGGCGGGGCCGTGGTCGTCCTCGCGGCCGGGGTCTCCCTTCCGCTCGCGCTCGCCGACTCCGGGCACGACAAACCCTGTTGGCGGCTGCCCGACTCGAAGCGGGCTCTCGCCGACGACGCGACGGCCGCCACGAGGGCACTGGATCCCGGCGAGGACCTCGAACGGCTCGGCTCGGTCAGGAAGCTGCTGGCGCACGAGAAGGTGTGCGACGACGGCGCTCGCGTACTCGGCGAGATCGTGAACACGGCGACCCGGGCGAAGAGTTCGGGCGCACCGCACACCCTGGAGCAGGCCCGCGGCGCGTACGCGGTGGCGGCGGTCCTCCACAACGCGGAGATACCCGACGGTCTCGCGCCCGGCGTGGCGCGGATGCTGGCCGAGTACGTGGTGGACGCTGGACGCGACAGCTCGCTCGGTGACGACGACGCGAACCGCCCCGCGGTGCCCGACGAGGAGGCCCGGCTCGACCCGAACGGCTACTCCCCGTACGGACGCTTCCTGGCCGCGGGCGAGGCGCACGTCGTCTTCGAGCACAGCGACAGCTACGCGGAGGCCGACGCGAACATCGAGTACCTCGTCGCCGAACTCGCCAAGGATCCCGAGGCGTTCGCGATCCTCTACGACGCCGAGCGCGCCCACTTCGCCCACTACCTGGAGCGGCTGACCGACTCGGGAGGCGACCCCGACTTCCGTCCCTCGACCGACAAGCGCTTCGAGTCGACCCCGCAGGACTGGCCGGACAACGACCTCCAGGACATGTCCGGCCGGATCGGCAACCTCATGAAGTACCGCGCCGCGTACGTCAGGAACGGGACGATCCCCGACCTCGCCGCCTTCGACAAGGCGGTGCGCGAGCACACGCGTGGCACCTTCCGCCCCGCGTCCCGGCAGCTCGACGACCGCCCGCCGATGGGAGACATCGCGGACCGGAAGGCCTCAGATCCGGTGCGCGGCGACCTGATGGACGGCCGCCATCAGCTGTTCACGGTCCTCGAAGGGTGGGCCGAGGAACGGAACGTGTCCGCAGAACGCACCGCCGCGATGCGGCAGTTGGTGGACGACTGGTACGTACGGGCGCTGTGGATGACCATCTATTAGGGATGACCATCGACCAGGGGTGACCGTCTGCCAACCGGACGAGGCACCCGCGCGGTCAGAAGCGGAACCGGAGCTCGGAACAGCCGCGCCGGTCCACCTGGTTCTGCGCGAACCGCTTGAACATGCGTTGCTTGGCCGCCTTGTTGACGCCGGGTATGTCGTCGGAGGCGCTGAGGGCGAAGTTGGCGGCCTCGCCGTCGCAGCGGGCGGTGGCCGTTGTCGACAGGAACTCGCCGTTGCTGTCCTCGAAGACAAGGCGGTTGCTCCAGTCGCCGTACCAGGCGGCGAAGTACATCCCCATGCCGTTTCCGTCGTCGCCCGACTCGCTGCTCAGGTCGCACTGTCCCGTCGGCGCGGAGTCGTTCATGCCGGCCTCCACGCGCCAGTCGCCGCTCTCCGGCAGGCCCGCTCCGGTCACCCACTCGCAGGCGGTGCCCTTGGCCCGCGCCAGCGGCACGGCCTCGGGCTCGTCCCCGAGGGCGGGCGGCACCGGGTTCCCCTTCGGCGCCCTGAGCGGCTCGGCGCCGCAACCCAGCCGGTCCGAGGCCGAGTTGGCGAGCGCGACGACCGCCTGGTACGCGGCTCCCGGCACCCCGTACAGCGTGTCGCGGCCCATCCAGGTGCGTACCAGGAGCTTGCTCTGCCGCCCCGCGGCGTCCTTCGGGAGGTCGGGGCAGGGCATCAGGAGCTGGATCGCGCCGAGGCGGTCGATGAATCCGGGCAGCCCCTCGGGCACCGCGGACTGCGAGGAGAACCCCTCCTCGGGGAAGGCCCGGAAGAACTCCCGGTCCTGGTCGTCGCGCCGGGTGTACGCCTCCATGCCGATGAGGCGTGAGTCGTTCACCTCGTCGCCCTCCATGGTGAGGTCGCACGCGTACGAGCCCAGGGCGCCGGTCTGCCGGGACTCCTCGCTCTCCAGGTGTGCGTCGTCCGGGGTGAGCCGGTCCACGACGTCCCGGGGCAGTGCCCCGCCGCACGCGCTGCCGGCCAGCATCCAGTCCTGTGCGTACGGCTCGGCCACGTAGCCGCCGATGCCCAGCACCACCGCAGCCGCCACCGACACCTTGATCCAGCGCCGCACCGTTTCCGACCCCCGTCACACCCGCACCAGCGTTCGCTCCGGCCTCACGGCCGGGCACAGGCCCGGACCCTACTCGGCGCCTCGGACCGGCCGGCACCCGACCCACACCGGGCATGGCACTCAGTTCCCTGATCGGAGCACACCGAGTGCCATCCGTGCCTCGTCCGGTGCTAGGTTCCCCACCATGAGCGAGGCACCCCGCCCTGACCAGGCGGCCGACGCGACACCTCCGAAGCCGCCGATGCGGGACTCCCTCGTCGCGGCGGCGTTCCAGCTGTTCCTGGAGCGGGGGTACGAGCAGACCACCGTCGACGAGATCGTGGCTCTCGCGGGGGTCGGACGGCGGTCCTTCTTCCGCTACTTCCCCTCCAAGGAGGACGTGGTCTTCCCGGACCACGAGCGCTGCCTGGCCGAGATGAACGACTTCCTCGGCAAGGACAACGGCAGCGGCAACAGCGGTGGCGGGGACGCGGACGACCCGGTGGCCAGGGTCTGCGACGCCGCTCGTGTCGTGCTGCGCATGTACGCCGAGAACCCCACGTTCTCCGTCCAGCGCTACCGCCTGACCAAGAAGGTCCCAGGACTGCGGACGTACGAACTGTCGGTGGTCTGGCGGTACGAGCGCGCGCTCGCCGAGTATCTGCGCGGGCGCTTCACCGGTCGTCGTGACGGGACGCTGCGGGCCGACGTGATCGCCGCGGCCGTGGTGGCCGCGCACAACAACGGGCTGCGGTCCTGGCTGCGTTCGGACGGCCAGAGCGACGCGTCCGCGGAGGTGGACCACGCGCTCGCCCATGTCCAGCAGATCTTCGGTGCGGGCCCCGGGTCCGTCGGACCGGCACAGCAGCCGGCCGGCGAGCCGGCGAAGGAGCCCACGGAGGACGACGTGGTCGTCGTCATCTCCAGGCGCGGTGCGCCGATGTGGCGGGTCGTCCAGGAGGTCGAGACGGCTCTCGGTCGAAATCCCGAATGATTGAGGGTACTGAGTGCCTTTACGCGTGACACTGCGTGCCATATTCTGGGGTCGTGCACGGTGCTCCGCGCACTTCTTCAGATTCCGGCCCAGCGCAGGGAGATGACATCGTGTTCCACCGAGGAAGCGGGACCACGACGGGCGTACTCGACCCGGAGGCGACGACCGCCGGCCCGGCCGCCGAGGAAGGGCTCCTCTACCAGCGTTGCCGCTGGTGCGGGACCGCCATGTTCCACCGGCTGCTCTGCCCGGTCTGCCAGGGCAGCGACCTGCGGACGGAGCGCAGCGCGGGCCTGGGCGTCATCCGCCACGCCACCGTCGTCCAGCGCAACACTCCGGGCGCGCGCAATGTGTCGCTCGTCGAGATGGCGGAGGGTTTCACCGTCCGGGGCCGGGTCACGGGACCGCTCATAGCGATCCGTACCGGCGACCGCGTCCAGCTCACCACCGCGTTGGACCCGGTCCGCCGCGAACCGGTGTTCAAGCTCGTCGAGGAGCCGTACTCCGGCTGGCACTGACCGGCTCTCCCCCCGGCGCGACGCGCGCGGCGGGTCCGCGGGGGACACTGGGCAGGGACAGGAACCCGCGGAGAGCGTGGAGGAGCCCATGCACGCCAAGGACGTTCTCGTCGACGCGTACGGTCGCATCCGGGAAGAGGTCCACGCCGCAGTCGACGGCCTCTCCCCCGGCAATCTCAACGCCCGCCTCGACGACCGGACCAACTCGATCACCTGGCTGGTCTGGCATCTCACCCGTGTCCAGGACGACCACATCGCCGACGCCTTCGGCCTGAAACAGGTCTGGCTGTCGCAGGACTGGCCGGACCGCTTCGCACTGGGCCTGCCCGGCCGGGACACGGGTTACGGTCACACCCCGCGGCAGGTCGCCAAGGTCCAGGTCGATGCGGGCGACCTGCTGCTCGGCTACTACGACGCCGTCCACGAGCAGACGGTGGCCGCCCTGCGCGACCTGCGCGCCGACGACCTGGACCGGATCGTCGACGAGAACTGGTCCCCGCCCGTCACACTGGGCGCCCGCCTGGTGAGCGTCCTGGCCGACGATCTGCAGCACGTGGGGCAAGCGGCGTTCGTACGGGGGATCCTGGAGGGGCGTTGAGGACGGCCGTGCCGTGAGCATGTCGGCACCGCCGGCTCAATTGCCGTGTCAGTCGCGGCGCGCCAGGAGCCGGTAGGCGTTGGACAGACCCAGCCGGTGCGACAGAGGTCTGATCACGAACCGGTCCAGCAGGGTGGCCAGGATCAGGACGGGAACACCGGCGATCAGCATCGTCGTGCGCAGTGTCCGCTGCCGGCGGTTCGGTGGGTGCGGCAGCCACGGCAGGTCCTCGCGTGGAGCGGCCGTGTCGAGGGCCAGCCAGGTGCCGGCGAGGAGGTCGACCGGATCGTGCGGTTCGGCGTGCTGTTCCGCCACCACCGTGAAGCCGAGGTCGGTCAGTCTGCGCCGCAGGTTCTCGACCGGGACCAGGTGCAGGTGCTGCGGCTGGAGCCAGGGCAGCCACCAGCGGCCGAGGAGGCGGGCATAGCGGCTGTCGGGGTCGGGGACCTCGATGAGCAGATGGCCGCCGGGCCGTATCGCCCGGTGCGCGGCCTCCAGTTCGCGGCCGGGCTCCGTGCTGTGTTCCAGGTAGTGGAACATGCTCACCACGTCGTAGTGGCCGGCGAGTTCAGGTGCCAGCTCGGGAAAGCTGCCGCGGTAGCCCCGCTCCACCCGCCCCTCGCGCTCGGCGAGTTCGGCGCCGTCGGTGAAGTCGAGCCCGTCGAAGGTCGTGCCGGGGAAGACGGTCCGCGCCGACTCGCAGAAGTGGCCGTGGCCGGTGCCGACGTCCAGCCAGTTCTTGGGCGTCTCGGCGAACGGCAGCAGGGACTCCGCGCGCTGCCGGTACATCGTGGTCCGGTCCCCGAAGGTCTTGCCGACCTGCTTCTCCCCGAGGCCGTCGTAGAAGTCGCGGTAGTAGAACTCCAGCCCCTCGGCGCTGAGTCGGGGGTTCTGGAACGTGTGCCGGCAGTCCTGACAGCGGTCGAGGACGAAGTGGCCCGGCTTGTGCTGGATCACGTCGGTGGTGCGCAGACGCGTCTTCAGCCGTACCGAACCGCACCAGGGGCAGTCGGAGCGCCGGGGTTCGAAGAACCGGTCCAGGCCGCGCGCCAGGTCTGCCTGGTAGGCAGGGCGCAACACGGCGACCTGTTCGGTGCGGCTGGGTTCCGGCTCGGCGTCGGCCTGTTGTGGTTCGTGCTCTGCGTCGCTCATGGGGCCTCCTTGGAGGGCGCGCCGATGGCCAGTTCTTCAAGGTGAGTTGCTGCCGCACGGGCGCCACCCGCGGCACGGAACGCGGTACGGATCCGCTCGGCGGCGGCGCGGTAGCCGGGTTCGTGGAGTACGGCGTCGATCGCCGCGCCCAGCTTCGGCGCGGTGACCCGACCGAACCTGACCCGGATGCCCGCTCCCGCGTCGACGACCTGCCCGGCGACGACTGGCTGGTCGTCGCGGATGGGGGCCACCACCAGGGGGACGCCGTGCCACAGCGCCTCGCACACGGTGTTGTGCCCCGCGTGGCAGACCACCGCGTCGACCCGTTCGAGGAGCGGGAGTTGGGGGACGGAGGAACGGATCAGTACGTCCTTGTCGTCCTCGTCGCCGATGTCGTCCAGGTCCGCATGCGCGCCGAGCACGTTGGCGGGATCGACGATCACCGCCTGCACCCGGTCCGCACGGCCGCGGAGGGCGTCGCGGCACTCGGCGAGGAAGCGGGCCCCGACGTCGGTGTTGGCGGTGCCGAGGGTCACGAGCACCGTGGCACGGGCGGGGTCGAGCCAGTCCCAGGGGAAGTCGGCAGCGGCAGGCCGAGGAGCCATCGAGGGACCGACCCAGCGGATCCGGTCACCGGCCCCTGACCCGGCCCCCGACCCCGCGCCTGCGCCTGCGCCTGCGCCGACCAACTCCGGCGTGCTGAAGGCGAGCACCAGGTGCGGAGAGAACCGCGGATCGGCCGTGCCCGACGGATCACCGATGCGGCCGCGCAGATCGTGAAGCAGCGTGTCGAGCCAGTCCGCGACCTTGGGCATGCCCGTCAGCGCGTCGGCGAAGGTGAATTCGGCGGAGGTGGTGGACGAGGTGGCCCACGGCACGCGCAGCTGCTCGGCGACCAGTCCTCCGGCGAAGGCCTGCTGATCGGCGATGACGACATCGGGACGGAACTCCTGGATGGCCGCCCGTACGCCGGGGGCCATCGCCTCGGCCAGCGGCACCAGGAACCGTTCCCACAGGAACTTCAGCGCCTCCGGACCCCGAAGCTCCGCCGGCCGCATTCCGTCCTCCCCCGTCAGGACCGGTCCCGCGCACGGGAACACCAGTGCCTCGTCCCCCGCGAGCCGCCGGACGAGCCCGGGATCGGCCGACGCCCAGGCCACCCGGTGGCCCCGCGCGGTGAGTTCCGCCGCGACGCCCACCGTCGGGTTGACGTGACCGACCAGGGGCGGCACGACGAACAGGAAGCCGCTCACCGGCCCTCGACCCTCACGAGCTCGGCCACGCCCGGCTCCGCCACGCCCTGCTCGTGCGTCTCCTCACCGATCATGGAAAGGATGTGGCCGCCGACCGCCCCCGGCGCCTCGACGAGCACGGAGTGCTCGTGCCCCGGCACCACGACGGTCCGGCAGTCGGGCAACAGCGACTCCAGCCACGGTGCCCGCTCGACGAGGGCCGACTCGCCACCGTAGAGGGCGAGTACCGGGCAGCGTACGGACCGGATCTGGTCCTCGGTCAGGACCTGGCTGACCGGGATGTCCCGGGCGAGGGTGGTCTCGCGGGCCAGGCGGGCCGCGCCCTTCGCCAGGCGGGCGGTGTTCTGGCTGCGGTTGGCGGCGATCCAGGCCAGCGCGGCGGCCTCGTTGTGCGCCAGCTCGGTGAGCACCTGCTGGAGCACTCCGTCCATGGTCGCCGCCCAGCCCGCGGTCGCCGGCTCCGATTCGATCAGGGAGACACCGGCCGCACGCTCCGGGTGGCGGGCTGCGTAGCCGAAGGCGACGGACCCGCCGAAGGAGTTGCCGACCAGTTGGACCGGTCCAGTCACCTCCAGCCGGTCGAGCAGCGCCTCCAGGTCGTCGATGTGGTCGTCGAGGCGGTAGCCGCTCTCCGGGCGCTCGCTGCGGCCGTGGCCGCGCAGGTCGTACATGATCACGTCGATGCCGGACACCGCGAACACCGGTGCCAGGGTGAAGTAGTAGCTGGCCAGGCTGTCGGTGAGCAGACCGTGGACGAGAACCGCGGTCGCGGTGACCGGGCGCCCTGCCTTGGGGGTCATCCGCTGGACGTGCAGCCGGACGTCGCCGGTGTCGACCATCGCCATGGCTCAGACCGCCTCAGCCGCTTCGAGGCTCCGCACGACATGCTCGACGAGCCTGCCGACGGTGAGTTCGATGATCTCGTCGAACTCCATACCGGCCAGGAACTCGGCGAAGTTGACCCGTTCCCCGTACCGCTCCTCCAGGAGGCCCGCCAGGGTCACGAGGTCGATGCTCTCCAGTTCCAGATCGCGGTTGAACGTGGTCTCCATGCGGACCTCGACGTCGTCAAGGCCGTACTCGTCAAGGAGGGTCGCGAGCATGCCGGTGAGATCGGCGAGGACCGACTCCTCGTCCGCGCCCACGAGTTGCGCAGGTTCGGGTTCCACACGCACGAGTTCCGCAGGCACGAGTTCGTCGTCGGTCGCACCGGTCGGCTGACTCGGGTTCATCGATCGCTCTCCTCTTGGTCCGTCGGTCCGGTCGTCCAGGCCACGACGTAGTCCCTGTCCGGCAGTCCCGGCGGGTTGCCGGTCCGCTCGCAGTGCACGGTGTACGCGCGTTCGAGGCGCCCCGAGACCAACAGCCGGTGTCCGGAGGCGTCTTCGGCCGTCGCTTCGAGCACGGTGAAGTCCCGGGGGCGTCCGCGGAAGCCGGTGCCCTCCGCCTTGGCGACCGCTTCCTTGGCCGCCCAGAACCGGGTGAACCACAGCGCCTCCGATTCGCCGGTGGCGGCACAGCGGGCGCTCAGCAGCCTCAACTCGTCCTCGCCGAGGGCGACTGCGAGGGTCTGCGCATCCCTCTCGACGACCTCTTCGATGTCGATGCCCGGCCCCGGCTCGGGCCTGTGCGGCCGTACGATCGCGACCCCGGCCTCCGCGCGATGGGCCAGCGAGACGTCCAGCTGCGGCAGGGTCCGGCCGTGCAGGCCGGTCACGTACGGCCGCCCCGACTCGTCGTTGCGCACCCGGATCTCGGCCGGGAAGACCGGCCCTTCGCCGTGGTCCCACAGCCACTGCCGTACGGCGTCCTTGGCGGCGATCCGCCCGAGCAGCCACTGTCTACGCCCCCGGGGAGCGTGCCGCTCGTACTCCGAACGCTCCGCGCCGCTCAGGGAGTTGCGCATGATCAGGTCGCGCGAGGCGAGGTCGGGCCAGCGCTCGTGGAGCAGGGACCAGCCGCCGGGCCGCGCCTGCGAGAGGGTGTTGCGCTCGGGGAACCGCTCTACAGGCCTGGTCTGCGGGTCGTTGTCGAAACGACGGTCCTGCCAGCCCGTGAGCTCCGCCCACACCTCCCCCGCGACGACCAGTTGGACGTCGGCTTCGAGCACGGTGTCGGTGAGGGAGGTGATCCTCACCAGGCAGTCCACATCGGTCCCGGGGCGCGGGTGCGGTCCGTAGAACCGCATGTGCCGCATCTGGACAGGGAACACGACGGTCCGTTCCGTGCGGGTCGCCATGATCCAGTAGCCGAGTATCTGGCCCACGTTGTCGAGCAGGGCGCCGGGGGCGGGCGGCGTGGTGAGCACGCCTCGTACGTGCCTATCGCCGATCGCGGTGAGTTCGGTGACCCCTTGGAAGGCTGGTCCGTGGAACATCCAGCGCTCGTCGTAGAGCTGGGCCGCGGTGTGGTCGGGGGCTCGTTCGGAGGCGGGGTCCGTATGCCACGGGGACGGGGGTGTCACCGGATAGTCGGCTGCGAGTTCTACCACCGCACGAGCCCGGGGGCCGAAGGAGACCGCGAGGCGGCCGGGGCCGTCGGGGACGGCGGTGACCGGTACCTCGACTGCCGGGGTGGCGGTGAGCCACTGGTCGAACCGGGCCCCGTGCACCGCGACGGCCAGCATGCCGGGGGCAGCGTCCTGGGCCGCTTCCTGAGCCGCGTCCTGAGCCGCCTCCATGATGTGGTGAACGATCGTGGTCGCAGGGACGACCGGCCAGCGGTCGGCAACATCGGGCCAGCCGGGCCGCTGCGGGAAGAAGCAGTGGTCGAGGAGGTACGGCATCGTTTCTGGGGATACGCGGACGGTGGTGTGCCATTCCTGGGCGGGTGGCTTGGGAGCAGGGGGCGTGAAGGGGGACGCGGGGGCTTGGGCGGGAGCGGCTGCCCGGGCGGGGGCGCGGACCGGAGAAGGCGGCACCGCGCGAGCAGGAGGAGAGGTCGTGGCCGAGCCGGAGCGGCGGCTGCCTGCCGTGATCAGTGCGGCGGCCGTGTCGGCCGTGTCCCGCAACAGCGCGCTCAGTTCGGCGGCGACCGGCATGCGCGTGGCGAGGGCTTCCAGGGGCGACGGGCCGGCGGCGACCGCCGTGGGGACGGCGTCGCTCGGGGCCGGTGTGCCTGTCCCTGCCGGAACTCGGTGAGTGGGCGAAGCCACGGCCCGGGATGCCGACAGCTCGGTGCGCAACTGTGTGAGGGCCGGGCCGTCGAGCGAGACGAGCGCCCCGCCGAGGTCGAGGCGGACCTTCGGCCGGGCCGTCCGCGCGGGGCGCACGGGTTCGACGGCCTCCGCCGAGCGAGTGGACGGACCGACGGAAGGAGCGGAGGCAGTAGCGGAAGCGGAGGGACTGGCGGAATCGGTGGGACTGGCGGAACGGACAGCGGACGGCGGCAGCGCGGGTGCGACCGCCGCAGACGGCGGCAGCGCCGGAGCGACAGCCGCTCCCACGGTCCACAGCGCCGTCGCCACCCGGCGGAGCTGGGCGAGGCCGGTGCGGTGGGGCGAGTTGGCCGCCACGACCAAGTGATCGCGCCCGCTCAGCGTGTCGCCGACGAGTGAGCCGAGCTGCCCCGTGCCGACCTGGACGAAGGTGCGATGGCCCGCCGTGTACATGGCCTCGATCAACTGCTGGAAGCGGACCGGTTCCAGCAGGTGTCTGACGAACAGGTCGCGTACGGCGGCCTCTTCGGCGGGGAAGGGTGCCGCGGTCGTTCCCGACCACAGGGGCACGGTCGGCGGATGCAGCCGGAACCGGTTCGCCGCCTCCTCGATGGGTGCGAGGTAGGGCTTCAGCATCGGTGTGTGGAAACCGGACCGGAAGGGCAGCACCTGGCTGAGTACGCCCCGGGCGCGGAAGGAGCGTACGAACTCCTCCACGGCGTTCTGCGGTCCGCACACCATCGACTGTTTCGGCGAGTTGTCGTGGGAGAGGACTATTCCGGCGTCCGTCCACCCGTCGTCGAGGGCCTCCAGGACGCGTCCGGCGGGGGCGCCGAGAGCGGCGAAGGACAGGCCGGGGACGGTCAGCGCGTCGGGGTCGAACGACGCCATGAAGTCGCTCACCTCGTCCCCGGCGTAGATCCCTGCGGCCACCATCGCCGTCCACTCGCCGACGCTGTGCCCGGCCACCGCGTCCGGGACGACGCCCATGCGGCGCAGCGCTCCGTCGAGCAGCCGGCCGACGCCGACGACACCGAATCCGTGGCGGCCCACGTCCGAGACCCGGGCCGCCCCCTCGATGTTCCGGGTGGGCCCCGGGACGCGGGGAAGGCCGAAGTGGGCGGCGACGTCGTCGACATGGGGTTCGAAGTCGCCTTCGAGCCCCGAGAAGACGAAGGCCAGCCTGCCGCGCTCGTTCACGTCCTCAGCGCCGCCGAGCAGCGGACTCGGCGTGAACCAGACGTCACTGCGGCCGTGCCAGGCGCGTCCCTTGGCGACGGCCCGACGGGCCAGGGCGAGCCGCTTGGCGGTGGGGGCCACGATGCCGAGCCGGGCCCGGCCCGCGTCCGGATGCGTCCGGCCGCTGTCGAGACCGGCCGCGAGCAGGGCCGAGTCGTCGGCCTCCAGCAGGGCGGCGAGGCGCTCGGGGCTGTCGGCTGCGAGCAGGAGTACCTGCTCCGGCTCGGCGACGGAGGCGGTCACAGTCGCGGCGCCGGTCCGAGAAAGGGACGACGGGGGTACGGGCTTGGGCTCGGACTCGGACTCGGACTGGGGCAGCAGCAGGGACGGCGGCGAGGGCGAGGGCGAGGGCGGGGAAACGATCGCCGCGTGCCGGACGGCCCGTACGCCAGGCGCCTGCTCCAGTACGACATGCGCGTTGATCCCGCCGAAGCCGAACGCGTTGACGGCTGCCCGGCGCACCGGCTGCCCGGGACCGGTCTCCCAGGGCGTCGCCGTCTCCAGCGGACGGAAGCGGGTGGCCGCGAGCGCGGGGTGCGGATCGTCGCAGTGGAGCGTCGGAAGGAGCATTCCGTGGTGGACGGCGAGGGCCGCCTTCACCAGGCCGGCCACTCCGGCGGCGGGCATGGTGTGGCCGATCATCGACTTCACCGAACCGATCACCGCGGGATCATCGTCCGTGCCGGGGCCGAACACCTCGGCCAGGGTGGCGAGTTCGGCCGCGTCACCGGCCGGGGTCGCGGTGCCGTGGGCCTCCAGGAGGCCGATGGATCCGGGCCGGGCGGGATCGAGGCCCGCCGCTTGCCAGGCCTGGCGTACGGCGTGGGCCTGGCCGCCGGGGTCGGGGTTGACGAGACCGGCGGCGCGGCCGTCGCTCGCCACGCCGGTGCCCCTGATGACCGCGTAGATCCGGTCGCCGTCGCGTTCGGCGTCCGCCAGTCGCTTGAGCACCACCACACCGGTGCCCTCGCCGATCAGGATGCCGTCGGCGCCGCGGTGGAAGGGGCGGATCCGCTGGCTCGGGGAGAGCGCGCGGAGTTGGGAGAAGACGCTCCAGAGCGTGATGTCGTGGCAGTGGTGCACTCCCCCGGCGAGCATCAAGTCGCAGCGCCCGGAGGCGAGTTCGCGCACCGCCTGGTCGACGGCGACCAGCGACGACGCGCAGGCGGCGTCCACGGTGTAGGCGGGGCCCCGCAGATCGAGGCGGTTGGCGACGCGCGAGGCCGCGAGGTTGGGCACCAGGCCGATGGCCGACTCTGGGCTGTCGGGCCCGAGCCGTTCGGTGAACGCCGCCCGGACCCGGTCGAGTTGGCCGGCGTCCAGGTCGGGCAGTAACTCGCCGAGCGTGCGCACGAGTTGACCGGCGGTGCGGACCCGTTGGTCGAGGCGGACCAGACCGGGGGTGAGGTAGCCGCCCCGGCCGAGGACGACGCCGATGCGGTGCCGGTCGGGCAGCCGGTCCTCGCCGCCCGCGTCGGCGAGGGCGGCGGCGGCCACGTTCAGGGCGATGAGCTGGTCGGGTTCGGTGCCGGGCACCGAGTTCGGCATGATCCCGAACCGGGTGACCTCCACGTCGGCCAGCTCGTCGACGAAGCCGCCGCGCCGGCAGTACACCTGGTCGGCGACGGCCGGCCCGGTCGCGGAATCGGGGCGGTAGTAGTCGGCGTCCCAGCGCCCGTCGGGTACGTCGGTGATGGCGTCCGTGCCCGCCAGGAGGTTCCGCCAGTACGCGTCGAGGTCGGCGGCGCCGGGCAGCAGCACCGCCATCCCCACAATGGCGACGGAAGAAGGAAGTTGACGCCCTCTCAGTTCATCCCGGCTCAGCTGATCCCGATCCGCCTGATCCGTCAGGTCGGTCAAGTCGTTCATGTCACCAGCCCGACGAGGTGTAGACGACGGCTCCGGCGGACTCGTCGCCCCAGGCGAGTTCACGGAGCAGCGCGGCGGTGCCCTCCTCGGGGTCGATGAGCTTGATCCCGCGCCTGGCGTACTCGCGTCCGAGTTCCGGGGTCACCATTCCGGTGTGACCGCCGGTCGGCGCCCACGGTCCCCAGTGCACGGTCAGGGCACGGTGGCCGGTGCGGGCGGCCCAGTCGGTGCCGAGGCTCTGGAGGGCGTCGTTGGCGGCCGCGTAGTCGACCTGGCCGCGGTTGCCGAGGACGGCCGAGATGCTGCCGAACAGGACGGCGAACGCGGGCCCGTTCGGGAACTCCTCCAGCGCTGTCAGCAGGGTCTCGGCGCCGCTCGTCTTCGTCTCGTACACGCGCTGGAAGGACTCGGCGGTCTTGTCGGCGATCAGTCGGTCCTCGATCACTCCGGCCGCGTAGACGACACCGTCGAGCCGGCCGTGCTCGGCGTGGATCTCCTTCACCGCCTGGAGCGCGGCGTCCGGCTCCCGGAAGTCCACGGAGTGGTAGCGGGCCGGGCTGCCGAGCGCCGTGAGTTCGGCCAGGGTTGCGGTGATCTCCCGCTGGGCCAGGACGAGTTCGGCTTCGCGGTTGATGTCGGCGGGCGTCAGGCCACCGCCCGCGCGGGCGGCAAGTACCGTACGCAGCGCCGCACGGTCCGCGGCGGCGGCGATGGCCGGATCCTCGGATCCGGTCGGCGCCGGCGTCCTGCCGAGCAGTTCGATACGGCACCGGGAGGCCGTGGCGAGTGCGGCGGCGAAGGTCGCGGTGATGCCGCGGGCTCCGCCGACCAGCAGCACCACGGAGTCCCGGTCGAGGCCGATGGCGGCGGCCTCGGCGGCGCCGTCACCCGCCGGTCCGGCGCCGGTGGTGCCGAGGGCACCCAACGGTGTCTCCACGAGCTCCAGTCCGTGGCGACCGGCTGCCGTGCGCAGGACGACCGGTGCCGGTTCGGCCGCGAGCAGTTCGGCGAGCAGCGCGTCGGCGACGGCGGCCGGCGTGGTGTCTTCAACGTCGACCACCCGTGCGACGGTCTCCGGGTACTCGCGTGCGACCGTACGGAACAGGCCGTGCAGCCCCGCCGACCGGAGGCCCGGGGAGTCCCCGTCGGCGGGCCGGGCGGCGAGCAGCCAGCGCGGGCCCCGGCGCAGAGCGGCCTGGAACACGGGGAAGGCGTGGGGCAGTACCAGTGACGGGGAATCGGCGAGGGAGTCGAGGTACAGCACCCCGTCCACCCGGCCGTCCGCGTCGGTGAGCAGGTGCTCCGGGCCGAGGACCACGGCGTCGGCTCCGTGCCCCGCGAGCCGGGAGCGGACCTCCCGGGCGACGTCCTCGCTCTCGTCGCCGAGGAGGACGAACCGCTTTCCGGCCAGTACGGCGGACGCGTCCACCGAGCCGTCGCCGTCCTGCTGCTCCAGCAGCACGGGCCGCAGCTGGAACCGCTTCGGCGCCTCGCCGGTGACTGCCACCGACTCCGGCGTCTCGGTCCGCCCGACCGCCGTGCCGTTCCCCGGCCCTGCCGGCTGTCCGGTCGTAGCAGGAGTCGTACTCGGAGCCGTACCGCCGGACGGTTCGGCGGGCCCCGCCAGACGCGCGGCGAGCCAGCCCGTCACCGACGCGGCCGTACGGGCCTTCGCCAGGTCCTCCAGTTCCGCGTCGTCGAGCCCGGCAATGTCCACGCCGCCCCCGGCGCCCAGCCGCTTGGCCAGTTCGCCTGCGATTTCGGCCCGCTTGATGGAGTCGATGCTGAGGTCGGCCTCCAGGTCGAGATCGGGCTCGATCATGTCCACGGGATAGCCGGTGCGCTCGCTGATGATCTCCAGCACGACCGCCAGGACGTCCGCTTCCGTGACGGCTTTCGTGACCACCTCCGTCACCGCCTCAGGGGCGGGCGCCTCGGGGATGGCGATCTCAGGTGCCAACTCCAGCCGTGGAACCTGCTGTTGGGCCTCAGCAAGCTCGGCGGCCGGTACCGGCTGCTGCTGGGTGCCGACCGCGGCAGGCGCGGGAATCCACTGTCCCTGCGCGGCGCCGAAGTAGGTGAGCAGCACGTCCCGCTGGGCGGCCACCATCTCCCGGCTGGTGCGCAGGTATTCGACGATCAGCGCGTCCCTGTCGGCCGGGGCGCCCTCTCCGTGGTTCGGGTGGCTCGTCGTCACTGTCGTCTCCACAACGCGTCGGGCCGGCGCGAGGGCGCCGGGGAGGAGTTCGCCGGCGGCCGTACGGACCAGTTGCCCGTCGACCGTCCATCCGGGCCGTTTGGGCTCCGGGGTCCGGGTCGCGTCGACGGCGTCGCGCCCCTGGAACAGCCGACCGGTGCGTACCGGCAGCCCCGCCACGGCCAGTTGGGCCAGTGCGTCGAGCCAGCCGCGCAGTCCGCTGTCGTGGCGCGGCTCGCACGCGACGGTGCGGTGCGGGCGGTCGCCGAGGATCTGCGCGACCAGTCGGGTGAGTACGGAGCCGGGGCCGGCCTCGACGAAGATCCTCGCCCCGGCCTCGTACATGGCCTCGATCTGTGCGACGAATCCGACGGGGGCGCCTATCTGGGCGGCGAGTTCGGCGCGGATCTCGTCAGCACGGTCGCCGTACGGAGCCGCCGTGCGGTTGGACCACACCGGGAACTCGGGCGTACGCACGGGCCGGCTCGCGAGTGCCTCGGCGAACCGCTCTCCGCCGGCGGCCACCACCGGGCTGTGGAAGGCGCAGGCGACGGGGATCCGTTCGGCGCGGTGTCCCGCCGCGCGCAGCAGTTGCACCGCGGTGGCCAGCGCCTGCGTCGGGCCGGAAATCACCGTCTGCCGGGGCGAGTTGTGGTTGGCGACGACGACCGTGCCGGGGGCGCCCGTCTCGCGCAGGGCCCGTTCGACGTCTTCGGCACCGGCCGCCACCGCCGCCATGGTTCCAGGATCCTCGCCGACGGCCGAGAGGATCGCCGCCGCCCGCTCGGCGCTCAGCTCAAGCAGCGCCTCCGGTGTGATCGCGCCCGCCGCGCAGAGGGCGACCAGTTCGCCGTAGCTGTGTCCGGCTGCCATGTCCGGCCGTATCCCGGCCGCGGTGAGCAGTGCGTGGGCGGCGAGTCCGGCGATGCCCAGCGCGGGCTGGGCGACCCGGGTGTCGGTGATCCCGGCCCGTTGGCGGTCCCTGGCGTCCGTGTCGAACGCGGCGGGCGGGTACAGCGCGTCGGCGTAGTCGCGGCCGAGGTGCAGGTAGTGCTGGAGCTCGGGGAAGGCGATGAACACGTCCGCGAGCATCCCGGGCCGCTGGCTGCCCTGGCCCGGGAAGAGGAACGCGACCTTGCCGTCGGCCGACGCCGTCCGACGCGAACCGGACGGCACCTGCCCCGCGTCCACGCTCGCCTGCACCGCATCCGCCCGTGCCTGCTCCGCGTCCGCCCCCGCCTGTCCCACGTTCGCGCTCGCCTGCTCGCTCCCGTCGGCCGGGGCTCGTCCGACGTCCGCGAGGTGGATGCCTCCGGCCGGATCGTGCTCCCCCGCCAGCGCCCGGCGCAGTTGGCCGATCAGCTCGTCGACGTCGGTGGCCACGACGGCCACTTGGACCGGTTCATGGCGAGTGTCGGCGCGGCGGGACGCGCTCAGCGCGAGGTCGCGCAGGCGCCACGGGCGGCCGTCGGTCTCGGCGGCCCCGAGTACGTCCTCGATGGCTCGCCGGGCCGCCGCCGAATCCGTACCGCGGAAGGTGAACAGCTCGGCGGGCCAGTTGTCCAGGCCATGGGCGGGCGGTTCGGCGGCCGTGTGGGCGCTGAGCACCACATGGAAGTTGGTCCCGCCGAAGCCGAACGCGCTGAGCCCGGCGACCCGTTCCTCGGCGGGGGCCGCCCAGGGCCGCGGCCGTGCGTGGAAGACGAACGGGCTGGCCTCTTCCTGCCATGCTGAGTTCGGCCGCTTCATGTGCAGGGTGGGCGGCTTGACTCCGGTGTAGAGGGACAGGACGGTTTTGATCAGACCGGCGAGACCGGCGGCGCACTTGGTGTGCCCGATCTGCGACTTGACCGAACCGAGCGCGCAGCCGCCCGACTTGGCCCCGGCCTCGGTGAACACCTCGCTGAGGATGGTCAGTTCGGTACGGTCCCCGACCACGGTCCCGGTGCCATGGGCCTCGACCAGGCCGACATCGGCAGGTGAGATCCCCGCGTTGCGATAGGCCCGCTCCAGTGCGGCGCGCTGGCCCTCGGGGCGGGGAGCGGTCAGTCCGAGCGAGCGGCCGTCGCTGGAACTGCCGACTCCCTTGATCACGCCGTAGATCCGGTCGCCGTCCCGTTCGGCGTCCGCGAGCCGCTTGAGCACGACACAGGCGATGCCCTCGCCCAGGGCGATCCCGTCCGCCGAGCTGTCGAAGGCCCGCGACCGGCCGGTCGGGGAGAGGGCGTGCACGGAGGAGAAGAGGGCGTAGTCGTTGATGCCGTTGTGCAGGTCGGCGCCCCCGCACAGCACGACGTCGCTCGTACCGCCGACGAGTTCCTTGCAGGCCACGTCGACGGCGGCCAGTGACGACGCGCAGGCGGCGTCGACGGTGTAGTTGGCGCCGCCCAGGTCCAGCCGGTTGGCGATCCGCCCCGAGATGACGTTGGCAAGCATGCCGGGGAAGGAGTCCTCGGTGAGCCGGGGCAGTTGACTGTCCAGACCTGCGGGAACCTCCCCGTAGTAGGAGGGCAGTACGGCACGCAGGGTGGCGGCGTTGGAGAGGTCGCTGCCCGCTTCGGCGCCGAAGACCACGGAGGTCCGCGAACGGTCGAAGCCCCGGCCCCGCTCCCCGTAGCCGGCGTCCTCCAGTGCCCGCCGCGCGGCTTCGAGTGCCAGCAGCTGTACGGGCTCGATGCTGCCCAGTGAGGTCGGCGGGATGCCGTAGCGCAGCGGGTCGAAGGGGATCCGCGGCAGGAAGCCGCCCCACTTCGACGGGGTGGCGCCGTCCGTGTCCTGCGAGTAGTGCACGGCGGGGTCCCAGCGGTCGGCGGGGACCTCACCGACGCCGTCGTGGCCGCCGAGGATGTTCGCCCAGTAGGCGGCGAGGTCGGGGGCCCCGGGGAACATGCAGGCCATGCCGACCACGGCCACGTCAAGCGGCTCGGGCGCCGCGGGCTCCTCGGCCGTGTCCATCCCGAGGCGTTCCCGGAGCAGAGCCGTGCGGGCGGCGAGGAAGCCCGCCGCGCCGGTGGTGACCGAGCCGTGCAGCGCGCTGATCGTGGTGGTCACCGAGCGCAGCACGGCCACTTCCCCGGCCATGAACATGCCCTCGGACAGCTGGCGTTCCTCGGCCACGGCCGCCAGTTCGCCGGTGGCGTCCCGCTCGATCCCCTTGCTGGCGATGCGCAGCCGCCCGACGTTGAGCCGTTCCAACTCCTCCCAGATCCGCCGCTCGGGCACGCCTCGCTCGCGCAACTCCGCCTCGAACTCCCGGTAGTTCTCGCTGAACGGGCTGGGCACACAGCGGGTGGCGTGGCCGGGCGCGGTCTCCAGCAGCGCGGTACGCGTGGCGGCCATGACCTGCTGCTGGAAGAGCGGTTGGACCGCTCCACACTCCACCGCTTCGTCGGTGAACAGATAGGCGGTTCCCATGAGGACGCCGACGGCGGCCCCGCGCGCGGTCAGTGGAGCGGCGAGCGCGGCGACCATCGCCGACGAGCGCTCGTCGTGCACGCCGCCCGCGAAGAACACCTCGACGCGTTCGGCCGTTTCGGCGTCCGACTCGTCCAAGAAGTCTTCCAGCACGGCGAGTTGGGCCTCCCACAGCGGGAAGCTCGCGCGCGGGCCGACATGGCCGCCGCATTCGGAGCCCTCGAAGACGAAGCGGCGGGCTCCGGCGTCGAGGAACTGGCGGAGCAGTCCCGGCGAGGGCACGTGCAGGAAGGTGCTGATCCCGGCCCGCTCCAGCGCCTCGGCCTGGGACGGTCGCCCGCCCGCGATGATGGCATGCGTGGGCCGCAGTTCCCGTACGGCTTCGAGCTGGGCGTTTCTGGTCTCCTCGGGTGCGAAGCCGAGCACGCCGACACCCCAGGGCCGGCCGGCCACGGCGGCGCGGGTCTCCTCCAGGACGGTACGCGTCTGCTCGCCGCTCGCGAGGGCCAGCGCGATGAACGGCAGGGCACCGTCCCCGGCGACGGCCGCGGCGAACCGTGCCTGGTCGCTGACCCGGGTCATCGGCCCCTGGGCGACGGGCAGGCGCGTGCCGAGCGCCCGGCTCATCGGGGACCCCGGGCGCAGTGCCCCGGCCGGCCCGTCGTCGCGTACGGCGTCCTGTACGGAGGCGGTCAGGGCGCGGACCGTGCGGCCCGCGTCGCCCCAGCGTTCGGCGAAGCGGGCGGCGAGGAAGCCGTCCTGACCGACCGGCAGGAGCTGGGTACGCGGGTCCTGGGCACCGAGCATCCCCGACACCAGCAGCGGATCGCCGGCCGGAACGCGCGGCGTGTCCGGGCCCCGGCGGTGCAGCACCCGGTGCTCGCCGATGACAATCGTCTCCGAACCGTCCATGGACCGCAGTGCCGCGGCCGCCGGCTCCGGAAGCCTCGCCCCGGCGAGCAGCGCCAGCTGGCTGTCCAGGACCACTCCGGCCGCCCCACCGGCCACGGCGGCCGCTGCCGTACGAGGCCCGATGCCGCCGCAGGCCCAGACGGGGAGGTCCACGCCGGGCTCGGCGAGCAGGTGCTGGAGCAGGACGAAGGTGCTGAGCTCGCCGATCCGGCCGCCGCTCTCGCTGCCACGGGCGATCAGACCGTGCGCTCCGGCGCTGACCGCCGCCAGAGCCTGGTCCAGGTCCGTGACCTCCACCAGGACCCGGTACGTGCCGGTGACCTCGTCGATCTGCCATGGCGAATCCGTGCCGAGGACGACGGTATGGAGGCCACCGTCCTCTCGCTTTCCCGGCTTTCCGCTCTTCTTTCCGGAAGCGAATTCTCCGGGCTCGAGTTTCCCTGGACCGAGTTCTCCGGGAGCGATCCGGCAGTGCGCTCCGACCCGCACTCCGAACGGTCCCGGTGCCCACCGCCGGAGGGATGCCAGCGCCTCTCTGGCTCTTCGGTCACCGACCCCCAGGTCAAGTACCCCTAGGCCGCCCGCACGGCTGACCGCTGCGGCAAGCCTGGCTTCGGGTTCACCGAACGGGGTGATTCCAATGATCATGTCCTCGGCGCGCACAGCAGACGTCATGATTCTCCGAAATAATCGGTGAGACTGCACGGTGGGGGGTGCCTGGAGACGACGAATTGGTCCACGCGGACATACACCGTTTACGCGGCGTCGGGGGAAACTCCCACGCGAAAACCAACCCGTTGGAAGCTAGCGCCACAGTTACCCGTCGGTCAACATGGCACCGACCTCGCGCTACACCGTGGAATCGATCCAGCCAGACCCCCGTCGGCCCTCAAGAACCGAAAACCCGGCCAATTGCAATCAGTCACTACGCTAGCCGGACGACAGCGCCGCAAATCCGCCAAAAGCAGCGCAATGATTCACCCTCGTGAAACACGGAGGGCAGCGCAACGCCACTCTGTAAAATTCACATGTCCGCAAGAGAAGTCCCCGTGAGACGACACGCCGAAGATCGGCACGCGGCACGATGTCGAGAAACAAATCCCCACACACCTGACTCCATCACGGGACACCGCTCCGGCCCATTCACAGGGATTTCCCTTTTACCCGCCCTCTCCCCCCGAACAGCCAGCAGAATTTTACCTCTCCGCAACCGCAAGACGTTTCAGGAATCTTTCCGCCGACACCAGGAGACCGCACTTCGGACCAATCGGTCGAATCGCTCTCAGGGAACCAATCGCTCCGGGCCGACCACGACAATCAGGCCGCGGGTCCGGATGCACCACAACGCCTCCCCCACCCCGACTGTGATCTACACCGCAGAGGCAACCCCGCCGCCGGGACCAACGTCTTGATCGACAACGAGGTGGCGCGGCGGCGCCGGTGACCCGTCAGCCCAGGACACATGACCCGGGGTGGAAAGCAGGGCACTATACACATCGCGTATACACAACGTGTATACGTGTGCGAAGCCAGGTCCGCCGCCTCGTCCGAGCATCGACAGACCGAAAGGCACGCATGTACGGCAAGGCATTCGCACCCGAGTACCAAGGTGCGCTCACCACCCTGTCCGTGAACTCCTCCCTGGTCGACGTACTGGCCGCGGGCACCGAGCAGTTGGCCGCCGCCGAGCGCGCCGGAGCACGGGGAGAGGTGGCGCGCTCGGGTCTCGCGGTCGCGGAGGCGCACCGGCGGCTCGGACAGGTGGGCGACGCCGACCGCGCGTGGAAGGCGAGTTACCGCGCGGCCCGGGAGGCCGGCGACACCGCCGCGATGGCATGGGCCCTGTGGAGCGGCGGCACGCTGGCCCGCCAGCGCGGCGCCTTCCCTCTCGCCTGGCGACTGCTGGGTCTCGCGGCCGAGTTCGGCGAACGCGGCGGCGACATCGTCGTACGCGGCTACTCGCTCGCCGGCATGGCGGAGACGGGCCGCATCCAGGGCGACTACGAGGCGGTCGGCGCGCTGCACGAGCAACTCCTGGCCGAGGCACGCAAGCGCGGCGAGGCGCGGCACACCGTGTGGGCCCTGGAGGGCATCGCTCAGATACACCGCAACACCGGCTCGTACGACACGGCGTACGCGATGTTCGAGGAGGCCGCGGAGATCGCCGGCCGGGCCGACGACCGGCGCGGCCACGCGTGGGCGCTGCGCGGCCTGGCCGACATCGTGTCCGTCCGCGACGGGGATGCCGAGCGCGCGCTCGGTCTGCTCGCCGAGGCCGAGGTGACCTGCCGGGAGATGAACCTGTCGAGCGCGCTGGCGTACAACCACAAGATGCGCGGCAACGTCCTTTACCGGGCCGGGCGTTACGCGGAGGCCCGGGACGTCTACACCCAGGCGCTGGCGGAGTTCCGGGCGATGAGCGAGCCCCGCGGGGAGGCGCTCTCCCGGCTCGGCCTCGCCAAGTCCCTCGCCCACCTGGGCCACGACCTCGACGACACGGCGGCCGAACTGGCCGATCTCGCCCAGGTGTTGGAACGCATCGGCCTGCGGCACGCACGACAGATGGTGGCTCGCGCACAGGCGGAGTTCGGCATCGTGACCACCAGCCCGCCAACTCCCGGCACCCCGGCCCCGACCGCCACCACCAGCACCGCCACCGCCACCCAAACAGATACGGCCGCGGACGCAGCTGTCGGCACCCCCGCAACTCCCCCGGCAGGCACGGAGGTTCGGCGATGACCGTGACGACCTCCGCCCCGCATCCGACCGTCTCGACCACGGCCGATACCGAGCGGGCCGTTCAACTCCTCGACCGCAGCCGGGCGTTGGTGCGCCCCGCGCTGACCGAGGCGGTGGGGCGGCTGCATCCGTGGGTGGCTGAGATGGCGGCGTACTCCTTCGGCTGGTGCGAGGCCGGTGGCGCGCCTACCGCCGCCGCGGCGGGCGGCAAAGGGCTGCGGCAGGCCCTGGCCGTCCTGGGCGCCGAGGCGGCCGGGGCACCCGCGCGCGCGGGAGTGAGCGCGGCCGTGGCGGTGGAGCTGGTACACACCTTCTCGTTGCTCCACGACGACATCATGGACGGCGACGCGACCCGGCGTGGCCGCCCCACGGTGTGGAAGGCGTACGGCACCGGCCCTGCCGTGCTCGCGGGGGACGCCCTGTTCGTCCTGGCCGTGGAGACGCTGGCCTCCGCGCCCGGCAGCCACGTACCGGCAGCCGTCCGTCACCTGGCCACCGCGCTCAACGACCTCGTGAGCGGTCAGGCCGACGACCTGCTGTTCGAGTCGCGCCCGTGGACCGGTCCAGAGGCCGTCCGCCCCGACGAGTACCGGGCGATGGCCGAGCACAAGACCGGCGCGCTGCTGGGCTGTGCCGCCGCCCTGGGTGCCGTACTCGCCGGAGCCCCGGCGGAGACGGTCACCGCGCTCGACCGGGCGGGCCGTCATCTCGGCCTGGCCTTCCAGGTGATCGACGACCTCCTGGGCATCTGGGGCGACCCCGCCGTCACGGGCAAGCCGGTCCACGCGGACCTGCGTCGGCGCAAGAAGACGTTCCCGGTTCTGGCGGCTCTCGACACCTCGGCCGCCGACCGCCCCCTCACCCGCCTACTGGAGGGGACCGAAGACCTCGACGACGCGGCCGCCCGCCGGGCCGCGGCCCTGATCGAGGAGGCAGGTGGCCGGAGCACCGCGCTGGCCGAGGCCCACCGTCACATCGCCCACGTCCACGCGTGCCTCGACGGCCTCCCCACGGGTCCGCACGCGCTCCCCACGGCTCCGCGCGCGGTCGACGATCTGCGTGCGCTGCTGGCCTTCCTCGTACGTCGCGAGATGTGACCAACTCCTTTGTCACACCGACCTCTTGACGCCGCAGAAAGCCCTTGCCACACTCACCGCCCGCCATAGAAAACGCTTGCTGCGACGCTGTCGCGCGGGCGGTGGACCCCCACACAGGAGAAGAAGACGAGATGGGACGCAGAGCCGCACCTCACCTCATCCACAAAACCAGCAGGACCAGCAGGACCACCGAACCCCCCACGGCCGCCGGAGCCCGCGGGAGGCGGGCCGGCGTCACCGTCGCATGCGCGACCGCCCTGCTCACCGGGGCAGCCCTGCTCACGGCCCCCGCGAGTGCGGCCCCGCGACAGGCGGCGGCAGCGTGCGGCGAGGGTTCGTACCAGGCCGAGGCCGTGCTGAACGGCAGCACCTGGACCGCCCGGCGGGGCAGCAGTGTCACGTACACCGGTACCGACATGCGGGCCGCGATGCAGGCGGCCGTCAACAGCCTTACGGCGGGCCGTACTTCGAAGGAACGGGTGGTGGTGCGCGGCTCGGGCGCCATCGGCGCGGGTTCCCGGGTCTCCCTGCCGAGCTACACCGTGCTCGACGTGTGCGGCACCATCAATGTCACCGGTTCGGGCTCCGGCGACCAGGCCCCGGTCTACGCACGCGGCGCCCGGGACATCGAGGTCCAGCATCTGAACCTCACCGGCACGCCGCTGTACGGGATCTTCATGCGCAACGTCACCAACGTCGTGCTCGGCCAGATCGACATGCGTCTCTCCCGCGGTCTCGGCGTACGCATCGACAACCGCGGCGACACCAGCCAGTGGACACGCAATGTCCGGATCGACAACGTGTACGTCTCCGGGGCGAGCAGCCACGCCGTGGAGACGTACGGGGTCGACGGCCTCACCATCGGCACGGTCACCGCACGCAACGTGGGCGAGTCCGGTCTCCTGCTGAACCAGACCGTCAACGCGACGGTCACGAAGGTCGACGCGGACGGCGCGGGCGCCGGTACGGGTTACGCGGCCTTCCGCATGGCCAACCGCAACGGCCGGATCGGCAGCGCGTACCCGACCAATGTGCGGGTCGGCGAGGTCGTCGCGCGCGGCGGCGGGCGGGGTGTCTTCTGCGTCTCCGAGAGCGGCGGCGCGACCATCGACCGCGTCACCATCTCCGACACCGGCAACAACGCGATCCTGATCGAGAACTGCTACAACGTGAACCTCGCCGCCCAGAGCGGCAGTGTCACGGGCGGCGGCGAGATCCGGCTGGCCGCCCGCTCGGAATTCCCGAACAACTCGGACATCACCGTCCAGAACCTGAGGGTGACCAACTCCTCGATCAGGGAGAGCCCTTGCGGTATCAACACCACGTTCCGCAACAACACCCTGGTCAACAGCACCCAGACCATCTGCTGACGTCCGCCGGGGGTCGGTCCGGCAGTCGGCAGGGCGGTCAGTACGGCAGGAGGCGGCCCGAGGGGGTCCTGCGGTCGATCGTCGTGTCGCGCGCGGTCGTCGTGCGGCGGGTGGGACGGATGCGGATCCGGCGGTTCATGGCGGCCTCCTCATTCCTGGTACCACCAGCCTCCGCGCCGCCGCGGTCCCGCACATCGTGCCCATGGAGGCCTTCGCCCTGGTCCCGTGGCGGCAGTCGCCGTGGACGAGGTACTACCGAGGAAGGACGTGGGCCCCTACACGCGCCCTCTCACCTGCGTACGGCCGTCAGGGGCGGCGCGGCTCCGGACCCCAGTAGGACGGGCCTCCGCCGCGCCATTCGATGAGGGGTGACACCGCGGCCTCGTTCTCGTCGAATTCCAGGCCCGCGCGGCGCAGGAACTCGACGACGTCCGGGAGGTTCATGGCGACGCCGATCGACTCGCCGTGGACCGTCACGCGCCGCCCGCCTTCCTCCTGCGGCGGGTGCATGATCACTACGGGATGTTCCGGCATGCCCTCAGCCTCACCCGGACCGCCCCGGCGCGCATCCGGGGGCCACTGGGGGCCGCCGGAAATTCGCCGAGAACGACGTCGGCGTGCGCCTCCCCACGAGACGCACGCCGACGGACCGGGCCGTTCGCTACGCGACGGCTCTACTCGACGGCCCCGACCAGTCCCATGGCGGGGGCCGCGAGGTCGGTCACCTGGTGGAGCTGCTCCAGCTGGTAGAGGCCGTTCAGCTCGTTTAGCTTGTCGAGCTGGTCGGAGACCCTGGGCATCTGGGCCTTGTGCTCCGCGGGAAGGTCGCTCACCGCGAGCGAGTCGAGCATCGCGATGGGGTTCACCTTTCCCGTCTCCGGGGTGGTGGCAGCGCTCGCGGACGGTACGGCAAGGCCCGTGACGCCGACGGCGAGGCCAACGGCGGCGACGATACGTCGTGTTGAGATCATGCCTTCAGCAACGGTGGCGGGCCGCCCACGGACACGGCCGCATCCGGCCCCTCACCCGACAGGCTCATCGGCCCGGCTGCGCTTGCCGTGGCCGCCGCGCCGGAGGAGTCTCAGAGGGAGAGGCCCACTGCGGCCCGCTCCGTACCGGGCCGCGGCCTTCGCCAGTGGTCCACAAGGAGGTCCATCATGGGCACTGCGGAAAACCCCGGCTTCGACACCGAAGCGCTGCGCCGGGGCATCGAAGGCCAGAACGCGTCGGCGCTCCTGTCGCTGTACGCGGACGACGCGGAAATGCGCGTCGTCGACCGCAACACCCAGCCCAGCCATCCCAAGGTCATGCACGGCCGCGAGCAGATCCGCGAGATGCTCGACGACGTCTACAGCCGCGACATGACACACAAGTTGGAACAGTGTGTGGTCCAGGGCGACCAGGTCGCCTTCACCGAGTCCTGTCAGTACGCGGACGGCACCAGGGTGCTCGCGAACTCGATGATGTCGCTGCGCGACGGCAAGATCGTCGGCCAGACGGTGCTGCAGGCATGGGACGACGTAGAGCAGTGAGGGGTATGCCGGGGGTCCGGATCACGACCCGTCTGACCTGGACCTTTTCGGCTCGGAGCCGTCCGGGGCGGCCTCTGCGGCCTCGACCGGCTTCCGGAGCAGGTCGGCGAGTGTCCGCTTCTCTCCTTCTGACAGCACTGAGAGCAGCGCGTTCTCGCCATGTTCTTCGCAGGCCGCGTGCCGCTCGAACGCGTCGTATCCCGCCTCGGTGAGCCGTACGTGGACCCGGCGTCGGTCGGCCACGACGACCTGGACCACATACGGGCACGGGAGCGCTGGACCCGGGCGACCGCACTCGGCGCCCGAGCGGGGAACGTCCCCGGCATCGGTTCCTGGCAGGCCTGGACCCGACGGCCGGGCCGGAGGAGGACTCCTGACCCTCGACCAAGCCCCGTAAGGGGCGCGGGGAACTGCGCGACCAGCCACGGACGGCCCGCAGAAGAACGGCATACCAGCGGGAGCGTACTGTGGTCGCAGGCCGTGACTGGCGCTGAGGTGGAGTACCACCGGGGAGCGGCCCGACGCACACGTCTTCGCCGCGCGCCTGGGCATCTTCTACGACGCTCAGGAGTGGCTCATGTCCCAGGCCCAGTTGATGGACGGCACCGGTCCCGCCCGGCGAATCGTCGAGGAGACGGCCAAGCGGGCGGCCGACCTCACCGAACGCACCGGAGTGGCACCCTGTCTGGCCACCGTGCTGGTGGGTGAGGACCCCGCCTCCGTCACGTACGTACGCATGAAGCAGAACCGTTCCCGCAAGGCGGGTATCGAGTCGCGGCACGTGGCTCTACCTGCCGCGACAACGACGGCCGAGCTGGTCGGCACGCTCACCGCGCTGTCCGCCGACCCGGCCGTGCACGGCATTCTCTTGCAGCACCCGATGGGTCACCACATCGACGAGCGCGCGGCGTTCGAGGCGATCGCTCCGGAGAAGGACGTCGACGGGGTCACTCTGGCGTCGTTCTCCGCGATGAGCTTCGGGCTGCCGGGCTTCGCGTCGTGCACGCCCGGCGGGATCATGCGGCTCCTGGACGAGTACGACGTCGATCCGGCCGGCAAGCGGGCGGTCGTGGTGGGCCGAAGCGCGATCCTCGGCAAGCCGGTGGGGATGCTGCTGCTCGGCCGGGACGCCACGGTGACGTACTGCCACTCGCGCACGGCCGACCTGTCGGCGGTCGTGCGGGAGGCGGACATCGTGGTGGCCGCGGTGGGGCGGCCCCGCCTGATCCGCGGCGAGGACATCAAGCCGGGCGCGGTCGTCGTCGACGCCGGCTACAACCCCGGCAACATCGGCGACGTCGACTTCGACAGCGCACGGGAGCGGGCCTCGCTGATCACTCCCGTACCGGGCGGCGTCGGTCCGATGACGATCGCCACGCTGCTGGCCCAGACCGTCGAGGCGGCCACGCGGCAGACCGGCGCCTGATCACCGCATCCACGCGCTGTAGTCCACGACGTCACCCGCCCTGAGCCCGTACTCGGGCTCGGCGACCGAGGCGGTGCTCTCCAGGCCGAGGACGGCACCGCTGACCGGATCCATGATCAGCATCCGGTGGTAGCCGGTGCCGTCGTACACGTACGCCTGACCGTGCCGGCCCAGCCGATCGGTCACCTGGCCGACGGGCCGCAGCCCGTCGGCGTCCGCGAGGAGCCGGGCGAGGGCCGCGACCTCACGGGTGCCGAGGGTCCAGGTGTCGAGCAACAACCGTGTGGCGTCGAGCAGTTCGCGCGTGGTCAGGGGGGTGTCGGTGTACTGCGCCTCCTGCAGATAGGCGCGCAGCCGCTCGGCGTCGTGCGGGGGCGGCGACTCGGGCGGGGCATCGCTCCAGCTCGGCGGGAAGGTCTGTTCGCTGATGACGTGACCGTCGTCGACGAGACGCGAATCGCCGTCCTCGTCGGACAAGACCGGACGGCCCGGGTGACGCGGGTCGGTCGCGACGACCAGTTCCGTGTGGCTGTCGTCCGCGTTCCAGCGCACGATGCGCTCCACGGGGAGCGTGATCGGAGGCTTGTCCTCCGACATGCCCATGCTCCACGACTGCACATGCGTGCCCTTGCGCAGCCCGGCCGAACCGTCCGCCGCGGCCGCGTCGGCCCGCTCTGCCAGCCGGTCCAGCGGTACGGGGGTGGAGTCGGCCCGGACCACCAGCGGGCGCGGTGCGGCCACCGCGGGGGTGGTGCTCGGTCCCGCGAGGAGAAGGGCGAGGGAGGTCACGGCGACGGCAGCGGTCGTCGCGAGGGCCCACACCAGACGCGTACGACGGGGGCGGGGGCCGCGCAGCAGCCGGCCGAGGCTGGCACCGCCGGGCAGGAAACGGCCCGGCTTCGGGCGCTCGTCGGCCGCCGGGCCCACGAGCTGGTTGAGGCGGCGCTCGGCGTCGTGGCCGAGCGGTCCGTCGCCGAAGCGGGGGTCGCCGGACGGCACCGGGTTGGCGCGGCGCAGCAGTTCGAGTTCGTCAGCCATGGCGCTGCTCCTTCGGGGTGTCGCGGCGAGGAGTGGTGGGACCGGCGGCCACGGCGGTGCGCATGCTGTCGATCTCGGCTCTGAGCCGACGGCGGGCCCGGTGCAGCCGCATCGCCGCCGCCCTGCTGCCGCAGCCGAGGGCCACGGCGACCTCGTCGATGCCGAGTTCCTCCCAGGTGGTGAGCCGCAGAACCTCCTGGTCGGCGGGCGCAAGCCGGGCCAGCGCCTCGTGCACCCAGGCGCCGGGCCGCTCCGAGTCGGGGCTGTCCACGATCTGCCGGCCGTGCGCGGTCTCGTCGTGACCGAGCCTGTCGACGAGTCGCCGGCGGCGTCCGTAGCCGCGTACCGCGTTGGACAGGCAGTTGCGTGCCACGCCGTACAGCCAGGGAAGAGGGGAGGCGGGCAGGTCGGAACGGCGTCGCCAGGCGACGGTGAAGACCTCCGCCACCACTTCCTCGACTTCACTCGTCCGCCCGTCCAGTCGCCGCGCAACGTACCGGCTGACCGCCCAGTAGTGCTCGCGATAGGCAGCGGCGAAGGTCTCGTCGTTGCTCATGTTCCGTAGGTGTCCGGCAGTCCCTCGATCGTCACACCCGCATGCGGTGATCCTTGTCGCTCGGCTCCAGTGTGACGCCGGGACGGGCCGCGGACACAGGCGGGGTATGGAGAGCAACACTGTCACCCCGGCGCTCGCGCCCCCGCGTGCGGGCCGTCGCCCGGGCCTCGCCGCCGTCCGCTGGCTGACCACCACTGACCACAAGACGATCGGTACGTTGTACCTGGTCACGTCGTTCGCGTTCTTCTGCATCGGTGGCGTGATGGCGCTGTTCATGCGCGCCGAGCTGGCCCGTCCGGGCACGCAGATCATGTCGAACGAGCAGTTCAACCAGGCGTTCACGATGCACGGCACGATCATGCTGCTGATGTTCGCGACGCCGCTGTTCGCCGGCTTCACCAACTGGATCATGCCGCTGCAGATCGGCGCGCCCGACGTGGCGTTCCCCCGGCTGAACATGTTCGCCTACTGGCTGTACCTGTTCGGCTCGCTGATCGCGGTCGGCGGTTTCCTCACCCCGCAGGGCGCGGCCGACTTCGGCTGGTTCGCCTACAGCCCGCTCTCCGACGCGGTGCGCTCGCCGGGCATCGGCGCCGACATGTGGATCATGGGTCTGGCGTTCTCCGGCTTCGGCACCATCCTGGGCGCGGTCAACTTCATCACCACCATCATCTGCATGCGCGCCCCCGGCATGACGATGTTCCGCATGCCGATCTTCGTGTGGAACGTGCTGCTCACCTCGGTCCTCGTGCTGCTCGCCTTCCCCGTCCTGGCCGCCGCGCTGTTCGCGCTGGAGGCGGATCGGAAATTCGGCGCACACATCTTCGACGCCGCCAACGGCGGAGCGTTGCTGTGGCAGCACCTGTTCTGGTTCTTCGGGCATCCAGAGGTGTACATCATCGCGCTGCCGTTCTTCGGCATCATCAGCGAGGTCATCCCGGTCTTCTCCCGCAAGCCGATGTTCGGCTACATGGGCCTGATCGGCGCGACCATCGCCATCGCCGGCCTGTCGGTGACGGTGTGGGCGCACCACATGTATGTCACCGGCGGGGTGCTGCTGCCGTTCTTCTCCTTCATGACGTTCCTCATCGCCGTGCCGACCGGGGTGAAGTTCTTCAACTGGATCGGCACCATGTGGAAGGGGTCCCTGTCGTTCGAGACCCCGATGCTGTGGGCGACGGGCTTCCTGATCACCTTCACCTTCGGTGGTCTGACCGGTGTCATCCTGGCCTCGCCGCCGATGGACTTCCACGTCTCGGACTCGTACTTCGTGGTGGCGCACTTCCACTACGTGGTGTTCGGCACGGTGGTGTTCGCGATGTTCTCCGGCTTCCACTTCTGGTGGCCGAAGTTCACCGGCAAGATGCTCGACGAACGCCTCGGCAAGATCACCTTCTGGACGCTGTTCATCGGCTTCCACGGCACCTTCCTCGTCCAGCACTGGCTGGGCACGAACGGGATGCAGCGCCGGATTCCCGACTATCTGGCCGTGGAAGGACTGACGGTCCTCAATACGGTGTCCAGCATCTTCTCCTTCGTCCTCGGGCTGTCCCTGCTGCCGTTCTTCTACAACGTGTGGAAGACGGCGAAGTACGGCAAGAAGGTCGAGGTCGACGACCCGTGGGGTTACGGCCGTTCGCTGGAGTGGGCGACCTCCTGCCCGCCGCCGCGGCACAACTTCGTCGTCCTGCCGCGGATCCGTTCCGAGTCCCCGGCGTTCGACCTGCACCATCCCGAAATCGGTGCCGTGGCCGGGCAGTTGCCTGCGCCGGAGAGGGTCCTGCGGTGACGGCGATGGACGAACGGCCGGTCGATGCGGGGGCGTTGATCCACGAGTTGGAGGGTCATCTTCTGATCGAGGCCACCCGGGGTGAGGGGCGGGCCGAAGCGGGCCGTTTCACCCGGCAGTTCGGGTGGCTGACCGACAGTCAGCGGGTCGAGGTCGAGGAGCGGTTCGCGGAGGTGTACGTGGCGCTTGCGGGGGTTTCGTGGCGGCGGACGGTTCAGCGGGGTGCTGAGTTGCGGGGTGAGTATGAGGGGGCGTATCGGGTGTTGCGTCGGCGGCTGCTTGCGGGGTGGTTGTTTGGGATGGGGCTCCTCAGCGCGGCCGGCGTGGCGGTCCTCTCTCTGGTCCGGCCATGACGTGGTGAGTGTTCCGCTCCGCGGGAGGGTCGTTCGACAGCTGCGGGCCGGCCGTGGCTGGTCGCGCAGTTCCCCGCGCCCCTTACGGGGCGCGCTGTACTGCAGCGGAACTCACCAGTCGCGCTCAGCCGACCCGCTCCGCCAGGAAGTCCTCCCAAGTCCGCTTGCCCACGGTGGTGTTCGTGAAGGAGAGGTTGTCGCCGGCGCGGTACGCGCGGCCGGCCTTTCCCGGTATGCGGACGGGGAGCATGGGGCGGCGCTTGCCGTGGGTCTTCAGGTAGGTGGTGAGGAGGTCGGTCAGGGTGTAGGTCGTTGGGCCGGTCAGGTCGGGGACCAGGCCGGCCGGCCCGGCGAGGGTCAGTTCGACCAGTCGGGCGGCCACGTCACGGGAGTCGACCGGCTGGAAGCGGAGTCCGCCCGGGACCGGGATCACGGGCAGCTTCGCCATCCCCTGTGCCATCTTCAGGACCAGGTCGTGGAACTGGGCGGCCCGCAGTGTCGTCCATGGGATGCCGGAGTCTGCCACGGCGCGCTCGGCGCCCAGCTTGGCCCGGAAGTAGCCGAGCGGGACCGCGTCCGCGCCGGTCACCGAGATGTAGACCAGGTGCCGTACCCCGGCGTCGGACGCGGCCCGCACCAGGTTGCGGGTCGCCTCGTCGTCGCCCTTGGGGCCGCCCGCGAGGTGGAGGACTGTCTCGACTCCGGCCAGCGCGGCCTCGATGCCCTCGCCCTTGAGAAGGTCGGCGGTCACGTACTCGACGCCTTCATCGGATGCGCGGCCGTGCCTGCTGAGGACCCGCACGTCGTGGCCGGCCTCCCGCAGGAGGGGGACGACGTGGCTGCCGAGGGTGCCCGTACCGCCGGTGACCAGGATGGGAGTCGTCATGGTTCCTCCGTAAATCGCTCGGCCCGGGAGTCCGGCTCCCGGTACCTTCGGCTGGGTTTTTGTGGATCTACTGCCATGACCCCGGCCGACGAAGGAATGTGACACGTGAACGAGCTCGACTGGCTGACCGAGGGATTCGAGGAGCACCGGCCCCGGCTGCACGCGATGGCGTACCGGATGCTCGGTTCCGCGAGTGAGGCCGACGACGCTCTTCAGGACGCCTGGCTGCGGGTGGGCCGCCCCGACACCGACGGCGTGGAGAACATCGGCGGGTGGCTGACGACGGTGGTGGCGCGGGTGTGCCTCAACATGCTGCGCTCGCGGGAGCACCGGCGTGAGGAGTCGCTCGAAGCGCAGGAACCCGTTCCGGCCCACGGTCGGGACGACGGGCGCGATCCCGAGGAGGAGGCGCTGCTGGCCGACTCGGTCGGGGTGGCCCTGCTGGTCGTGCTGGACACGCTGTCCCCGGCCGAGCGGCTCTCCTTCGTCCTGCACGACATGTTCGCCGTGCCCTTCGACGAGATCGGCCCGATGCTGGAGCGTTCTCCGGCCGCCGTCCGACAGCTCGCGAGCCGTGCCAGGCGCCGGGTCAAGGGGGCCTCACCGCTGCCCGAGGCCGATCTGGCCCGTCGGCGCCGCGTCGTGGACGCCTTCCTGGCCGCCACCCGCGGCGGGAACTTCGACGCGCTGGTCGCCCTGCTCCACCCGGACGTGGTGCTGCACGCCGACAGGTCGGTCATCCCGACGCCCGAGCCCGTCGTGGTGAGCGGGGCGCGTACGGTCGCCGAGGGCGCGATGGCCGCCACGGGCCGGGCCCGGTTCACCGGTCCCGCGCTGGTGAACGGTTCGGTCGGACTCGCGATGGCTCCGCAGGGGCGGCTCTTCCTGGTGCTCGCCTTCACCATCACGGACGACATGATCACCAGGATCGACGTCGTCGCGGACCCCGACTGCCTCGCCGCACTGGAGCTCGCGGTGCTCGACGACTGACGACGGTAGGGCGCGTCGGCGTAGGGACCCTATGACCCGTACGGCACGGGCCGGCGCGGGTCGGGACGGGGCGGGCACGAGGTCACCGACCGGTCGGCCGGAGGAAACCGAAGCACCGTGAGCCGTTGGCGCCCTGACCCGCAGGTCAGGGCGCCGCGGCCCCGGCGACGGCCCTCTACGCCACCGTGACGTGCACCGTCATCTCGTCGGCCCCGGGGGTGCCCACCGTCTCGATCGTGACCCCGGTCCAGGTGCCCTGGGGCAGGTTCAGGGCGGGAGCCGTTTTCTCGCCGACGGTGGTGTTGTCCTTGAACGGGTACAGGTCGTCGCTGTCACCGCGGTTGCCCCGGCCGAACATCCGGGAGAGGTCGCCGCGGCCGTCCGCCTGGAGGAGTTCGATGGCCAGGTTCTGTTCGTCGTTGACGTTGTCGATCGATTCGTCGACGACGTAGACGGCGATCCCCTCGTCGGGCAGGAAGGCGTCCTGGCCGCGACGGCGGCGGTACTCGACGAGTATGTACTGGCTGTCGGACATGGTCGCGGGGTTCTGGATGAACACCGCTTCGCCGTCCTCGGCGGCGGGCCGCAGCCTGATGTCCCGGGTGGTCTTGTTCACCACCTGGGGCTCGATCCAGCCGTGGAACATACGCAGCATGGCGGTCGGGAAGACCGGGGTCAGACCGCCGTTGCCCCATGAACCGCCAGCCATCAGGCAGTAGTTGCCGAGTCCGGCCGAGCGGGTCAGCTGCTGCTGGCCGGTGTCGTAGTAGTCGGCCCAGCGTGCCGCGAGGTGGCCCCACTCATGGGCGCAGACGCCGACGGCACTGTCCTCGGGGACGGTCAGGAAGGTGCGCGCGGACAGGCCCGGAGCGACCTCGACGCCGCCGGGGATCGTCCACTTGAGGCTCCACAGGTCACCGCGCTGGGTCGTCTGCTCGGCGCCGCGTCCGGCGTGGATGACGAACAGGGCGGTGACGACTCCCTCGTCGAGTGCGTCGAAGGAGGTGAAGTCGACTCCGGCGTCGCGGGCCGCCAGTACGGCGTCGCGCGCCAACCCCTGTGAGTTGCGCGGGAAGTTGGCGTTCATGCCGGAGTTGCCGTCGGCGTAGAAGGACAGCGGCTGCGGCATCCGGAACCAGCCGTGCACCTCACCCTGGACGTCGATTCCGGTGCTCGGTGAGGTGTCGAAGGCGCTGACGTCGCGGTAGAACGAACGCATGCTGCCCGTCGGGAACTCGTCGAGGCCGAAGAGCATGCTGTCGTAGTGGCCGGGGCCGTGGTCGACCTCGTGCGGCTGGTCGGGAAAGTCGACGAGCAGCACCAACGTCCGTATGGTTCCGCGGAGTTGGGACGACGGCCGGGTGATGAGCTGTTTGTCGGTGCTCGGACCCGGGTCGAGGGCTCCGTCGTCGAGGCCGACGAGGTTCTCGCCCCGTCGTCCCGCGCGCCAGACGGTGTAGTACTCCTCGAACGTCGTGTTCCCGGGCAGGCGGCGCTGCTTGAGCAGTTCGAGATAGCGGGCGTACAGCTGCGCCAGGGCCTGGGGCGACAGCGGTACCGGGCAGGCTGCGGCACAGTCGTGGACTGGTCGTACAGGGCTGAGCGTATGACGCATCAGGCACCCCCTTCAGGGGACGAACCCCTCTTGCCGGACACGGAACATCCAGAAAGATCCGGCCGTGCGAAGGCCGTACGCCTTCTAGTAGTTGGGGGTGAGATTAATGTCAACGTCCCCGCGCCCCAAAGGGGCGCGGGGAACTGCGCGACCAGCCACAACGAATCCGCAGCCAACGGACAAAGCTCCCGGCGGAGCCCCTAGTTGAACTCGGACGCCATCCAAGAAGCCAGCTCCGAACGCGCCGCGCTCAGCACCGCGGCGGACGGGGCGGTCGCACCATTGGTGACCAGGGCATAGTGCAGCGTGCCCGAGTCGGGGGCCGTGAGCAGCAGCCGGCGGCTACCGGTGCCGCCCGGCTCGGCCGCCGTGGCGATCGGAGTGGTGCGGGTGTACGCCGGCGGACCGAACACCGTTCCGAGGTCGGAGACCACCGTGGTCGACGCGTTCGGGAAGGACGCCGGGAGGTGCAGTTCCGTCGGCTCGGCGCTGCCGTCGGAGCGCCAGACCTGCAGCGCGTACTGGCCGGAGCCCACCAGCTGCGCGACGTTCGGCAGGGAGCTCGGCACCGGGTTCCACGTCAGCGTCGTGGAACCGTCCCGTGAGCGGTCCTCGAAGGTGAACGCCAGCGAGCGGCCCGCGGTGGCGCTGGGGTAGACGCGGTCGAGCATCCGCGCGTCCTGGCGCAGTACGGCCTTGCCGGAGTCGTCGAGGCGTACCGCGGAGAGGTCCTCGTCGTTCCAGGCGTCTCCCTCGGTCTGCACCTCGTTCGGGTTGTCGTTCATCAGCTCGTGGTGGCGGCCGTTGTAGATGTCCCACTGCCACTGGGAGCCGGACAGGACGGGACCCGAACTCGCCGGTTCCGCCCACCAGTTGGCGCCCTTCACCCGGGAGTCGAGGGCCTGGTACATCGCCTTGTAGACCGTCGGCGCCTTGTCGGAGACGGAGCCGGTGAGCGGGTGTCCGAACTCGCTGATGATGGCCGTCGTCCCGGTGGCCGTGGCCCGGTCGCGGACGGTGCCGAAGTCGCCGACGTACTGGCCGTCCTCGGCCTTGCCCCACATGAAGACGCCGGAGATGGCCTTCTGGTCGTAGAAGTGGGTGTTGAAGACGTAGCGCGAGCCGAGGGTCGCGTCGAGCAGTCCGCCCTCCTGCTTCTGGAAGTCGATGTTGGCGTTCCAGAAGAGGTTCGGCTCGACGAAGGCCGGTTTGGCCTGCCAGCCCGCCGCGTCCATGCGGGCACGGAACTTGACGTAGAACGGCCACAGGACGTCCTTCTCCCACGCCCGGCTGGTCTGGCCCGAGTCGTAGGTGCCCGCGTGCGGCTCGTTCCACGGGTCGAAGCCGACGACGCCCGCGAACTGGGTAGCGGTGAGGTTCTGCTTCACATACGTCATCGTCTTCTGGGCGGTGTCGAGGAAGGCGTCCTGGAGGCCGTACTCGTTGTGCCAGAAGTCGTAAGTGGCCTGTGTCACGGCCGCGTTCGAGGTGATGTTCTGGCCCCAGAACGGGCAGATGCCGCAGTACTCGTCGGGGTAGTCACCGAGGTCGACGGCCCACTTGGGGGCGCCGTCGCCGGTGTACCAGCTGTCCGAGTCGAACAGCCAGCGGGAGTAGAGGTCCTGGTGGAAGTCGGGGTACACGCGGATGCCGGCGTCCAGGAACGCGCGTATCTGGTCGGTGGCGGCGGCCAGGTAGGCCGGGTCCACCTGGCCGCGCGTGGGCTCCGCGTAGGCCCAGGAGAGCAGGAAGCGGACGGAGTTGCCGCCGCCGAGCGCCCGCAGCGCGGTCGCGGACTTCTTGGCGTCCGCGACCGACGCGAATGGGAGGCCGTTGTTCTCCTTGAGTTTCGTCTCGCCGGAGACGTTGTAGCCGCGCAGCACGACCTCGCGGCCGAGGCCGTCGGTGAAGCGGCCGTTCTGGACCGTGAGGGTCGCGGCGGCGGCCGGGTCGAACCACAGATCGTCGGGGAGGGCTGCGGCGGGCTGAGCTCCGGTGGTCGTCAGGAGACCGGTCAGGAGGACGAGGACGCCGAGCAGATGCACACGCAACTTCGACATGCGCACAACAGTCGCGGGTGCCTCTTCGGCCCGTCAAGACTCCTGACTTGAGAGTAAGTCACCTTTTCCGGAATGGAGTTGTGCCGATCACCCGCCGGTCACCCGCCGATTCGCCGCGTCACGTTCAGCAGGTACTCCTTGCGGTTGAGAGGGTTGTGATCGGTACGCGGACGCTCCCGGACCGTGCCGCGCGCGACCGGCGCGTAGTGGTCGAACGCGGCCTCCAGCTCGCCCTCTCCGCTGGTCAGACCCGGTAGCCGTTGTTCGAGGCCGTGCACCTGAGCCGCGGGGATGGCCCCCTCCAGCACACATGACGTGCCCCGCGTCTCCGTCGTCCTGGGCACCGCCCGCAGCCCGGCGAGGACCGGGAGCAGGGCGCCCAGTGTGTCCACCGGGGCCTCCAGGCGGAATCCGTGCATCGGCTCGTACACCTGGCTGCCGGCCTCTCGCAGCGCCTCCATCAGCACGAGCGGGGTGAGGCCTCGGAAGTCCGCTCCCGTGCTCGACATGCTCTTGTCGAAGCCCTGGTGCGCATGGCTCTGCCGGGGCGAGTAGCCGGAGTGGGTCATGGTGACCGTGCAGTCGGTGACCCGCCAGCCGTGGATTCCCTGGTCCAGGGTCTCCTTCACGGTGTCCTCGACGGCCTTGAAGAAGGCGTACGGCATGGCACCCAGCTCGACCTCCAGGCGGAACTCCACGCCGGAGCCGACCGGCGCCGGGTCGACGCGCAGTCCGACCGTGGCGAGGAACGGGTTGGGTTCCTTGCCGTTGAACTCGACCGCCGTGCCGCTGCCGACGGGCCGCTCGACGCAGATCGTCGTCGTCTCGCGGAAGCCGACGTCGAGGCCGAACTCGTCGGCCAGGGTCGCCTGGACGACCTCCTTCTGCACCTCGCCGTAGAGGGACACGGAGATCTCCCGCCGTGTGTCGTCCAGACGCAGGTTGATCAGCGGGTCCTGCTCGGCGAGCTGGGTGAGTGCGGTGTGCAGGGCGCCCGTGTCGGCGAGGCGGTTCGGCACAACGACGGTTTCGAGAGTCGGCGGAGCGAAGAAGTGCTCGTACGACGGGCGGGGGGCGCCGATGCTGTCGCCGATCCTGATGCCGTCGAGGCCCCACAGCTTGCCGATGCGGCCGGCGGACAGCAGGCCGTCCCTGGCGTCCGAGCCGCGTTCGAAGACACGGACCGCGGTGACCTTGCCTTCCCTGCCGCCTCCGAAGGTCACCCGGTCCCGGGTGCGGAGGGCCCCGGAAAACATCCGCGCGTACGCGACCCGCTCCCCCGCCCGGCCCCGCTCGACCTTGAAGACCGTGCCGGAGACCTGTCCTGCGGTGTCGCTCTCGCCGGCGGGGAGCAGGTCCCTGATGCCGGCGATCAGCTCGTCCACGCCCGCGCCCGTCATGGCGGAGCCGAAGAACACCGGGTGCACGAGGGCACCCCGGGTCTGGTCCGCGAGTGCCGCGCGGAGCAGACCGTCCGGCACTCCGCCCTCGACGTACGCGGTGAGCAGCCGGTCGTCGTGGTCGGCCAGCACGTCGAGCGCGTCCGGGGCGATCCCCGGGACGAAACGCGCCTCGGGCGTGCCCTGTGCGGCGGTCCGGCCCATCGGGACCACGGCCGGGGTGAGGCGCTCGGTGACGGCCCGGAGCACGGCCTCGTCCCGTGCGCCCCGGCGGTCGATCTTGTTGACGAAGACGAGCGTGGGAACGCGCAGCCGTCGCAGCGTCCGCATCAGGACACGCGTCTGCGCCTGGACGCCCTCCACGGCCGAGACCACGAGCACCGCGCCGTCGAGCACGCTCAGGACCCGCTCCACCTCGGCGATGAAGTCCGGGTGACCGGGTGTGTCGATCAGATTGACCGTGACGTCGTCGATCTCGAACGAGACGACGGCCGACTTGATGGTGATACCGCGCTGTCGTTCCAGCGCGAGGGAGTCGGTCTGGGTGCTGCCGTCGTCGACGCTGCCGATCTCGTCGATGATCCCGACGGTGTGCAGCAGCCGCTCGGTCAGGCTTGTCTTACCGGCGTCTACGTGCGCCAGAATTCCAAGGTTCAGCGTGTGCACCGCTTGTCATGTCCTTTGAAGTGAGGGGGATTCCTTCCTGGGTGGACATGAACGGTGCGCGCATTGCTGCTCCTTGATTCCGGTCGACTGTGCCTCGCGGCTGATCCCTTTCAGTGCATCAGGCCCTGGCAGCTGCGAGCAACGGATTAACGCTCAACAAAGCCTGTCGCGGCACTCGCCCCTCCCGGGACACGGTCCTAGAGTGACGCCCATCACGTCCGGTGGCTGATTTCCCTCGCACCGTTCTCTGGGAGGGCACATGACCCGTATCTCGGTGAAGGTGGACGGCACGACGTACGAGGACGAGGTGGAACCCCGTCTTCTGCTGATCCACTATCTGCGTGACCGGCTGGGTCTGACCGGCACCCCGATTGGCTGCGACACGTCCAACTGCGGGGCCTGCACGGTCGATCTGGACGGCGAGACCGTCAAGAGCTGCTCGGTGCTCACGGTCCAGGCCGACGGGAGCGAAGTGACCACCGTCCAGGGGCTGGCCACGAACGGGGAGTGGCATCCCCTGCAGAAGGCGTTCCACGAGCACCACGCCCTGCAGTGCGGGTACTGCACGCCGGGGATGATCATGGCCGCGCGTGATCTGCTTAGCGAGAATCCGCAGCCGAGCGCGGACGACGTCCGGCATGCGCTGGAAGGCAATCTCTGCCGGTGCACGGGCTATCAGAACATCGTGCGCGCGGTGCTCGCCGCTTCCGGGGCCCCCGAGGCGGATCGGGCTTCCGTGGCTTCTGCGGCTTCCGTGGCTTCTGCGGCTTCCGTGGCTTCTGCGGCTTCCGGCCAGGAGGCAAGGACATGAGCGAGCAGATCACCGAGCGCGAGGTCGGCCGGTCCCGGGCCCGCAAGGAGGACGCCCGGCTTGTCACTGGTCAGACGAACTGGACCGACAACATCAGCGTCAACGGGCTGCTGCATCTGGCCATCCTGCGCAGCCCGATGGCGCACGCCCGCATCGACCGTGTCGACGTGACGCCCGCGCTCCAACGGCCCGGTGTCATCGCCGCGTTCACCGGCCGCGACCTCGCGGAGGGGACGGCCTCGCTGCCGTGCGCCTGGCCGGTGACCGAGGACATCGTGCTGCCGGACCACCCGTCCGTCGCAGTCGACGAGGTGCGGTACGCGGGCGACCCGGTGGCGGTCGTCGTGGCCCGCGACCGGTACGCGGCCGCCGACGCGCTCGAAGCGATCGAGGTCGACTACGAGCCGCTGCCCCCGGTGCTCGATCTGGAGGCCGCGCTCGCCGACGACGCGCCACTGGTCCACTCGGACAAGGGAACCAACCGCTGCTTCGTCTGGCCGCTGGCCACGGGCGAGAACTACGAGACGGTTCGGCAGCGCGCCGATGTCGTCGTGCGCCGCCGCTATCTCCAGCAGCGGCTCATCCCCAACGCCATGGAACCGCGCGCGGTGGTCGTCACCCCGCTGGCCGCATCCGGCGAGTACACGGTGTACTCGGCGACCCAAGTCCCGCACGTCCTGCGGGTGATGCTCTCCATGGTCACCGGCGTCCCCGAGCACAAACTGCGTGTGGTCGCCCCCGACGTCGGCGGCGGCTTCGGCTCCAAGCTCCAGGTGTACGGCGAGGAGGTCATCGCCCTCGACATCGCGCGGCGCCTCGGCCGGCCGGTCAAGTGGACCGAGTCCCGCTCCGAGGGCTACCTCGCCACCCACCACGGGCGCGGCCAGGTCCAGGACATCGAGATCGCCGCGACCCGCGAGGGCAGACTGCTCGGTCTCAAGGTCGACCTGCTCGCCGACATGGGCGCCTATCTGATGCTCGTCACGCCGGGCATTCCGATCCTGGGCGCCTTCATGTATCCGGCGATCTACAAGATGGACGCGTACGACTTCACGTGCACGGGTGTCTTCACGACGCGCACGCCCACAGACGCGTACCGCGGTGCCGGGCGCCCGGAGGCGACGTACGCCATCGAGCGGATCATGGACGAGCTGGCCGTCGAACTCGGCCTGGATCCGGTGGAGTTGCGGCGCCGGAACTGGATCGGGCACGACGAGTTCCCGTACACGTCGGTCTCCGGGCTGACCTACGACAGCGGCAACTACGAGGCCGCCACCGACAAGGCTCTCACTCTCTTCGGGTACGACGAGCTGCGCGCCGAGCAGGCCAAGCGCAACGAGAGCAGCGACTCCGTGCGGCTCGGGATCGGGGTGTCCACGTACACCGAGATGTGCGGGCTCGCGCCGAGCCGGGTGCTGCGGGATCTGCGGTACGCGGCGGGCGGCTGGGAGGCGGCGAGCATCCGTATGCTGCCCACCGGCAAGGTCGAGGTGGTCACCGGGACCAGCCCGCACGGGCAAGGGCACGAGACCTGCTGGAGCCAGATCGCCGCCGATGTGCTCGGGGTGCCCTTCGAGGACGTCGAGGTCGTGCACGGCGACACCAGGTCGGCGCCGCAGGGCATGGACACGTACGGCTCGCGGTCGCTCGTCGTCGGAGGCTCGGCCGTCCATCACGCGGCCCAGAAGGTCGTCGACAAGGCGCGGAGGGTGGCCGCGCATCTGCTGGAGGCCAGCGAGCACGACCTGGAGTTCACGGGCGGCGCGTTCTCCGTGAAGGGGTCGCCCGAGGCGCGGAAGACGATCCAGGAGGTCGCCTTCGAGACGTTCTCCTCGCACGACCTGCCCGATGGCATGGAGCCGACCATCAACGCCGAGCACCTGGTCGACCCGGACAACTTCTCCTACCCGCACGGCACACACCTGTGCGCGGTCGAGGTCGACACGGAGACCGGGCGGACGTCGATCCGTTCGTACGTGTGCGTCGACGACGTCGGCCGGGTCATCAACCCGGTGATCGTCGAGGGACAGGTGCACGGCGGGCTCGCCCAGGGCATCGCGCAGGCGCTGTACGAGGAGGCGGTGTACGACGCCGAGGGCAACCTGGTCTCGGGCACCATGGCCGACTATCTGGTGCCCTCCGCGGTGGATCTGCCCGAGTTCACTACCGGTCGCACGGAGACGCCCGCCACCTCTAATCCCTTGGGGGTGAAGGGAGTTGGCGAGGCCGGGACGATCGCCTCGACGCCCGCCGTCGTCAACGCGATCGTGGACGCGCTCCGGCCGTTGGGCGTCCAGGACATCGCGATGCCCTGCTCGCCGGGGCGGGTCTGGGAGGCCCTTCAGGCCGCTCAGACCAGGGAGGAGACCCGGTCATGATTCCTCCGGCATTCGAGTACGTCAGGCCCGCGAGCGTCGAGGAGGCCGTACGGACGCTCGGCGACGCGGGCGAGGATGCGAAGGTACTGGCGGGCGGGCAGAGTCTGCTGCCGCTGCTGCGGTTGCGGCTCACCTTCCCCGAACTGGTCGTGGACGTCGGCCGGATACCCGGGCTGCGCGGGGTGCGTGAGGACGGCGGCACGCTGGTCATAGGCGCGCTGACCACACACCACGACGTCCTCGCGGATCCGCTGGTACGCCGACACGCGGGCCTCCTCGCGGCCGCCACGGCGACGGTCGGCGACCCCGCGATACGCCATCGGGGCACCCTGGGCGGCTCGCTGGCCCATGCCGACCCCGCGGGTGATCTGCCTGCGGTGGCTCTGGCTCTGGACGCGGAACTGGTCGCGGCGGGGCCCGGTGGCCAACGGACCATCCCCGCACGGGAGTTCTTCGTCGACTACCTCCAGACCTCGTTGCGGCCGGACGAGTTGCTGGTGGAGGTGCGGGTCCCGAAGACCGATGTGGCCGACGGCTGGGGCTTCCGCTACGAGAAGTTCAGCCGGGTGGCACAGGCCTGGGCCGTGGTCGGCGTCGCGGCGCTGGTGCGGCGCGACAACGGGCACATCGCCGAGGCCCGGATCGGTCTCGGCAACATGGGCTCCACTCCACTGCGGGCCACGGCAACCGAGGAGGCACTGGTGGGCGTGGGTCCGGACGGTGTGGCAGGGGCCGCGCGATCAGCGGCCGAGGGAACCCGGCCGACCGGCGACCCGTCCGCCTCACCCGAGTACCGGTCACATCTGGCACGAGTACTCACACGGCGTTCGGTGCTGGCCGCCGCGGGGATGGGGTGAGGAGCCGATCGCAAGCATGGACGGGGCGGGCGCGGAGTCGGGGCCGGGGCCGGGGCCGGGGGCAGGCTCGGAGTCAGGGCTGGGGTCGGGTGCAGGCTCGGGCTCCGGGGCGGGCTCGGGGCCAGGGTCGGGGTCGAGGTCGGGTGCAGGCCCGGGTTCCGGGCCAGGGCCGGAGTCGGAGTCGGGTGCACGCTCGGGCTCCGGGCCGGGGCCGGGGCCGAGGTCGGGTTCCGGGCCGGGCTCGGGCCATGGCGCCTTGCCCGACGGCCAAGTGAGCGCCGACAGGCCCTCCGACGACCCACCGAGCAGCCATGAGGCGTCCCCCGGCGGCCCGGACGGGGGCCGGCCGCCCGAGTCGAGGCCGGGGCCGGGGCCGGGGCCGGGGCCGGGGCCGGGTACAGGCTCAGGTGCCGGGCCCGGCTCAAGCCATGGCGCCTTGCCCGACGGCCAAGTGAGCGCCGACAGGCCCTCCGACGACCGACCGAGCAGCCGTCAGGCGTCCCCCGGCGGCCCGGTCGGGGGCGAGCCTCCCGGTGGCGGGGTCGCCTGGCCGAAGGGGCCCGGGGATGTGCGGGAGCGGCTTGAGGGGACGGGGTATCTCGTCGATGACGGTCTGGCGGTCGCGTGTTTCCTCGCTCTGAGGCTGCGTCGGCCGATCTTCTGCGAGGGGGACGCGGGTGTGGGCAAGACCTCGCTCGCGTCGGCCCTCGCCGCCGCGCTGGACGCTCCACTGATCCGACTTCAGTGCTACGAGGGCATCGACGCCTCGCAGGCGCTGTACGACTGGGACTTCCCACGCCAGTTGCTGCATCTGCGGGCGGCCGAGGCGGCCGGTGTCACCGACGCCGACCGCCTTGAGGGCGAGCTGTACGGACGGCGGTTCCTGGTCGCCCGGCCGCTGCTGCGGGCCCTGGAGACCCAGCCGTGCGTACTGCTCGTGGACGAGATCGACCGTGCCGACGACGAGTTCGAGGCGTTCCTGCTGGAGCTGCTGTCGGAGTACACGGTCACCGTCCCCGAACTGGGCACCCTGCGCGCCGAGTCGCCGCCCGTCGTGGTCCTCACCTCCAACCGGACCCGCGAGGTGCACGACGCGCTGAAGCGGCGCTGCCTCTACCACTGGTTCGACCATCCCGGCTTCGCCCGCGAACTCGCCATCGTGCGAAGGCGGTTGCCGGGTGTGACGGCACGGCTCGCCGAGCAGGTGACCGGCCTCGTACAGGCGCTGCGTACGGAGGATCTGGTGAAGCCGCCGGGAGTCGCGGAGACGATCGACTGGGCGGAGGCCCTGGACGCGCTCGGCGCGACGGAGGTCGACGCGGAGCTGGCGATCTCCACGCTGGGGTCGGTGCTGAAGTACCGGGAGGACCTGGAACGGGCCCGGGGGCTCGATCTGGCGGCACTGCTCGCGGTGCGTGGCGCGTGAGGTGCGTGGGATGTGCGGGGAGCGAGCGGGGCGTGAGGTGACCGGGGCGGAGCGCGGGGCCGGCGTCGAGGACCGCGCCGGGGGGTCCGTCGACGTGCCCGCCGTCCTCGTCGGCTTCGCCCGTGCCCTGCGCGCCGCCGGGGTCGATGCGGGGCCCGACCGCGTGCAGGCCTTCCTCGGCGCGCTCGACGTACTGCGACCGGGGATGCGGTCCGACGTGTACTGGTCGGGGCGGCTGACCCTGTGCGGCAGCCGGGACGATCTGGAGCGGTACGACCGGGTGTTCGCCGCCTGTTTCGGGGGCGCGGAGTCCGAGGGCCGGGGGATGCGGGCCGCTCCCCCGCCGAGGCTGCGGATGACCGTACGGGAGGCGGGGCCCGCTCCCCGTGCGCAGGTCGAGGGCGAGCGGGATGCCGTACCCACGGCGGTCCTCGCGAGCTCCGCCGAGGTGCTGCGGCACCGGGACTTCGCCGGGCTCACCGACGCCGAGCGGGGTCAACTCCGGCGGCTGCTGGCCGCGTTCGCGCTGCGGGGCGAGCTGCGGCGTACCGCCCGGCTGCGTCCGGCCAGGCGCGGGGTCGTCGATCCGCGACGCACTGTGCGGGAGGTGCTGCGGCGGGGTGGCGAGCCCGCGCCGCCCCGGATGCGGGCGCGGGCCGAGCGACCGCGCCGGGTGGTGCTGCTGGTGGACGTGAGCGGCTCGATGGCCGCGTACGCGGACGCGCTGCTGCGGTTCGCGCACGCCGCCGCGCATGCAGCCCCGCACGGCGTCGGCCGGGCGCGTACGGAGGTGTTCACGATCGGGACGCGGCTGACCCGGGTGACCCGCGAGCTGACGCACCGCGACCCCGACACCGCGCTGGCCGCCGTCGCGGCGGCCGTGCCGGACTGGCGCGGCGGCACCCGGCTCGGCGAACTGCTGCGGGGCTTCCTCGACCGGTGGGGGCAGCGGGGTATGGCGCGCGGCGCGGTGGTCGTCGTGCTGTCGGACGGCTGGGAGCGTGGCGATCCCGAGCTGCTCGCGGCCCAGATGCGACGCTTGCACCGGCTGGCGCACCGGGTGATCTGGGCCAATCCGCGCAAGGCCCGTCCCGGCTACGCGCCCCTGGCCGCGGGTATGGCGGCGGCGCTGCCGAGCGTTGACTCATTCGTCGAGGGACACAGTCTGGCCGCGCTGGAACGTCTGGCGGCGGTGGTGAGAGGAGCGGGCGATGCGTGAGATCCTCCCGGCGCTCGGCCGGTGGTACGCGGAGGGGTCGCCGTTCGGTCTCGCCACGGTGGTCGCCGTCAGCCGGAGCGCGCCACGGGATCCGGGCGCCTCCATGGCCGTCGGACCCGGTGACGAGGTCGTGGGCAGCGTCTCCGGCGGCTGTGTCGAGGGCGCCGTCTTCGAGCTGGCCCAGGACGTGGTGGAGACCGGCGAGGCCAGACTCGAAACCTTCGGGTACAGCGACGAGGACGCGTTCGCCGTCGGTCTGACCTGCGGCGGGGAGATCACCCTCCTCGTCCGGCCCGTCACCGCCGCCCTCGATCCGTCCTTCGGGGCGGTCGCGGAGTCGGTGGCCGCGGGCCGCCCGGTGACCGTGGCCACGGTGATCGACGGCCCGGCCCGGCTCGGTGCGACCCTCGCCGTCTGGGAGGACGAGGTGTCGGGCACGCTCGGCACGACAGGCCTGGATGTGGCGGTGACCGCCGACGCCCGGGGCGAACTGGCCCTGGGCGCCACGGGACAGCGGCACTACGGCCCACGCGGTGAGCGGCGCGAGGACGCCGTGACGGTCTTCCTGCACTCCTTCGCTCCCCCGCCACGGATGCTGGTCTTCGGGGCGATCGACTACGCGGCCGCCGTGGCCCGGATCGGCGCCTTCCTCGGCTACCGGGTCACGGTGTGCGACGCACGGCCCGTCTTCGCCACCCCGAAGCGCTTCCCGGCGGGTGTGGAGGTCGTCGTCGAGTGGCCGCACCGCTATCTGCACGCCACCCCGACCGACGAGCGCACGGTGATCTGCGTCCTCACCCACGACCCCAAGTTCGACGTGCCGCTCCTGGAGGAGGCGCTGCGCCGCCCGGCCGCGTACATCGGGGCCATGGGCAGTCGGCGTACGCACGACGACCGGATGAAACGGCTGCGGGACGGCGGGCTGAGCGAGGCCGAACTGGCCCGGCTGCGCTCGCCGGTCGGCCTCGACCTCGGGGCGCGTACGCCCGAGGAGGTGGCCGTGTCCGTCGCCGCCGAGATCGTCGCGCTGCGCTGGGGAGGCAGCGGCGCCCCGCTGATGGCGACGGCCGGGGAGATCCACCCGCGGGTACGGTGACGAGCCACGGCCGTCGCGGCGGCGCCGGTCGTCCCGCGCCTCAGGACCCAGCGCCTCAGGACCCAGCGCCTCAGGACTCGCCGCGTCAGGACTCGTCGCGTCAGATCTCGTCGTGTCAGGTCTCGTCGCGGTGGTCGGCAATGATCGCTTCGAGGTGGCGCAGGGCGGCGGTCACCCGGGCCGGGTCCTCCTGGAAGAAGGGGTCGTCGAGTGCCGGCAGTGATCCGGCGAGCGCCCAGCCGCGTCCGCGTGCCCAGGTGGCGTCGTCGTCGCCGAGCGCCTCGCGGAAGGTGCCGCGCGCCGCGTCGGGCAGGAACTTCCACGCGGGCAGCACGTCGACGGCGGGGTCGCCGACGCCGAGCGTGCCGAAGTCGATGACCGCGCTGAGGTGGCCGTCGACGGACAGCAGGTTGCCCGTCGCGAGGTCGCCGTGGAACCAGACCGGCGGTCCGTCCCAGGCCGGTGCCGCGAGTGCCGTCTCCCACACGGCTGTCACCGCGTCGGTGTCGACCACTCCTTTCAGCTTGGCGATCTTCGGCCGGACCACGGCGTCGGCGGCCAATGAGTCGCGTTCGTCGCCCATGGGCATCCCGCGGAACGCGTTGCTCCACTGCGGTCCCGGCCCGTCGGTGGCGTCGATCTTCCGCAACGCCCTGATGAACTCGGCCAGTTGTCCGGCCGCCCGCACCGGATCCGCGAGCCCCTCGGTGGTCGCCGTCTCGCCCTCCAGCCACCGGTAGACCGACCAGGGAAAGGGATAGCCGTCCCCCGGCACCCCCATCGCGAGCGGTTCGGACACCGTCAGCGGCAGATGCGGGGCGAGCAGCGGCAGCCAGCGGTGCTCCCGCTCCACCTGCCCGACCCAGCGCGGGTAGCGGGGCAGTCGTACGGACAGGACGTTGCCGAGCCGGAAGGTCGCGTTGTCCATTCCTGAGCGGGGCACCGGTGAGATCGGGAGTTCGGCCCACTGGGGGAACTGGACGGCGAGCAGACGGCGGACGAGACCGGCGTCGATGGTCACGTCGTCGTGGGCGTGCGGGTCACCGGATGACAAGGGTCAACTCCTGGGTGCGGACCGGGAAGCGGCCGACCCATCCCATCCGGCGGACCATTCACCGTCCACTGATTTTCGCCGGACCGTCCGCCGTCCGCCGTCAGCCGTCAGCCGTCCGCCGGTTCTCGGGGCGGCAGCCGGTGGAGTCGGACCTCGGTGAGCTCGCCGTTCTTCACCACCGCCGTCATGTACGTGCAGTGCGGCTGGCGTCGGCGGTCGGTGGGCGAGCCCGGGTTGAGAAGGCGCAGACCGGTCGCGGCCGTGGTGTCCCAGGGGATGTGGCTGTGGCCGAAGACCAGGACGTCGAGGTCCGGGAAGCGGGTGGCGCAGCGCGCCTCGCGGCCCTGGGCGGCGCCGGTCTCGTGGACGACTCCGACGCGCAGGCCGGCCAGGTCGGCCCGGGCGATCTCGGGGAGGCGGGCCCTCAGCTCGGGGCCGTCGTTGTTGCCGTACACGCCGATGAACCGGTTCGAGCGGCTCTCCAGGAGGTCGAGGGTGGCGGTGTCCACCCAGTCGCCCGCGTGGATCACGACGTCGGCGCGCGGGAGTTCGGCGAGGAGCGCCGCCGGGAGTTCCTTGGCGCGCTTGGGGAGGTGGGTGTCGGACATCAGGAGGAGGCGCACGTGATCAGCCTAGGACGGGCGGTCCGGGCGGGGGCGGTTCGGCCGGGGGCGGTTCGGTCACGGCGATCTCGGCCCACACCTGTTTGCCGCCGCTGACCGGGACCGTTCCCCAGGTCGCGGAGAGGGCCTCGACGAGGAGGATGCCGCGGCCGCCGGTGGCCTCCCAGCCGATGCTGGTGGGCTTGATGGGCGAACGCGGTGAGGAGTCGGCGACTGCGATGCGCAGGCGGTCGTTGATGAGGGTGAGGTCGAGGCGGACCTGGCCGTCGGTGTGCACGAGGGCGTTGGTGACGAGTTCGGAGACGACCAGGAGGATGGCGTCGGACTCCTCCGTGATGCCCCAGACGCGCAGGGTGCGCCGGGTGAAGCGGCGGGCGTGGCGGACGGCCTCGGGTACGCGCCACACGGTCCAGCTCTCGCGCAGCGGCCGCAGGTCGAGTCCGTCGTAGCGCATGAGGAGCAGGGCCACGTCGTCGCTGCGGTTGGCGCCCGCGAGCAGGGCGTCGGCGACGAGTCCGAGGTGGGCGGGGTCGGCGGCGGACAGTTCGTCGCACAGCCGGTTCAGGCCGTCCTCCATGTCGAGCTCGGAGGACTCGACCAGGCCGTCGGTGGTGAGGGCCACGATGGTGCCGGGCCGCAGCGGCATGGGGCTCATCGGGAAGTCGGCCTGGGTGATGACGCCGAGCGGTGGTCCGCCCTCGGTGACGACGATCTCGGTGGTGCCGTCCGGGTGGCGCAGGACGGGCGGCAGATGTCCGGCGCGTACGCACCAGGCCGTGCCCTCCGCCATATCGACGTCGACGTAGCAGCAGGTGGCGAAGAGGTCGGTCTCCATGTCCATGAGCAGCCGGTTGGCGTGCGAGACGACCACGTCCGGCGGGTGGCCCTCGACGGCGTACGCGCGTAGCGCGGTGCGCATCTGGCCCATGAGGGTGGCGGCCTGGGCGTTGTGCCCCTGGACGTCGCCGATGACGAGGGCGACATGGCTGTCGGGCAGCGGGATCACGTCGTACCAGTCGCCGCCGACCTCCAGGCCCGCAGTGGTGGGCAGATAGCGGGCCACGGCCTCCGCGCCCGGCAGGGGCGGCAGTCTGCGCGGGAGGAGGGTGCGCTGGAGCATGCCGACGAGTTCGTGTTCGGCGTCGAAGGCGTGGGCGCGCATCAGGGCCTGGCCCGCGAGGCCTGCGGAGGCGGTGAGCAGGGCGCGCTCGTCGGGTCCGAAGTCGTGCGGGGTGTCCCAGCCGATGAGGCAGGCGCCGGCCATTCTGCCGCCGGCGGGCAGCGGGAGGATGGCGAGGCCGCCGGGGCCGACCTCGGCGAGTGTGGCCTCCAGCGGGGTTCCGGCCGGCCAGATGGCCGCGCGTCCGTCGCGCAGGGCGGCCGCGAGGGTCGGCATGGTGCGGACGGGCGCGTCGGGCCACTCCGAGCGCCATTCCGAGCGCCAGACCTCGGGCCAGGCCTCCGGTTCGGGCGGGTCCAGGACGGTGACGACGAGTCGGTCGCCCTCCAGTTCGGCCAGGGCGATCCGGTCGGCCTTCAGGGGGCGGCGCAGGGCGGTGACGACGGCCTGGCTGACGTCGTGGACGGTACCGGCGGTGGCGAGGGCCGCGGCGAGGCGCTGGACTCGGGCGACCTCGTTGCCGCCGGAGCGGAGCTTGGAGGCGTCGGCGACGGTGCCCACCAGCCGGGAGGGGCGTCCGTCGGCGGCCGGCAGCAGTCGCGCGCGGAGCCTGAGCCACCTCTGGTCGCCCGAGGGCTGGAGGATGCGGAACTCCAGCTCGCGCTCGCCGATGGACAGGTGGTCGGACTCCACCACGGACATCAGCGAGGGCAGGTCCTCCGGCACGGCCATGCCCAGCAGGGTCTCGACCTTGCCGTCGAACTCGTCGGGGGCGAGGCCGAACAGCTCCAGCATCTCGTCGTCGACCTCGACGCGCCCGGTGTCCATGGCCAGGCTGAACGAACTGCTGGGCAGGTCGTCCGAGTCCGCGGTTCCGGTGGAGGGCGGGAAGGAGACTGCCCCGGCGAGCAGTTCGAGACAGGTGCGGTCCTCGGTGTCGAAGCCGCCCGGGTTCTCGTTCACGGCGATCAGACAGCCACCGCCGCGCGGGTCCGGGGGCAGTGGCAGGGCGGCCAGCCAGAAGTCGCCCGCGGGCATCGGGCGGGCGCCGGGGCGCACGGCGAGCTCTTCGGGACTGAGCCACAGGGGCCGGCCGAGCCGGTAGGCGTCCGCCGCGGGCGAGCCGCCGGAGAGCGGGTAGCTGTCGCGCAGCCCGTACAGGGACCGGGGTACGCCCGCCGCCTCGATCAGACACAGTTGGTCACCGCTGTCGCCCGGCGCGTAGACGGTGGCGAGTGTCGCGCCACTGAACACGAGTGCCTGTTCGAGCACGCTCCGTAGCCGTTCGGGGGCCCCGAGGTCCGCGTGAAGCGTCTTGAGGGCAAGTTCGGTACGCAGCGTTCTCGTTCTGCGTTCCGCAGCGCCCTCACTGACCACGTCCGCAATTACAGCGCTTCCGGGACGGCTGCGCAGCCCCTGTGACCGTTCGGAGGCAGGTCATGGGTCGGACGGGGCCCGGAAGCGGGGCCTCCGGGCGGGACCGCCGGTACGTATGTCTCCGTATGTCTAGGAACACGGCGTGTGGAAGGGAACGTCCGGCATCAGTTTGCGCCAGCGGTCCCGGTCGACGGCGGGCCCCACCACGTCGCAGATGTGGCGCGTCGCCCGGCCGGCGTCGAGGTCCCAGAGGCGGATCGTGTCGTTGCCGCTCGACACTAGGGTGCTTCCGTTCGGGGAGAAGGCGGCCGTGATGGCGCCCAGTGTGTGGCCGGTGAGCGTGGCGGTGCGCCGCTCGGAGGCGATGTCCCAGATTTGGACCGTCCCGTCGGAGTTCGCGACGGCCAGGGAGGTGCCCTTGGCGTCCACCGCGATCCCGTAGACCGTTCCGGCCGAAATGTCGAGCGTCGCGCGACCGGTGCGCGTACGGACGTCCCACAGGTGGACCGTCCCGTCGTTGTTGCCCGTGATCAGCGTGCGGCCGTCCGGGGCGTACGCGAGGTCGAACGTCATGCCGGCGTGGTTGTCAAGGACCGCCAGGGAACGGCCCGACCGTGCGTCCCACAGGCGCAGGGTGCTGTCCTCGCCCACGGAGGCGATCGTCCGGCCGTCGGGGCTGTACTTCACACCGAACGCCGCGCCCTCGTGGCCCTTCATCGTCAGCCGGGTCCGGAACCTGTCCGTGTCCCACACCGTCACGTCGCCCGCGCCGTCGGCGGCGGCCAGGCTGCGCCCGTCGGGGCTGAAGTGGACGGCCTGGGCCTTGCGTTTCGGGCTGGTCGTGTCGAGAACCGCGACGGAGCGACGCGTTCCGGTGTCCCAGACCCGCACCTTCCCGGCGGGTCCGGCGGAGGCCAGCAGGCCGTCGTCGGGGCTGAAGGCGAGGCCCCAGGTCAGTTCCCCGGCGTCGGGCAGCGCGGCGACGTGCCGTTGGGTCTTCAGGTCCCACAGGTCGACGGCGTCGTCGTGGCCGTTGTAGGCCGCGATCCACCGGCCGTCGTGGCTGACCGCGACGCGGTACTGCGCGGCATCGGGGCGGAGCGTCAGGACGGAGGTGTCGGTGGACCAGAGGCGTACCGTGCGGTCGACGCCGCCGGTGGCGATCCTCTTGCCGTCCCTGCTGAACGCGACGGTGAGCACGGCGTCGGCGTGGCCGGTGAACTCGGTGACGTACTGCCCGTCCTCGACGGTCCAGATCTCGGTGTCCCCGGTGTCGTTCCCCACCGCGATCAGCCGGCTGTCGGGGCTGAAGACGACCGACCGGACCTGCGCGGGGTTGGCGTCGACGTCGCTGCGCAGCCGTCTCCGGGCGACGTCCCAGAGCTTCACCCCACCGTCCGTCCCTCCGGAGGCGACCGACGCTCCGGAGGGGGCGAAGGCCACGGTGGTCACGCTGTTGCTGTGTCCTTCGAGCACCGCGAGGGCTTCTCGCTTCCGCGTGTCCCACAGGCGTACGGTTTTGTCGTCGCCGCCGCTGGCCAGGGTCCGGCCGTCCGGGCCGAAGGCGAGGGCCAGGACACCGCCGTTCTCGACGCCCTTTCCGTGGCCCGTCAGCCGTGCGAGCCGTTTGTTCTTCTCCGGCGCCCAGAGGGCGATGGTGGCGTCCCTGCCCCCGACGGCCAGCAACTTGCCGTCCGGCGAGAACGCCACCGCCGTGACCGCTCCCTGATTCCCGCTCAGGACGGCACCACCACGATGGGTGGAGGTGTTCCACAGGCGCACCGTCCCGTCCGCGCCGCCCGCCGCGACGTACCGCCCGTCCGGCGAGAAGGCCACGGACGAGACGGACTTCCGGTGCCCCGTCAGGACGGCGACGCGGCGACGCGTGGAGACCTCCCACAGCCGTACGGTCCGGTCCGCGGCGGCCGTCGCGAGGAGTGTGCCGTCCGGCGAGAACGCCAGAGACCTCACGCTCCCCCGGTGGCCCGGAAGCACCCCGGCCAGGCGTTGGCTCTGGGCGCTGAGCAGTGCGCCGCGCGCCTCGGTCGTACGCCCCTGACGGAACGCCTCGGCGGCCAGCAGCATGGAGGCGTCCGGTTCCGCGGTGGCCAGCAGGGTCGACTTCGTGGCCAGTTCGCGCGAGGTGGCGGTGTGCCTGCCGTGTTCGGCGGCCTGCCGCTGCTGTACGGCGATGGCGCCGGACGTCACCGAGGCGACGAGCAGCAGGGCCAGCGTCACGGCGAGCCTGCGCAGCCGGTTGGCGCGCTTCCTGGCCGCCTGCCGCTCCCGCTCCTCCAGCTCGTCGCCGGCCGCGAGGAAGGCCGACGCCAGCGGTCCTCCGAGCAGGTCGCGGCCCTCGGTGTCGGCCCAGTCGCGGGCGACGGCCAGCCTGGTGCCGCGATACAGCAGGGAGGTGTCCCTCCCCTGCCGGTCCCATTCCTCCGCGTCCTCCAGCAGGTGCTGACGGGTCAGCAGTCCGGCGCGGTTGGCGTTGACCCACTGCCGAAGGCGCGGCCAGGCCCGCAGCAGCGCCTCATGGATGATCTGCGCGCCGGTCTCGGCGACCACGACCAGCCGGGAGCCGGTGAGCGCCTCAAGTACCGCCCTGGCCCTGGCGGGGTCGGGATGCTCCGCGATCAGCCGCTCGACCGGGACGCGTTGCCCGGTGTCCGCCGCGGTGCCGGTGCCGACGCGCACCATGCGCAGCATGAGGTCGCGGACGCAGGCCTGCTCCTCGGCGTCCAGTCGGTCGAAGGTCCGCTCCGCGGTGGCGGCCACGGCTCCCTGGATGCCGCCGGTCGAGCGGTAGCCGTCGACGGTCATGCCGTCGGCGTCACGCCGTTCCCAGGTGGTCAGCAGGGCGTGGGCCAGCAGGGGCAGAGCCGTGGAGTCGGTGTCCTGCTCGTCGGCGGTGTCCGCCGTTGTCCCGTCAGCTCCGGTCGACTCGACGGCGCCGAAGTCGGTGAGCAGGAGTTCCACCAGACCGGGTTCCAGTGACAGGCCGACCGCGTCGGCGGGCTGCTGGATGGCCGCCCGCAGCTCTGGCACGCTCATCGGCCCGACGACGACCTGCCCTCCCTCCAGTGCCTCACGCAGCTCCGCGATGCGGGCGCACCGGTCGTAGAAGTCGGACCGTACGGACAGGACCACCAGGGCCGAGGGCTCCTGTCCGGGCGCCGGAGAGGCCGCCGCGGTGCACAACGCCCGTACGAAGGCCTCCCGTTCGCTCTCCGACTCGCACTGCGTGAACAGTTCCTCGAACTGGTCCACGAGGAGCACCATCCGGGCACCGGTGACCGCTCCGCCGCCCCTGGCCTGCATCGTGTCGTGCACGACGGTCGCGAGCTCCGACGGATCCGCCGTCAGCCGGTCGGCCAGCTCCTCGTGAGAGCTTCCGGTCACCGCGGACAGCGCCGTGGCGAGGGCCCGCATGGGAGTGGCGGAGGGTGTCAGTAGTACGTGCGGCCAGGTGCGGGAGCCCGGAACGGGCACCGCGCCCGACGCCAGGGCCGGCAGCAGACCGGCGCGCAGCAGCGACGACTTGCCCGACCCGGACGGACCGAGCACGAACAACGGCCCGCTCTTCGCCAGCTGTTCGCCCAGGCGCCCGGCCAGTGCCGAGGTCAGCGCCTCGCGACCGCGGTACCACTGGCTGTCGCCCGCGCCGAAGGAGGCCAGTCCCGGGTAGGGGCAGACACCGGAGAGCGCGGGCGGCTGCCGCGAGTCGTCGACCGCGGGCCCCCGGCCGTTGCGCCGCTGCGGGGGAACGTAGGCGGGGTTGGGCGCGAGGACGAGGTCTTCCGCCCAGTCGCTCACCTGCTGGCTGGGGCGCGGGAAACCCCGGGCGCGCAGGCGGCGGTCCAGGCCCCGGTAGAGGTCGCGCAGGGTCAGATAGGCGGGGGCGTCCGGCTCGCCTTCGCGGAGCAGGGCGATGAGTTCGCCGCTGAAGGCCGTGTGGGGTTGTCCGGGCGGCGCGAGCGCGCGCGCCTCGCTGCCCGTCGACGTCAGTACGTAAGCGCCGTGCACCCTCGCCAGCTGGGCGGCCTCACTGTCGGAGACCTCGCCTTCCGTGCCCTCGCCGGCCGCGGGGCCCAGTGTGCCGATCGCGCGGCCCGAGTAGCAGCAGTCGAGCACCACCACGATCGACCGGGCGGGGCTGGAGAGCAGGCAGTCCCGCACACCGGCGTAGGCAAGGGCCGTGTGGGACAGGCGGTTGGCGCGCCGGTCGGTGTACCGCGTGGCCAGATGGAGGCCTCCGCCGGGGCTGACGAGTCCGTGGCCCACGTAGTAGACGAAGAGGACGTCCTCGGCCTGTTCGGCCTGGTCCGCGAGGGTGAGCCCCAGTTCCATGGAGTCGGCCGGGTCGCGGACGACGACGAGGTTCTCCTCGGCCAGGCCGCACCGCTCCACGAGCAGTTGCCCCAGATCCGTGAGCGTACCGGCGACCGCCGGCACCGAGGGCAGCCCGGAGCCGTCGGGATGGGAACCCGTGCCGATGAGCAGCGCACGACTCCCGGGGGAGGCGAGCGCGGGCAGAAGCAGCCGTCCGGGACGCTCGGAGAGGTCACTCATCGGACTGGCCCCGCAGCTCGTGGGTGCGGCCGAGGCCCTCCGCCAAGTCGGCGACCAGGGCCTGCAGTTCCTCCGGGGACGCCGCCCGGACCCGGCTGGTGGACACCTCGACGGTGATACCGGACGCCGTCGTGAGCGAGCACGTGATGTCGACACCGCGCTGGCGTATCCACCCGACGAGAGCGGCGACGAGGGCCCCTATGCCTCCTTGGGCGACGGCTATCAGGACCTCCTGGACCACCGGGCCCAACGTCCCTTCCTCCGGCGGCGGTTCGACCGTTCGCACCCTTCCGCGCAGCTCCCGTTCCGTGGTGAGCCACAGGGCCAGCGAACGCAGCTGGCCGGACTGGTTGGCGCCGTCGAGACGCACGCTCACATCCATGGGGTCCCCCTTCGCGCCGTGATCGGCGCGCCGCCATTGGCAGAGACCTGTGATGGTGCCAGCGGTCCACGCCATAAGCACCGGTCAAGCTCCAATTGACTATCCATGAGGCAAATGCGGCGGTCTGTGGCACCGCTTCGACCACGACCGCCCGAAAGAGACCGAACACGACTCGACCCGTGCGCTCCTCATAGGACCCGACCCGTGCATTCCTCACGGTCACCTCGTGACAGCCGTGACTGTGCGGGCCCTTCGTGGGGTGGAAGGCTCGGCAGCCGTCGAGGGGAATGCGATGGACGAGCGGTACGAGGTCTACGCGCTGGCCGACAGGTACTTCTACGAGACGCCGGACCGGCTGACCGGGGAGGGACGCGGCGAAGCGTCCAACTACGAGACGGCCCGGCGTGCGGTGCCCGACGGATGGCGGGCGTCCCGGATCGGGGACTGGCTGACGATGACCCCCGTCGACGGGGAGGGCCGGCCACGGTCCGGCCCGGTCCAGGGCTGGAAGATCCACGCCTCGGCCACGCGGGAGAACGCGGAGCGGATCGCGGCGGCCGTGTGGGACTACTGCGTGCCCCGGCTGATCCCCTTCAAGTTCGTGCCGGGTCCGCACCTGCTGTACCTGCGGAACGTCAAGTACGCCGCCCGCGACGCGAGCGGCAAGTTCGTCACCGTCTATCCGGCGGACGAGGCCCAACTCCAGGTCGTATTGGATGAGTTGGGTGAATTGCTGGACGGTCTCGAAGGGCCGTACATCCTCACCGACCTGCGCTGGAACGACGGTCCGCTGTACGTGCGCTACGGGGCCTTCGCTCGGTCCTTCGTCGTGGACGAGCGCGGCACACTGGTGCCCGCGGTGACGGACGGCGAGGGCCGGCTCGTGCCGGACCGGCGGGCGCCCTCCTTCCAGGTGCCGGAGTGGGTGACCCTGCCCGCGTTCCTGGAACCGCAGCTCGCCGCGCGCAACACGACGACGGTCGGCGAACTGCCGTACCGCATCGAGAAGGCGCTGCACTTCTCCAACGGCGGTGGTGTGTACGCGGGCGTCGACACCCGCGACGGAAGCAGGGTCGTCCTCAAGGAGGGCCGTCCGCACGCGGGGCTCGCCGCCGACGGGGCGGACGCCGTCGCCCGGCTCGCCCGGGAGAAGTACGCCCTGGAGCGAGTGTCCGGGCTCGGTGTGGTGCCCGGGGTGCGCGACTGGTTCATGCTCGGCGAGCATCGCTTCCTCGTCATGGACTTCCTGGAGGGCCGGCCCCTCAACTCCTTCTTCGCCGAACGCCATCCGCTGCTCACCGCCGACCCGGACCCCGCCGCCGTCGCCGACTACACGGCCTGGGCGCTGCGTATTCACGGGCTTGTCGAGGAGGCGGTCGAGGCGGTGCACGCGCGTGGCATCGCCTTCAACGACCTGCACATGTTCAACATCATGGTCGCCCCCGACGAACGGTCGGTCGCGCTCCTCGACTTCGAGGCGGCGGCGCCGATCGAGGAGGACGGTCGCCAGGTCGTCGCCCATCCGGGGTTCTTCGCGCCGCCGGACCGGAGGGGCGCGGACGTGGACCGGTACGCGCTGGCGTGTCTGCGGCTCGCGATGTTCATGCCGGTCACCACGCTGTTCGTGGTGGACCGCGCGAAGGCGGCACACCTCGCCGAGGTCATCACGGACCAATTCCCGGACGTACCACAGGAGTTCCTCGCCGAGGCGGTCGCCGAGATCACCCGGGACCCGGCGTCGCGCGCCCCTGCCCCGCCATCGCCTGCCGCCGCATCGGCCACCGCGGCTGTCCTGCCGTCCCCGTCGAACGCCTTGCCGTACGCCGCACTCGCCGAGCCCGGTGACTGGCCGTACAGCCGCGACTCGATGGTCAAGGCGATCCTCGCCTCGGCCACCCCGGAGCGCGACGACCGGCTGTTCCCGGGCGACATCGCCCAGTTCTCCGACGGCGGCGGACTCGGGCTCGCGTACGGGGCTTCGGGTGTGCTGTACGCCCTGGCGGAGACCGGCGCGGACCGGTACGAGGAGGGCGAGCGCTGGCTGCTCGACCACACCGACCCGGTGCCGACGGGAACACCGCTCGGCCTGTACGACGGTCTCGCGGGTGTCGCGTACGTCCTCGACCTGCTCGGGCACCGGCAGCGGGCGCTGGACCTCGTCGACACCGTGCTCAAGGAGAAGTGGCGGAAGCTGTCCTCCGACCTGAAGGGCGGGCTCGCGGGGCTCGGCCTGGTGCTCGACCGGCTGGCGCGTACGACCGGGGAGCCTGAGCTGGACCTCCGGGCGGCTGAGGTGGCGCGGATCCTCCGGGAACGGCTGGCCGAGCCGCGGCCCGAACCGAAGAAGCGCCGCGCCGGACTCCTCCGCGGCGCGAGCGGGCCCGCGCTGTTCCTGCTGCGCCGGTACGAGTCGACCGGTGACCCCGAGCTGCTGACGTCGGCCGCCGAGGCGCTGCGGCGGGACCTGGAGTGCTGCGTCGTCCAGCGGGGCGGCGGCCTGGAGGTCGACGAGGGCCGACGCACCCTCCCCTACCTCGGCGACGGCAGCGCCGGAATCGGCCTGGCCGTCGACGACTACCTCGCCCTCGCGCACGCCGACGGCGGCCGGAGCGAGGACAGCGGAGACGAGCACCGCCGGAGCGAGCACGGCCGGCGGTCGAACGGCCGGCGCGTGAACGGCCAAGTCTCGCGCGGCCAAGACTCCTACGGCCGGGCCGAGTTCGAGCGAGTCCGGTCGCAGATCCTGACCGCCGCCACCTCGCGCTTCTACGCGCAGCCCGGGCTCTTCCAGGGCCGGGCGGGCATGATCCTGCACCTCAGCCGCACCGGCGCGGACCCCGGACAGCTCGCCGCGCAGATCGCCGGGCTCGGCTGGTTCGCGATGCCCTACCAGGGCCAACTCGCTTTCCCCGGGCACCAGATGATGCGCCTCTCCATGGACCTGGGAACCGGAACGGCAGGGTGTCTGCTCGCGCTCGGCGCCGCACTCGACGGTGAGGCCCTCGCCCATCTGCCGTTCCTCCCGCCGCCTCCACGGCGGCCCTGATACGCGGTTCCGCCGTCCGGCGGAGTCGTGACACCAAACCCCGTCCCCACAGGGCGACTTCACTCAGAGAAAAGGACATCACCATGGCACTTCTCGACCTGCAGACGATGGAATCCGACGAGCAGACGGACGGCGGCGCGAACAGCACCCTCAGCCTGCTCTCGTGCATCAGCGCGGCCAGCGTCACCCTGTGTCTCTGACAGCACCGCGTTCACACGGCTCCGGGCGGTTCCCGACCCCCAGTGGGGAGGGGCCGCCCGGGGCCTCGCACGGTGGCGCGCTGTTGCGTGCGGCGACCCGGCACAGCGGCGTCCGCTGCACGACCCTCGCCTTCCTCTCCCTGGCCGGGACGGCGGCGGGCCTGCTACTGCCGGCCGCACTGGGCCGGGCGCTCGACGCCCTGCTGGCGGCCCCCTCCCGGGCCACCAACTGGGTGCTCTACTGCACGGCCTTGATACTGGTGCTCGCCGTGCTCGACGCGTGCGAGACGGTACTGGGCGCGACCACGAACGCCCGGGCCACCGCGTGGCTGCGCGAGCGGCTCACCGGACATGTGCTGGGCGTGGGACCACGGGCCGGGCACCGGTTCGGGCCAGGTGAACTCGTCGCACGTCTCGTCGGCAACGCCGCGCAGGCCGGAACGGCCCCCGCCACGCTGGCCGGCCTCTTCGCCGCGCTGGCCGCTCCGCTCGGGGCGGTCGTGGCGCTATGGCTGATCGATCCCCGGCTGGCGCTCGTGTTCCTGGGCGGGGTGCCCGTCGTCGTGGCGCTGCTCCGGGCCTTCGCGCGCAACTCCTCGCGGTGTGTGGCGCGTTACCAGGAGGCGCAGGGGCGGATCGCGGGCGCGCTCGCGGAGGCGATCGCCGGTGCGCGCACCATCGCGGCCGGCGGGACCGCCGACAAGGAGGTCGCACGGATCCTGCGCCCGCTGCCCGAACTGTCCCGCGAGGGCCACCGGATGTGGCGTGTCCAGGGGCGCGCGGCCGCACAGGCCGTCGGGGTGGCACCGCTGCTGCAGATCGCGGTACTGGCCACGGCAGGCCTGCTGCTCACCCAACACCGACTCTCCGTCGGCGAGTTGCTGGCCGCCTCCCGATACGCCGTGCTGGCGACCGGCGTCGGCGTGCTCGTCGGCCGGATCGGCGGGCTGATCGAGGCCCGGGCTTCGGCACGCCGACTCGGCGAGGTACTGGAGGAACCGGAGACCACATACGGCACGCGCCATCTCCCACCGGGGCAGGGACAGTTGGAGCTGCGCGCGGTGACCGCCCGGAGCCGCGGCGGCCGAACCGTGCTGGACGGGGTCGACCTCGTCGTCCCCGACGGAACCACCCTGGCCGTCGTCGGACGCTCGGGGGCGGGCAAGTCCCTGCTGGCCGCACTCGCCGGGCGGCTGGCCGACCCGGACTCCGGCGAGGTGCTCCTCGACGGGGTGCCGCTGCGCGAACTGGACCGACACACACTGCGGCGCGCGATCGGCTACGCCTTCGAACGCCCCGCCCTGCTCGGCGAGACCGTCGAGGACACGATCGGCTTCGGCCACCCGCAACCGCCCCCGGACCGGGTACGGGAGGCCGCCCGAACCGCCCGCGCCGACGACTTCGTACGCCGCCTTCCCCACGGTTACGCGACACCCTGCGACGCGGCCCCGCTGTCCGGCGGTGAGGCCCAACGCCTCGGTCTGGCAAGGGCGTTCGCACGCGGCGGACGGCTGCTGATCCTAGACGACGCACTGTCGAGCCTCGACACGGTGACGGAACACCACGTCACGGAGGCGCTCTTCCGGCGCACACCGGGGTGCGGCCGCCTGGTCGTAGCCCACCGGGCGTCGACGGCGGCCCGGGCGGACTCGGTGGCATGGCTGGAGGGAGGCCGGGTGCGGGCCGTCGGCCGGCACGCGGAATTGTGGGCGCAATCCGAGTACCGGGCCGTGTTCGGGAGCGACGCGGGCGTCCGCCCGGGCGTCGTGCCTCCGAGCGGCGAGCGGAAGGGAGGCAGTCGGTGAGCGGGGACCCGCCGGTCGGCCTGCGAGCCGGAAGCGAGCCGCCCCGTGATGCCCTGCGCTCCGACACCACCGCGCCGAACAGGCACAACAGCGTCCACCGGCGCGGGCTCCGCTTCCTACGGGCCAGGCGGCGCGTGGCCGGGCGGCTCGCCGCATGGTCCGTGCTGGAGACGGCTCAGACCTTCCTCACCGGGTACGCGCTGGCGCGGGCCCTCGACGCCGGGTTCCTGGCGGGTCGGGTGGACGTCGGGCTCGGCTGGCTCGCGGCGGCCGCCGTCGCCGTGGTCGTCGGGGCGTACGGAACCGGGCGGGTCTACGGAGCCGTGGCCGCGCTGGTCGAGCCGTTGCGCGACCGGCTCGTGCGGCACGTGGTCGAGAGGGGCGTGCGAGACGCGGACCGGGGCGCGCTGGCCCGGCTCACCCAGCAGGTGGAGATCGCCCGGGACACCTTCGCCGGACTCGTGATGGTGTCGCGCTCCTTCGTGTTCACCGCCGCCGGAGCCCTGATCGGCCTGTTCTCGCTCGCGCCGCCGCTGCTGCTCGTGGTGGCGCCGCCGCTCGCCGCAGGTATGGCCCTGTTCGCGCTGACACTGCGGCCGCTGACCCGCCGTCAGGAGGCGTTCCTCGTCGCCGACGAGGAACTCGCTTCCCAACTCGGCGCGGTTTGCCCGGGGTTGCGGGACATCACGGCCGCCGGTGCCGAGGACCAGGTCGCCGCCGACGCGGGGGCGCGCATCGCGGCCGAGCAGCGCGCCGCACGGTCCCTGGCCCGCTGGGGCGTCCTGCGGGTGGTGGCCCTGGCGGTCGGCGGACAGCTCCCCATCGTCCTCCTGCTCGCGACCGCACCCTGGCTCCTCGCCCACGGGGTCACACCCGGCGCGCTGGTGGGTGCCCTCGCCTATGTCACGCAGTCCCTGCTCCCGGCCCTCCAGAACCTGATCCACGGACTGGGCACCAGCGGCTCCCGGCTGGCGGTCGTCCTCCGCCGACTCGCGCCGGACACTCCGGCACCCACCAACGCCCCCGTCCCCGTCCTCGCTCCCTCCCCTGCTCCGGACACGGCACCCGCACCGGGCTTCGCACCGCCCGGTCCCCCCGCCGCCGTCACCCTCTCCTCTCTCACCTTCGCCTACGGCCCCGCCAGCGAGCCGGTGATCGACGACCTCGATCTGTCCGTCCCCCACGGCACCCACCTGGCGATCGTGGGCCCCAGCGGCATCGGCAAGTCCACCCTCACCGCCCTCATGGCCGGGCTCCTCGCACCGACCGGGGGCTCCGTCGACGTACGCCCGGCGCCCGACAGCCCAGCCTCAGGCCACCCCGTCCCCGGCCACCCCGTCCCCGGCCACCTCGGACACCCCGGGCACCCCACCCGCGTACTGATCCCGCAGGAGGCGTACGTCTTCACCGGCACGCTCGCCGAGAACCTGGGCCAGCTGCGTCCGGCCCCCGTGCCCGAGCCGGAGCTGCTGGCCGCCGCCGAGGCCCTCGGGCTGGGCGCGCTGCTCGACAGGCTGGGCGGGCCGACGGCCGAGGTCGACCCCGGGGCCCTGTCGTCGGGCGAACGCCAGCTCATCGCCCTGACCCGCGCCTACCTCGCGCACGCCCCCCTCGCCCTGCTGGACGAGGCCACCTGTCACCTGGACCCGGCGGCCGAGGAGCGCGTGGAGCGTGCCTTCGTCCGGCGGGGCGGCACGCTCGTGGTCGTGGCGCACCGCATCAGCTCCGCCCTCCGCGCAGACCGGGTGCTGGTCATGGACGGCCGGCGGACCGCATACGGCAGCCACGACGACCTGCTGGAGCGGTCCCCGCTCTACCGCGACCTGGTCGGCGCCTGGTCGCCGGCCGCCGAAGCCCCGGCTGTCCCGGCCGTCCCAGCCGCCCCGGCTGCCGACCGGCCGGAGACGTCACAGCCAGCCCTCCCCCTGCGAGATCCGGATGGCGTCGACGCGGTTGCGGGCGCCGGTCTTCCGTGTGATCGCCGCCATGTAGTTGCGTACGGTCCCGTTGGACAGATGGAGGCTTCCGGCGATCTCCGCGACGGAGGCACCCTCGGCGGCGAGTGACAGCACGCTCAGCTCCCGGGTGGTCAGTGGCATCCGGGCGGCCCGGAGAAAGCCGAAGCCGAGCGAGTCGTCGACGAACCGTTCGCCCACGGCCACCCGCCGTATCGCGGAGACCAGCCGCTCCGGCGAGCTCTCCTTGTCCACGTAGCCGAGCGCCCCGGCGTCGAACGCGCGCCGCAGGAGACCAGGTCTTCGCGCCGTGGCCAGCACCAGCAGCCGGGGCTCCGCCGTGCCCGGCCCCCGCAGGTCGCCGAGCGGCGGCATCTCGTACGAGTCCGCGCGATCGAGATCCGCCGCGCAGACGTCGGGCCGCAGCGATCGGGCGCTCCCGGACGCACCACGCCACTCGGCGTCGAACACCGTCAAATCGGACACATGGCGCAGCCACTCCGCCAGGACCGACCGCACCAGACACACGTCGTGCACCAGAAGCACCCGGATCACGTCAGTCCCTTCCGCCCTCCGCCTGCCGATTCCGTCGTGCTCTGCGTGTGTGCCCCATGACAGGCGCGTCCCACTTCTCTCCTGTCCCGGGCGTGAAGAACCGGCCATGGTCGGTGACCGAGGCGCAATGGCCGGTGACCATGGCCTCAGGGCCGGTGGCCGTGACATCGAGACCGGTGGCCGTGGCGCCCCCGGTCCCCTCGCCGTGCGGGAACCGTCCGCCCGGGGGAGCCTTGTGCCCTGGGCTCCTTCGCGTGTCCGTGGGAGGAGGTGGTCGGCGTGTCCGACTGGCACGTGTCCGGGCAGGAACGGGACGCCGCCCCGCCGCCGGTCGGCCGGCCGCTGCTGTCGCTGACGCTCGCCGCCCTCATGGACGACGTGCACGCGCACTCGGGCGCGGTGTATCTGCTGACCCCCGGCGAGCCGGTCCTTGAGATGGCGGTGATGGCCGGGCTGCCCAGGGCCTTCGCGGCCCCCTGGGAGCGGGTGGGCCTGAGCGCTCCGATCCCGGTGGCGGAGGCGGCGCGCGACCGGCGGCTGGTGTGGGTGGGCGGCGAGGAGGACATGGCCCGCCACTATCCGCGGATCGCCGTCGTCCTGCCGTACCCGTTCGCGCTGGCCGCACTGCCCGTGGCGACCGACCGGGCCACCTACGGGGCGGTCTTCGTGACCTGGCCGGGCTCGCACCCCGCGGAACTGTCCGAACGGGAGCGGGACCATCTCACCGCCGCCTGCGACCGGCTCGCCCTGCGCCTTGAGCGGGCCGTGGAGGAGGGGCGGCCGATCCATCCGGAGCCCGATCTGATCGCCCCGGCGCCGGTGGCGACGGTGGCCGGAACACTCGGCACGGTGGAGGCGGTGCGGATGGTGGCGCGGCTGCCGTACGGGCTGTGCGCGCTCGATCTGCACGGCCGGATCAGTTTCGCCAACGCATCGGCGGCCGATCTGCTCGGCCTGCCGGTCAGCGGGCTGCTGGGCACCCAGCTGTGGGCGACCGTGCCGTGGCTCAACGATCCGGTGTACGAGGACCGCTACCGGGCCGCGCTGCTCAGCCAGCAGGCGACGTCGTTCGTGGCGCTCCGGCCGCCCTCGGACTGGCTGTCGTTCCGGCTGTATCCCAGTACGAACGGGCTGAGTCTGCGCATCACCCGGGCGCGGGCCGTGGCGCGGGAGGGCCCTGCGGGGTTCCGGCACGCGGACACCGGCACGCGTCTCGTGACCATCTCGCAGGTGCTGAGTCTGGCCGGGGCGCTCACCGAGGCGGTGGGTGTGCAGGACGTGGTGCAACTGGTCGCGGACGAGATCGCGCCCGCCGTCGGCAGTCAGGCGCTGGTGCTCCTCGGCACCCAGGCTGGCCGGCTGCACGTCCTCGGGCACCGCGGCTATCCGGATCCGCATGTCGTGGAGCGCTTCGACGGGATGCCGCTGAACGAGCAGACTCCTGGGGCGCACGCCCTGAGAAGCGGTGTGCCCGCCTTCTTCGACTCCCGTCAGCAGCTGGAGCGCCTCTACCCGGCCCGGAACTCCACGCCCGACGGCATGGCGGCCTGGGCGTATCTGCCGCTCATCGCGTCCGGGCGGCCGGTGGGCACCTGTGTCCTCGCGTACGCGGAACCGCATCCCTTCCCGGCCGACGAGCGTGCCGTGCTGACCAGCCTCAGCGGACTGATCGCGCAGGCGCTGGAGCGGGCCCGTCTCTACGACGCCAAGCACCGGCTGGCGCACGGTCTGCAGGCCGCGCTGCTGCCGCACTCGCTGCCGTCCCTGCCCGGCATCGAGGCGGCGGCCCGTTATCTGCCCGCGACGCAGGGCATGGAGATCGGCGGGGACTTCTACGACCTGGTGCCGACCGGTGGCGACGGCGCGACGGGCGGCCAGGCCGCGGCGGTGATCGGGGACGTGCAGGGCCACAACGTCACCGCGGCCGGTCTGATGGGGCAGATCCGTACCGCCGTACGTGCGTACACGACCGTCGGCCAGCCGCCCGGGGAGGTCATGAGCAGCACCAACCGGCTGCTGATCGACCTGGGTACGGAACTCTTCGCGAGCTGTGTCTATCTGCGTCTTGACCCGGCGCACGGGCAGCTCGTGATGGCCCGGGCGGGGCATCCGCCGCCCTTGCTGAGAAAGCCGGACGGCAAGGTACGGGTCCTCGACCTGGCCGGCGGGCCGCTGCTCGGCATCGACCCGGCCGCCGTCTACCCGACCACCGACGTCGCGCTGCCGCCCGGGTCGCTGCTCGCCCTCTACACCGACGGGCTCATCGAGTCCCCCGGCGTCGACATCGAGGACGCCCTGGCCGGCCTCGCACAACGCCTCGGCGAGATCGGCGACCGCCCCCTCGACGAGGTGGCCGACTCCCTCGTGGAACACAGCGGCACGGCAGAACAACGCGTGGACGACGTGGCCCTACTACTGCTCCGCGCCCGCCCCACGCCGTAAGGGGCCGCGGCCCCGTCAGGGGCGCGGGGAACTGCGCGCCCAGCCCCCACCGGCCCGCAGACGACGCACCACCCCCAAGGCCCCATACATACAGAGCGGCCCGGCTCTCCAACAGGAGAGCCGGGCCGCTCCGAACGAACTGGGAAGCGTTACCGACGTACGTTCAGGTCACTGACGGTTCGTGAGACCCGACTCGTCGTCCACGCCGTTACCGTTCTGGTCCTCGACCTGCCCGTTCTGGTCCTCGACGCCGCCGACCTGCTCCTCGCCGCCGACCTCTTCGCCGCCGACCGCGTCACCACCGGCACCGGCTTCCTCACCGACGCCGGCCTCTTCACCAGCACCGGCTTCCTCACCGGCACCAGCCTCTTCACCAGCGCCGGCCTCCTCGCCGGCACCGGCACCCGCGTCGCCCGCCCCGAGCGTCGCGCCAACGGCGGCCAGCGCGGTGGTCACCGGCTGGAAGAAGGTCTCGCCGCCGACGGTGCAGTCGCCGCTGCCGCCCGAGGTCAGGCCGATCGCGCTGCCGTCCGCGGTGAACAGGGAGCCACCGCTGTCGCCGGGCTCGGCGCAGACGTTGGTCTGGATGAGACCGGTGACCGTGCCCTCCGGGTAGTTCACGGTGGCGTTGAGGCCGGTGACCTCACCGTCGTTCAGCCCGGTGGTGCTGCCCATCCGGATGACGGCCTGGCCGACCGCGGCCTCCGCTGCCTGGGTGATCTCCACCGACTGCTGGCCGGTGTTCACCGTGCTGGGTGCCTCGGTCGCCGGGTCGTCGTACTTGACGAGGGCGAAGTCGCCCTCACCGGGGAACGTGGCCGTGGCGGCATCGACCGTGCCGATCGGCGCGCCCGCCTCGGAGTCCGACCACTGGGCCGCGGCGACACCGCAGTGACCCGCCGTCAGGAAGGCCGGGGCGCCGTCGTCGGCGACGACGTTGAAACCGAGCGAGCAGCGTGCGCCGCCGCCGAAGATGGCGTCGCCGCCCTCGACGAACGTCTTGAACGTGCCGGCCGACTTCTTGATGGTCGCCATGCCCGAACCGAGCGTGTTGACGGTCGACTCGAGCTGGTCCCACTTTGCGCCCGTGACGGTGCTGTCGGCGGTGACCTGGATCTTGTTCGTCCGGGGGTCGACGGCCCACGAGGTACCGGGGATGGTCGCGTCGGCCTTCAGCGTCTGCGAGGCCGCCGTGAGTTCCTTGGTGCTGTTGTCGACCTGCTGGACGACGGCACCGGCCTCCTCGGCCTGGACGATGATGTTGTTGTCGTCGCCCACAACGTTGATGATGAGCTGCTGCTTGCCCGAGTCGTAGTACGCACCGGCATAGGCTTCACCGAGCAGTTCGGCCAGCTGCGAGGCGAGGTCGGACGCCTCCGCGGCCTTCACCGTTCTGGGGGCGGCACCTTCCGTCGCATCGGTCTGGGACGCCATCGCGTTGGGCAGGATGAGTGCCGCCGCGCCGAGCGCCACCACGCTTCCTGCGGCTATGACGGCCTTGCGCTTGGGTATCCGCTTGTGACTCAACTTCTTGACCTCCTGGGGACTGGGGGGTCCGAGCCGCCGTCTGGCAGCTGACTGCGGGCGCCTGGATGGCTGTAGGTACGCAAGCGGTGCGTGTGGCGTTCAACGTCTTTCCTCAACTTCCTTTGCGAAAGCGCGATTCAGTTGTCCCGGGTGACCCGTGGGCGATGCCGGGGAACAATGCCCGCATGACGCTGACCACCGCTGATGCGGACAAGATCCTCTCGGCGAACTTCGCTCCCTGGGTTCTCGAACTCGGTCTGAAGATCGAGGAGTTGGGCGACCGTCGGGCGGTGCTGCGGCTGCCCTGGTCCGATCGGCTCGCCCGGGAGGGCGGTTCCCTTTCGGGGCAGGCCCTGATGGCCGCGGCGGACACTGCGACGGTGATCGCGGTGTCGGCGGCGCGCGGCGAGTACGGGCCGATGACCACGGTCCAGCAGTCCACGACGTTCCAGCGTGCGGTCATGGACGCGGACGTCCTGATCGAGGCGGTCGTGACGAAACTGGGCCGCCGCACGGCCTTCGCCGACATCACGATGACCGCGGAGGGCACGGAGGAGATCGCGGCCCGCGCGAGCGCGGTGTACGCGCTGCTCGCCTGATTCGCTGCCCGTTGCCGGGCCCGGAGCGGTCCATTTCCGGGCTCGGATCCGTTCCCCGGCCGAGATCCGTCGCCCATTTCAGTTGCGGGTGACGAAAGGCCGACATTCGGGCGCACCGACGGCCATTCGGGTCTATTCCCGTGATGCCATTGGAAATCCGATGCCCTCCAATGGATCCCCTATTGGATCTCCGTGTCCCGTCGGCCTACCTTCGAGGCATGGCAAAGATTCTTTTCGTAGTGACCGGTACCGATTTCTGGACCCTCGCCGACGGCACCAAGCACCCGACCGGCTTCTGGGCCGAGGAGGCCGTCGCCCCCTACGCCGCGTTCAAGGCGGCGGGGTACGAGGTCGTCGTGGCCACCCCGGGCGGCGTCGTGCCGACCGTGGACCGGGGCAGCCTGGCTCCCGAGTTCAACGGCGGCGAGGAGGGCGCCGCCGAGGTCGCCGCCGCGCTCGGCTCGTTCGCCGAGCTGCAGCACCCCATCCGCGTGGAGGACGTGGACCTGGACGAGTACGCGGCCGTCTTCTATCCCGGCGGCCACGGCCCCATGGAGGACCTCGCGGTCAACGCCGACTCGGGCCGCCTCCTCACCCTCGCCCTGGAGTCGGGCAAGCCGCTCGGTGTCGTCTGCCACGCCCCGGCCGCGCTGCTGGCCGCCACGAAGGAGGACGGCGGCAACGCCTTCGCGGGCTACCGGCTGACCGGCTTCACCAACATCGAGGAGACCCAGGCCGGTTTCGCCGACAAGGCCAAGTGGCTGCTCCAGGACCGGCTGGTGGAGGCCGGCGCCGATTTCCAGGAGAGCGAGCCGTGGGCGCCGTACGTGGTCGTCGACCGCAACCTCGTCACGGGCCAGAACCCCGCCTCCTCCGCGCCGCTCGCCGCCGAGCTCCTGAAGAAGCTCGGCTGACGCCACTCCCGCAACCCGGGTGACGCCACTCCCGCAACAGGGGCCATCGGCTTGCACTGCGCCACCACGCGGTAACAGCCCGTTCGGGCGAGAGAGCGGAATCCCGGCTTCAGCAAATCTGCACATCGAATACGCACCCGGGTCACGGCACGCGACGAATCCACACAGTGGATCGTCGCGTGCCGCGTCTTTGGTGAGGTGTGCCCGATTCCGACCCGCGCCCTTCGTCGCCGAAATGTGAATCACCCCGGGGGCATGTGAAGAAGTCGCCACCGAGGCGTGCGCACGCCTGCACCGTTGAGTCGATCCGGCACTCAAATGCCCTGATCACATGGGTCGTTGATTGGATGAGTGGCGCGGCGCCGTGCTTTGATCCATTGCACCGCGGGGGTCGTTCGACGGTTCCCGGTTCCGGGTTCCGGACGCCTGCGGTCGCGGCCGTCCATCTGTCCCCAGAGGGGGCCGCTCTCCCCCTTGTGAATATCAATAGGAAGGGAAGTTCCATCATGAACTCCACCCCCCAGGTTGCGACCGTCGAGATCTCCGACGCTGAGCTCGACAACGTCTCCGGTGGCCTCTCGGTCAACGCGCTCGGCACCGTCACGGGCGTCGTCGACGGCATCGCCCCGGTTTCCGGCCTGGTCGACACCGTCGTGGGCACCGTTGAGGGCGCGACCGGCCTGAACACCGCCCCGGTCACCGGCCTGGTCGCCGGTATCTGATCACTCTGTGATCGCATAGCGTGCCGTGAGTCCCGGAACCGCTTACCGGTTCCGGGACTTACGGATGTCGTAGTTCGGATCTCATTTCTCGCAGGTGAGGGAAGACCGTGCAGTTCCGCCAACAGGCCCTCGCCAAGCTGCAGTCGCCGGAGGAGCTCGACCTCCCGGTGCGCTTCGCCCGCCCCCAGGGCTGGCTCGTGCTGTTCGTGACGGTGGTCGTCATGGCGGCCGCGTCGGTCTGGGCCGTGACGGGCTCCGTGGCGTCCACGGTGAGCGCGCCCGCCATCCTCACGCACGGGCAGGGCAGTTACCTCCTGCAGAGCCCCGTCTCCGGCCAGGTCACCGCGGTCGTCGCCGAGCAGGGCCAACGGATCGCCGCGAACGCCCCCGTACTGAAGGTCCGTACGGCGAAGGGCGAGACGGTCGTACGCAGTGTCGCCGCGGGCCGGGTCACCGGGCTCGCCGCCACGATCGGCGCGATCATCAGCACGGGCACGAACGTGGCCGCCGTGGAGAAGGTCGCCGACGCCGACGACCCGCTGTACGCGACGGTGTACGTGCCCGCCGAGAACGCCGCGACGATTCCCTCGGACGCGGCCGTCGACCTCACCGTCCAGTCCGCGCCGACCCAGCAGTACGGGGTGCTGCGGGGCCATGTGAAGTCGGTCGACCGGGCCGCCCAGTCGGAGCAGCAAATCGCCGCCTTCCTCGGTGACAGCCAGCTGGGCGAGCAGTTCACGAAGAAGGGCAGGCCGGTGGCCGTCCTCGTCCGGCTGGACCGTTCGTCGGGCACGAAGTCCGGCTACAAGTGGTCGTCCGCGGACGGTCCGCCGTTCCGGCTGAGCTCCATGACCGTGGCCTCCGGCTCGATCCGCCTGGAGGACCAGCGCCCGATCGATTGGCTGCTGCCGTGAGCGCGACCGACGAGTCCACCACCGCGGCCGCCCGGGAGTCACAGCTGCCGCCGCCCGTACGGGGCCGACGCAAGGCCACCCCGCCCAAGCGAACCGTCCCCAAGGGCCGGGTCAGGACCGTCCGTACGCCCACCGTCCTCCAGATGGAGGCCGTGGAGTGCGGCGCCGCCTCGCTCGCGATGGTGCTCGGGCACTACGGGCGGCACATCCCGCTGGAGGAGCTGCGCATCGCCTGCGGTGTCTCGCGCGACGGCTCCCGGGCCAGCAACCTCCTCAAGGCGGCGCGCAGTTACGGCCTCACCGCCAAGGGCATGCAGATGGACACGGCCGCGCTCGCCGAGGTGCGCGCTCCGGCGATCCTGTTCTGGGAGTTCAACCACTACGTCGTCTACGACGGCATGGGGCGCCGCTTCGGTCGGCGCGGTGTGCACATCAACGACCCCGGCAAGGGCCGCCGATTCGTGCCGATGGAGGACTTCGACACCAGCTTCACCGGTGTCGTGCTGGTCCTGGAGCCGGGCCCTGACTTCAAGAAGGGCGGCCGCAAGCCGGGCGTCATGGGCGCCATGCCGGCCCGGCTGCGCGGCACGTCGGGCACGATGCCCGCCGCCGTCCTGGCGAGCCTGCTGCTGGTCGCGGTCGGGGCGGCGGTGCCCGCGCTCAGCCGTACGTACATCGACATGTTCCTCATCGGCGGGCAGACCTCGCTGCTCGGGGTGCTGTTCTCGTCGATGGGTGCGACGGTCCTGCTGACAGTCGTGCTGACCTGGCTGCAGCAGACGAACCTGCTGCGCGGCCGCATCATCTCGTCCACGCTCAGCAGCGCGAAGTTCCTCCGGCATCTGATGCGGCTGCCGGTCACCTTCTTCTCCCAGCGCAGCCCGGCCGACCTGGTGCAGCGCCTCCAGTCCAACGACGCGGTGGCCGAGACCCTGGCCCGGGACCTGGCCGCGGCGGGTGTGGACGCGGTGGTCGTCGTCCTCTACGCCGTGCTGCTCTACACCTACGATCCGCAGCTCACGGCGGTGGGCATCGGGGTTGCGCTGCTCAACATCGTGGCGATGCGGGTGGTGATCCGGCTGCGTGCGACACGTACGGCCAAGCTGCGCGCCGACAGCGCGCGGCTGACCAACACGGCGTACACGGGCCTGCAGTTGATCGAGACCATGAAGGCGACCGGCGGCGAGGAGGGCTACTTCCGCAAGTGGGCCGGACAGCACGCCACCACGCTGGAGGAGCAGCAGCGGCTCGGTGTGCCGAGTGCCTGGCTGGGGGTGGTCGCGCCGACGCTCGCGACGCTCAACAGCGCGCTGATCCTGTGGATCGGCGGTATGCGGGCCGTGGAGGGGCACATATCCGTCGGCCTGCTGGTCGCGTTCCAGGCGCTGGTGACCCGCTTCACCGCGCCGATCACCCGGCTCAACGGCGTCGCGGGCCGCATCCAGGACTTCGCGGCCGACGTGGCCCGCCTCAAGGACGTCGAGAACTTCGCGGCCGACCCGCTCTACTCGCGCCGCGGCGGCGGCGACAGCACCCGCAGGCTGCACGGCCATGTGGAGCTGGAGAACATCACGTTCGGCTACAGCCCGCTCGACAAGCCGCTGCTGTCCGGCTTCTCGCTGACGGTCGGCCCGGGCCAGCAGGTCGCCCTGGTCGGTGGCTCGGGCAGCGGCAAGTCGACGGTGTCCAGGCTGATCTCGGGGCTCTACGCGCCCTGGGAGGGCGTGATCCGTATCGACGACCAGCGTCTGGAGGACATCCCGCGCGGCGCGCTGGCGGCCTCCGTCTCCTTCGTCGACCAGGACGTCTTCCTCTTCGAGGGCTCGGTCCGCGACAACATCGCGCTGTGGGACCCCTCGGTCCCGGACGAGGCCGTGGTCGCCGCGCTTCAGGACGCGGCCCTGTACGACGTGGTGATGCGCCGCCCGGGCGGAATCCAGAGCCGGGTCGAGCAGGACGGGCGGAACTTCTCCGGCGGGCAGCGGCAACGCCTGGAGATCGCGCGGGCGTTGGTCCGCAGGCCCAGCATCCTCGTGCTCGACGAGGTGACGAGCGCCCTGGACGCGGAGACCGAGCAGCTCGTCATGGACAACCTGCGCAAGCGCGGCTGTGCCTGTGTGGTGATCGCGCACCGGCTCAGCACTGTGCGCGACAGCGACGAGATCGTGGTGCTCCAGCACGGCACGATCGTGGAACGCGGGCGTCACGACGCCCTGGTGGCGGCCGGCGGCGCGTACGCCGAGCTGGTCAGGGAGCGATGAGATGACGTCCGCGTACCCGCAGAACCAGCAGAACCAGAACCAGCAGTATCAACCGGACGGGCAGCCCCAACAGCCCGCCGCCGAGGGCGACTACGTGCTCGGCGCGCTCGGCGGCATGGGCACCCCGGTCGACGGCTCCGGCCTCACCCGTCTGGACCTCGAAGGGCCGCACGTGCTGTGGCTGGTCGTGTCCGGCGCCATGGACCTGTTCGCGGTCGACGCCGCCCAGCAGGGCCACTGGCACCACCTCGGCCGCCTCGAAGCGGGCTCACTGCTGCTCGGCCCGGTCGCGGGACCCCAGCACACCCTGGTCGGCAGGCCGCTGCGCGCGTGCGTACTGCGCCGGATCGCGCTGCGCGAGCTGTACCAGCCGCCGCAGACCGAGACCTGGACGTACGACGCGTACGGCAACCCCCAGTACGTACCCCCGGCCACCAGCCCACTGGAGTACGCCCTCTCGCTCGGTGTCGGCCGGGGCCTCGCCATCCTCTTCGAGGCGCCCCTCGCGACCGAGCGGGACGCGGTACTCACGGACGACGACGTGCTGTGGATGCAGGTGCCGCCGGGCAGTGTGCAGTACGGCTCGATGTACGGGGCCGAGGCCGCGGCGGATCTGCTGGTTGACCCCGCGATGTGGCAGGCGATGGTCGACCAGCAGTACCGGCTGCTGGCCACCCTCGACCGCTGGATCGAGCAGCTGGAGCGCACGCACGAGACCCGTACGGCCGCGGGCATCAAGGCGGGCGAGGCGGTCCGCGCGCAGGCCGACCGGACGCTCATCGCCTCCATGTCCAAGCACTCGGGCTCGGGTCCGGGCGCGGCGGACGCCGATGCCACGTACGCCGCCTGCAAGCTCGTCGCGCACGCGGCCGGGATCACGCTCGCGGACCCGGCGCAGGGCGGCGTGGAGAGCGACCGGCTCGACCCCGTCGAACAGATCGCACTCGCCTCCCGGGTCCGGGTGCGTGCCGTGCGTCTCGACGGGCGCTGGTGGCGGGACAACATCGGGCCGCTCGTCGGGCACCGGGTCGCGTCCGGCGCCCCGGCCGCGCTCCTGTGGCGGCGCGGCGGTTATGTGGCGGTGCATCCGTCGAGCGGTCGTGAGACACCGGTCGAGAAGGCCAACGCGGCGGAGTTCGAACCGCGGGCCGTCATGTTCTACCGGCCGCTGCCCGAGCGCCGGCTGAGCCCGCTGCGGCTGCTCCGGTTCAGTCTCCGGGGCACGGGCGGGGACATGCGCAACCTCGCCATCAGCGGTCTGGTGACGGTGGCCCTCGGTGCGCTGGTGCCGATCGCGACCGGCAAGGTGCTCGGCGAGTTCGTGCCGAGGGCCCAGGAGAGCCTGATCGTCCAGTTCTGTCTGGCCATCATGATCGCCAGTGTGGTGTCGGCGGCCTTCATGCTGATGCAGAACCTCACCATGCTGCGGCTGGAGGGCCGGATCGAGGCCACGCTCCAACCGGCCGTGTGGGACAGGCTGTTGCGGCTGCCGACGAAGTTCTTCACCTCCCGCTCCACCGGCGAACTGGCCAGTGCGGCCATGGGAATCAGCGCGATCCGCCGGCTGATGGCGGGCGTCGGCCCGGTGGTGGTCCAGTCGGTGACGGTCGGCGCGATGAACCTCGCGCTGCTCTTCTGGTTCAGCGTCCCGATGGCGCTCGCCGCGATCGGCATGCTCGTCGTCATCGCGGCCGTGTTCCTCGGGCTCGGCCTGTGGCAGGTGCGCTGGCAGCGCCGGCTGGTCGTCCTCAGCAACAAGCTCAACAACCAGGCCTTCCAGACCCTGCGCGGTCTGCCCAAGCTGCGGGTCGCGGCGGCGGAGAACTACGCGTACGCGGCCTGGGCGGGCGAGTTCGCCCGCAGCCGTGAACTCCAGCAGCGCGTGGGCCGGATCAAGAACCTCACGACCGTGCTGGGCGCGGTGTATCTGCCGCTCTGCTCGCTCATCATGTTCATGTTGCTGGCGGGCCCCGCGCGCGGTTCGCTGTCGGCGGCGGCCTTCCTGACGTTCAACACCTCGATGACCATGCTGCTGACCTCGGTCACCCAGGTGACGGGTGCCTTTGTGTCGATGGTCTCCGCGCTGCCGATGTTCGAGGAGATCAGGCCGGTCCTCGACGCGACGCCCGAGGTGCGGGTGGCGAGCACGCGCCCCGCCGAACTGTCGGGCGCCATGGAGGCGAAGAAGCTCTCCTTCCGGTACACCGACGACGGTCCGCTCGTCCTGGACGACGTGTCCTTCGCGATCCGGCCGGGCGAGTTCGTGGCGGTCGTCGGCCCCAGCGGCTGCGGCAAGTCCACCCTGCTGCGGCTGCTCATCGGCTTCGACAAGCCGGTCTCGGGCAGCGTCCTGTACGACGGCCAGGACCTGGCGGCCCTCGATCAGTCCGCCGTACGCCGTCAGTGCGGTGTGGTGCTCCAGCACGCGCAGCCGTTCACCGGGTCGATCCTGGACGTCATCTGCGGCACCGAGCCCTACACGCCCGAGGAGGCGATGGCGGCCGCCGAGATGGCCGGTCTCGCCGAGGACATCAAGCGCATGCCGATGGGCCTGCACACCATCGTCTCCGGCAGCGGTGCCGTGTCCGGCGGCCAGCGCCAGCGTCTGATGATCGCCCAGGCGCTGATCCGGCGCCCGCGCATCCTGTTCTTCGACGAGGCGACCAGCGCCCTGGACAACGAGACCCAGCGCACGGTCATCGAGAGCACCCGCGCCCTCAACGCCACGCGCGTGGTGATCGCGCACCGCCTCTCCACCGTCATGGACGCGGACCGCGTCATCGTGATGGAGGACGGCCGGGTCGCCCAACAGGGCCCGCCCGCCCAGCTGTTGGCGGACACGGGCGGGCGGCTGCACGAGCTGGTGCGGCGGCAGATGCAGTAGCCGGGCGCGACAGGGCCGGCGTCAGGTGTCCTGTCCCGGGACCGGAGCTCCGGAGGGGACGCCGGCCTCGACGTACGCCCGGTAGACCTCCTGCCAGGGCGCACCGGCACCGGCGTGCGGGCCGCCCGACGAGGCTCCCCTGGAATACGCGTCGAGGGCGGCGAGGCACCCCTCCCAGCCGGCGCCGTTGCGGGCGGCCGTGTTCTCGGCCTCCAGGACGTTGGTGAGGGTGAAACGGATGCGCTTCTCGTCCAACTCCTCCAGATCGAAGTGCAGTTCGTCGCCGCCCCAGCTGAAGGAGAGGTGACGGGGCGCGTCGACCGCGAGGACTCGCCCCGTGGAGTCCTCCATGTTCGGGTCATCGCCGAACCTGATCGTGCCGCCCTCACGCAGCTCGATGTCGACGCTGGACGGGAACCAGTGGGCCAGTTCCCCGGGCTCGGTGACGAACTCCCAGACGCGGCCGACGGGGTGGTCGTAGGTGCGGGTGAAGCGGACGGCGGGGCGGCCGTCGTCCAGGGTGAGGTAGGTGCCGGTGGGTTCCGTGGACATGGTGGCTCAGTCCTTCGAGGAGGGGGCTTCGGTCTCTTCGTCCGACGGCTCCCCCTGTGCCGCCGCCGTCGCCGTCTCGTCCAGGCGTCGGCCCAGCGCGTCCAGGCTCGCGCTCCAGAGCTTGCGGTACGGCGCCAGCCACGCGTCGAGCTCCGCGATCGGCGCCGGGTCGAGGGCGTAGACGCGGCGCTGCGCGTCCTGCCGTACGCGCACCAGGCCGGCGTCCCGCAGCACTTTCAGGTGCTTGGAGGTGCTCGGCTGGCTCAGACCGCACGCCTCGACGATCTCACCGACGGGCCGCGGCCGCTCCAGGAGAAGCGCCACGATGACCCGTCGGTGGGGGTCGGCGAGTGCGGCCCAGAGGGGGTCGTCGGACATGGTTCCAATATGCCTCTGTGGTTATATGCCGGTCAAGGAATGGACAGCGGGAACACCGACAGGCGACCACGACCTCACCCGAGCCAGCCCTGGGGCACCTCACCGTCCCGCGTCCGCATCTGCGTCGCCAGGACCCGTACGGCCGCCGCGAAGCCAGCGGGGCGCGGCAGGAACTCCATGTGGATGCCGGGGAACTCCGCCCACGGCACCCCGATCCTGCGGGCGATCTCGATCGAGGGCCGCGCGTAGTACGTACCGCGGTCCGCCGAGCCGGCCCCGAGGACGATCGGGAAGGGGGCCGCGGAGAGGGCGGCCTCGTCCGGCAGGAAGGCGGCGAAGCCCGGCCACTCCCTGCCGAAGAGGTGGTCGCCGTTGCCGAGGAACCTCTTCCAGAGGTCTTCGGGCCACAGGTACGTGCCCTCGCCGCGCACGGTCTGCGCGAAGAGGCGGCCCGCCGCCGGGGCGCCACCCCGCGCGTACGCCTCGGCCACCTCGGCGAAGAACTCGCGTGCCGGGTCGCCGTCGGGCAGGACGTTCACGGCGGGCGGCTCATGCGCGATCAGCCCGGCGACCGCCTCCGGGTGACGGGCGGCGAGCGTCAGGCCGATGATCGCGCCGCCGCTGTTGCCGAACACCAGGGCACGGCCGCCCGCCAGGCCGTCGATGAGCGCGCGGGCGTCGGCGGCCTGCTGGGACAGCTCCATGGGCGCGTCGCTCCGGCCAGTGCTGCGGGAGTTGCCCCGCCGGTCGTACGTGATCACGGTGAAGGCGTCCGCCAGCTGGTCGGCGATGCCCGTGAAATACCCGGCATCACCCCCTGCGCCGCTGATCAGCAGCAGTGCGGGCCCTTCGCCGCGCACCTCGTAATACAGCTCGGCCCCGACGATCTCGAACATACCCCTGCGCATGTGAGCCCTCTCTCAGTAGCGAAACTTTGCCGTTTCGATAAAAGTGGTCTAGCCTCAAGGCGTACGAAACGGTTTCGTTTACGTAGCCGTCACGCCGAGCGAACCTTCCCTGGAGTGGTGCTCCGATGTCCCAGACTCAGACTCTTTCCGAAGGTGCCCGAAAGGGCACACCCGACAAGGCGGGCGCGCCGTCGTCGGCGAAGCGGTGGTGGATCCTCTCGATCATCGCGATCGCCCAGCTGATGGTGGTGCTGGACGCGACCATCGTGAACATCGCCCTGCCGTCGGCGCAGGCGGACCTAGGCTTCTCCGACGGCAACCGCCAGTGGATCGTCACCGCGTACGCGCTGGCCTTCGCCTCACTGCTGCTGCTGGGCGGCCGGCTGGCCGACCTCTTCGGGCGAAAGCCCGTGTTCCTCATCGGCGTCGCGGGATTCGCCGGGGCCTCCGTGCTCGGCGGCGCGGCGAACAGCTTCGGCATGCTGGTCACCGCGCGTGCCCTCCAGGGCGTCTTCGCCGCGCTCCTCGCACCCGCCGCGCTCTCGCTCCTGAACACGACGTTCACCGACGCCAAGGAGCGCGCCAAGGCGTTCAGCGTGTACGGCGCCATCGCCGGTGCGGGCGGTGCGCTCGGACTGCTGCTCGGTGGTGTGTTGACGGACGCGCTGGACTGGCGCTGGACCCTGTACGTCAACATCATCTTCGCCGTGATCGCCCTCGTCGGCGGCTGGATGCTGCTGAGCAACCACCGTGACGCCGCGAGCTCCAAGCTGGACCTGCCGGGCGCGCTGCTGGTCTCCTCCGGTCTCTTCGCCCTCGTCTACGGCTTCTCCAACGCCGAGACGCACGACTGGAGTTCGCCCCAGACCTGGGGCTTCCTGATCGCCGGCGGCCTGCTCCTGACGGTGTTCGCCTGGTGGCAGACCCGTGCCGCGCACCCGCTGCTGCCGATGCGTGTCCTGCTCGACCGCAGCCGCGGAGCCTCGTTCCTCGCCGTCCTCGTGACCGGTGCGGGCATGTTCGGAGTCTTCCTCTTCCTCACCTACTACCTGCAGCTGAACCTCGGCTTCAGCCCGACCAAGACCGGTGTGGCCTTCCTGCCGATGATGGCGGCCCTGATGGTCATGGCCCAGGTCTCCACCACGAAGCTGGTGCCGCGCATCGGCCCGAAGGTCGTCATCCCGGCGGGCTTCGCGATCGCCGCGGTCGGCATGGCCTGGCTGACCGGTATCGGGCTCGACTCCAGCTACTCGACCGACGTGCTGCCGCAGCTGATCCTGATCGGTGTGGGACTCGGCATCGTGATGCCGCCCGCGATGGCCCTGGCCACGAGCGGGATCGCGCCGGAGGACGCCGGTGTCGCCTCCGCGACGGTCAACGCCATGCAGCAGGTCGGCGGTTCCATCGGCACCGCCCTGCTCAACACGCTCGCCGCGAGCGCCGCGACCAGCTATCTGTCCGGCAAGGACGCGACGAACAAGCTGGTCCAGGCCCAGTCGACGATCGAGAGCTACACCACCGCCTTCTGGTGGTCCGCGGGCTTCTTCGCGGTGGGCACGGTGATCGCCTTCCTCCTCTACCGCCGTGGGGTTCCCGAGCAGGACGCGGAAGCCGCGCCGGTCGTCCACATGTGACCCTCCGAAAGCCGAGGGGCCGCCGTCTGCAGGGAGACGGCGGCCCCTCTTTCATGGCGTCTTCGTGGTCACCGGCTCGGGCCGTTCATGTCGTCGGCTCCGCGCGGTGGTGCCGTGGCAGCAGGGCGACCGCCGCCACGGGGAGCGCGGCGAGGACGAGCCACGGCACGGCCGGAGGCAGGCCCGTGTCCAGGAGAGAGCCGGTGGCCGCGCTGCCGACGAGCACGATGAGGCCTGAGACCGAGGACAGCGCGCCGGTGTAGAGACCGAGCCTGCCGTCGTCGGCGAGGTCCGGCACCCAGGCCCGGGCTGCGGGCGCGACGAGCATCTGGCCGAGGGTGAGCAGGACGACGTAACCGGCCGCGGGCAGGAGCCCCACGGTTCCCGTCCACGCGGCGGGCCTGGCCGCGGCGACCACCGCGAACCCGGCCGCGATGAGCAGCAGCCCCGCCGCCATGGACCGGCGCAGGTCGAGCCGGTCCCCCGCCCAGCGCGTGAGAGGCAGCTGGGCCGTCACCACGAGCAGGGAGGAGAGCGCGAACAGCCAGGCCAGCGGCGCCTGCGAGCCCGCCGCACGCTCCACCTCGACGGGGAGGAGCTGGTACAGCTGGTTGTACGCCAGCAGATAAGCGCCGTACGCGCAGCACAGCGCGAGGAAGCCACGGTTGCGCAGCAGCCGTCGGACACCGCCACGGCTCTGTACGCGGGCCCGGCCGGGAATGTGCTGCGGCAGCAACCAGGCATGCCCGGCCAGGACGAGTACGAAGACTCCGGCACCGGCGAGACAGACCGCGCGGAAGTCCACGGCCAGCAGCAGCGCGCCGATGAACGGGCCGAGGAACGCGCCCGCCTGGCCCGCCACAGTGAACAGGGCGAGTACGTGGGTGCGCGGGCCCTCCCCCGCCTCCTCCCGGCACACCGCCTGCCGGGCCACCTCCGACTCGACGGCCGGCGAGAACAGCGCGGCGGCGAAGCCGATCAGAAGGACGGCTCCGACCACCGCCCAGCTCGCCTCCGCGAATCCGAGCCAGCCGAATCCGGCGATCCGCAGCGTGCAGCCGGCGAGCACCACCGGCCGTACGCCGTACCGGTCGGCCAGCGCCCCGCCCACCACGAACAGCCCCTGCTGACTGAAGGTCCGCAGCCCCAGCACCAGCCCGACCATCCAGCCCGCCATGCCGATCGCCGTACCGAGATGCTCCGCGAGGAACGGCAGCACCGCGTAGAACCCGATGTTGAAGGCGAGCTGGGTGAGGATCAGAAGCCGAAGCAGCGGCGGAAGCGCGACGAAGGTCCGCACCGAGGAAAGGAATCTTCGTTGGGGGCGGTCGGCGGGGGCGCTGCTACCGGGGGCAGCCTGCGGTGGCGACGACTCAGACATCAGGCATCGCGCTTCTGGGCCGGACCAGCGGGGCCAGCGGGGCCAGCGGGGCCAGCGGGGCCAGCGGGTGGAGTCTCGTCGGGCGGGGGCAGCAGTGCGGCCTCCCCCGGTCTTGCGCCTACCAGCTCGCCGGGCGCCGACCGGGCCGTCGCCTGCTCCCCCGGCCCCGCCAGCGGCTCGGTCCCGTCGGCGCCTCTGCGGCGTACGCGGCCCGGCCACCGCACCCCACCCCCGGCCGTGACCGCCACCGCTCCCAGGAGGGCGAGTGCGGTGGCGGGGGCCAGTACCGCCCACGGGGCCCGTTCCGCGTACGGCTGGTTCTCGGAGAGGAGCAGGCCCCACTCCGGGGATGGTGGTTGCGCACCGAGGCCTAGGAAGCCCAGGGCGGCGAGGGCCAGGGCGATGCCCGGCAGGCGGAGTAGGGCATGGCGTACTACCGGGGGCAGGACGGCCGGGAGGAGTTCGTGGCGGAGCAGTTGGAGCGGGCCCGCGCCCAGGCCCCGGGTGGCCGTCAAGTGTGTGGTGGCGCGCTCCTGTTGGAGCAGTGCCGAGGTGTGGGCCGCGAGGGGCGCCCAGGCGACGGCGGTCACCGCGAGGGCCGGGGTCGAGGGGCCGCTGCCCGCGACGCCCGTGACGAGGAGGGCCGCGAGGACCGGCGGTACCGCGTTGACCGTGTCGACCAGCGGCCCGGAAATGCGTGGCAGCAGGCCCAGCAGAACGCCCAGTACGAGCGCCGCCGCACTCACGGCGAGCGCCAGGGCCAGGGTGCTCAGCGCGCCATGGCCGACCCGGGCCAGCACATCGCGCCCGAGCCCGTCCGTGCCGAACGGGTGCGCCCAGGAAGGGGATTGGAGACGTGCGGTGGTGTCGAGACGCAGCGGATCCCGGGCAAGGCCCAGCGCGACGACCGCGAGCAGCAGCCCGCCGTACAGCAGGGGCAGGGTCGTTGGCCGGGGCGGTGTGGGGCGGTGCAGCGAGGAGAGCGCGCCGTCGCGCAGAGCCGGGCCGATCAGGAGCCGCGCCGTGAGCCGGGCCGCGCCTCCTGCGATCGCCGCCAGCAGGACGAGGGCGAGCGTGCCCGCCTGGAGGACGGGCAGGTCCTGCGCCACCGCGGCTTGGAGGGTCAGCCGGCCGAGCCCGGGGATGTCGAAGACCTGCTCCACGGCGACCGCGCCGCCGGTCAGGCCGACGACGAACAGGCCGAAGTTCGGGAGCAGTCCGGGCACGCAGCGGCGCAGTGCCTGCCGGGCGATGCTCCGGCCCGGAACTCCGCGCGCGGCCGCCGCCAGCGCCCACTGCTCGGCGAACGCGCCCGGGAGCAGGTCGTCGAGCATCCGCCCGAGCAGCGCGCCGGCGGGCAGGCCGAGCGAGAGCGCGGGCAGCACCATCCACTGGGGCCCGTACCAGCCGAGCGCGGGCAGCCAGCCGAGTTGCACGCCGACGACGGCGGCGAGCACCGAGGCGGTCAGGAAGTCGGGCAGCGTGGACAGGAGCGCCGATCCGGTGCCCGCCGAGCGCCTTTCGTCGAGCCGCCGCCCCGCACCGAGCCGCAGTGTCCGGGCGCACACCGCCCCCGCCGTGACCACCGCGACGGCCAGCGACGCGCCCATCAGCAGGAGCGAGACCCCCAGCGCCTGGAGCACCGACGGCGTGACCTCCGCACCGGAGATCCACGACCGGCCCGCGTCACCGTGCAGCAGCCCGCCGAACCACTCACCGAGCAGTTTCAACGGACCGGCGTCCAGGCCGAGTTGGGCGCGGATCGCGTCAAGTACCTCGGGTGTCGGGGCGCGTTCGGCGGACCGCGCTTTGAGCACGGTGAGCGCCGGGTCCGTGCGCGACAGCCAGGGCAGCAGCCCCACACCGCACAGGAGAGCGGCGACAAGGGCGGCGCGCCAGAGCAGCACCGGCGCCCCGCCGCGCAGCACGGCCTTGAGCACGTACGCCCGCCGCCCGTCAGCGCCGCGTGCCGACGCCGACGAGGCTGCGCTCGTACGGGTCGAGCAGCAGGCCACTGACCGCGGCGCCGACGCCGGTGATGATCCGCTGGTGGACCAGCGGCACGACGGCGTCCGTGCCGAGGATCGCCGCTTCGGCGGCCATCGCCGCGTCCTGCCGCTTCGCGGTGTCGGTGACCGTCTCGGCCTCGGCGACGGCCTTGTCGACCTTCTTGTCGCACAGCAGCGCGAGGTTGTAACTGCCCTTGCAGGTGTAGTCGCTGGCGAGGATCGAGACGGGGTCGCCGGTGTCGAGCATGGTGTTGCGGGCGGACACGAACGCGTCGAACTTCCCGGCCAGCGCGTCGCTTTCGAGCCGCGAGTACTCGCGCACCTCCAGCTTCACCTTGAAACCGGCCTTCTCCAGCTGCTGCTTGAGCACCTGGGCGACCTCGGGCAGTTCGGGCCGGTTGTCGTACGTGGCCACGGTGACCGACGTGCCGTCGGCGGCTGCCGCTCCGGCCCTTCCGGTCGGCTTGACACGCTTGTCGGCCGCCCAGGTCAGGGCCGGTCCGTAGATACCTGCGCCGGGGTCGGCGTGCCCTTCGTAGACCCCCTTGGCGAGGGCCGAGGTGTCGATGGCCTCGCGGGCGGCGGCCCGTGCCTTCGGATCCTTGAAGGCACCCTTCTCGGTGTTGAGCAGCAGGCTCGTGGTGCGGGTGGTGGCCGTCTCGCGGCGGGTCACCTCGTCGAGGGAGGTCGCCTGCGAGACCGGCACGGCCTCGGCGATGTCGACGCCGTCGGTGCGCAGCGCGTTCGTACGGGCCGTGCCGTCGGCTATGAACCTCGCGTCGACACCGGAGACCTGGGCGCGGCCGCCCCAGTAGTCGTCGAAGCGGTCCAGGGTGGCCGCGGTGGTCCCGGTGACCTTGGTGAGTTCGAAGGGCCCGGTGGCGGTGCCGACCGGACTGACGGCGTCCTTCTCCGCGTACGCCTTGGAGGAGAGGACCACCAGGCCGGGGCTCGACAGGCGCAACGGCAGTGCGGGGTCGGGCTCGGCGGTCGTCACCCGGACGCGTCGGTCGCCCGCGGCCTCGGCGGTGAGTTCGACGCCGGACAGGGCGGCGGTCACGGGCTCGGCGGCCGCGGCGCGGGTGAGGGCCGCGGCGACAGCCTTCGGGGTGACCTCGGTGCCGTCCTGGAAGGCCGCGTCCCGCAGGGTGAACAGCCAGCTGCCGTCGTTCTCGCGGCTCCACGACTCGGCGAGCGCGGGGGTGGCGGCACCGTTGGCGTCGAGGCGGGTGAGGCCCTCGGTCACGCCGAGCCGGCTGAGGAGCGTGGCGTCGGCACCGTACGGGTTGAAGTTCTCGGCGGGCGGGAAGGCGAGCGCGACCCTCAGCCGGGAGCCGTCCCCGCCGCCGGAGGACTCCTCCCCGCCATCGGAGGCGAAGCAGCCGGTGAGCAGAGGGGCGAGCAGCAGGCCGGCGACGAACCGGCGACGGCGCGGCATGGAGCGCATGGTCTCTTTCTTCGTGGGGGATTCGCGTGGGGAGATTCGTGGCGAATGGTTTCTTCGCGCGGAACGAACCGAACGGACGGTGCACGCGCAGCGGATCCGTCAAGGCAACGTGTCCGTCAAGGCAACGTGTCCGTCAAGGCAGCGTGTCCGTCAGGGCAGCGGGACTTCGAAGTGCACGATCCGTTGCCCGCCGCCCGGTTCCTCGCGCTCGTCGTGGACGACTTTGCCGAGGGATCGCCAGAACGCCTCGGCGCCGGGTACCGCCGGGTCGGTGTGCAGATAGACGGCGCGGTAGCCGCCGTCCGCCGCCGCGAAGTCGAGGAGTTCGCCGACCAGCCGCCGGGCCAGGCCCCGTCGCCGGTGATCGGCGCGCGTGTACACGCGGCGCAGCTGTGCGGTGTCCCCGGAGGGGTAGCGCTCGGCGAGGTCGCGCGGGTTGGGCGGGTGTGCCGGGCCCCGGGAGTCCAGCGCGGCGGTCGCGGCCACCGTGCCGTCCCGCTCGTCGACCGCGACCAGCAGGGTGTGCCGCTCGGGTGCGAGATAGAAGGAGTCCAGGTCGATGATGTCGCGGTGCCAGCGCGGTACGTACCCGGTGCCGAAGTCCCGGTAGACGGTGTCGAGCATCACGGACCGCGCGCCGTCGAGGTCGTCGGGCGTCGCCGTTCTTATGCAGTAGTCGCGCACCTGCACATCATATGCATTAAGGGTGGACGGACCCGTCCGGGGTGTGGTCGCTGCGCCCGTCGGAGGTGGAGTCCACCCGCCACCACGAACCCCTCCACACGACCCAGACATGGCCGTCCGGCCCGTGGTGCACCTTCAGTCCGTCGACGACGGCGAGAAGCGGCAGGTTCTTGGCGCCGGCCTGGTCACAGGAGTCCAGCGAGACCTTGACGTCGTCGGTGGCCGCCACGGTGATGCCCGTGGGGTCCGCGGTGAGCACGATCCGGCAGGTGTCGGCGGCGCTGCGCGCCAGCAGGCACCTGCTCGCGGAGCGGCCCGCGTCGAGGACCGGGGTGACGAAGGACAGCGGGGCGTCGATCACCCGCGTCACCGCCACGGCGGCCGCCTCGGCGGCGAACTCCCCGTCCGCACGGGAGAAATGGGCGGTGAACTCCATCTCCCGCACCGGTTCCATGACCCCGCACTCGGTCAGCAGGGGTGGCCCGTCCGACGGAGTGCGCACCGGCGTTCCCACCGCCAACCCTCCTTGGTCAGACAGTTCATGGTCAGTCATACGAACACGGCTCGTGAACAATCGTGCGGACAGCGAGGCGGACAGCGAAACGGACAACGAAGCAGAGATGCCGCCCCGTACCGGGGCAGCACGGCGACCCTACGTCCGCAACACCCCCTTGCACAGGGCATGTTGAGTAAACACAAAGACCAAAAGTCAACTGTTGCTGCTGAAATTCACTGGGTCGAGTGAACTAGATCTTGCGGACGGCGCGGCATGGATGGTTCCGCCGCGGGCGGGGTAGCTACCGAGATCGAATACGCCCTCCCCTGCAGAGGCGGAGCCGACATGTCGCCGGAATCCCATGACCAGGCCCCCGGGCTGCCAGAGTGCGGCACCGCGGAGTTCGAAGGCCCCACGGCGAGTCCGTACGCCCACAGCTATCCGAGCGGCGGGTTCACCGTCGTCGAGGTGCTGGGTGAGATCGACATGGCGACGGCGGACGCCCTGGCCGAGCATCTGGACGCGGTGACCGCGGGCCGGGCACCCCAGGTCCTGGTCGACCTCCGCCGGGTCGCCTTCTTCGACTGCTCGGGGCTGCGCGTGCTGTGCCGGGCCGACCGCCGGGCGAAGGAGCGGGGCGGCTCCCTGCGCCTCGTCTCCGACCAGCCCCGCATCCACCGGCTGTTGCGCGCCTCGGGGCTCCTCAGCCGCTTCCCGCCCCTGCCGGCACTTCCTCCTCCGTCCCGTCCGGGAAGCGCACCACCACCGCTCCCGCCGAGGTGACACGTGTACCGGCCCGTGCCCGCAGCGCCTCGGGGCCACAGGGCCGCGCCGGGTCGGCGCCCAGTACGACGAGCGTGACCTTCGCTCAAGACGTTTACGTGAGCCCCTGGAGGTAGCCGTGGAGAGCCGCCGAGCCCTCCAGCCGGTTCCGGCTCCGCAGGTGCAACTCGCGCTCCCGGCCCGCCAGTTCCGCCCGTACGCGCTCGGGGCTGCCGGTGGTGCGCAGTTCAGCCAGGACCGACTCGATGGTGGAGAACGGGTGGTGACCGCGCCTCAGCAGCGCCACGATCTGGGCCAGCCGCGCTTCCGACGCGGAGTAGCGGCGGTATCCGGTGACCTTCTCCCGCGTCGGCCGCAACAGGCCGCGCGTCTCCCACAGGCGCAGTACGGGCGTCTGCACACCGATGACGTCGGCCACCTCACCGATGCGCATCCCGCCGCGGTCCCGGTCCGGCGGCTCGGTCTCGTGGGTGATCAGCGTGTCCAGCGCCCGGATGACCTGGGCGAGTTCGGTGCGCTCCCGATGGAGCTCGGCATGACTCTCGTCGAGTACGGCGAGCGCGGTCTCCACGTCGCCACCGTGCACGGCCCGCATGATCGCGCCGGTCGTCGGCCAGCCGTGCCCGACGGCCAGCGCACGGCCCGCCCTGAGCGCTTCGGCATGTGCGGTCGTGAACAACCGGTAGCCGCTGTCCGTGCGCTCGACGGGCGGCAGGATGCCCGTCTCCACGTAGTTGCGGACCTGCTGTGTCGAGATGCCGGCCTCGCGCGCGAGGTCGACGGCCCGCAGTCGGTCACCCACCCTGTCTCCCCAGCCCGCCGCTTCACCACGATTTGAGAGTTGCAGACTAGGCCACGAGCTTGAACTGGCACGAACTCGGCTCAAGTCTCAAGGAGCACTTCAATGAAACGATTGAAGGAGAGCAGGCCGGATGAAGACCGGAAAGGGGAGAGCCTCGCCATGAAGTTCGTTCTCGAAGTCGACATGGGTGACACCGCCTGGGAGGGGAACGCCGCACGGGAGCTGGGGCGGATCCTCCGCTACTGGGGTGGGAACCTCCAGCACTACGAGCTGAAGCCGGGCGACGGGGCGGCCGTCTCCGACTCCGACTACCGCGAGGTGGGTTCCTGGCGCATCACCGCTTCGGCATGACGAGGGGATCGGCTCCGGACTGACGCCGTGGCCGTCCCCGGGAATGACGCCGGGGCCGGCGGAGACGGCCCCACTCCGTCTCCGCCGGCCCCTGTTGCGAGATCGCATGGCACTCCGCGAGGGGACCCGCACTCCCCATCCGCATCCGCGGGCCTCCGTCGACGCACATCGGCGAACCGCGCGACCCCGGTCCCTTTAGAACGTGAAGACGGCCGCCCCGTGGGCGTTCTTCACGCACTCATTGGAGAAGGTGCGTTCATAGGACACCCGCTTGCCCTGCCAGACGCCGTCGACCGTGACGACGACGGGATCGTATTCGCGGGTGCACATGGCTTCGGTTCTTCCTGGAAGGGCGTTGAAGTCCCCTCCGGACGCCCGCAGTTCGGCGCAGGCCGACGCCGCGGCCGGGTGGGTTCCCGAGGCCGTCGGCGTACAGGTCAGGGTGACCGCGCGTTCGGGGGCGGCGTCGGCCTTGATCTCGCCGTGGCCCATGGTGAGCACCAGGGAGGAGGGGGCGTAGAGAGAGTTCGGCGAGGGGGTGGCGGCGAGCGCGGACCCGATGAGGGGCCCGCATACGGCGGTGGCCGTCAGCGTGATCGTCGCTGCCCAGCGCGCGGTGTTCGGCATTGTGTGCATCCTTCCGCTCGGTTGGTTGCCGCCGGCTCGGTCGAGTGCCGGTGCGGCGAGCGCGAGTCTGCCGAGTCCGCGACGGAAACACACGTCGACCCCACGCGTTTCAGTAACCTTGCGTATTGAATCAGTGGCGTGAAGTTACGGAATTCGAACACGTCGACCCTTGAGTTGAGCGGACCGTGCGTCACCGGATGGACACGCTGGCCGGATTTGTACTGCTCAGCAATAGGCCTGAAACATTCCGCTTCCAGCTGAGTGCCGGGCTCTTGCGCTCGCGCCGCAAGCGAGTAATCGTCATTACATGATTACAGCCGAACAGCACGAGAAATTGCGCGGCTGGTTCGCCGGCCGTCTGCCCGACGACCTCTTCGAGAGCCTCGGCGAGGTCACGGTCGACCGTGAGGAGATCACCGTCGTCGGCCGCATCCCCGAACCCCGGCTCGCCGAGAGCGCCTCGGACGCCGAGCGGGAGGCGGCCGTCGGCTCCCGGATCCAGGAGTTCCGCGAGCGCACCCGTGACGCCCGGGTCGCCGTGGCCCGCGAGGCCGAGCACCGTTTCGGCAAGAAGGTCTCGTGGGGCGTGGAGTGCGGCGGCGAGCGAGCCCTGTTCACGCATGTCGCGGCGCCCGTGATGACCCGGCTGCGGCAGCCCCAGCGGCAGGTCCTCGACACCCTGATCGCCGCCGGGGTCGCCCGCAGCCGCAGCGACGCGCTCGCCTGGTGCGTCCGCCTCGTCGAACGCCACGCGGACGACTGGCTCGCGGAGTTGCGGGATTCCCTGGAGCACGTCCAGCGGGTCCGCGCGCAGGGGCCCGACGCCCCGGGACCCATTGCTGAGGACGCGGGTCCCGAGGACACTCCGACCGACGGCTGACACCTGAGCCGATCCGGAAAACGACGTCAACGGGAGGACTTCATGCGCAAAGTGGTCAACAGCCTCCGGGCACGGCTGACCGTGCTCGCGCTGCTCGCCTGCGGATTCGCGGCTCTGGCGCCCGTGAGCAACGGCCCGTGACGGCCATGCTCACCTGAGGGACAGGGCGCGCCCGCGAGACCGTGCGGTTCGTCCACCGGCACCCGACAACCGACAACCGACAACCGACAACAACAGACAACCGACAAGAGCCGATGGCACATTCGTCCACCGGCAACCGTGAACATGGATGGTTCGTCCACTGGTGCGGGTCTCGGCCCAGCGCTTAGCTTCGGCAGATCACCGCACCAAGGGACGGCTTCCCCGCGCTCCGCGCACCCCAGCGACAGCGACACGCCGTCCGGCCAGCCGCGTCACCGCGCGCTCCCCCGCCCTGCCGCCCCTCGGGGTGTCGGTCCTTCGCTGGAGCCCCTCCTTGTCCCAGAACTCCCCCGCCACGCAGCCGCCGTCGCTCACCGAGGTCGAGCCCTACGGCGTCGAGCGGATCCCCGACGCGGACCGCTCCGCGAGCCCGCTCGACCTCTTCCGGCTCGCCTTCGGCGGGGCCAACACCTTCTCCACCTGCGTACTCGGCGCCTTCCCGATCCTCTTCGGCCTCTCCTTCTGGCAGGGGCTCGCGGCCACGCTCCTCGGAGTCGTCGCGGGCGCGCTGATCCTGTGTCCGATGGCGGTCTTCGGACCGGTCAACGGCACGAACAACGCCGTCTCCTCCTCCGCCCACCTGGGTGTGCACGGCCGCGTCGTCGGTTCGTTCCTTTCACTGCTCACCGCGGTCGCGTTCTTCTCCATCTCCGTGTGGAGCTCGGGCGACGCCCTGGTCGGCGGTGCGCACCGGCTCTTCGGCCTGAGCCGCAGCGACCTGTCGTACGTCGTCGCGTACGCGCTGTTCGCCGTTCTGGTGCTCGCGGTCTGCGTGTACGGGTTCCGCTTCATGCTGTTCGTCAACAAGGTCGCGGTGACCTCGGCGACCCTGCTGTTCCTGCTCGGCGCGGTGGCCTTCGCCGGGGACTTCGACGCCTCGTACGCGGGGATCTTCACGCCGTCGGCCGACGCGGCGACCCAGGATCTGTTCTGGCCGTCGTTCATCGGCTCCGCGCTGATCGTGCTGTCGAACCCGGTGTCCTTCGGGGCGTTCCTCGGCGACTGGTCGCGCTACATCCCGGCGAGCACTCCCCGCCGCAGGGTGATCGGCGCCGCGTTCCTGTCGCAGATCGCGACCCTGCTGCCGTTCGTCTTCGGCCTGGGAACCGCGAGCATCATCGCGGCGAAGGCACCGGAATACGTCGACCCCGCGGCGCCGAACTTCGTGGGCGGGCTGCTGGCCATCTCGCCGAGCTGGTTCTTCCTGCCGGTGTGTCTGCTCGCGCTGATCGGCGGCATGGCGACGGGCACGACCGCGCTGTACGGGACCGGGCTCGACTTCTCGTCCGTGTTCCCCCGGCTGTCCCGGGTGCAGGCGACGGTGCTGGTGGGCGTGCTGTCCATTGCGTTCATCTTCGTCGGGCGCTTCGGCTTCGACCTCGTACAGAGCATCTCGACGTTCGCCACGATGATCATCACGTGTACGACGCCGTGGATGGTCGTGATGATGCTGGGCTTCTTCACCCGGCGAGGCTGGTACGACCCCGACGCGCTCCAGGTCTTCAACCGGCGCCAGCGGGGCGGCCGTTACTGGTTCGCGCACGGCTGGAACTGGCGCGGGATGACCGCCTGGTGGGTCTCCGCCGTCATCGGCGTCCTCTTCACGAACATCCCCGGCCAGTTCGTGGGCCCGCTCGGCGACCTGGCCGGCGGGGTCGACATCGGCCTGCCCATCTCGCTGGCGGTCTCGGCCGTGCTGTTCCTGTCGCTGCTGTGGTTCTTCCCCGAACCGCGGGCGGCGTACGGGCCGGAGGGCGCCCGCCTGGTACGTACCGTCGATGTACCGGTACCACCGATCACCGGGCCGGGCACCGAGGCCACCGAGAACCGACCGGTACTGGCCACCGAGGGCCCGTGACGACTTCTGACGGCTTCTGAGCACTTCGGAGGGCGAAAACCGGACAGCCGGCTCGGCTCGGGGCCGTCCGGGTGCGGGGCCTTCGTAGACTGCCGCGCCATGGAAGAGATCTACGAGCTGGGCGCGATCACGTGTCCGTCCGGTGAGTTGGTGGTCCTCGACGGTGGTCACCTGGGCATGTGGAGCGGGGAGCGGTCGCCGGCGGAGGTGGACCCGGGAGCGTTCGGCGTCCAGGATCCGGCGGTCGCCGCCGATGTGCGCGGAGCGACCGACTTCACGATCACCGGCCCCGACGCCGACACCGCGGCCCACTCCTTCGACCGGCAGCCCGGCCGCGTGCTCCACGACATCCCGGCGTCCGGAGTCGCGCGACTGCGTGAACTCTTCGACGCGCACTGCCGCGAGCACGGTTTCGACGCCCGGCTGGACGCCTGCGAGCGGGTGCCGCACCGGGAGCGCGTCCGGCGGTGCGCGGCGCGGGGCGGCGGCTGCTTCCTGATGCACGGGGTGCCGGTCGTGGCGCTCGGCGGTCTGCCCCGCGACCGCGCCCTCCCGGTGCTGGCTTCGGGCGCCGGCATCACGATCCGGGTGGACCCGGCCCCCGCCGCCAAGAGCGTGGAACTCGGCGACATCCGGGTCGACTGGGCCCGGCTGCTCTTCGGGGACGCCGACGCGCTCAACGCCTGGCAGCACGACGAACCCGTGGACGGGCTGGCCGACGTCGCGTTCTGGGGCGCCGCCGAGGAGGAGGCCGCCGCCGAGTTCGCGGCTCCCGCGCTCGGTGAGGTGGGCGAGGACGGCGTCAGGGGCTGGACGGGGCTGACCGTGCCGGAGGCGATGCGCCGGGCCGGTGCCCTCTTCGACTGGAAGGACGCCGACCCGGGGCGGCGGCTGATGGTGGACTTCCGCCCGCACTCCCACCACTGGCAGGTCATGCGCGAGGTCCGTGCCTCCGCGGTCGAGTCCGGAACCGTCGAGGTCGGCGGCGCGCGCGTGCTGTGCACCATGACCGGTCAGGGCGACGGCTGGTTCCCCGTGTCGGCCGAGCTCGGCCCTGCCGGCGAACTGGTCGCCGTACGGGTGTCGTTCACGAGCTGAGCCCGGCTCGTTCACCGGCCGGGCCCGGCACACCCGGCGATCTTCGCGTCGACGGTGGACGGATCTTGTCCCGCTCGTCAGGATCGTCGCAGGAACAGCGAGGTGTCCGGCGGACACGGGGCACGGTCTCCAGCGCGAACGGCACGGTCTCGACGGCGAGACCAAGGGCGAGAGGCGGGACGTACGGATGACGAAGCACTGGGCGGACTTCCAGTACGAGATCTATCTGAACGGCATGACGGGCGAGGTGCCCCGGCTGCCCACCGATCTGACCCGGCTGGAGGAGCTGGCCGAGCAGCGGCTCGAACCCGGCCCGTTCGGCTATGTGGCGGGCAGCGCGGGCAACGGCAGTACGGCTCGGGCGAACCGGGCCGCGCTGGAACGGCGCCGGATCGTGCCGCGCATGCTGCGCGATGTGCACGAACGCGATCTGTCCGTCGAGGTGCTGGGGCGCCCGCTGCCCGCTCCCCTCGCCCTCGCGCCGGTCGGCGTCCTGTCGATCATGCACCCGGACGCCGAGTCGGCCGCCGCCCGGGCCGCCGCGGCGCAGGGGGTGCCGTACATCCTGTCGTCGGCGTCCAGCACGCCTATGGAGCAGGTCGCGGAGGCGATGGGCGACGCGGAGCGCTGGTTCCAGCTGTACTGGGCGAAGGACCGCGAGGTCACGAAGAGTTTCCTGAATCGGGCGAAGGCGGCCGGATTCAGCACGCTGTTCGTCACGCTGGACACGCCGTTGCTCGCCTGGCGGCCGCGCGACCTGGACCAGGCGTATCTGCCGTTCCTGCACGGGATCGGCACGGCCAACTACTTCTCCGACCCTGCGTTCCAGGCGGGTCTGGCCAAGCCGGTGGACGAGGATCCGAACGCGGCGGTCATGCACTTCGTCGGGATGTTCGCCGATCCCGCGAAGACCTGGCCCGATCTGGAGTTCCTGCGCGAGAACTGGGACGGGCCCATCGTCCTGAAGGGCATCCTGCATCCGGACGACGCCCGCCGGGCCGTCACCGCCGGAATGGACGGGGTGGTCGTCTCCAACCACGGCGGCCGCCAGGTGGCCGGCTCCGTCGGCGCCGCCGACGCACTGCCCAGGGTGGTCGAGGCGGCCGGTGACCGGCTGACCGTCCTCTTCGACGGCGGGATCCGCACGGGTGACGACATCTTCAAGGCACTCGCGCTGGGCGCCGAGGCGGTGCTCGTCGGACGTCCGTACGCATATGGGCTCGGCCTCGACGGCCAGGCGGGAGTGGAGCACGTCATCCGCTGTCTGCTCGCCGAACTCGACCTCACCCTCGCGCTGTCGGGTCACGCGGGCCCGGCGACCGTCAGCGCCGACGACCTCGCCGAGGAGACCGCATGACCCGCGACTCCTCCGCCCCCGCCGCCTCCAGGAACGTCCTGGCCGTCATCTCGCCCCACGTGGGCGGGCGTTCAGGGGGTGCCAGGCTCGCCACGCTGTTCCCGGAAGGGGCCCGCGTGACCGTCGTCGAGTCGGCCGACGAGGCCCCGGCCGCGCTGGGCGAGGCGCACGTCGTCCTCACCGGGCTCGCCCCCGTCACCGCCCAGCACCTGGCCCGCGCACCGGAGTTGGAGCTGATCCAGTGCGCCAGCCACGGCTTCGACTACGTGGACCTCGAAGCGGCCCGCGCCCGGAACATCCCCGTGTGCACCATCGGCTCCAGCGGCGCCGAGAAGCAGAACGTCGCCGAGCAGACCTTCGCCCTGATGCTCGCCCTCGCCGAGCAGTTGATCCCGGCGCACACCGCGCTCGTCGACGCCGACTGGGCGCTGCCGCGGCTCCAGCGGTCGATCACCGAACTGTCCGGCAAGACCCTCGGTGTGATCGGACTCGGCCACATCGGCCAGGAGGTCGCCCGCCGCGCGGCCGCCTTCGACATGACCGTCCTGTACGCCGGGCCGCGATCCGTCGGCCCGGAGACCGAGGCCCGGCTCGGCGGGGCGCGCCATGTCGCCCTCGACGAGCTGCTGCGCGCGTCGGACTACGTCACGCTGCACACGCCGCTCAACGTCACGACCCGGCATCTCCTGGACGCCGACAGGCTCGCGCTGCTCAGGCCGACCGCATTCGTCGTCAACACCGCGCGGGGCGCGCTGATCGACCAGGACGCCCTCGCGGACGCGCTGGAGTCGGGTGCCCTGGCCGGGGCGGGCATCGACGTCTTCGACCCCGAACCTCCCACACCGGCCCTGCGGCTGCTCAAGGCCCCGAACGTGGTGCTCTCGCCGCACGTCGCCGGCGTCACCCGCGAGACCCTCGTACGGATCGCGCTGGCCGCCGTCCAGAACGTCACCGGGTTCCTGGCCGGCGAACCACCCCGGGACGTCGTCTCCTAGCACCCGGTCGAAGCAGAACCTGGTTGACGCAGGACCTGGTTGAAGCGGGGCCGGGACGCGGCGGAACCGCGTCAGAGACCGAGTTTCGAGACCGTCTGCGCCAGCAGGAGGGGCACCGGTGCGACGGGCCGCGGGGCGGAGTCGTCGACGGTGATGGCGCGGCGCTCCGCGTAGGGCCCGGACACGGTGGTGGTCGGCTCGGGCTCCGCGTCCTTCTCCGCGGCCGACGGCTCCACCTCGCAGGGGGACTCGGCGCAGTCGGCATCGGAGCCGGAGCCGGAGTCCGATGTGGCGGACGTCGGGTCGGCGTCCGGCCTGCCGGACGACGGCGCACCCGTTCCGGCGATCGACAGCGACTCGGGGCTGGCCGTCGTGGCGTCGGTCAGCCAGCGCTGTTCGTCCGACCTGTCGCGGATCTTCACCACGACCTCCGCGTCCGGGTCGCCGGAAGAGGGCGCGACGGCGAGCCCCTCCTGCCAGCGGGGCAGCAACTCGCCCTGGACGGTGAGGTCGTAGCGCACGTCGTCACCCCGCTTGGCGGACGCGGGGACGCAACGGCCCAGGACGACCACGCCCGCGTCCACATGGGAGTCCAGGCACAACTCGGGGTCGGCGACGCTGCGCAGGAGTCCGTCCTCCTCGTACGACCACTGCTGTGTCCTGGCCGCGGAGCACGTCTCCAGTCTGGTGCCGACACCGGCCTTGGCCCTGCCGTCCTTGATGTCGAGGCAGAGGTCGGCGGCGAGGTTGCGCAGCCGGGTCTGTCCGGGGGGCGTCGGCAGGCCCGCCGAGTTGGGCGGGGACGACGACCTGGCGGGCGGGGTCTGTCCGCCGGCGCCCGGGACGATGCCGCTGGACGCGCCGGCGGAGGCCGAGGGATCCGCGTCACCGTCGTCCGACGACCACAGGCTGGCTACGAGGACGGAGGCGAGCAGGGCCACCGAGACCAGGCCCGCTCCGGTGAGGAGCGCCTTCGAGTGCCGGGAGCCCGGGGAGGAGTGGCGCCCCTGCCGGGACGGCCTGGGCGAGAGCTGGGCCAGCAGACGGGGGCGGTCGCCGCCACCCGGGCGTCTGCCGCCGGTGCGGCCCGGACGGGCACCCGAGTGACCGCGGCTGGGCCGCGACTCCAGATAGCGGCGGGCGCCCCAGCCGAGCACCGACTCGGCGAGCAGACCCCCCAACCCACCCTCGAAATGGCTGAGTTGCTCGGCCGCGTAACGGCAGAAGCGGCACTCCAGGAGATGCTGCTGCACATCGGGGAGCAGCGCGCCGCCACGCCGAATCGGAACGTCCAGGAGACGGTTGTAGTAGCGGCAGTCTTTGTTCGGCGCGAGTTCACGGTGGGCCCGAACACAGCCCTCCCGGAATTTCTCCCGGGCCTGCTCCAGAGCCGCCGACGCGGTGTCGGTATCCATACCCAGCAGACCGGCCGGTACGGATATGGGCTCGGCCTCGACCTCGGTGTGCCAGAGCACGCACTGGGCGAGTCCCGGGAGGGACTGGAAAGAACGCTCGGCGAGCTTGCGATTTTCCGGCGTCATGGACTTCGTCGCGCGCATACCGCGCCCCCCGGCGGGTTTCCGGAGATCCGGCAGCACGGCGGATATCCGGTCCTCCGCGGACCATGCCTTGATGATGTCCCGCACGGCCACCAGGAGCTGGGGGCGCAGGGCGACGGCGGACCCGGCGCGCCGCAGGCGTTCCAGCACCTGCTGGAAGGCGGCGGCGGTGACCATGGAGGCGACGTTCGCCGAGGAAGCGAGGCAGATGACGGCATAGTCGTGGGTCGGCTGCCAGTGTCGCGCGAGCAGCAGCGCCACGGAGTGGGTCAGCTCGCCCTCCGGCTGTGCTCTGAGCAGGGCGGCGAGGCTCTCGTCGGATTCCCCTGGAGCGGCGCCGGAGCCCGGCGGATACGGAGGACGAGGCGGGTGGGGGGTGTGCACTGAGCGGGTTCCTTCCAAGGCACAAGGTGGCACACAGAAGTTGTGACCGCCGAAAAGGAGCTCCTGGTTGGTGCATACCTTTTTGGCTCGACGAACGGAAAGCGGCCGGGATCTCGACCACTCGACGTCCGTCGGCCGCGAGCCTTTTGGGCCCTACGGCACGATGAAATCCCGAGCAGCGAATCAGACCTGACCATTGGACATGTACGAGGAAGTTCACCCTTGCACAAAACTCTCACACCCAACAAGGCACTTGAGCTACTTCAGCAACATCCGCGGCATTGAAGGAAAGTCAGTCACTCCTGGGGCAACTCGCCTCGGCCGTACCGCATTTCGAAATGGCAATCGTTGCCATGCGCCCCGTGTGAACCGCGCGCCCACGCCGGCACCTCTCGCACGCTCCCCGCGCGCGACAGGGCGTAGTCCACTGGTAGCGGCCTTTCTCGGAGGCCCCGCACGGGACGGCGGCTCTCCCGCGCGAAACGGGCCGCCGACCCCGATCCTCCCGCCCTCGGTCGGCGGCCCCGAGGGCGGGTCGCCACGTCCGGGGTCCGCGGCCCGAGGCCGCCAGGAACGCGGACGTCAGATCTGCCAGGACCGCAGCCGGTCGGCCGCCGCGAAGACGTCCACCTTGCCGGAGATCAGGTCGCGGGCGAGGTCCACGAGTGCGCCGTACGGCGGATCGATCCCGACGCCGCTCACGAACATGTACGAGACCGCCGTCGCGCAGGCGAAACGGGCGTTGGCGGTCGGCAGCGGCTTCAGCAGGGCCAGGGTGTGCAGCAGCGCGGCGGCGCGCCAGGCCGGGTCCGAGTCCACCCCGAGCCGGGGCGGGTCCACTCTGTGCCGGGCCACGGCGGCCACGAGCACCGAGAAGTCGTTGACGGTCGGCTGGTCGGGCAGCACCTCTTCATGGCGCTGGAGCAGCCAGGGCACGTCGATGTGGATGACGGGTGCCATGAGTCAGGCGGCCCGCCCCTCGCCCCTGGTGGGTGGTTCGTCGTCGGGGAAGGCCGCGGCGAACTCGTCCGCGTGCGCCGCGAAGAACCGGCGGAAGACGTCCGCGCCTTCCTGCAGCGCCCGGTGCCGCACGATGTCGGCCGCGGCCGCCTCACGAACCAGGGCCTTCATCGACGTACCGCGCTCCTTGGCGATCTGCCGCAGATCCTCGAGCTCGCGCTCGCTGAATTCCACGTTGAGAGCAGGCATGACCTCACGGTACCGCGCGGGTACTTACTCGTAAATACACACAGGTCAAGTGCTATGGCCAACGGTACCGAGCGAGTACGACCGCCATGAGCGCGAAGCGACCAGCCTGAGACCTGCGTCACATTCCCCCCGCCGTCTGTCACATTCCGGACCCCCTCGGCCCTCGCATGGGTGAGCGCGCTTACGGGAGGCACACGCATGTCCGAAAGTCCGGCACCGGAGACCGACGAGGCACTGAACACGGCGACCCGGCTGTTCCTCGACCACCGCGAGCTGCTGTTCGCGATCGTCTACAACATGCTCGGCGGCGTCGCGGACACCGAGGACGTACTCCAGGACACCTGGCTGTCCTGGTCCGGCAGCCGCGACCGGTCACCGCTCCGGGAGATCGACAACCCGCGCGCGTACCTCGTACGCATAGCGGTGAACCACGCGCTCAAGCGACGGGCCGTGATCAGCCGTCGGCGCGAGACGTACGTCGGTCCCTGGCTGCCCGAGCCGCTCGTGGCCGAGCCCACCGGGCCGGCGTCCGCGGACGCCGCCGACCGGGTGCTGCGCGGGGAGTCCGTGTCGATGGCGATGCTCGTCGTCCTGGAGTCGCTGTCCCCGCTGGAGCGGGCGGTGTTCGTCCTGAACGAGGTGTTCGGCTACGCCCACACCGAGATCGCCGAGGTCATCGACCGCAGCCCGGCGGCGGTCCGCCAGCTCGCGCACCGCGCGCGACGGCACGTGCACGCCCGCCGTCCGCTGTACGAGGCACATCCGCGGGTGAGAAGAGAGGCGACCGAGCGGTTCGTCGAGGCCGCTCTCGGCGGGGACATCGGCGCCCTGATGGAGATCCTCGCGCCGGACGTGACGGTGTGGTCCGACGGCGGCGGCAAGCGCCGTCCGGCGGGGCTGCGGCCGATACACGGGCGGGACAAGGCCATCCGTCTCCTCACCTCCTACGCCGGGCGGAGCGAACCCCAAGGGCTGGACATCCGCTACCGGCGCGTCAACGGCGACGACTCGGCGGTGCTCTTCGCGGGCGAGTCTCCGTACGCGGTCCTGGTCATGGACCTCACCCCCGAGGGCGACCGGGTGTCCGGCCTCTACATCGTCTCCAACCCCGACAAGCTCACGCACGTGCACCTGGGAGAGAAGGACGAGGAGGAGGGGACCGCATGACCACCACCGAACGACGGGCGGCGCGGGAGTCCTCCGGTCAGCGCGTCGCCGACTGGTTCGACGGCCGCCTCGGCACCCACAGCCTCGGCAGGAAATACCTGCGCAAGGTCTTCCCGGACCACTGGTCGTTCCTGCTCGGGGAGATCTGCCTCTACAGCTTCGTCATCCTGATCCTGACCGGCGTCTATCTGACGCTGTTCTTCCATCCGTCGATGAACGAGGTGACCTACCACGGCAGTTACGTCCCGCTGAACGGCGTGCGGATGTCGGAGGCGTACGCGTCCACGCTGGACATCAGCTTCGACGTGCGGGGCGGTCTGCTGATCCGGCAGATCCACCACTGGGCGGCGCTGATCTTCATCGCCGGGATGCTCATGCACATGATGCGGCACTTCTTCACGGGCTCGTTCCGCAAGCCCCGTGAGGTCAACTGGCTGTTCGGCTGGACCCTGTTGTTCCTCGGACTCTTCGAGGGCCTCTTCGGCTACTCGCTGCCGGACGACCTGCTGTCCGGCACCGGAATGCGGTTCGTGGACGGCGCGATCCTGTCCGTGCCGATCGTCGGAACGTATCTGTCGTTCTTCCTGTTCGGCGGCGAGTTCCCCGGGCACGACATCATCGGGCGTTTCTACTCGCTGCACATCCTGGTGATCCCCGGGATCACGGCGGCTCTGGTGGTGGCGCATCTGATCCTGGTCGTCTACCACAAGCACACCCAGTTCCCCGGGCCCGGGAAGACCGAACACAACGTCGTGGGCGCGCCGTTCATGCCCGTCTACATGGCCAAGGCCGGCGGTTTCTTCTTCCTGGTGTTCGGGGTGATCGCGTTCATCTCGGCGATCGCGTCGATCAACCCGGTCTGGTCGTACGGTCCCTACCGCGCCGACCAGGTGTCCACGGGGGCCCAGCCGGACTGGTATCTGGGCTTCGCGGAGGGCCTGGTGCGCATCATGCCCGGCTGGGAGATCAACGTGGCCGGGCACACGCTGGTCCTCGGTGTGCTGATCCCGATCGTCGTCTTCCCGCTCCTGCTCATCTTCATCGGCGCCTATCCGTTCCTGGAGTCCTGGATCACCGGTGACAAACGCGAACACCACCTCCTGGACCGTCCGCGCAACCGGCCCATCCGCACCGCCATCGGCACGGCGTGGATCAGCGTCTATCTGATCCTGCTCGCGGGCGGCGGCAACGACATCGTGGCCACCCGCTTCCATCTGTCGATCAACACGGTCACCTGGGCCGTCCGGATCGCGCTCTTCGTCGTCCCCGTCGTCGTCTTCGTCGCGACCCGGCGCATCTGCCTGGCCCTCCAACTCCGGGACCGGGAACTGGTGTTGCACGGCCGCGAGACCGGCGTGATCAAACGGCTCCCGCACGGCGAGTACGTCGAGCTGCACCAGCCCCTCGCCCCCGCCGAACTGCACACCCTCACCCAGCACGAGCAGCCCCGGCCGCTCGAAGTCGGCCCGGCCGAGGACGCGAACGGCGTGCCGAGCCCGAAGCGCCGGATGCCGATGCTGCGCCTGCGGGCCCGGCTCTCGCGCGCGCTGTACGGCGAGGGCACCCAGGTGGCGAAGCCGACGGCAGAGGAATACCGGGCGGCCCACCGGTCAGCCGAGCACCCGGCTGTCGAGCACCTGGCCGACGGGCATCCGGCCGACGGGCATTCGGCAGTCGCACAGGAGCCGGGGGACGAACAGCGGCCGGGCGAACGGGATATGAGGGAACATCAGGTGACTGGACGTCAGGTCAGTGAGGCGGGACCTCCAGACGGCTGATCCGCAGGGCGCCCCGGACCTCTCCCGGGTGGCGGCTCTTCATGGCGACCCGGAGCCGGCTGCCGCGTACCGCGTCGAAGGTGATCACCGTCGGCGCGTCGGACGAGGTGGCCCAGTCGACGTCGGCTTCCTGCACGGGCCGGTAGCGGAGCCCGTCCCAGGCGGCGACCTCCACCGCAGCGGGCAGGGAGTGTGTGGCGTCGACGGTGAAGGAGACCTCGATCCGGTCGACGAGGCGGGCACGACCCCACTCGACGGACACCCAGTCCTCCTCGCGGGCGCCGTCGAAGGCGGGCAGCAGGGCCGTGGCCGCCTTGAGGAACGCGTTGGACCAGCCGGTGGCCGGGTCTCCGTCGAGCATCGCGGCGGGCAGGGTGTCCGGGCGGCCCGAGTAACTGGCGTCCGCCAGCGGGTAGTCGGGTGCGCCCGGCCCGGGGTCGGGGGCGAAGTCGGCCGCCGGAGTGCGGTACGGCGATCCGCCGCCACGCCGAGTCGTCGTAGTCGGGCTCCGCGGCCCGGGCGTACGCGCCGGTGGGATCCGTGAGGCCGGCCGGATCGACGAGCGCGAAGCGCCAGCCGTCGCGGAGCGGGACAGTCCGCCCTCCGGTGGCGGGCCGGGCACGGACAGCGGTGTCCTCGGCGGCCCATGCGTCGGCGGTGCCCGCGAGGACCACGGGCGCCGCTGTGCCGGCGATCAGTACGGACCTGCGAGTCACCGTCACGGTGTTTTCCCTTTCGTAAGGGCTCACATTTGCTCACAACTGCTCGCGAACAAACAGATTCTGACAGTGCGACACATGTAACCGTCAATACGCCGGTAAGCGCTTCCCGTCGCTGGTGTCACATCGGCCTGAATTCCACCGTGGCGGAGGGGCCCGGCAGGGGGCTGGTGCACGGGCCGGTGTGCCATGTGCGGAAGACCCTGACGCACTAGGCTGGAACACAAGTGACGCGCTTGTTCACTGTGTGTGCGCAATGGAGTGGCGGCGATGAGGAGCCACAACGAATCCTCGGGCGACAGCCCGGGGTACCCGTTCGACGAGACCGCCACCGCGCGGGCCGTCATCGACCGCGACGGCATCCTCGTCGAGTGGAACGAGGGCGCCCGGCGCCTGCTCGGCCATGCCCCGGCCGAGGTCGTGGGTCTGCCCGCCGCGAACCTGCTGGCCCCGGACGCCGGAGCCCAGCTCCCCCCGGCTGCCGACCGCCGCTGGAACGAGACACTCGCGCTGCGCCACCGGGACGGCAGGACCCTGAACGTATGGCTGCTCGCGCACCGGCGCAGACCCGACCTGGGCGACCGAAGCGACTGGCTCGTCGTCACCCCGCTGGAGGGCGGCGAGCCGCCTGCGGACACCGACTCCCTCTCCGCCATGTTCCTGGAGCAGTCACCCTGCGCCACCGCCCTCTTCGACGAGCGGCTGCGGCTTCGGCGGGTCAACACGGTGATGGCCGAGTCGATAGGCCTCCCGGAGGAACGCATCCGCGGGCTGCGCATCCCCGAGATCGGCGGCAGACCGCAGAACGACGAGCTCGAGGCCTCCATGCTGCAGGTGCTCCTGACCGGGCAGCGCCAGGACGTACAGACCCTGGGCACCGGCAACGCGGACGGCGCGCTGGCCTGGCTGGCGCAGATGGCGCCGCTGACCGACACCGAGGGCCGGGTGGTGGGCGTCTGCCTGTCCGCGCACGACTTCACCGACCAGTACCTCGCCCGGGAGCGCCTCCAGATCGTGAACGAGGCGAGCATCCGCATCGGCTCCACCCTCGATGTCACCCGTACGGCCCAGGAGCTGGCCGATGTCTGCGTGCCCGCGCTCGCCGACTTCGTCAGCATCGACCTCGTGGACCCGCCGGAACACGGCGGCGAGCCGTACACCGGGCCGATCTCCGCCCCCGTGAGCCTGCGCCGCGCCGCCCACCGGTCGGTGAACCCCGGCAATCCGGAGGCCGTGGTCAAGCTGGGCCAGATCGACGTCTACCCCTCCCCCTCTCCCCAGGCCGACTCCCTCGTGGCCGGCCGGCCCATCGTGGCCACGGATCCCATGAGCACCCTGGCGGACTGGCTCGCCTGGGATCCGGCGCGCGGCGAGCGCGTCAGGGAACTCGGCATCCACACCACGATGTCCGTTCCGATCCAGGCCCGCGGTGCGACGCTGGGCGTCGCCGTCTTCACCCGGTTCCGGCGCCCCGACCCGTTCACCGACGACGACGTCCTGCTGGCCGAGGAGGTCACGGCCAGGGCGGCCGTCTGTATCGACAACGCCCGGCGTTTCTCCCGGGAGCGCGAGACCGCCATCGCCCTGCAGCGCAGTCTGCTGCCCCTGACGCTCCCGCGGACGGCCGCCGTCGAGGCGGCCTCGCGCTATCTGCCCGCTGCCCGGGCCGGGGTCGGCGGCGACTGGTTCGACGTGATCCCGCTGTCGGGGATGCGCGTCGCCATGGTCGTCGGCGACGTCGTCGGCCACGGGGTCCAGGCCTCCGCCACGATGGGGCGGCTACGGACCGCCGTGCGCACGCTCGCCGACATCGATCTGGCACCGGACGAACTGCTGACCCACCTCGACGACCTGGTCGTTCGGCTCTCCGAGGAGGCCGGCGTCGAGGAAACCACCGGCGAGGTGGGGGCCACCTGTCTGTACGCCGTGTACGACCCGGTCACCCGCGTCTGCACACTCGCCCGGGCGGGCCACCCGCCACCGCTGATGCTGCGGCCCGGCGGCCCGCCCGAGGAGATCGACGTACCGCCGGGGCCTCCGCTGGGCCTGGGCGGGCTGCCGTTCGAGTCGGTCGAGCTCCGGCTGCCCGAGGGCACCGTACTCGCCCTCTACACCGACGGTCTGATCGAAAGCCGCGACCGTGACCCGGACCAGAGCCGCGAGGTACTGAGCCGGGCGCTGGCCCGGACCGCGGGCTCCCTCGACGAGACCTGCCACGACATCCTCCAGTCGCTGCTCCCGCCGACCGGCGCCGCCGACGACGTGGCCCTGCTGCTCGCCCGGACGAAGGGTCTGCCGACCTCGCAGGTCGCGACCTGGGACATCCCCGCCGATCCGGCCCTCGTCGCCCCGATCCGCAAGCAGGTCGTCCAGCAGCTGGAGAACTGGGACCTGAGCGAGGCGGGCTTCACGACCGAACTGGTCGTGAGCGAACTCGTCACCAACGCCATCCGGTACGGCGAGCGGCCGATCCGGCTACGGCTGATCCACGACGCCACCACGCTGATCGTGGAGGTGTCGGACTCCAGCAGCACCGCGCCGCACCTGCGTCGCGCCAAGGTCTTCGACGAGGGCGGCCGCGGTCTGCTCCTGGTCGCCCAGCTCACCCAGCGCTGGGGCAGCCGCCACAACCCCGAGGGCAAGACGATCTGGGCGGAGCTGGCACTCGGCGAGGAGTGATGCGCCGGAAGCCTCAAGGGGCCTGACGGGCTGTCGGCTCACCTGCCGCCGCCGTAACCGCCCCCGCCGTAGCCACCGCCTCCGTAGCCACCGCCTCCGTAGCCACCGCCTCCGTAACCGCCCCCGCCATATCCGCCGCCGTAACCGTCTCCTCCGTAACCGCCGCCGTAACCGCCGCCGTAACCGCCGCCGTAACCGCTGCCGCCTCCATAGCCGCCGCCGGAACCGCCGTCGTACCAGCAGTAGTAGCCGTAGCAGACCCAGCTCGGAGCAGGGGCGGGCGTCGGGGGCGGAGGCGGTGCCTGGGAAGGCGCGGGCTTCGGGGGCGGCGGCGGGGGCGGTGTGCGGGTGGGCTCGGGGCGCGGGGCGGGCGTCGGCTTGGCCGTGTCGCTGTTCGTGTACGACGTGATCCACTCCATCTGGAGCGAGTCGACCGAGGTGTCGAGTTCCCAGCGCTGGGCCTTGCCTTCGCTGCGGGTCTTCAGGACCAGGCCCGTCTCCTCGTCCCCCGACACGGGTGCCAGCGCGAGCTTCGGGCGCCCCAGGGGCACCAGGTTTCCCTCAAGGGTGAAGTCGTAGCGGACGGCCACCTGATCCTCGTCGCCGTCGCAGGGACCCAGCCTGACGGAGGAGGGGAGCCGGGAGTCGAGGCACAGGTCCTTGTCGGCCAGGCTGCGCAGCAGACCGTCGTTCTCGTACGTCCACTGCTGCCGCTCCGAGGAACTGCAGGTGGCGACGGTGGCCTCCACGCCCGCGACTGCCTTGCCGTCGGCGATCCCGACGCAGTCGCCGCTCCCGACGTTGCGGAGCCGCCCGCTCAGGATGCCGGTCTCGGTGCCGCCGGTGCCGACCCTGGTCGGCCTGGCGTCGGGTTCCTGCGACGCCGTTCCGGCGTCCGACGAGGAGGGCTGCCCCGCGTTGTCCCCGCCGGACCACAGGACCAGTGGCACGAGTACGCAGCCGCTCAAGGCGAGGATGGCCAGGGCCACATTGCGTCGGCGCGGCGAGCGCCTGCCGGGCTCGCCCGGGCGGGTCTCCGCGTGCGGGGGAAGCCGTACGGCGTGGCGCGGACCCGCGCTGTGGAGGGCGGCGCCCGGCCGACGACTCGTGTCCCGGTGGGAGCCGGCACCCGGGGTGTCGGCCGTGCTCCCGTGACCGCTCACAGTCGGGTGGGACCCGGTTCCCTGATCGGGATCGGCACCCGGACCGGCGCCCGGACCGGCAGCCGGGTGGGCGCCCGCTCCCGGGTGAGGGGCGAGATCCGGGCGGGGGCCGGGACCCGAGGCACCGGCAGCCTGCCGGGGACTGGACCCCCAGACGGAATCGGTGTCCGCGTAGAGGTCGGCCTCGGAGGGACGTCCAGCACCCGGCTGGGGGACGGAACCCGGCACGGGCCCGGACCCGGTGCCAGTGCCAGTGCCAGCGCCGGTGCCAGTCCCCGGCTGTGATCCCGCAGCCGCCGGGTAGGAGCCCACACCCGGATGGGGGTCCATGCCCGGAGCGACCGACACCACGGGACCCGCCTCCGCCTCCTCCGTCCGGACCCGGCGCCCAGGCCTGGAGTGGAGATACTGCTGGGCCGCCCACCCGAGCACCCCCTCGGCCAGGAGGCCGGCGAGACGGCCACCCGACTGGTCCAGCTGGCCGGCCGTGGACTGGCAGTGCGTGCAGCCGGCCAGATGCTTCTGCAGATCGGGGCAGATCCTGCCGCCGGGCCGGAGCGAGACGTCGAGCAGCCGGCTGTACCGGCGGCACTCCTCGTCGGGGGCGAGTTCGCGATGGTTCTCCAGGCAGTTCTGGCGCAGCAGTTCCCGCGCCCGGTCCAGCGCGACGGAAACGTCCTCGACGGAGATTCCGAGCAGGCGGGCCGGTACCGCGAGATCCTCGGCCTCCACCTCCACATGCCACAGAACGCAGCGGGCGGACTCCGGCAGCCGATGGAACGCGCGGGACACGAGCCGCCTGTTCTCCGGCGGGAGAAGCCGGTCCGCGGCCCGTTCCTTGTCGTTCGGTTCGGACCGCAACTCGGGGCGGAGCAGCTCCCGGCGTTTGTCCGCGTCCCATTCGCCCGCTATTCGGCGCACGGTCACCAGCAGTTGCGGCCGCCATGCCGCCTTCGGTCCGGTGCGCCGAACCGACTCCCCGAAGAGCCGGGTGAATGCGGCGGTGGTGAGCATTCCGGCGTACTGCGCACCGTTCGTGCACAGTCGGGCGTACGAGAAGACCGGCACCCAGTGCCGGGAGAGCAGTTCCCCGGAGGGATACTGGGCGGGTGTCTTGCCCGAGCCCCTCTTCAGGTCCGCCGTGAGCCGTTCGTCCGTCGCATCGAACAGGCTTCCGATTATAGGGGAATTCGACGGGGTCGCGTCGCTCACGTGCACTTCCTCCAAAGCCCCCGCAGAAATAGTCCATACCAAGGGGTACGGAATTTTTCCTGCACGCTGACGGGTGCACCTTTGCACAAGGCACCACCCCGGAACAAGAGAACGCTCCCAATCCCCCATTCCCAGCAACGTCTTTGGTGGAGACAAAGTGCCAACAGAAGCCCGAAGCAATGCGATTCGGAATCGCACACTCTCAAGTTACCCGAAGTAAGTACCGATTTGGCATCAGTGAAGAAGAGGACTGCTGCCTGTAATTCGTTGGAATATGCAACCCAAGAAGGCAGGGAAGGAGCTTGACGGCGGGGTCTTCGGCTCACCCCCGTTCGCCTCCGCAACAGGCCTTCTGATTCGATTCAACGAAACCGACAATCACTCTCGAAGGACGAACCCTGAGTTCCACACTCGCCACAGCCCTTTCCGCCGCTCTCCTCGTGGCGGTACTGGCCTGTGCCGTGATCCGCCCCTTCGGCCTGCCGGAGGCCACCGTGGCGGTCCCGGCCGCCGGCGTGGTGATCGCGGCCGGCGCGATCACGCTCGACCACGCACGCGCCGAGGTCGAACTGCTCGGGCCCGTGGTGGGCTTCTTGGCCGCGGTGCTCGTGCTCGCCAAACTCTGCGACGACGAGGGGCTCTTCCAGGCGTGCGGCGCCTGGCTGGCCCGTACGTCCAAGGGGCGGCCGCAACGACTGCTGGCCGCCAACTTCCTTCTCGCCTCGGTGATCACGGCCGTGCTGAGCCTGGACGCGACCGTCGTCCTGCTCACTCCGGTGGTCTTCGCGACCGTGGCCCGGCTCGGCGCCCGCCCCAAGCCCCACGTGTACGCCACCGCCCATCTGTCGAACACGGCCTCGCTGCTGCTGCCCGTCTCCAACCTCACCAACCTGCTGGCGTTCACGGCCAGTGGTCTGAGCTTCACCCGGTTCGCCGTGCTGATGGGGCCCGCGTGGGCCGTCGCCATCGCCGCCGAGTACCTGGTCTTCCGGCGCTTCTTCGCCGGCGACCTCAAGGGCGACGCCCCGGAGACGACCACGGTCGAGCCCGTCGAGCTGCCCGTGTTCGCACTGGTCACGGTCGCCTGCACGCTCGCGGGCTTCGCCGTGGCGTCCGCGCTCGGCATCGAACCGGCCTGGGCGGCGACGGCCGGAGCGCTCGTCCTGGCCGGCCGGGCACTGATCCGCGGCCGCACCACACCGCTCGCCGTCCTGCGCGCCACCTCACCGGCCTTCCTCGCCTTCGTCCTGGCGCTCGGCATCGTGGTGCGTGCCGTGGTCGACAACGGCCTCGCGGACGTGCTCGGCCATCTGGTCCCCGACTCGTCCAGCCTGTTGGCGCTGCTCGGCATCGCGGCCCTCGCCGCCGTCCTGGCGAACCTCATCAACAACCTGCCCGCCGTCCTGGTGCTGCTGCCCCTGGCTGCCGTGGCGGGCCCGGGACCGGTCCTCGCCGTACTGCTCGGGGTGAACATCGGCCCCAACCTCACCTACGCGGGATCGCTGGCCACGCTGCTGTGGCGGCGCATCGTGCATCAGCACGAACACGAGGTCGATCTCGGCGAGTTCACGCGGCTCGGTCTGATCACCGTGCCCGCGACGCTGATCCCGGCCGTGGTGGCCCTCTGGCTCTCGCTGCGCGTGTTCGGAGCCTGAGGCGCACGCCGCCTGCTCACCGGGACCATGTCGGCCGTCCCGCCCGCGCCAGGTCGTGCGCGGAGCATTGACGCTGTGACATGGTCATGCAATGCTCCGTTTTGGGAGCGCTCCCATTGTCCTGTCGTCCCCGTGAGACGGCATCCGTGGACCCAGTCCAGGCACCGGGAGGCGCTCCATGCTCACGTTCCCGCACGTGCACCGCCGCCCCACAAGACGCCGTACGAGAAAACGCGCGACAGCCGCCCTGCTGACGGCGGCCCTGCTCTCCGGCGGTATGGCCCTCGCACCCGGCGCGACCGGGCTCTCGTCCGCCGCGTCACCGTCGGCCGCTCCGCCGGCCGCCGCGGACCCGGCCGCCACCGCGACGACGCCCGTGCGGGTCAACCAGGCGGGCTACCTGCCGGACGGCCCCAAGCGCGCCACGGTGGTCACCTCGGCCACCCAGCCGCTGACCTGGCAGTTGCGAAACGCGGCGGGCTCCGTGAGCGCCTCCGGCCGGACCGTCGTACACGGCGCGGACACGGCCTCGGGCGAGGCCACCCACACCGCGGACTTCTCCGCGTACCGGAAGGCGGGCTCGGGGTTCGTCCTGGTGGTCGACGGGCAGAACAGCGCGCCCTTCGACATCCGCGCGGACCTCTACGACAGTCTGCGCTCGGACGCGATGGCGTTCTTCTACCACCAGCGCAGCGGCACACCGATCGAGGCTTCGCTGGTGGGTCCCGCGTACGCGCGGCCCGCCGGGCACATCGGAGTCGCACCGAACCAGGGCGACACGAACGTGCCCTGTCAGGCCGGGGTGTGCGACTACACCCAGGACGTGCGCGGCGGCTGGTACGACGCGGGCGACCACGGCAAGTACGTCGTCAACGGCGGGATCTCCGCCTGGACGCTCGTCGACTCCTTCGCGCGGGCCGAGCGGGCGGGCAACGCGTCCGCGCTCGGCGACTCGACCCTGCGGATACCCGAGCGCGGCAACGGCGTCCCGGACGTGCTGGACGAGGCCCGCTGGGAGCTCGACTTCCTGATGCGGATGCAGGTACCGGCCGGCAAGCCGTACGCCGGTATGGCCTTCCACAAGATCCACGACGCGGCCTGGACAGGCATCCCGACCCGCCCCGAACTCGACGCCCAGCCACGCGAGTTGCACCGCCCGTCCACCGCGGCCACGCTCAACCTCGCCGCCACGGCGGCCCAGTGCGCGCGGGTCTTCAAGCCGTACGACCCCACGTACGCGAAGCGGTGTCTGAGCGTGGCCCGTACGGCGTGGACCGCCGCGAAGGCCAACCCGGCGATCTACGCCCCGGAATCGGACAGCACGGGCGGCGGCCCCTACAACGACACCCAGGTCACCGACGACTTCTACTGGGCGGCGACCGAGCTGTACGCGGCGACCGGGGAGCGCGCCTACCGGGACGCGGTCACCTCCTCGCCCTGGCACACCTCGTCCGGCGCGCTCACGCCGACCGGCTTCAACTGGGCCGACACCGCGGCGCTCGGCCGGCTGACCCTGGCCACCGTGCCGAACGGGCTGCCCGCCTCGGACATCAGGCGGGTGCGCGCGTCCGTGACGGCCGCGGCCGACGGGCACCTCGCCATGATGGCGGGCCAGGGCTACGCGGTGCCCATCCCCGCGAATGGGTACGTGTGGGGCTCCAACAGCCAGGTCACCAACAACGCGATCGTCATGGCCACCGCCTACGCGCTCACCGGTCAACAGCGGTACCGCGCCGGGGTGTTGGAGTCGATGGACTATCTGCTGGGCCGCAACACCCTCGACCTCTCCTACGTCACCGGCTATGGCGACACGTACGCCCGCAACCAGCACCACCGGTTCTGGGCGAACCAGTACGACGCCTCGCTGCCCAACCCGCCGGCGGGCTCCCTCGCGGGCGGTCCCAACAGCGGTCTGCAGGACCCGGTGGCACAGGAGCACCTGGCCGGCTGCTCCCCCGCGGCCTGCTACATCGACGACATCGGCTCGTACTCCACCAACGAGGTGACGGTCAACTGGAACGCCCCGCTGGCCTGGCTGGCGGCCTTCGCCGCCGAGCGCTGCCCTCCGCGCGACTAGATCGCAACGGGCGTCAGCGTCGGAGCCCGGTCCGGTACGCGCCGGGCGGGGCTCCGTAGCGCTGCCGGAAGACGCGGTTGAAGTGGAACGGGCTGCTGAAGCCGGAGGCCGCGGCGACCCGTTCCACCGGCAGGTCGGTCGCTTCCAGCAGTCGCGCGGCGTGCAGCAGCCGGGCGGCAAGCAGCGCACGCATCGGGGACCGGCCGAGCTGCTGGGTGAAGAGGTGCGCGAAGCGGGACGCCGAGAGCGAGACCCCCGCGGCCAGTGACTCCACGGTGTGCGGGGCGCCCGGGTCGGCCGCGATGAGCGCCTCGGCCTGGCGGATCCGTACGTCGAGGCCGGACCGGTCGGGTTCCGCGCGAGCCGTGGCGGTGGCGAGCAGGACGACGGACTCCAGGGAGCAGAGGGTGAGCTCGCGAGCGGCGGTTCCGTGGGCCACGGCGACCCTGTCGTCCTCGGGTTCCCCGTCGATCTCTTCCTCGGGCCTTTCCTCGGGCGGGGATCCTGCCCCGGTCCAGCGGGCGTCCGCGAGCATCCGCCGGAACGCCGAATCCAGTCGTCCCCGCACACCGTCCGGGACCGGTGTGACGGCGTACAGCCGGTCCCCGAGCGCGTACGGCCGCAGCCAGTCGGTCCAGGTCGGCCGTGCCTGGCAGTGCACCCACCAGAACGCCCAGTGCCTCGCGCCCGGTGCGACGGTGTAGTGGTGGGGCAGGTCCGGGCCGAGGACGACGAGGTCTCCCGCGCCCGCCCCCGTCTCCGCGACGCCCTGGGCCAGCCGACCCTCACCACCCGTGGTCCAGACGAAGAGCCAGCTGTCGGCGCCGCCCGGCCGGCTGATGCTGTAGCCGGGGCGCTGGTCGAAGCGGCCGACCGTCACCAGGCCGGGCGGCGGGGACGGGGCAGCAGGCTCGGGCAACTGGTCAGCACGCACAGGCATCCTCCCGGAAGGCGCTCCTGCCTAGCGTGGGGCATGCAGGACACCGACGCGAAGGGACGGTCGCATGACAGTCACGGGCAGGGGCACGAAAACGGACCCGGGCGGGGGCGCGAGCGGGAACGTCGTGCGGCGCTTCGAGGAGGACGGCTTCACCGTGGCGCGCGGGCTGTTCGCCCCGGCCGAGATCGACGCGCTGTGCGCCGAGTTCGACGCACTGCACGCCGGCGGACCGGTCCCCGGGCACTTCGAACCCCGCGCGACCGAAACGACGGGCCCGGCGGACCCGCTGCACGTCTACCCCCGGGTCATGAACCCGCACCGCATCAACGATCTGGCACTGCGCCACCTCCTCGAACCGCGACTCCGCGACATCCTCGAACTCCTGCTGGGCGAGGAGGTGTTGGCGGCGCAGAGCATGTTCTACTTCAAGCCGCCGGGCGCCCGTGGCCAGGCCCTGCACCAGGACAACTTCTATCTGCGGGTGGAGCCGGGCACCTGTGTGGCCGCCTGGGTCGCCTGCGATGTGATCGACCGGGAGAACGGCGGCCTCGAAGTGGTCCCGGGCACCCACCGCATGGACGTGTTCTGCCCCGAGGAGGCCGACGAGGGGCTGTCGTTCGCCCGCGAGTACGTTCCGCCGCCGCCCGGGCTGGCCCCCGTTCCGGTCGACATGGAGCCCGGTGACGTCCTGTTCTTCAACGGCAGCCTGGTGCACGGCTCCCAGCCCAACCACAGCGCCGACCGCTTCCGCCGCTCGTACATCGGCCACTACGTCGGCCGCTCCGCCGAGCGCATCGGCCGCTTCTACCCCACCCTGACGATGCGCGGGGACCCGGTCCCACTGCGGGAGAGCGAAGGCGCGGGCCCGTGCGGCACGGAGTTCGAACCGGCGGGCCCGCACTGAGCCCGTTGGACTCCCACCGCGTCAGGAACGCAGCAACTCCGCCGCGCCCAGGTCGAGTACGCCGTCGTGCCAGGTCAGCCCGCGCAGATCCCGTACGACGACGGGGGCGTCGGTGTCCAGACCGCGCGGCCCGACGCCGATGACGTACGCCCCGGCCGCCGCCCCCGCCGTGGCACCGGCCACGCTGTCCTCGAAGACGACCGTGCGTGCCGGGTCCGTGCCCAGCTTCCCGGCGGCCGCGAGATAGCCGTCGGGGGCGGGTTTGCCGTGGGTGACGTCGTCCGCGGTGATCAGCACGGGCGGCAGGGGCAGGCCCGCGGCGGCGATACGGGCCCGGGCGAGCGCGTTCACTCCGGAGGTCACCACGGCCCAGCTGCCCTGCGGCAGGCTCGTCAGCAGGTCGAGGGCGCCGGGCAGTGCGGTCGTGGTGGCCGCCGCCTCGATCTCCAGGCGGTCGATCTCGGCGAGGGCGGCGGGCCGTTCCCCGGGGTCGGGCACGAGCAGTGCGACGGTGTCGGCGGAGCGGCGGCCGTGCACCATCGCGGTGACCTTGTCGGCGGAGAGACCGCGGGCGCGGGCCCACTTGCTCCATGCCTGGTCGACGCCGAGGTCGGAGTCGACCAGCACGCCGTCGTTGTCGAACAGGAGGCCTTCGCAGGGGATGTTCACGGCCTCGCCTCCCGGATGACGGGACGGTTGCGGTAGCGGCCGACGAGTTCTCGCGCGGCGGTCTGCATCCGGGCGGGCGGCAGTCCGTCGGCCAGCAGGGTCAGGTCGTCGACGACCATGTCGCCGATGGTCAGGAAGGCCTCCGGGATGCCGCCCGCGCGATGGGCGGAGAGGACCAGGCCCTCCAGTTCGCGGGACGGGTCGTCGGCGGCGACGGGTTCGTCGGGCCAGACGTCGATGCCCGCGAGAAGCCTGCCCTCGGCGACCCGCGCGAGCAGCGCGGGAAAGTCCACGACGGGCGCTCTGCTGACCAGCACGAGCCGGGCGCCGTCGGGCAGCAGTCCCAGCTCACGCTCGCCGAGCAGATGGCGGCTGTCGTCCGTGACGGTCGCGAGGACGAAGACGAACCGGCTGTGGGACAGGGTCTCGTCGAGGCCGGCCGGGACGAGCCCCTGCTCGCGCAGCGCGGCGGCCGGCAGCCAGGGGTCGTAGACGCGGAGGGTGGGGCGGAAGGGAGCCAGGAGCGGGTGGAGGCTGCGGCCGAGGTTCCCGAATCCGATCAGGCCGACGTCCGCGCCGCGCAGCAGTACGGCGTCGGCGTTGCCGTCGGAGACGTACCGTTCGCGTCCTGCCCGGAAGGCGCGGTCCTCTCGGCTGATGCCGCGTGCGAGGTCGAGCGCGAGCCCGAGGGCGTACTCGGCGACGGCCTGGGCGTAGGCCGGTCCGCAGCCCAGGACGTGGACGCCACGCCGGAAGCACACCTCGTAGTCGACGTTCGGGAAGAAGTTGCCCTCGACGTTGAGCAGGGCCCTCAACTCGCCTGCCCGGGCAAGTCGTTCGGCGGGCAGATCGGGCTGGCCGACGACGGCGAACGTGTCGGGCAGCGCCTTGTCGAAGGCTTCCTCGGTGTCCGGTTCGACGACGGTGAATCGGTCGTGGAGCCGGGCCAGTGCGTCCGGGGTGAAGATGCGTTCCTTGGGGTGCGGGTCGGTTTGCAGGATCACGAGCGGCTTGTGCGGGGTGCTCACGGCTCTCCTTGCATCCGTCACGGTTCTCGTACAGGCACTGGCGTCGGCCTCACCGAACGGTAGCCCGGTGCTGTCGGCACGGCACCATGGCCGAGCGCCCGTCTGGCGTGTTCAGGGGTACGGGCAGCCACCGCTCACCGGGCCAGGCCTCACGGTCGGCCGACAGAGAGCCCCGCTGCGAATCCCAGGATCGCGTCGGCGACCGGGCGCGGGTTCTCCAGCAGCATCGCGTGGGTGCCGTCGATGTCGGCGACGGTCACCTCGGCACGGCTGTCGGCCAGTTCGGCGAGATCCCGGGCGAGTCCCTTCGCGTAGGCCGCCATCAGTTCGTCGAACCAGTCGAGGCCCGGGGTCGACGGGACCGGCCGCAGCGCGCGGCCGAGCAGCAGGGGCCGGTCCATGCGGCGGAAGAGCGCGAAGAGGTCGAGCGAGTCGATCTCGGCCAGCATCTCCAGGGCGTGCTCCCGCCCGGGCCGCAACTCCAGCTGTCCGTCGGCGCGTTCGTGGACGGAGCGACGGACGCCCGCTTCCAGCAGCTCGTACGGGATGCCCAGTTGCGCGGACATCGCCCGCTGCTGGGCGAGCAGGTCCTTGAGGCCGCCCGGGGGAACGACCTGGCCCGCGACCGTCGCGGCCAACTCCCGTACCTGGGTGAGCCGTTCGTCGACATACGCCTGATCGAGGCCGACGTACTGGCCGGGCCGGCCCCACCCGAATCCGTCCAGGTTCACCGCGCCCGGAGTGACGTCCGGGTGGTCCAGGGCGTACCGGACGGCGAGCATCCCGCCGAGCGAGTGGCCTACCGGGAGCGCCCCGGGAATGCCGTGCGTGTCCAGGACCACCTCGATGTCGGCGAGCACCTCGGGGATGCTCCACGTGCCGTCCGGGGAGTACCCGTGTCCTCTCAGGTCCACGGCCAGCACCCGGTGGTGGCGGGCGAGGAGCGGGGCGACGGCGGCCCAGTCCGCGAGAGTACGGCCGGCGCCGTGCAGCAGCAGGAGGGGGGTGCCCTTGCCGCCGTGGTCTTGGACGGCGAGGGTGACGTGTTCTCGGATCATGATCAAACACTAGAACGTGTGCCCGGTCGGCCGTTCCTGTGGGGTGACAGGCCTTGTCGTCGCCGGGTGCGGGTGGGTGGGGGCTGATCGCGCAGTTCCCCGCGCCCCTTAAAAGCCGGTGGCTCAGGGCCGTTGTCGGCTGCCGGTCGCCGTGGGTTGCTCGCGCAGTTCCCCGCGCCCCTTAAAAGCCGGTGGCTCAGGGCCGTTGTCGGCTGCCGGCCGTCGGGGGTTGCTCGCGCAGTTCCCCGCGCCCCCAAGAAACGGTGGCTCAGGGCCGTTGTCGACTGTCGGCCGTCGGGGGTTGCTCGCGCAGTTCCTCGCGCCCCTGGCGGGGCGGGTGCCGTACGCGACGAGGCGGCCGCAACCCCCATCCACCCAGGGGCGCGGGGAACTGCGCGATCAGCCCCCACTCACCCGCAGACGACACACCGGCCCAGGCGGAGCCAGGCGCGGACTTGACGCGAAAGAACTCGCACGGTTTGATCCGAGGCGTGCCCAGGCCCCCAGCCCGGCACGCAGAGGTGCGCCCAGCCGGTATCGGACAAGGTTCTCAGTCCGGCCAAAGTCGCCAGGACCGTCACGGGGTCCGAGGCGGGGACGTACTCGCGATTGATGGAGCGGACATGCCCGTCAAGCGTGACGCCCGCGCAGGAGTGTTCAGGGTGACCGCTGCCCTGATCGTCCTCGCCGCACTGGCTTCCTGTTCGTCGGATCCGGACGGCAAGGGCCCGGACGAATCCACGAAGCCGAGCCCGAAGGCCGTTCGGCTGCCCCCCGTGCACGCGGGTTTCGACTACCAGATCGGCGGCGCCTATCCCCCGCCCGCCGGCGTCCGTATCGTCGCCCGCGATCGCAAGGCCGAACCCGCGCGCGGTCTCTACAACATCTGTTACGTCAACGCGTTCCAGGCCCAGCCGGACGAGCAGGACGACTGGCCCGCCGACCTGCTGCTGCGCGACAAGAAGGGCAAGGTCGTCGTCGACGGCGACTGGGACGAGGCCCTGCTCGACATCGGCACGCCCGCCAAGCGCGAACGCGTCGCGGACCGGATCAACGAGTGGATCGACGGCTGCGCGGACAAGGGCTACGACGCCGTCGAGCCGGACAACTTCGACAGCTTCACCCGCTCCCGCGGGCTGCTCAGCGCGGCCGACGCCACCGCCTTCATCAAGCTGCTCTCGGACCACGCGCACGCCCGGGGCCTGGCGATCGGGCAGAAGAACACCGTGGAGCTGGCCGGTCAACGAGCCCGTACGGGGCTCGACTTCGCGGTGGCGGAGGAGTGCGGCGAGTACGACGAGTGCGGTGAGTACGCCGAGGCGTTCGACGACCGGGTCGTCGTGATCGAGTACACCGACAACGGTTTCAGGAAGGCCCGTTCGGGCTTCGGCGACCGGCTGAGCATCGTGCGCCGGGATGTGCTGGTGTCGACGCCGGACAGCGCCGACTACGTCCGCAAGACCCGCTGACGGAGGCTCCCGATGACTCGGACCCGAGGTGTGTTGTGCCCTGTTGAGCGCCGCGGCCTGCTCAAAGGAGCTGCCGCTGTCGCCGCCGCGCCGCTGCTGGGCGCCTGTTCGCAGGGCGCGTCCGACGGCGTGGATGCCGATGGAAGAGTGACCGTGGAACTGTGGCACGGCCAGGTCGACACGGCCAAGGACGCCATACAGTCGCTGGTCACGGAGTTCAACCGGACGCACCCGCGGATCCGGGTGGACGCCGGTGGCGGCGGGGTCGTCTCCGACGCGATGCTGCAGAAGGTGACGGCAGCGCTGGCCGCCGGCTCCTATCCGGACATCGCGTACGTCTTCGGCTCCGACCTCGCCAGCATCGCCCGCAGCCCCCGGGTCGTCGACCTGACCGACGCGATGCGCGGCGGCCCCACGGCCTGGAAGAGCTTCTGGGCGCCGGTGCGCGCGGCGGTCACCGTCAACGGCAGGGTGCGGGCCGCTCCCGCGGTGCTCGACTCGCTGGCCGTCGTCTACAACAGGAAGCTGTTCCGGCAGGCGGGCATCCCTTTCCCCGAAGCGGGCTGGACCTGGGACGAATTCACCGACACGGCACGCAAGTTGACCGACTCCGGCGGGGGCGTCTTCGGAACGGGCTGGCCCGGCACGGGTGACGAGGACACGGTCTGGCGGCTGTGGCCGATGATCTGGGACCTGGGCGGTGACGTCGTCGCCGACGACGGCAGGAGCATCGGCTTCGCCGGCCAGGGTGTCCGGGCGCTCGACACCCTGCGGCGACTGGTCGAGGACAAGAGCGTGTACGTCGATCCGAAGCCCGGCGGCGAGCAGATGTACCAGGTGTTCCTGGGCGGCCGGATGGCGATGGTCCCGACCGGGCCCTGGCAGCTGCCGGACATCCTGGACGCCGAGGTGGACTACGACGTCGTACCGCTGCCGTCCTACAGCGGGCGGCCGATGACGATCTCGGGCCCCGACACCTGGACCGTCTTCGACAACGGCTCCGCGCGCTCGCGGGCAGCCGTGGAGTTCGTCCAGTGGATGATGCGGCCCGAGCAGGACGCTCGCTGGGACATCCGGGCCGGGAGCCTGCCCCTCGGTTCCGCGACGGAGCGGCGCCCGCAGTGGCTCAAGCACTCCCGGGAGACCACCGGACTCGCGGTGTTCACCGACGCGCTGGACTCCGCCCGGGTCCGGCCCGTCCATGCCGCGTACCCGCAGATCTCCCAGGCGCTCGGCGAGGCCATCGTCTCCGTCCTGCTCGGCAGGGACTCCCCCGCCAAGGCGCTGCGCCGGTGCGCCGACAAGGCCGACGCGGCACTGCTCATTCCGCGCTGACCCCGCACGGATCCGGACCCGCATGGATCCGGACCCGCACGGATCCGGACCCCTCACAGATCCAGCAACCTCACGGATCCACCGCTCGACCTGTGCTGATCCCGCGCTGTACCAAGGGAGGAAGGCCGCATGACATCACTGCCCCGCGCCATCACCCTCGCGCCGCAGTCCCAGCCGCGGGCACCGGCCGTCTCACGGCGCGGTGCGCGGCGGCGCGCCCGGCGGGAGAAGGCCACCGCCTGGGCGTTCATCGCCCCATCGGTCCTCGTCATCCTGGGCCTGGGCATCGTCCCGGTCGTCTGGTCGCTGCTGCTGTCGTTCCGCGCCGACGACCTGGTCACGCCGGGCCGCTGGGTGGGCATCGACAACTACCGGGCGCTGGCCCAGGACCCCAACTTCCATACGGCGGTGGGCAATACGCTGCTGTACGCGGCGCTGTTCGTGCCGCTGAGCCTGCTCGGCGGTCTGGCGCTCGCGCTCGCCCTCAACCGGCGTATCCGGTTCATCGGCCTCTACCGGACCCTGCTCTTCATCCCGTTCGTGGTGTCCGCGGCCGCGCAGGGCGTGCTGTTCTCCTTCATTCTCGATCCGGAGTTCGGCGCCGCCAACTCGCTGCTGCACAAGTTCGGCATCTCGCCGCAGGGCTTCCTGACCGACCCCGACCAGGCCATCTACCTGCTGGTCCTGATCTCGCTGTGGAGCGGTATCGGCTTCTGCGTGGTCGTCTATCTCGCCGCGCTGCAGGACGTACCGCGCGAACTCGTCGAGGCCGCCCGCATCGACGGGGCCGGCCGGTGGCGCGTACTGCGGCACATCACCCTCCCGGCCCTCACCCCCGTGACGGTCTTCCTGCTGCTGTGGCAGCTGATCATCGCACTCCAGGTCTTCGACCTCGTGTACGTGACCACGAAGGGCGGCCCGCTCGGCTCGACCACCGTGATCGTGTACTTCGTCTGGCAGCAGGCGTTCCAGATGTTCACGGCCGGATACGGGGCCGCCGCCGCGTACGTCCTCGCGCTCGCCCTGCTGGTCGCGGGGGTGGCCCTGCGTGTCGTCCGGCGCCGGCAGGGGCGCGTCGTGGAAGGGGCCCTCCGATGAGTACGCGTCCGACGAGTGCGCTCAATCCGATGAACGCGCTCAAGGTGAGCGCGCGCGGGGCGAGTTGGCTCAGGGTGAGTTGGCGCAGGGTGAGCCCCTGGCATCTGCTGCTCGCCCCGCTGGCGCTGGCGTTCGCGCTGCCGCTTGTGTGGCTGCTGCTGAGCTCGGTGATGACTAACGCGGAGATCAACCGGTTTCCGCCGGCGCTGTGGCCCGACGGCATCGATCTGGGCGGCTACCGGTATGTGCTGGGCAACGCGATGTTCCCGCGCTGGTTCGCGAACTCGCTGATCGTCGCGTCGGTCGCCGTGGTGTCGAATCTGCTGCTCGGGTCGCTCGGCGGCTACGCGTTCGCACGGATGCGGTTCGCGGGGTCACGGGTGCTGCTCGGGCTGATGCTGGCGACCATGGTCATCCCGTTCCAGCTGACGATGATCCCGACCTTCCTGGTGATGAAGTGGCTCGGTCTGATCGACACGCTGGGTGCGCTGATCGTGCCGTCGCTGGTGACGCCCTTCGCCGTGTTCCTGTTCCGGCAGTTCTTCCTGACCCTGCCGAGGGAGATCGAGGAGGCCGCCTGGATCGACGGGTGTTCTCGATTGCGGGTCCTCTTCTCGATCGTCATGCCACTGGCCCGGCCGGCCCTCGCGACGGTCGCGGTGCTGACCTTCCTCACCACGTGGAACGACCTGTCCTGGCCGCTCATCGCGATCAACCACGACACGCAGTACACGCTCCAACTGGGCCTGACCACCTTCCAGGGGCAGCACCACGCACGGTGGTCCGCGGTGATGGCGGGCAACGTCATCACGGTGCTGCCGGTGCTGGTGGCTTTCCTGCTGGCGCAGAAGACGTTCGTCCAGTCGCTCACATCCAGCGGACTGAAGGGGTAGCCGCCTTGTCCCGTTCCTTCGACCTCCTGGTGATCGGTGACGTCAATCCCGATGTCGTGGTGGGTCCGGTGCCCCGCGCGATGGCCTTCGGCCAGCGTGAACAACTCGTCGAGCGCGGCGGGCTGGTCCTCGGCGGCTCGGCGGCCATCATGGCGTGCGGCGCCGCACGGCTGGGGCTGCGGGTGGCCTTCGCCGGGCGGGTGGGGGACGATCCGGCGGGCGCGTTCGTCCGCGGAGCGCTCACCGACCGCGGTGTCGACGTCACTCACCTGACCACCGACCCCCAACTGCCCACGCCCCTCACCGTCGTGCTCAACGACAAGGACGGCGACCGGGCCATCCTCACCTCGCCCGGCTGTCTGGCGGCGACGAGTGCGCAGGACGTGCCCGAGGCGCTGCTTGCCGACACCCGGCACGTGCACGCGGGGTCCTTCTTCCTGATGCCCCGTCTGGCACGGTCCCTGGCAGCCGTGTTCGCGCGGGCCGGGTCCCACGGGGCGAGTACCTCGCTCGACACCAACGACGATCCCGACGGCAGGTGGGACCGCGAACTGCTCGACCCCGTACTGGAGTTCACCGACATCCTGCTGCCGAACGCCGCCGAGGCCCGCGCGCTCACCGGCGAGACCCGACTGGAGTCGGCGGCAGCCGCGTTGGCGGAAGTCGTCCCGCTGATCGTCGTCAAGGACGGCTCCGAGGGCGCGCTCGCCCATGACGGAGCACGGGTCCAGCGCGTAGCGGCGGTGCCGGTCGAGCCGATCGACACCGTGGGCGCGGGCGACAGCTTCGACGCCGGTTTCGTCACGGCGACCCTGCGCGGGCTGGATCTGCGCTCGTCGCTCACGCTGGCCGCCGTCTGCGGTTCGCTCTCGACCCGCGGCCACGGCGGTACGGCGGCGCAGCCGACGTGGCACGAGGCCCTCGCCCACACCGACCTGGAGAGCCGCACATGACCGAGGTAAAGATCGCCTTCGTGGGAGCCGGCAGCGTGGTGTTCACGCAGGGCCTCCTGGCCGACCTGTTCGCCTTCCCCGAGCTGGGGCACGCCCGGATCGCCCTGCACGACATCGACGAGGAACGGCTGGCCACCGCGGAGGGAGCCGCCCGCCACATCGCGGACGAGCGCGGCGCCAAACCGGCGATCACCGCGCACCTCGACCGGCGCGCGGCCCTCGAAGGCGCGGACTTCGTGGTCAACACCGTCCAGGTCGGCATGAACAAGGCCACCCGCACGGACTTCGGCGTCCCGGCCCGCCACGGAGTGCGCCAGACCATCGGCGACACACTCGGCATCGGCGGCATCTTCCGCGCCCTGCGCACCTTCCCGGTTCTGCGCGGACTCGCCGAGGACATGGCCCAACTCTGCCCGGACGCCCTGCTGTTGAACTACACCAACCCGATGGCGATGAACGTCCTGTACCTGTCGCGGATCGCACCGGCCCTGCGGGTGACGGGCCTGTGCCACTCGGTGTACTGGACGATGCACGACCTCTCGCAGCTGGTGGGCGTCCCCTTCGAGGAGGTCTCCTATCTGGCCGCCGGGGTGAACCACCAGGCCTGGGTGCTGCGTTTCGAGCGCGACGGCCGCGACCTCCACCCGCTCCTCGACGCCGCGATCGCCAGGGATCCGGGGCTCCTGCGCCGCGTACGGGTCGACATGTACCGCAGGCTGGGCCACTACCCCACCGAGACGAGCGAGCACTCCGCCGAGTACGTCCCCTGGTATCTGCACCACGACACCGAGATCGACCGTCTCCGGCTGCCGGTGGGCGCGTACCTGGGGATCATCGAGGAGAACACCGCCGACTACGAGCGCACTCGCCAGGCCCTGCTCGCGAACGCTCCGCTGCCCGTCGAGGGCACGATGGAGTACGCGCCCCAGGTCATCCACAGTGTCGTCACGGGGACTCCGCGCACGATCTACGGGAACGTCCCGAACCGCGGCCTCATCGACAACCTGCCCGCCGACTCCGTGGTCGAAGTACCTTGCCTGGCCGACGCGTTGGGCGTCCAGCCGACCCGTGTGGGGTCACTGCCCCCGCAGTGCGCGGCGCTCAACAGCGCGTACGTCTCCGTCACCGACCTGGTCGTCCGCGCGGCCACGGACGGCGACCCGCGGCACATCCGCCACGCAGCGATGGCCGACCCCGCGACGGCGGCGGCCCTTCCGGTGGAGCGGATCTGGGACCTGTGCGACGACCTCGTACGGGCCCATCGGGAGCTGCTGCAGCCGGAGTTGCGGGAGGAGCTGGGGCACTGACGCCCGGACCGAGACCGGGTCAGCGCTCCAGGAGGTCCAGGGCCTGTGCCCAGCGGAACTCCCGGTCCGCCGGGCCGCCGAAGGCGTGTTCGCCGAACCGGACGCCCATCCCGCGCAGTCGCTTCAGGCTGTCCTGGTACGCGGGGTGGGCCGTCAACGCCTCGCTCACACAGGGGAGTACGGAGATCGGCACCCCCATCCCGTACGCCTCGCAGAGTGTGCCGAGGGCGAGGGTGTCGGAGATCCCGGCGGCCCATTTGTTGATGGTGTTGAAGGTCGCGGGGGCCACGGCGACGGCGTCCGGGTCGGGGAACGGGCGCGGGTCGCCGGGAGCACGCCAGGCAGACCGGATCGGCCTGCCGGTCCGCGACTCGACCGCCGCGATGTCGAAGAAGCCCGTCGCGGTCGGGGTCGCGATGACCCCGACCTCCCAGTTCCGCTCCTGCGCCAGGGTGATCAACTCCTCGACCCCCTCGGCGACTCCGGCGGCGCAGACGACGACGTAGAGGAAGGGCTTCCGGGCCTGTTCGGTCACCCGGGAACCCTACTGAACGGGAAAGGAATCCCCTCGCTCCGCGTCCGGACGCGGGCCGTGGATCCGGCGTTCCTTCTCCTCGATCGGTACGTCGTTGATGCTGGCCTCGCGCCGCGTCATCAGACCGTGCTCGTCGAACTCCCACAGCTCGTTGCCGTAGGAGCGCCACCACTGGCCGTCGGCGTTGCGGCACTCGTACTGGAAGCGGACGGCGATGCGGTTGCCGTCGAACGCCCAGAGGTCCTTGCGCAGCGCGTACTCCTGCTCGCGCGCCCACTTGTCGGTGAGCAGTTCCACGATCTGGGCGCGGCCGGTGACGAAGGTGTCGCGGTTGCGCCAGACCGAGTCCTGCGAGTACGCGAGCGAGACCTTGTGGGGATCTCGGGTGTTCCAGGCGTCCTCGGCCGCCTGGACCTTCTGGGCCGCGGTCTCACGGGTGAAGGGCGGCAGCGGCGGGCGGTCGGTCATGACGGCTTCCTCTCGATGGCGGTGCGACGAGCGGGAGAACGTGCGTTCTCCGGCGTGGCTGCTAACGTAGAGAACGGTGGTTCTCCCGTCAAGACGCCAAGGAGTGGGCCGAAAACATGGACAGCGCGGTCGCCAGGGGTCAGGCCCTGGACGCGGCGGAAACCCTGTTCTACGGGCGGGGCATACAGGCCGTCGGCATGGACGACATCCGTGGCGCGTCGGGGGTCTCGCTCAAGCGGCTCTACCAGCTGTTTCCCGCCAAGGAGCAGCTGGTCGTGGCCTATCTGGAGCGGCGTGACATCCGCTGGCGGCAGCGGCTGGCGGACCACGTGGCCGGGCACGAGGATCCCGTGCGGCGCATCCTCGCGGTCTTCGAGTGGCTCGGCGAATGGTTCCGGGAGCCCGACTTCCGGGGCTGCGCCTGGATCAACTCGTACGGGGAGCTCGGTGCGACGTCGGATCGGGTCACCGAACAGGTCCGCACCCACAAGCGGGCCTTCAAGGACTATCTGGCCGGTCTCGTGAGCGACGCCGGACTGCCCCCGGACCTGGCCGAACAGGTGTATCTGCTGGCGGAGGGTGCCATGGTCACCGCCGGTATCGAGCAGAGCGGCTCGACGCCCGCCGAGCAGGCCGGGCGGGCGGCCCGGATGCTGGTGGAGGGACACGGCGGGACCGTCGGCCATTGACTCACGTCCCGTCGAGTTGCAGACTCCAATTGAAGATTCAACGGAGAATTGTTCACCAGGCGAACAAGCCGCAGCTCCCGTTCGGAGCCCGGCGGATCGCCTCGCACGACGGGAAGAGCCGCGCATGACCCTCCATCGTGACCTGCTGATCGGCGGCAAGGACCTGCCCGCGGCCTCCGGCCGCACCGCCGAGGACGTGAATCCCTACAGCTCACAGGTGTACGCCACGGTCGCCGCGGCCGGCGTCGAGGACGTCACCCGGGCCGTGGACGCCGCTGAGGCGGCCTTCGCCGACTGGGCGGCGCTCGGGCCCGCCCAGCGGCGGAAGATCTTCCTCACCGCGGCCGACCTGCTGGAGTCCCGCACCGACGAGGCCGTACGGATCATGGCGGGCGAGGTCGGCGGGACCCGGCCCTGGGCCATGTTCAACGTCGGTCTCGCCGCGAACATCCTCCGCGAGGCCGCCGCCGCGGTGAGCGCGCCGCGCGGTGAGGTGCTCAGCGCGCAGGAGGAGGGCGCGCTGGGGCTCGCGGTCCGCGAACCGGTGGGTGTCGTGGCCGCCTTCTCGCCGTGGAACGCCCCGGTCATCCTGGGCGTCCGGGCGGTCGCCGCGCCGCTCGCCGCGGGCAACACCGTGGTGATGAAGCCGAGCGAGGACGCGCCCATCGCCTGCGGGCTGTTCGTCGCGGACGTCCTGCGCGACGCGGGCCTGCCCGACGGCGTCCTGAACGTGATCACGAACGCCCCGGAGGACGCGGCCGCCGTGGCCGAGGCCCTGATCGCCGACGAGCGAGTACGGGCCGTCAACTTCACCGGTTCCACGGACGTCGGCCGGATCATCGGCGTGCACGCGGCCCGGCATCTGAAGCCCGCGGTCCTGGAGCTCGGCGGCAAGAACTCGGTGATCGTGCTCGACGACGCCGATGTCGACTACGCGGTCGACGCGGCCGTCTTCTCCGTCTTCATGAACTCCGGGCAGATCTGTATGTCCGCCGACCGGATCCTCGTCCACGAGAGCCTCGCCGAGGAGTTCACGGCCAAGTTCACCGCGAAGACCGAGTCGCTGGCTTCCGGTGACCCGGCCGACCCGCACACAGTCGTCGGCCCGCTCGTCACGACGGACGCCGCCCGCCGGGTCGCCGCGCTCGTCGAGGACGCCGTCGCCAAGGGCGCCACCGTACTGACCGGCGGAGCCGCACCCGAGGGCGCCGTGCATCCGGCGACCGTGCTGACCGACCTGCCCGAGGACGCCGACCTCTACCACGGGGAGGCGTTCGGCCCGCTCGCCGTGATCAGCTCCTTCGGCACCGACGACGAGGCGATCACCTTCGCCAACGCCACGGAGCACGGGCTGACCTGCGGGATCATCACCGAGAACGGCACCCACGGGCTCAGGGTCGCCCGCCGGATCCGTACCGGCATCGTGCACGTCAACGACCAGTCCGTCGCCGACGAACCGAACGCCCCCTTCGGAGGGTTCAAGGCCAGCGGATACGGCCGCTTCGGCGGGCGCTGGGGCATCGAGGCGTTCAGCAACACGCGCTGGGTGACGCTGGCGACACAGCAGGCGCACTTCCCGTTCTAGGCAGTCCGACAAATGAGTTGCCCGGGCGGCTGTCCCGACGCCACCATCTGCCCATGACCACGACCGAAGCCCTTCTGCCGCCGACCTTCGCCACCGCTCGTCCGGTGCGGGTCCAGCAGCAGTCCGGCCGACCGCGGAGGCTCTCACTTCCGCGGTCGTGACCGCCGCGCTCGTCGCGGGGCTTCTCGCGGGCTTTGGCATCGCCATCCCCGTCGGAGCGGTCGCGACCTACCTCGTCTCCCTCACCGCCCGTACGTCACTGCGGATCGGCGCCTGCGCCGCGCTCGGCGTGGCGACGGCCGACGGGCTCTACGCCCTGGTGGCCGCGCTCGGCGGCTCCGCCCTCGCCGCCGCCCTCCAGCCCGTACTGGTCCCGCTCCGCTGGGCCTCGGGACTCGTGCTCGTCGCCCTGGCCGTACGAGGCGGAGTCACCGCGCTCCGCCAGTACCGCGAGGAGCGGCTCGCCACCCACTCCGACCGGACGCCGGTGAGCCCCGGCCGCGCGTACCTGGCCCTGCTCGGCATCACGATGCTGAACCCCACCACCGTCGTGTACTTCGCGGCGCTGGTGCTGGGCAGCAGTGCCGGTGAGGCCGTCGGCCTCCTGGAACAGGGGGTGTTCGTCCTCGCCGCCTTCGCCGCGTCGGCCGGCTGGCAACTGCTGCTCGCGGGCGGCGGTGCGCTGCTGGGCCGGATTCTGACGGGCCGGCGGGGGCGGCTGGTGACAACTCTGGTGTCCAGCACCGTGATCCTGGCCCTGGCCGTACGCATGCTGGGATGAAATCACTGGGGTCCCCGTGTTCAACGGGGAGTCGGAACGAGTCGCACGAACGACGATCGATGGGATGGACGCCATGCCTCTCAAGGGCGAGTACGAACCCAGCCCCACCAAGTGGGTACGTGATCAGGTCGAGTTGTACGAGAGCTCGAACGGAACCGAGGGAACGACGTTGCTGGACACGGGGTTGCCGGTGATCGTGCTGACCACCCTGGGCGCCAGGAGCGGGAAGATCCGCAAGACGCCGCTCATGCGCGTGGAGCACGACGGCACCTACGCCGCCGTCGCCTCGCTGGGCGGCGCGCCCAAGCACCCCGTCTGGTACCACAACGTCGTCGCCGATCCCCGGGTGGAACTCCAGGACGGCGGGACGCGCCAGGACATGACGGCACGCGAAGTGACCGGCGAGGAGAAGGCCCAGTGGTGGGAGCGGGCGGTCGCGGCCTATCCGGCGTACGCCGACTACCAGAAGAAGACCGACCGCGAGATACCGGTCTTCGTCCTGGAGCCGGCCGCCGGGGAGTGAGCGGCGCCGGCACATGACCGTGGCGCGGGCACATGACCGTGGGCCGTAACAGGGCACCGTCCCGGTACGGCCCGTCGTCCTGGTCCCGACAGGGGCTCCGCGGCGGCTCCCGGAACTCGTGCGAAAAAAGTTGGCATGATTCCCGGACCGCCGGGCACCCGACGCTCAGGCCCCGCCGCGCTCCCCCGTCGCGGCGGGGCCGCCGACGTGTGCGCCGGTGCCGGAGCCCACGTGCTCGGCCCGTGCGGCGCGGCGCGCGATGGCGGCGTCCGTCACGTCGAGGAAGATCTGGTCGGCCTCCGGAACCGTGTGGGAGACGGACCGCTTGATGCGCTCGGCGACCAGCTCGACCTCCTCACTGTCCAGGCCGGGGACCAGGTCGATCCGGGCGGCGACGAGCGTCGAGTCGGGGCCGAGCTGCATGGTCAGCAGGGACTCCACCGAGTCGATCTCGGGCTGGGCGTCCAGCAGCGCGCGGATACGGCTGCTCGACTCCAGATCCGTGGCCTGGCCGATCAGCTGGTCGCGTGCGTCACGGCCCAGCCGGTACGCCACGTACACGAGCAGCGCCCCGATGGCGAGCGACGCCGACGCCTCCCAGACGATCCGGCCGGTGATCATGTGAAGGACCATCCCGGCGATCGCGAGGGTCACACCGAGCACAGCGGTGCCGTCCTCGGCGATGACGGTTCGCAGGGCCGGGTCGCTGACTCCGGCGGCGAGGCCGCCCTGTTTGCGCACCTGGTGGAGCGCCCGCAGCAGGGACGCGCCCTCGACGAACAGGGCGACGACGAGGACGACCAGTCCCACCACATAGCCGTCGTGGCTCTCCGTGCTCCCCTTGCCGAGGGCCTCGAAGCCCTGGAGGAAGGAGAAGCAGCCGCCCATCACGAAGATCCCGACGGCGGCGAGCAGGGACCAGAAGAAGCGTTCCTTTCCGTAGCCGAACGGGTGCCGGCTGTCGGCGGGGCGCCGGCTGCGGCGCAGGGCGACGAGGAGGAAGACCTCGTTCAGACTGTCGGCCACCGAGTGCGCGGCCTCCGAGAGCAGCGCGGGGGATCCCGCGATCAGCCCGCCCACGGCCTTGGCCACGGCGATCACGAGGTTCGCGGCCAGCGCCACCAGCACGGTGACCCGGGTCCTGCGATCGGACGGTGTGGAGGGCTTGTGACTCATCTCGGCCGAATGCCCCTCCCACCGGCCCTCACACGGGGCGACGGCGGTTTTCGGGGAACCCTCCCCAGTGCGCACGCACGGAAGGAGTGAGGCATGAGCGACACCGAGGGCAACAGGGCGTACGGCAAGAAGTCCTTCAAGCGGTCCAGGAGCCACTTCGCGGACCGCGTCACGGCGGATGCCCGGGACGGCTGGCCGGTCGAGGCGGGGCGCTACCGTCTGGTCGTCAGCCGGGCGTGCCCCTGGGCGAGCCGCGCGGTGATCTCCCGGCGGCTGCTCGGGCTGGAGGACGCCCTGTCGATGGCGATCGCCGACCCGATCCAGGACGACCGCAGCTGGCGGTTCACCCTGGACCCCGGCGGCCGGGACCCCGTACTCGGCATCCGCTATCTCGGCGAGGCGTACGAGGCCCGGGAGCCGGGCGCTCCGGGCGGCGTCAGCGTGCCCGCGCTCGTGGACGTGCCGACCGGCCGTCTGGTGACCAACGACTACCAGCGGCTCACCCTGGACCTCGCCACCGAGTGGACGGCCCTGCACCGGGAAGGCGCGCCCGATCTCTATCCGGCGGACCTCCGCGACGAGATCGACGAGGTCATGGCGGAGGTGTACGAGGACGTCAACAACGGGGTGTACCGGGCCGGGTTCGCCACCGGTCAGAATGAGTACGCGGCGGCCTGCGAGGGCGTGTTCCGGCGGCTGGAGCTGCTGTCGGAGCGGCTCGCGGGGCGGCGGTACCTGGTCGGGGACACGATCACGGAGGCGGACATCCGGCTGTTCACCACGCTGGTCCGCTTCGACGCCGTCTATCACGGCCACTTCAAGTGCAACCGCCGGAAGCTGACGGAGGACGCGGTGCTGTGGGCGTACACGCGTGACCTCTACCAGACGCCCGGATTCGGGGACACGGTCGACTTCGACCACATCAAGCGGCACTACTACCAGGTTCACACGGGCATCAACCCGACCGGCATCGTGCCGCTCGGGCCGGACCTGTCCGGCTGGCTCACCTCGCACGGCCGCGAGGAGCTGGGCGGGCGCCCCTTCGGGGACGGGAGTCCGCCGGGGCCGGTGCGCGAGGGCGAGGAGGTACCGGCGGCGGGCAGGCCCTGAACATCCGCCGGCTCTTTGCTTATGTGCCGCTGAACCGGACACTCGCCATGAGGCCGGGACGTATGAGCCGAAGGAGATCCAGATGCAGAAGAAGAAGCTGCCTCTCGTCTACAAGCCGGTCGGGTTCGTGCTCGGCTGGGCGAGCGGGGCCCTCGCGAGCATGGCGTTCCAGGCGACCTGGAAGGCGATACGCCACGAGGAGGACGCGCCCGACGCGTTGGACAAGGACCGCGGCTGGGGCGAGATCCTGCTGGCCGCGGCGATCCAGGGCGCGCTCTTCGCGGTCGTCCGCAGCGCGGTGGACCGTACGGGGGCGACGGCCATCGAGCGGTCGACCGGAGTATGGCCCTCAGGCGACAAGGGGGGCCGCGACTAACTCCCTTACCGTCCAGTACGGTTGGCCTCCACGCAGTCGGCCCGGAGCCGGCCGGGAGTCAGGGGAGCAATCGTGAAGAACCAGACAGAGGTCGGCGACACCGTCGAGGACTTCGAGCTTCTCGACGAGACCGGCACCTCGCGCAAGCTCTCCGAGCTGCTGGGCGAGGGGCCGGTCGTGCTGTTCTTCTATCCTGCGGCGCTGAGTGCCGGCTGCACCGCCGAGGCGTGCCACTTCCGCGATCTGGCCGCCGAGTTCACGGCCGCCGGGGCCCGTCCGGTGGGGATCAGCGGTGACACGGTCGAGCGCCAGCAGGAGTTCGCCGGGAAGCACACCCTCGGGTTTCCGCTGCTGTCCGACCCGGAGGGGCTTATCCGGGAGCAGTTCGGGGTGAAGCGGGGCTTCTCGCTGGCGCCCACGAAGCGGGTCACCTTCGTGATCTCCGAGGACCGGAAGGTACTGGAGGTGGTGCGCAGCGAGCTCAAGATGAGCGCGCACGCGGACCGCGCCCTGGCGGCCCTGCGCACGCACAACGGCTGAGCCCGGAGGCCCGGTTCGCTCAGCCCTGCTTGGGAGCGGTGTCCCGGCTACTGCGTACGGTGAACGAGTGGCCGGCCGGATCGGCGTACCCCCGCTCCTCGAACGGGCCGGACGGGTCCTTGGACTCCAGCGGCCGGCCGCCGAGGCCGATGACAATGCGCTCCGCCTCGTCCAGGTCCTCCACGCGGAAGTCCAGGTGGGCCTGCAGGGAGTTCTCGGGACGCGGCCAGCTCGGCGGGATGGCGTTCACATCCCGCCGGAACGCGATCCGGAACCCGTCGGCTCCCTTGATCTCCACACGGTTCGCCGACGCCTCCGTCTCCTCCCCGTCGAGGAACTCCTTGTAGAACGCGGCGAGTTTCTCGGGCTCGGCACAGTCCAACACCACGACGCCAGCCACTACCAGTGCCATGCTTCCTCCGTACACCGACCGACCACGAGCGGCGCTCCGCCCACGGCTCCACGGTGACCGGGTACCCCGCCTGCGGAAATCAGTCGGCCGCGCGCCCACGGCCCTTCGTCGCCGGAGGCGAACGCGCTCATCCGGCCACGGAGTCCGACGAATGCCCGAGGTCACGGAGTGGTGTAACGCAGGTCACGGTCAAGTCACCGAGCTCGCGGCATAGATCATTTACGATCAGGGCAGCCTCGTAGCGTAAATCGAGTCAACTTTCGTCTCGGGAAACGCAGTTCGAGCCAGCGGGCGTCAATTTCGACGTCCGCCCACAGGGATGGGGGGCCCTGTGCATCGTCTCAAGAGAGGACGCGAATGCCGCAGGACGTCAGGTTCGACCTCCCCTTCACCACCCCCGTCAGCGAGCATCTCGAGTACGCCCGGGCCCGCCATCTGCGCTGGGTATGGGACAAGGGCCTGGTGCGCAGCCAGGCCGGATTCGAGGAATACCGCTCCTGGGATCTGCCCCAGGCGGCGGCCCGCACCTACCCCCACGCTTCGGCTGACGACATGGTCGTCCTGATGAACTGGTTCTCGCTCGCCTTCCTTTTCGACGACCAGTTCGACTCAGGAAGGCCGGATCGCGCCGACCGTATAGCGGAGGTCGCGCGGGAGCTCATCGCCACCCCCTTGCGGCCGGCGGGCATCACCCCTCGTGTGGCGTGCCCGATCACCGTGGCCTGGGCGGAGGTCTGGGCCCATCTTTCGGATGGCATGTCTCTGACATGGCGTACACGATTCGCGGCCTCCTGGGGCCGTTTCCTCGTGGCACACACCGAGGAGGTCGACCTGGCCGCCCGCGGCCTGGCCGGCACGCTCGACCTTCAGGAGTACGCCGAGTTCCGCCGCCGTACGGTCGGCATCCACCACAGCATCGACGCCGGTGAGCGCAGCCGCGGCTTCGAGGTGCCCGCCGGGGTGCAGGCACATCCGCTGATGGAGAGAATGCGGGACCTGGCCGCCGACACCATCGGCTTCATGAACGACATCCACTCCTTCGAGCGCGAGAAACGCCGAGGGGACGGCCACAACCTGATAGCCGTCCTGCACCGCGAGCGCCGCTGCGGCTGGCAGGAGGCCGCCGACGAGGCGGTCAGGATGACCACGGACAGCCTTGCCGAATACCTCGAACTCGAGGCGCAGGTACCGCAGATGTGCGACGAACTCGGCCTTGACGAGGACGACCGCGCGAAGGTCCGGATGGGCGTCGAGGCCATCCAGCACTGGATAAACGGCAACTACGAATGGGCCCTCACCTCGGGCCGCTACGCGGCGGACAAGGAATCCCCGGCCGCCAGGGCCGAGTTGGCGGGCCAGGGCTCCCTGGACGACCTACTGGCGGTCTGAAAGACAGTTCCCCGCGCCCCTGCCCCGTCAGGGGCGCGGGGAACTGCGCGCCCAGCCACATCGAACCGGCAGCCGAAACACAACAGTTGCCCCCCCACCACCCAGCGGAGCGCTACGGCGAGAACTCGACCGGAAGCCGGTCGAGTTTCGCCTCCCACGTCGAAGCCGTGGACGTGAGCTCGTCCGGCGTCACCGCGAGCCGCAGCCCCGACAGCCGGTGCAGCAGCACATCGACGGCCGTCTCGATGATGGCCTGCCCGATGTTCTGCCCGGGGCACTCGTGCGGCCCCCCGCTGAACGCGAGATGCGACTGGTTGCCGTGCACGGAGATGCCGACGTCGGGCCGGATCTCCGGGTCGATGTTGCCGGCGGTCAGACCGAGGACGAGCAGGTCGCCCTCCTGGATCCGGTGCCCGCCCAGTTCGAGGTCGGCCGCGGCGAACCGCCCCGGCAGGACGGCCAGTGGCGGGGTGTTCCACATGACCTCCTCGACGACGGCGGAGATGTTGAGCTGTCCGCTGACCAGACCGGAGAGCCGGTTGGTGTCGGTGAGCACCAGTTGGAGCACCCGGGCCAGCAGATTGCTGGTGGTGGCGTTGGCGGTGATCAGCACCAGACGCAGATGGTTGAGTATCTCGTCGTCGTCGAGGTCGGCGTGGTGCTCCAGCAGCCCGGTGGTGAAGTCGGAGCCCGGCTCCACCCGCTTGCGCTCGGCGAGTGCACCGAGGATCTGCATGATGCGGTCGTTGTGGACGACTGCTTCGGCACCGCCCTTCATGACCAGCGCCGTGGACTCGGCCAGCTGCCGCCCCTCGCTCTCCGCGAGCCCGAACACCCTGGTCAGCACGAGCATCGGCAGATACTCGGAGTAGTCGGACACCAGGTCCGCACTGCCCGCCCCGGCGAACGAGTCGATCAGCTTGTTCGCGAAGTGCGTGACATGGCGGCGGATGCCGCGGCTGGAGACGGCCTGCAGATTGTCCGTGACCGCGCCCCGCAGCCGGCGGTGCGGTTCGCCGTCCTGGGAGACGCAGTCGGGCCGCCACCCGAGCATCGGAATCAGTGGCGAGGTGCTCTCGACACGCCCGTCCTTCCAGTCCCGCCAGATTCGCGAATCCCGGCTGAACTGGCGGGGGTTGTCGAGCACCCGCCGGTTCTCCCGGTAGCCGAGGACCAGCCACGCCGGGATGTCGCCCTCCAGCAGCACCGGCGCGACCGGCCCGTGCTGCTTTCGCAGGCGCGAGTAGATACCGATCGGGTCGGTCGCCGCGTCGGGCCCGTAGAGACGGGTGAGCCCGTCTCCCCCGCCGTGTGCGACCGGGCAGCCGCGCGGGGCGTCGGGACCGTTTAAGGGCTGGTCGGTCATCGGGACTCCAGAGCGACTGCGGAGCGTTCCTTGAGGTGGCGTATCAGCGCGATGAGCACATCACGGCTGGAGGCCCGGTCGCGGGCGTCGCAGGCCACGATCGGGGTGTGCGGGGAGATGTCCAGCGCGTCGCGGATCTCCTCGACCGGGTGGTCCTTGGAGTCGGGGAAGACGTTGAGGGCGATCACGAACGGGACGTTCTGCCGCTCCATCTCCTCGATCGCCCGGAAGCTGGAGGCCAGTCGACGCGTGTCGACCAGGACCACGGCCCCGAGCGCGCCCTTGAACAGGCCGTTCCACAGGAACCAGAACCGCTCCTGGCCGGGCGTGCCGAACAGATACAGCACCAGCTCGTCGTTGATGCCGATCTTGCCGAAGTCGAGGCTGACGGTGGTCTCCTGCTTGTCCGCCACCCCGATCAGGTTGTCGACGTCCGCGCTGGCCTGGGTCAGCGTCTCCTCGGTGGTGAGCGGCTTGATGTCGCTGACCGAGCGGACCATGGTGGTCTTGCCGGTGCCGAATCCGCCGGCGATCATCACCTTCACCGAGCGGGCACCGGCCGGCAGAGTGCCGTCGGCCGAGTACCGGTCGGGATGGTCAAAGCCTTTCAAGTCCACTGAGTACCTCCTCAAGGAGCGCGAGGTCGGGCCCGCGACCGGCGTTCGACGCCGGGATGGGGTCACGGGCTTCAACGCGTCCTGCGTCCAGCAGATCGGCCAAGAGCACCGCGAGAATGTTGAAGGGCAATCCGAGATGGGCGCCGAGCTCGGCCACCGACAGCGGATCGCGGCAGCGCCGGAGGATCTCCTCGTGCTCGTGCTGCAGACCGGGGACGGCCGCGGCACGGGAGGTGATGAGGGTCGCCACGTCAAGGCTCGACGACGAACCGCCCGGTCCGCTGCGACCGCCCGTGAGGACGTAGTAGCGCTCCAGACCGGACGGGTCCGTGGGTCGGCGGGGACCACTCATCCAGAGTGCTCCTCCAGGCGCGGAGTGGTGCCGAGGAGCTCACCCATCCTGCGGGCCAGGTCCCTCATCTGGTGGCCGAGCAGGCCCTGGTCGAGCCCCTCCCTGGCGAGTACTCCGAGGTACGTCTCCACGCCGGCGCGCACCACGAAGAGGTGACCGCCGTCGACCTCGATCATCGCGAGGCGCAGTTGCCCGGCGTATTTGGGGAACTGCTCTGCCACGGGCTGGGCCAGTGCCTGCAGGCCCGCCACGACAGCGGCGAAACGGTCCACGTCGTCGGGGTCGTCGGCGCCGTAGGAGGTGATGGCCTTGCCGTCGCTGGAGGCCACGAGGGCGAAGCGGATCTCCTGGATGCTCTCCACCAGATCGCGGAGCGCCCAGCTCACGTCGGTTCCCTGTTGCGTCATGTGGACTAGTCGCTCTCTTCAGTGCGGTGCTCTGTGGACTCACGTCCGGCGGTCGGCTCGTGTCCGGCAGCCGGCTCGCGCCCGGCGGCCGGCTCACGTCCGGCCGTGGCGAAGGCGGCCAGGCCGGTGAAGGACTCGTCCGGCGGCACCGCGTGCGAGGCGGTGGCGGTGGACTCTTCCTCCCGTGCGACCGGCTTGGGCCTCTCGGACTCGGCTCGCCTGCGGCGCCGGGGCAGACCGCCGGGGGTGGTGTCCCCGGTCTCCTCCGGCTCCTCGGCCAGGCCCGATTCCTCGGCCGGGGCCGAACCGGTGTCCGGCGCGACGGAAGCCTCAGCGGCAGGAGCCGGCGCCGTGACGGCGGCGGGCAACTGGCTGAAGTACTTGTGAGGTACCACGATGACCACCGAGGTGCCGAGCCACGGCGAGTCCGCGAAGGTGACCCTGATGCCGTACCGGCGGGCCAGGGCTCCCACCACGCGCAGACCGAGGTGGGCGTCCTCGGACACCCCGCCGAGGCCGGGGCCGGGGGCCACACCCTCCAGCGACTGGAGGGCCTCCTGCTTCTTCTCCTCGTTCAGGCCCTTGCCGGAGTCCTGGATCTCGATGCCGACACCGTTGGGCACCTCCTTGCCGGAGACGATCACCGGCTCGGTGGGCGGCGAGTAGCGTGCCGCGTTGTCGAGGAGGTGGGCGAAGATCAGCGTGAGGTGGTCCACCATGCCGCCGTCGACGCCGAGTTCGGGCAGGTGCTGGACCTGGACGCGGTCGAAGTCCTTGATCCGGCCGATGCCGCCGCGCACCACGCTGAGCAGGCGCTGAGGCTCCTGCCACTGGCGGCCGGGCCGGTCCGAGCCGCCGAGCACGCCGATGCTCGCGGCCAGCGAGTCGGCGGGGCCGAGCTGCTGGTCGAGCTCCATCAGGCCCTGGGCGACGGAGGGCAGCCTGCCGTGCTCGCCCTGCATCTCGTGGAGCCTGCCGCGCAGCTTGCTGGTCAGTACGTGGATACGGCTGCCGATGCTGATGACGGCCTGCTCGGCGGAGGTGGAGCGGTTGAACTCCTGCTCCACGCCGATGAGCGCAGTCCTGAGCACCTTGCGCAGCTGGGCCTGCAGGTCGGCGCTGACCTCGGCGCACTGGTTGACGGACGGCAGGACGTCGTCGATGGAGTCACCGGCCCGCAGCCGCTCAAGCGCCTCGGGCAGTTGCTGGTCGGCGAGCTGGGCGACGGCCGCGAGCTGCCGGTCGAGCTGCTCCTGCCAGGCCTGTGTCTGCTCGGCGATCCGCGCCTCGTAGGCCTGGGCCTGCTCGGCCAACTGCGCGTCGTACGTGGATCGTTCGGCGGCGTACTTGCGCTCCAGACCCGCCACGTGCTGCTGCCACTGCTGGGAGTGTTCGGCCTGCGCGTTCCTGAACTCGCCGGCGCTGCGGCGCAGCTGGAGCTGGGAGCGGACGAGAAGTCGTACGGAGATGGCGCTCGCGGCGGTCGCCGCGACCCCGGAGACGATCGCGGGTATCTGGGTCGAGTCGGGTCCGGCGACCGCGGCGGCGACGGTTCCAGCGCCTAAGGCCAGGGGCATCAGCCACCAGCTGTACCAGGCGGCCGGTGCCCGCGCCTCCGGTGGCGGAGTGGCAAGTTCCATCTGCATCCTTCGAAGCAACACGATCGAACAGGGGGGAGAAGCTCGGGGCAGCACTCGTCGCGCGGTGATCCACCCCGCGACGGGCATGCGTGGACAGCGAGCGACAAACGGATTGCTGTCGCGTCAACTCGCCGCGCCTCAGGGAACCTTATCGGGTTTGATCTACCTCAGATCAACCTCACCGGCCCACTTCTGTGAAGCTTTGGCAACCCCGCGACCAGCTCGAATCAGTCGACAAATCCCTTTACTCATCGGCACGACCAGAGGGCGCTGTGACGAAAACGGCGGGTACGACACGGAACGCGTGGGCATGCATGTCATGATCACAGCACCCGAGTTGATCTTGAGGAGACTCACCGATGAGAGGCATATCAGGTCCTCCCGCCGCGGCTCCGACCGCGCCCGGCCGCCTGCCCTTGATCGGACACGGACACCAACTGGCCCGACGTCCCCTGGAGTTCATGAACGCGCTGCGCGAACAGGGCAGCGTCGTGAAGATCCTGATAGGCCCCACCCCCGCCTATGTGGTCACCGACCCGGCCGTCACCCGCCGGGTGCTGGTGACGGAGGTCGACGCGTTCGCAAAGGGCGGCAAGATCATCGACGCGCTGCGGGTGTTCTTCGGCGACGGCCTCGCCACGATCGCCGACGGCGACCTGCACATGAAGCACCGGCGGCTGATGCAGCCGATGTTCAACAAATCGCACATCGCCACCCGTGGCGACGTCATGATCAGCCACGTACGGACGGCGACCGAGGCATGGGCGGAGGGGGTCGCGCGTGACACGTACGAGGACATGAACGACCTGACTCTGTCGACGTTCCTCGTGGCGCTCTTCGGTTCGGGCCTGCCGGGACATGTCGAGCAGGAGTTCCAGGGACTCATGCCGGAGATCATGCGCGGCACGATCCGGCAGACCATCCTGCCCGGTTGGGTGACGAAACTGCCCCTGCCCGCGAACCGCGCGCACGAGCGGCGGGTCGCCCGGCTGCGGACCCTGATCGACCAGGCCATCGACCACCACCGGGCCCAGTTGGCGTCCGTGGAACAGCCCGCGCCGCCACCCGGTTGCCCCGCCCATCAGGACGGCGCGCAGGCCGAGGGCACCGCGTCGCAGACCGGCCTCTTCTCCACTCTCCTCACGGCCGACGACCCCGAGACGGGCCCTCTCTCCCGCCAACAGCTCCAGGACGAGGCGATCACCCTCCTCACGGGCGCGATCGAGACCACCGGCACGACCCTGGCGTGGACCCTGTACGAGATCAGCCGCAACCCGCGGATCGAGCGCGGACTGCACGCCGAACTCGACGCCGTCTGCGGCGAACGCCCGCTGCGCCAGGAGGACCTGAGTTCCCTGCCGTACATGCGCAGCGTCCTCAAGGAAGCCATGCGCATGTACGGACCCGCCTGGCTCGTCACTCGTACCACCACGCGCCCGGTCGTCCTCGACGGGGTTCCGATCCCCGAGGGCGCGGATGTCGTATACAGCCCGTACATCCACCAGCACGACCCCGAGGTCTACGCGGACCCGGCGGCCTTCGACCCGGGCCGTTGGGAGCCCGAGCGTGCCAAGAGCATCAACCGCTCCTCGTTCCTCGCCTTCGGGGACGGCCGGCGCAAGTGCATCGGCGAGGAGTTCGCCTGGACCGAACTCCTCATCGTCCTGGCCACCGTCGTCCAACGCTGGCGGCTGACCCTCACGTCCGCTCCCCCGCGCCCCCAGGCCATCGTCACGGTCAAGCCCGACAAGCTCTCGATGACACCGCGGCCGCGGGTCCCTACGAAAGCCCAGGAGCACGAGGAACAAACCGCTCCCTCCTGATGACTGTCACGTCCCGGTGAGGCGCTCCCGGCGCCCGGCGTCCACAACCCCCAGCCCGGGCCCGGGAGCCAGCGCCAGCACCCCCACCTTGCCCAGGTGGGCGTTGTTCTGGACCAGGCGGGCCGCCTCGGCCGTGTCGGTGAGGGGGTAGGTCTCGGTGAGGGCGGGGGTGAGGTGGCCGAGGTCGAGCAGGCGGCCGACGGCGGCCTGTTCGTGGAGGTTCGAGCCGTGGCTGCCGATGACGCGCTTGAGGCGCATCCAGAGGTACCGGTTGTCGAACTCGTGCTGGTAGCCGGTGCTGGAGCCGCACGTCACCACCGCACCGCCCCGGCGCACGACGAAGACCGAGACGCCGAAGGTGGCCCGGCCGACATGCTCGAAGACGATGTGCGGGTCCTCCCCGGTCGCGGCCCGGACCAGCTTGCCGAGCCGTTTGCCGACCAGGGCGGGATCGGCGGGCGGCTCGCTGCCGCTGAGGCCGATCTCCTCCCGGTTGATCACGTGGTGACAGCCGAGCCGGCGGGCGTACTGCGCCTTCCGCTCGCTGCTGACGACGCCGACGGCTATGCCCCCGCCGTTGCGGACGAGTTGGACCGCGTACGCGCCGAGGCCGCCCGCCGCTCCCCAGATCAGCACCACGTCGCCCTGGGTCATCCGGGCGCCCCGGTCACTGACCAGCATGCGGTACGCCGTGCCCGCGCACAGCGGGTTCGAGGCGGCCTCCTCCCATGTCAAGTGGGCCGGTTTGGGCAGGAGTTGACTGGTCCGGGCCAGGGCGTAGTGGGCCAGTCCTCCGTAGTTCGTCTCGAAGCCCCACGCCAGCATGCCCGTGCCCAGCATGCCGTCGGCGTGGGTCGCCGGGTCCTCCTCGTCGACGTACACGGGGCTCACCACGACATGGTCGCCGACCCGCCATCTGCGCACACCCGAACCCGTGCGCACGACGACACCGGAGGCGTCCGAGCCGATGACGTGGAAGGGCTGGTCGTGCCGGGCCGCCCAGCGGTCCTGGCGGCCGAAGTGCTTCAGGAAGGTGAAGGTCGGGATGGGTTCGAACATCGCCGACCAGACGGTGTTGTAGTTGATGCCGCTGGCCATGACGGCCACCAGCACCTCGTTCGGGGCGAGTTCGGGCATCGGCACCGCGCCGATGTGGATGGACTTCCGTACGTCCTTGTCGGCGACTCCGGTGAAACTGCCGACGTCCTCCGCGCGCAGGTGGGCGGCGGTGAAGCGGTCGGGTGGGGGCAGGTGCTCCAGTTCGGTGCGGGCGGCTCCCGCGACGACTGCCTCGGCCAGGGCATCCATGGTGGTTCCTCCTTGAGGGGATCGACTCGGGTCAGGGGTCGGCTCGGGCCGGGGCCCGATCAGGGCTCGGCTCGGGCCGGGGCCCGCGTCAGCTCAGGCCGAGGCCCGCCGCGAGCATGGGCCACGACGCCTTGAACTCCTGTCGCCAGTACGGCCACGCGTGTGCTCCACCGTTGTAGAAGTGCACCTGGGCCGGGATGCCCAGGGCATCCAGCCGATCGGTGAACCGGTGCGCCTGGGACCAGAGCGCGCCTTCGAGCACCGCGCCTTCGAGGTTGTCGAAGTCGCCGCCCGCCAGACCGCTGCCCTGGGAGATGTACAGGCTGGTGCCCTTGAGGTTGGCGGCCTGCGCGGAGGGGTTGTGCCGGTTCCAGTTGTCCCGGTTGAGCAGCGGGCTGCCCCAGAGCGTCAACGGCAGCAGCTGTTCCCGGGCGACGATCGCGTTGAGCACGGTCGGCATGCCGAAGGCCGTGGTGTCCAGGATCCCGCTGTACGTGGCGGCCGCCGTGAAGGTCCCGGGGTGCCGGGCGGCGAAGGCCAGGGCGCCGTAGCCGCCGGTGGAGACACCGGCGACGACACGTTTCGTCCCCGCCCGGAACTTCTGCTGCAGCAATCCCATCAACTCGTCTACCTGAAACGCCTCATAGTCCGGCGCTCCGGCACTGCCGTAGTTCCACCAGTCGGTGGGGATGCCGGTGGGGCCCGACGACGGCATCACGGTGATGACGTCCTGGCCGGCGAGGAAGTCGACGACGTCTGTCTCCCTCGTCCAGGACGTGTAGTCGTCGTGCGCTCCCTGGAGGAGGTAGAGCACGGGCCAGGTGCGGTCGGGCTGTGCGGCGTACCTGGTCGGCAGGACCACCCGTACCGGCAGCGACGCGCCCACCGCCGGGGAGGCGACCGTGAGGTCGACGGTTCGGGTGTCGAGCCACTTCTCGGCGACGACCGTGGCACCCGCGGCCACCGCGGCGGCGGGAGCGACAGCCGCGGGTGAGGCCGTCGCGGGTGAGGCCGTCACGGGTGGGGCGTTGAGCACCGCTCCCGTGCCGAGCAGGGCCGTCGTCACCGCGAGCGCGGCGCATCTCCGCCTGCGAGCCATACGAGTCGTACGAGTCATGGGGCAAGTCCCTTCAGGAGTCCCGGAGATCGCGTGTCAGCAGTGCGGCCAGCGTGTCGACGACCGGGGGGTCGAGCAGCGACAGATGGTGGCCGGGCAACGGGACGACGGTCAGGTCGGCGCAGTGCGCGTCCCAGCCGAGCGTCGCATCGTCGCGTTCGTACCGGGGGTCGTGGACGGTGTGCGGGGCGGGCTCACTCGCCCGGTAGAGCAGGGTGCGGCCCGCGTATCCGCCTGGCCGGTGGCGCTCGCCGCTGCGCAGGTCCAGGTAGGAGGTCCGCTGGTGTTCCAGGACCGCTTCCGGCAGTTCGACGCTGTCCTGCAGGACCTTGATGACGAGGTCGATCCGTCCCGCGTCGTCGAGCCCGGCGAGTTCGTCGTACGGCAGGTCGAGCGCGGTGCCGTAGGTGCGTTCCACGTACGCGGCGAAGTCCCGGAAGTGGCGCAGCGCCAGGTCGGTCGCGGTGAGGCGGGTGGGCAGGGGCAGTACCGAGTCGAGCAGGACGAGGGCGGGGACTCTGCCGTGCGGGGCCAGCAGTCGGACCGCCTCCTGCGCGACCAGACCGCCGTACGACCAACCGCCGAGGATCCAGGGGCCTTTGGCCTGCTCCTCCCGTATCCTCCGGGCGAACTCCTCGGCGCGGCCCGGCACATCGTCGGGGTCTGGCTGCCGGTCGAAGCCGTACACCGGGCGGTCGCCGTCCAGGCGCCGGGCCAGCCGGGCGTACACATCGGCGGATCCGCCTGCGGCGTGGGCCAGGAAGAGGGGGGTGCCGGGGCCGGTTCCCGGGAAGGCGCGGAGAGGGGTCGGGGCGTCGGGCCGGGTCGCGGTTCCTCCTCGTAGGGGCGTGTCGGCTCCTCCTCGTACGAGCAGGTCGGCGGCCGAACTCACCGCCGTCTCCCGCTCTTTCGGATCTCCGGGCGGCGCCTGCCGTCCCTGGGAGCCGGCCGTCTCCGCTTCTCCCCCGGTCTCCAGCAGCTCGGTCACGGCCCTCAGCGTCCCGCGTCTGAGCAGCACCCCCGGCTCCACCTCGATGCCGAACTCCCGTTCCAGCGCGGCCCGTATCCGCACGGCCGTGAGGGAGTCCAGCCCGAGGTCGGTCAACGGGGTGTCGGGGTCGAGGCGTTCGGGGCTGTAACCCATGACTGCCGCCACGCACAGCCGAAGCCGTTCGAGGGGACCGGCGGCCGGGTCGACAGGCGCCGCGCTGGGCGGTTCCCCGGACGGCTCCTCCCCCGCCCAGAAGCGGCGGTGCCGCCAGCGGGGCGGCGGGACGTCCACGATGCGGCCCTCGGGATGCAGACCCTCCCGCGGCTGGGCCACCCGTACGCCGTGGACGAACAGCGTGGCCAGCGCGGTGCGGAAGGTGAGCGCGTCGTCGGTCTCGCGCCGCAGCGTGGGAACGATCAGCGCGTCGTCGACGCCGGCATCGCGCAAGGTGTCGGTCAGCGGGTGCAACTGGGTCGCGTGCGGGGCGACTTCGACGAAGACGCGGTGTCCGTCCTCGGCGGCGGCCCGTACCGCCTGCGCGAAGCGGACGGGGTTGCGCAGGTTGGCCGCCCAGTACTCCGTGTCGCAGGGCACGCTCTCGCGGGGATCACCGAGCGCGGTGGAGTAGCGACGGCAACGCGGCTCGGAGTGCCGGACCTCGCCCAGTTCCCACGCGAACTCCGGTAGCAGCGGATCGACTTCGGGCGAGTGGCCGGCTCCCGACACACCCAGCGAGCGGGCGAAACCGCCGTTGTCGGTCACCCGGGCGACCAGCCCGGCCACGTCCTCGGCCGAGCCCGTGACCACGCTCTGCGCGGGCGAGGAGTGCACGGCCACTTCCAGTGTGCCGAACTCCCTTGCCAGCAGCGGGATGTCGGCTGCCGGCAGCTCGACGACCGCCATGGCTCCGCCGGTCAGCCGGGCCAGCAGCCGGGAGCGTACGGCGACGATCCGGGCGCCGGTGGCCTCGTCCAGCACACCCGACACGACCGCCGCGGCGATCTCACCCAGGGAGTGGCCGATGACGGCGTCGGGTTCGAGGCCGTAGGAGCGCCACAGTTCGGCGAGGGCGACCTGGACGCCGTAGAGCACGGGCATGACGGTTGCGGGGGTCGAGAGGTCGGCGTCGGGCTGGAGTCCGGCGCGCAGGGAGAGCCCCGCGTGGTAGCGCACGATGGCTTCCAGTCGGTCGACGGCGGCCGCGAACACCGGTTCCGTGGCGAGGAGTTGGCCGCCCATGCCGGGCCACTGCGAGCCATAGCCGGAGAAGACCCACACCATGGGTCCGGGCCCGCCCGGCCGCCCTTCCCCGGTGACCAGCCGCGGGGAGGGGTCGCCCGCCGCGAGGCGGCCGAGCGCGGTGCGGGTCTCGCTGCGGTCGCGGGTGACGAGAGCGGCTCGATGGCGGCCGCGGCCGGAGCGCCCCGCGAGGGTGCGGGCGAGGTCGGCGTCGTGTACGCGCCGGCTGTCGGGGGTGTCCAGCCAGGCGGCCAGCTCACCGGCGTAGGCGCGTACGCGCTCCTTGGTCGGCCCGTCGAGCAGGAGCAGCGCGGGACGCCCTGCGGGACCCTTCGCCCGGGCGGGCGAGTGGTGTTCGGCGAGGACGACATGGGCGTTCGTACCGCCGAAGCCGAAGGCCGAGACGCCCGCGGTGGCCGTGCCCGAGTAGCGGGGCCAGGGCTCGGGCGAGCCGACCACGCGCAGGCCGAGCGCGTCGAGGTCGGCGTGCGGGCCCGGGCGGGTGAAGTGGAGGTGGGCGGGGATCTCGCCGTGGTGCAGGGCGAGCACGGTCTTGATCAGGCCCGCGATACCGGCGGCCGCCTCCAGGTGGCCGAGGTTCGTCTTGGCCGAGCCGATCAGTAGGGGCTGGTCCAGGGAGCGGTCGCGGCCGAGTACGGCGCCGAGGGCGCTCGCCTCGATGGGGTCGCCGAGGGCGGTGCCCGTGCCGTGCGCCTCCACGTAGTCCACGGTCGTCGGGGCGGTGTGCGCCTCGGCGAGGAGGGCGCACTGGGCCTCGGAGTTGGGGGCCGTCAGTCCGTTGGAGCGGCCGTCGGAGTTGACGGCCGTCGCGCGGATCAACGCCAGGACGCGGTCGCCGTCGCGTTCGGCGTCCGGGAGGCGTTTCAGTACGACGACTCCGCAGCCCTCGCCGCGTACGATCCCGTCGGCCGCGGCGTCGAAGGCCTTGCAGCGGCCGTCCGGGGCCAGGGCGCCCGCGCGCTGGAAGCCGAGGGTGACGGCGGGGGTCAGGAGCAGGTTCACCCCGGCGGCGAGTGCCGTGTCGCTCTCGCCCGTCACCAGGCTGCGCACGGCGTGGTGCACCGCGACCAGCGACGACGAGCACGCCGTGTCGACGGACAGGCTGGGGCCGCGCAGGTCGAGGGCGTACGACAGGCGGCCCGCGGCGATGCTCATGGACGCGCCGGTGGCCGTCCAGGCGTCCACGGCGTGGAGGTCGGCGGTCGTGAGGTGCGCGTACTCGTTGCCGCTGATGCCCACGAAGACGCCGGTGCGGGTGCCCGCGAGCGCGGGGGCGCGGAGGGCCGCGTGGTCGAGGGCCTCCTGGGCGACTTCGAGGAGCATGCGGTGCTGGGGGTCCATGGCGGTCGCCTCGTGGGCCGGGATGCCGAAGAACTCGGCGTCGAAGCCGGCGATGTCGTCGAGGCCGCCGAGGAAGGCGCCGTGCCGGGTCACGTCGTCCGGCAGTCGTTCCGGATCCCGTACGAAGGGGTCCCAGCGGCCGGGCGGAAGTGTGCCTACCGCTTCGCGGCCTTCGGTGAGGAGTTGCCAGTATTCGTCCGGGGACGTGATGCCGCCTGGGAAGCGGCAGCCGACGCCGATGACGGCAACGATGGGGGTCGGTCCGGTAGTTCGGTTGGTGCCGGCCGTCTGTGGCTGATCGCGCAGTTCCCCGCGCCCCTTAAGGGGCGCGGTCTCCCTCAGTCGTCTCACCAGTGTGTCGATCGTCGGGGCCTCCCACAGCAGTGTGTCCGGGAGGCGTCTTCCGGCCAGTTCGCTCAGGTCGGCTGTCAGTGCCACCGCGTCCCGGGAGGTGAGTCCGGCTTCCGCCAGGGGCCTGTCGTCGGGGAGTTGGACCGAGCTGACGCCGTACCAGTCCTGGAGCCGCCCCGCGATCAGCTCACGGATCGCCCTGCGCGACACGCTCATCGCGGCCCGAACCCGCCGCTGAGGAAGCGCGTCCGGGTGGCCGCGCGGGACACCTTGCCGCTGCTCGTGCGGGGTACGGAGCCCGGCGGTACGAGCAGTAGTGAGCCGAGGCGCAGTCCGTGACGGCCGGAGACCGCGGCGCGCACGACCCGTTCGGCGTTCTGTGTGTCCTCCGGCGCCGGATCGGTGTCGCGCCGGTGCTCCGCGACCACGATGAGATCCTCGCCCACGTCGTCCGCCCGGGGCACTCCGAACGCGGCGAGGTGGTCCCGGCGGATCAGGGCCACGGCCGTCTGTACGGTCTCCTCGATGTCCTGGGGGTAGTGGTTGCGCCCGTCCACGATGAGTACGTCCTTGAGGCGGCCGGTGACAAGCAGCCGCCCGTCGTGCAGGGCGCCGAGGTCGCCGGTGCGCAGCCAGTCCCCGGCCGCGCCGAAGCCGAACGTCTCGGCCGTGAGTCCGGCGCGCTTCCAGTAGCCGCGCCCGATGTTGGGGCCGCGCAACTGGATCTCGCCGACCCGCCCCTGCGGCAGCACGGCACCGTCCCGGCCGACGATCCGCAGCTCCTGCCCGACTGGTGCCCCGCACGGGACGAGCACCGCCGCCGTCTCGTCCGAGGTCTCCTCGATCCGCCCCTCCGTGAGCGCGTCGGCGTCGCAGGCGACGGCCGAGGACGGTTCGTCCCGGGAGCTCGCGGTGACGAACACGGTGGCCTCCGCGAGGCCGTACGCCGGACAGTGCGCGGCCGGGTCGAGCCCGGCGGGCGCGAATGTCGTGTGGAAGCGGTCGACCGTCCCGGCGCGGACCGGTTCGCTGCCGTTGATGAGCACCCGTACGCGGTCCAGGCGGAGTTCGTCGACGAGCGCCGGGTCGGTGCGGGCCACGCAGTAGTCGTACGCGAAGTTCGGGGCGGCGCTGACGGTGCCCTCGTAGGAGCCGAGGAGGCGCAGCCAGCGGGCGGGGTCCTGGAGGAACGCGGAGGGGTCCATGAGGACGGAGGGGAAGCCGCCCACGACGGGTGCGGCGATGCTGAGGACGAGGCCCATGTCGTGGAAGAGGGGCAGCCAGCCGACCGTGGTGGCGGCGTCCGGGTCGGCGATGAACGCGTCGATGGCCTGGCGGGCGTTGGCGACGACGTTGGCGTGGCTGATCATCACGCCGGCCGGGCTGCGGGTGGAGCCGGAGGTGTACTGGAGGTATGCGATGTCGTCCGGCTCGGGGGCGCCCGACGGTTCGCCCGAGTCGATGAATCCGCCGCGCTGGACGGGGAGTTGGTCCACGGGTACGACGGGGACCTCCGGCAGGCCCCGTTCGCGGATGAACTCGCCCATCGCGCGAGCTGTTTCGGAGTCGCTGAGCAGACAGGCCGGTTCGCAGTCGGCCAGGACTGCCGCCAGTCGCCCTTCGTGGCCGGGGAGTTGGGGACCGAAGAGGGGTACGGCGACGACACGGGCGTACAGGCAGCCGAGGAAGCCTGCCGCGTAGTCGAGCCCCTGGGGCAGCACGAGGGCGGCGCGTTCACCGGGGGAGGCGACCTGGACGAGCCGGTCGGCGACGGCCCTGGCGCGGGCGTCGAGGGCGCGCCAGCCGAGGGCCCGGTGCACTCCGGCGGGGGCGCTCTCGGGGAAGTCGACGTGGCTGAAGGCTCGTTGCTGCGGCCGGTGTCTGGCCCAGTGCCTCAGGTGGTCCGTGAGTGAGGCGGATGCGGCGGCGGGCCGGACGGAGGTCATGGGGGCTCCAACTGGGTCGGCGGCAGCGCGAGTTGAGTGAGAGCGAGGGGAGAGTGCGTCCGCTTGGGGCGGTGCCCCAGGTTCCGCCTCCGGGCGAGGGGTGGGTTAGACGACGTGCTGACAGTTCGTCCTCCGCCATCTGTCAGTTCGCTGACAAAGGCGTGCCGTCGATTCCATGCCGTGGGCCAGAGCCCGGGCCGCGCTCTCCCGCCGACAATCCGTGCGACGGCGGAAGGAGCGTCTCGTGGGACGTGCACGGCTGTTCGCGCTGTTCTCCCTGCTCACACTGACCGGGTTCATCACGACGCTCGACAACACGGTCATCAATGTGGCCCTGCCGACCGTGCAGCGCGAACTGGGCCTGACAGTGCCCGACTTGGAGTGGGTGGCGGCCAGTTACGTGCTCAGTTTCGGCGCGCTGCTGCTGCCCGGCGGACGGCTGACCGATCTGCTCGGGCGCAGACCTGTGCTGGCGGCCGGGATCCTGGTCTTCACGGCGGCGTCGGCGGCGGCCGCCCTCGCGGACAGCGGGGGCACGCTCATCGCGGCCCGTACGGTGCAGGGGGTCGGGGCCGCGCTGGTCATCCCCGCCTCGCTCGCCGTCATCGCGGTCGACCTGCCCGCGCGGCTGCGCGCCACGGCCGTGGGCCTGTGGACGGCGGCGCTGGCCCTGGCGCTGGCACTTGGACCCGTGGTGGGCGGCTTCGTCACCCAACGGTGGGGCTGGGGCTGGGTGTTCGCGCTCAACGTCCCGTTCGGGCTGATCGCGCTGCTGCTGATGCCGGCCGTCCCCGGCCGGTCCGCGCCCCGGCGCGGCGGCCTGGATCTGCCCGGTGTGCTGCTGTCGGTGCTCGCGCTCTATCTGCTCACCTACGGTCTCGTGCGCGGTCAGGAGCAAGGGTTCGGCACCGCACCCGTACCACTGTGCCTGGGCGTTTCGGCGGTCGCCGCCGGTCTGTTCGTCGTCGTGGAGGCCCGGACCGCACGGCCGCTCGTCGAACTGCGCCTGCTGCGCGACCGGTTCCTCACCGGCGGGATCGTCGCGCAGGTGCTGTGGGGCATCGGTGTCAACGGGGTGTTCTTCTTCACGGCCCTCTATCTCCAGCGGGTGCTCGGCTTCTCGCCGACCGGGGCGGGGCTCGCGTTTCTGCCGCTGGCGGGCGCGCTGCTGCTGGGAACGCCGGTGGCCGAGCGGGCGGCCCGTGCGCTGGGCGCGCATGTCTCGATCGCGGGCGGCCTCTGCATGGTGGCGGTCGGTCTGCTGTACGTCTCGGGAGCGGGTGCGCGGGCCGGCTTCTGGGATCTGCAGCCGGGGCTGCTGCTGATCGGCTGGGGTTCCGCGTTCACCACTCCCCTGACCGTGCGCAGTCTCGACCGGGTTCCGGAGGCCGGGATGGGCATGGCGACCGGTCTGGTGAGCGCGGCACGCGAGGTCTCCGGTGTGTTCGGAGTGGTCCTGGTGGGCGTGGTCCTCACCCGTCGGGAAAGCGCCGAGCTGCGTTCCGGTGCCGATCCGCGCGGCGCGTTCCTTGAGGGCTACGACCTCGGTCTCCGGCTCGCGGCGTGCTGCGTACTCGCGGGTGCGTTCGTGACGCTGGTGACGCTGCGCCGTCGTGGGCGTCATCGGCGGGTGGCGGCACGGAGCATAAGCCGGGGCAGAAGCCGGAGCAGGAGCCGGATTCCCCTTGTCATGAAGTGACAAGCACCTGGTGCATGTCTGTCAGTCGCCGATGAGGCTCGGCAGAATCCGTGCGGGTAGCGTCAGTGTGCCCCACTTCCCGTGCGCAGAAGGAGCCGCTGCGTGACCGGATTCCGCATTCTGGAGAAGATCGAGGCCACGAACGCCACAGCGCGGGCCGAGGAGGCCCAGGGCCCGTTCAAGGCGTTCCCTTCGGGTCTGCACGACCATCTCAGACCCTTCTTCGACGACATCACCGAAGAGGTCGTACGGGCGATCAGAACGGAGATCCCGGAGTACGCGCGTCCGACGGACGACACGTACATGCAGGTCGTGCATCAGGGTGTCGAGCACGCGTTGCAGGGGTTCCTGGAGCGGATGGCGAAGCCCGACACCGACTGGGAACCGGTGACGGCGACGTACCAGCGCATCGGCCGGGGCGAGGCGGACGAGGGGCGCAGTCTCGACGCGTTCCAGTCGGCGCTGCGGCTCGGTGCGCGGGTGACATGGCGACGGATCAACGCGCTGGTCGACGCCGATCTGCTGCCTCGTCATGTGCTGGCCGCGTTCGGTGAGGCGCTGTTCCTGCACCTGGACGAGATGGCGGCCGCGACGACGGCCGGGTACACGGAGGCGCGGCTGCACGCGGCCGGTGAGCTGCAGCAGCGGCGTACGCGGCTGATCGACCTGCTGATCGTGGACCCGCCCGCGTCGGTCGCGGCCATCACGGATCTCGCGCACACCGCGCAGTGGCCCGTGCCGCGTTCGCTGGCCGTGGTCGTCATCGATCAGGGGGCACAGGCCGGGGCGGCGCAAGCGCCCATCGTGCCGCCGGAGTTCCTGGCGCGGTTCGACGTGCGCCCGGCCGTGCTGGTGGTGCCCGATCCGGAGGGCCCGGGAAGGGCGCGTGCCGTCGCCGGAGCGCTCCATGGCCTACGGGCCGTCATGGGGCCGAGCGTCGCACTCCAGGAGGGGGCGCGGTCGCTGCGGTGGGCGGCCGAGGCACTCGATCTGGCCCGGCGGGGCGTGCTGCCGGACACGGAGATGGTGCGCTGCCGGGACCATCTGGCCACGCTGATGCTGTTCCGCGACGAGGCGCTGGTGGAGGCGATGGCCGACCGGCATCTGCGCCCGCTGGACACCATCCGGCTGCCCCAGCGCGAGCGCCTGGCGGAGACACTTCTCAGCTGGCTGGAGTGCGGCCACAACGCGAGCGAGGTGGCCGCGCGTCTCGCCGTCCATCCGCAGACGGTCCGCTACCGCATGCGCCAGCTCGACGAGTTGTTCGGCGACCGGCTCCACGACCCCACCACCCAGTTCGAGATGCAGCTGGCGCTGCGGGCGCTCAAGCTCCGGAGAGCGGCCCGGGCGCGGTGACTGCCCGAAGGTGACCGTCACAGTGATTGGCCGAGGGTGAGTGTGTGCGGTCCGAAGCCGTTGCGCTCGTAGAACCGGATCGCGTCCGCGTTGGCCGCGTAGGCCGTCACCTCCGCCACTTGGGCGCCCTGTTCCCGCGCCCAGTCCAGGAAGGCAGTCACGAGCCGCGCTCCCGTCAGGGTGCCGCGGTGGGCCGGGCGCACGTACAGGCTGTGCAGGGTGGCGATCTTCGCCGGGCGCATGGCCGAGCCGTCCGCGACCGTGCCCACGAGGTGTCCTATGACCTCCCCGTCGCGCTCGGCCACGAGCGACAGCCGGGCCGGATCGTCGATGCCGGAGGCGAATCTCTCCGCACCTTCCGCGAGGGGCCAGTTGATGTCGACGGTCGCGTCCCGGGTGCCCGCGTCCTCGGCGAACAGGGCAGCGCTGGAGGCGACGAGCGCCGGGATGTCCTCGGGGCGGGCCCGGCGTACGACTGCCTGGTCGTGGTGGTCACTCATGGGACAGGACGGTAGCGGCCGGGTCTGACAGTGCCACCGGGCAGCGCTCGCCAATGCGCGGGATGTCCTGGACAGGTGTCCATATATAGTGGACACCTGTCCAGGAAAGTCCCTCTGAACCCCTGAACCCCTGAACCCCTGAACCCTCTGAAGGAGCCCACACCCCCATGCAGACACTCGCCAACGTGCTGGTCGGTCTCGTCGCCGCCCTGCACGCGTACATCCTGGTTCTGGAGATGTTCCTGTGGGAGAAGAAGCCGGGGCGCGGGCTGCACGGGTTCGACCCCGAGATGGCGAAGGCCACCGCCGCGCTCGCCGCCAACCAGGGGCTCTACAACGGCTTTCTCGCGGCCGGGCTCGTCTGGGGGCTGATCGCCGACGACCCCACGGGCTTCCGCGTACAGGTCTTCTTCCTGGCGTGCGTGATCGTCGCGGGTGTGTACGGCACGGTCACCGCGAACCGTCGCATCCTCTTCGCGCAGGCCCTGCCCGGCGCGCTCGCCCTGGCCGCCGTCCTCGTCGCCCGGTGACCTCCGACGCCAGGGCCGACCCCAGGGCCGATCCCAAGGCCGATCCCAGGGCCGAGCGCACCCGGGCCAAGCTGCGCCGGGCCCTCCTCGACGAGTGCGCCCGACGGCCGCTCGCGGAGGTCAGTGTCGCCGCACTGGTGCGCGCGGCCGGGGTCGGCAGGGCCACGTTCTATCTGCACTACGCCGACCTGGAGGCGCTGGCCGTCGACGCCTGCGCCGATGTCGTACGGGATGCCGTGGACGCCCTGCACGCCTGGCGGGGCAGACCCGACCCCAGGTCGGCGCCGGACGCTCTGCTCACGTTCTTCGCGGGCCTGCCTCCTCATGCCCCGCTGTACCGCGCCCTGTTGAGCCCGGGCGGCGGCGGACCGCTCGGCCGCGTACTCCACCAGGACCTGCGGGCCCGCAGCCTCGCCGAGCGTGAACTCGTCGGCGCGCCGGAGGCCCCTCTCATCGCCTCCGCCGTCGCCGCGACCTTCGCGGGCGTTCTCGCCGACTGGCTGCACGGGCTCGTCGAGGCCACCGCGGAGGAGATCGCCCACAAGGTGTGGCGCCTGCTCGTGGCCCTGCACGCGAGCCGATAGAACACCGCCGGTCGGGACGTCAGTCGCAGCCCGTCCCCTTCTTCACCGCCGGCCACGCCTCCACCCCGTCCGGCGTGCGGACGTACGCCTTCTTCCTGTCGGCCGTCAGCCACAACTCCCGCTCGCCGTGGCGGTAGCCGGTGTCGCGGGCCCCGTCGGGCAGGGTGACGTCGCCGTCGTACGGGGCGGTGAGCAGCCCGGACAGCACGCCCTCGGGGTCACGGGCGTACAGCACGCGCTTCGCGCCGTGGCCGAGTTCGAGGAAGTGGGCCGACTGCCAGTCGCAGTGCTCCGAGCCCTGGGAACCACTGATGGTGGTGACCGGAAGGCGGCGGCCGCGTGCGTCGGTCCAGACCTCGTGGCCCTGGTCCTCGGTGAAACTCTCGGGGAACTCCGCCGGGTCGCACGAGGCTGTCGTCTCCGGGCCCCAACCGGGCCTGTTCGGCTGGTCCTTGGCAACGATGACGGCGACCTTGGTCTCGCCACCGATGTCATACGAGAACAGCACCCGGTCCCCGTCCTCGCGCTCGACGCGATAGCCGGACCTCGGGACGTTCGGCTGCTCGATGTCGAAGTAGGCCTCAAGCCCCTCCGCCGGGGTCGAACCGCCGTCCCCCTTGCTCCAGTTGCCCCCGAACCCGCCCGAGTGGATGTCCCCCTCGCACTCCAGGGCCAGCCCCGCCGCGCCCGACTCGGCCTCGGTCGCCCGCCGGCTGTCCTCGTCGTACTCCTTGTGCGGCACGCGCAACGGTCCGCTGTAGGGCGTGGTCGAAGCGGGCCCGCCCGCGATGAGGCCTCCGTCCGTGTGCCCCTTCCTGCTCTCCACGACCACTGTCACGAGTGTCGCGACCGTCGCGATTCCCGCCACCGCCAGTCCACCCGCCTTGATTCCCCGCATGGCGCCGCCCCCTGCCTGCCGTGTCGCCGTGTCCCTCCTCCGACGCACGGGCCCCTCAGGACGTTCGGGCGGAGTTCGCTTCAGCGCTGCCGGGCCGCCTGGAACGTACGCCGGTAGGCCCCAGGTGAGACGCCGATCGCCGCGTGCAGATGCTGCCGGAGCGAGGTGCCGGTCGCGAAGCCGACCTCGCCCGCGATCCGGTCCACCGGCAGATCGCTGGCTTCGAGCAACTGCCGTGCACGGATGACGCGTTGCTGGATGAGCCAGCGGCCGGGGCTCATCCCGACCTCGTCGTTGAACCGGCGGGCGAACGTACGCAGGCTCATCCGGGCGTGGGCGGCGAGATCGGCCAGGGTCAGCGGTTCGCCGAGGCGTTCCAGGGCCCAGTGCCGGGTGGCCGCGGTGCCCGCGGTCGAGGGTTCGGGCACGGGCTGCTCGATGTACTGGGCCTGACCGCCGTCCCGCCACGGCGGGACCACACACGACCGTGCCACCCGGTTGGCCAGCTCGCTGCCGTGGTCCTTGCGCACGAGGTGCAGGCAGACGTCCACACCGGACGCGGCCCCCGCCGAGGTGAGGAGGGAGTCCTCGTCGACGAAGAGCACGTCGGCGTCCAGGTCCACGTCCGGGAACATCTTCCGGAACAGCGGGGCCAGCTGCCAGTGCGTCGTCGCCCGCCGTCCGGCGAGCATCCCCGCCGCCGCCAGGACGAAGGCCCCCGTGCAGATGGAGACGATCCGGGCATCCGGCCGGATGGCCCTCAGCGCGCCGGCCACCGCCTCGGGGAGATCCTCACTGAGCTGCGACAGGGCGAACGGCGGGATGACGACGGTGCCGGCCGTACGCAGCGCCTCCGGACCGTGTTCGACGGTGATCGAGAAGTCCGAGCTGCTGCGCACCGGCTGCCCGTCGACCGTGCAGGTCAGGATCTCGTACCTGCCCTCGGCCGAGCCGAAGACCCGGTTCGGGATGCCGAGTTCGAAGGGGTAGACCCCGTCCAGGGCCAGGACGACGACCCGCTCCACGGGTCCGTCGTACTCCCCGTGCCGGGAGCTCTCGGTGGGGTCGGGGCGCTCCCCGCAATGCGTCTGCAGCATGGCACGATCTTATCGGACAATGGCAATCATGCCATTTCCCCGGCCGTCGTGGCCCGGCAGGCTGGAGCGCATGAGCACTGAGAACACGATGCGCGCGATCAGTCAGGACGTCCTCGGCGGTCCCGAGGTCCTCAAGGAAGTGGAGCTGGAGATCCCGAGGCCCGGGCCGAGCGAGGTGCTGATCCGGGTGCACGCGGCGGGTCTCAACCCGACCGACTGGAAGCACCGGGCGAACGGCAACTTCCTCGGGAAGCCGCCGTTCGTCCTCGGCTGGGACGTCTCCGGGGTCGTCGAGGCGGTCGGCCTCGGCGTCACCCTCCACAAGCCGGGCGACGAGGTCTTCGGCATGCTGCCGTACCCGTACGGCGTCGGGGCGCACGCCGAGTACGTCACCGGTCCCGCGCGCGCCTTCGCGCACAAGCCGGCCGAGGTCGACCACACCCAGGCGGGCGCGATTCCGCTGGCCGCGCTGACCGCCTGGCAGGCACTGGTCGACACGGCGGACGTCCGGCCGGGGCAGCGGGTGCTGATCCATGCGGCGGCCGGCGGAGTGGGGCATCTGGCCGTGCAGATCGCCAAGGAGCGCGGGGCGTACGTCATCGGTACGGCCAGTGCGGGCAAGCACGAGTTCCTGCGGGGGCTGGGCGTCGACGAGACGGTCGACTATCGGGAGACCGACTTCGCCGAGGCCGTGCGGGATGTCGATGTCGTGCTGGACACGATCGGGGGCGACTATCGGTCGCGGTCGCTCAGGACCCTTCGGCCGGGCGGGCTGCTGGTGTCGATCCTGCCGTCCGGGTCGCCGGCGCTCGCCGAGGAGGCGCGGGGGCTCGGTGTGCGGGCGATCGAGCTGCTCGTGGAGGCCGATCAGGCGGGGATGCGGGCGATTGCCGAGCTTGTCGCTGCGGGGAGGCTGCGTGCCGCGGTTGCCGAGGTGTTTCCGTTGGCCGACGCCGCGAAGGCACATGCTGTGGGCGACACCGGGCGGACCGTGGGGAAGCTTGTTCTTCAGGTTCGGTAGGTCACCGGAGGGGGCGGGGAACGGTCGTATGTGACCTGCGGGCCGGTTGTGGCTGGTCGCGCAGTTCCCCGCGCCCCTGACGGGGCCACGCCCCTATGCGAACGTGAGTACCGGCTTGATCGTCTTTCCCGCGCTCATGTCCTGGACCGCCTGGCCGATGTCCTCGAAGGCGTAGGTGCTGATCAGCCGGTCCAGTGGCAGGCGGCCCTCGCGGACCAGTTTGACCAGGGCAGGGATCGCGGTCTGGGTCTCCTGGTCGCCGAGGGTGAGGCCCACCAGTCGCTTGCCGCCGAGCATGCCGTTGACGTCCAGGGCGACCTCGGAACCGAAGGGCGGGGCGCCGACGATCACCGCCGTACCGCGAGCGGCGAGCGCTTCCACGCCCTTGCGCAGGACGATGACGTTGCCGGTGGTCTCGACGACTCCGTCGGCCCCCGCCCCGCCCGTGATCAGCCGGACCGCCTCGACGATGTCCGCCTCGTTGGCGTTCACGGTGTGGGTGGCGCCCAACTCCCTTGCCAGTTCGAGCCGTTCGACGACCTTGTCGATGGCGATCACCGTGGTCGCGGGCGTCAGTGCCGCGGCCATCACCGCCGACAGACCGACCGCGCCGGCGCCCAGGATCACGACCGTGTCGCCCGTACGGGGTTCAAGGACGTTCCAGACCGCGCCCACCCCTGTCTGTACGCCGCAGCCCAGCGGTGCCAGGGACTCCAGCGGGATGTCCCTGTCGACCTTGACGAGGCTGCGCTCGTCCACCAACGCCCGCTCGGCGAAGGAGGACTGGCCGAAGAAGTGGCCGCCGAGCGGGGCCCCGTCACGGCTGATGGTGGCGGAGCCGTCGGCGCGGCGTCCGCCGAGGAGGTTCAGCGGCAACCAGGCGGCGCAGTACGCCGGGTGGCCGTCGCGGCAGTTGCGGCAGGAGCCGCAGGAGGTGAAGGACAGCACGACGTGGTCGCCGGGTTCGACGCCCGCGACGTCCGGGCCGACGGCCTCGACGATCCCGGCGCCCTCGTGGCCCAGTACGCCGGGCAGCGGGAACGGCAGGCCGCCGCTCGCGACCCCGAGGTCCGTGTGGCACAGGCCCGCGGCCACGATGCGGACCAGGACCTCATGGGCGCGGGGCTCGTCGAGCTCCACGTCGGCGAGGGTGAAGGGCGCTCCCCCGGACTCGACCACGGCTGCGCGGGTGGTGGTGGACATACTGCGAACTCCCTTGGATGAGGGTGAGTTGAAGGGGTGAGCCCGGCTGCGGGGCGCTCAGTCGAACGAGATGACGACGGACTTGACCTTGGTGTAGGAGGCGAGCGCCTCGGGCCCGTACTCACGGCCGAAGCCGGAGGCCTTGACCCCTCCGAAGGGCACCGCGGGGTCGAGCATCGCCCAGTCGTTGACCCACACGATGCCTGCCTGGAGCCGGTCGGCGACGCGGTGCGCGCGGGCGAGGTCGGTGGTCTGCAGTCCCGAAGCCAGGCCGTACGGCGTGGAGTTGGCCAGCTCGACGGCCTCGTCCTCGGAGTCGAAGGGCTGCACCGTGAGGACCGGGCCGAAGATCTCCTCCTGGACCACCCGGGAGTCGTTGGACAGGCCCGCGATGACCGTGGGCTTGTAGTAGAAGCCGCCGTTCAGGTCGAGGCGCTCACCGCCGCACACGATGCGGCCGCCCTCCTTGCGGGCCAGTTCGACGTACTCCTCGACCTTCTTCAGGTGCTTCTCCCCCGCCATCGGCCCGACGACGGTCTCGGGCTCCCGGGGGTCGCCGACCGGTACTCCGGGGACGGCGTCGGCGAGGATGCCGACCACGGTGTTGTAGAGCGGGCGCGCGACGAGCAGGCGCGGGCCGCCCATGCAGAACTGGCCGGTGTTGAAGACGAAGCCCTTGATGACCGCGCCGATGGCCTTCTCGACGTCGGCGTCCTCGAAGACGATGTGCGCCGCGTTGCCGCCGAGTTCCATGGTGACCGACTTCAGTCCCTCGCCCGCGACGCTCGCGGCATGCCGGCCGACCGCGGTCGATCCGGTGAAGGCGATCTTGTCGACGCCGGGGTTGCGCAGGAGCGCCTCTCCCGCGACCGGTCCCGTACCGGTGACGACGTTGTAGACACCGTCCGGGACGCCCGCCCTCTGGAGCAGACCGGCCATGTAGAGGGCGCTGAGCGGGGTCTCCTCGGCGGGCTTGTGCACGACCGTGTTGCCCGCCGCGAGCGCCGGGGCGATCTTCGAGCCCGCGAGGATCAGCGGGAAGTTGAAGGGTGTGATCGCGGCGACGACACCGATCGGGCCGGGCCTGGTGTAGGCGAGGCCGTTGAGCGGGGTGTCCCGGGTCGCGCCGTCCAGGGTCCAGGCGAGGGAGGCGTAGTACTCGTAGTCGTTGGCCGCGTTCGTCACGTCGACCGCGTGGCACAGCGTGATCGGCTTGCCGACGTCCAGGCTCTCCAGGGCCGCGATCTCGTCCGCGTTCTCCCGGATCAGTTCGGCGACGCGGTGCAGCACCCGGCCGCGCTCACGACCGCTCATCGTGGCCCACGGTCCGCTGTCGAACGCCTTCCGCGCGGCGCGTACGGCCGTGTCGACGTCGGTGGCCGAGGCCTCCGCCACCGTCGTGACCACCTGGCCGGTGGACGGATCGAACACGTCCGTACGCGCTCCGTCGGCCGCCTCGCGCCACTGTCCACCGATGAACAGCTGCCCGGGCCCGCTCTCGAAGGTGGTCGTCATTGCCCACTCCTCAGCCTCGATCGCCAAGATTTCAACCAACAGGATTCCTGTTGGTTCGCAGTCTCTTTACAGACAGGTTTCCTGTCAATGCCCTAGGCTGAACGCATGGTCGTCACCAAGGCACCCCCATCGCTCCTGTACATGGTCAAGCAGGTGGAACTCGTCGTGCGGTCCCACCTCGACGAGTTACTGAAGCCCACGGGGATCACCGCACTGCAGTACACCTCGCTCACCGTCCTGGAGCGGCACGACGGCCTGTCCGCGGCGCAGCTCGCACGCGACTCGTTCGTGACCGCGCAGTCCGTGGCCGATGTGATCCGGTCGCTGGAGACCCGCGGTCTCGTACGGCGCGAGCGCAATCCCCGCAACCGCCGCGAGCTGCTGATTCTCCTCACCGAGTCTGGCCGCGATGTGCTCGCTCGGCATGCCGAGCCCGTGCGGGAGCTGGAGGAGCGCATGGTCCGGGATCTCACGGCACACCAGACGGACCAGTTCCGGCAGGCGCTGTCGAAGGCGTGGCAGTCGCTGTCCTGAAACTGACGGCGACACGTCCTTTAAATCGAAGACATATGTCAATCGAACATGCTGAAATTCACCCCATCGAGGGTAACTTGCTGAGTGGGGAACGGTTTGGCGGACGCCAGCCGCACATGGCCGCGTCTACGCTCACGGAACGACGTCACCCTGGCCCCCGGTGACCCTGTTGGAGGTGATGTCGTCGTGCGCAACGAGTCCGCGCCGTTCACTCCTCATCTGCGTGTCCACCAGGACCGCGGGCACACCGTGCTGGAGTTCCACGGAGAGATCGACATCATCGCGGCGCTGGACATCGTCCCGGCCCTGGACGCGGCCACGGGACACCCTGACGCGCGGGTCGTGCTCGACCTGCGGCACATCGAGTTCTTCGACTGCTCGGGCCTGCGCCTGCTGTACCGGGCCCGGCGCCGGATCCTCGCCCGCGGCGGGCGGCTGCATCTGGTCTGCACCCACCCGCTGACCCTGCGCATCCTGCACGTGACCGGGCTCGACGACGTGCTGCCTCCGCTGTCGAGCATGGACGAGGTCCTCGGGCAGCCCGAGGCCGCCTCGGAGTCCTTATGACAGCGCGCCGCCACTTCAAAATCTTGGTGACCTGACCGGCTCCGACCGTCCTGCCCACGTCGCAGCGGGTCGTCAGGAACGGCCGACGTGCAGCGCCCCGCGGTCCCACAAGTAACGCGGCTGCGTGTGCAGTTGCCAGTAGCGCTCGGCGATGTCGAGCCCCCGCCCCAAGGCTTCCGGCAACAGCTGGCCCGTGAGTCACGAACGCCGGTGCGGGCGGCTCTCCGTGAACGGCCCGCACCGGCGTTCACGTATCGCTGCGGCTGGTCATCCCTTCTCGGCCGGCACCGGTTCGGGGGCGGCAGGAGCCGCTTGCCCGGCCGCGCGGCGCGGTGGCAGGGAGTCGCCCTCGATGTCGACGTTCGGGACGGCCCGGTCCAGCCACCTGGGCAGGGCCCACGCGTGGCGGCCGAGAAGGCTCAGCACCGCGGGGACGATCGTGAGGCGGACCACGAAGGCGTCGATGAGGACGCCGATGGTCAGCGCGAAGCCGATCGACTTGACCGTCGGGTCGTGGTTGAAGATGAAGCCGCCGAAGACGGCCGCCATGATGAGGGCCGCCGCCGTGACGACCCGGGCGCTGCGCTCCACGCCGTGCTCGACCGCGGCCCGCGCGTCCCGGTGGTGGTGGAAGTGCTCCCGCATCCGGCTGACCAGGAACACCTCGTAGTCCATCGCGAGGCCGAACAGGACACCGATCAGCAGGACCGGAACGAAGCTCGCGACCGGTGCCGCCGCCGCGACCTGGAACAGTCCGGAGAGGTGACCGTCCTGGAAGACCCACACGACGGCGCCCAGACTGGCCGCGATGGACAGCAGGAAGCCGAGAACTGCCTTGAGGGGCACCAGAATCGAGCGGAAGGCCAGCATCAGCAGGAGCAGCGCGAGCACGACGATGATCGTAATGAACAGCGGCAGCGCGGAGGCCAGCTTCGCCGACACGTCGATCCCGGCGGCGGTAGCGCCCGCGACGTACGCCCTGCCGCCCGCGTCGGTCACCGGAGTCACCGCGTGGTCGCGCAGCCGGTGCACCAGGTCGGTGGTCCTCTGGTCGTCGGGGCCGGTCTTCGGCACAAGGCCGAGCACGGTGATCGCCCCGTCCTCGGTGGCCGTGGGCGGGGCCACGGTCGCGATGTCCGGGTCCTCGCCGACGGTGTCGGCGACCTGCTTGACGACCGTCTCGCGCTGCGCGGCCGGTACGTGCGTGCCGTCCACGACAACGACGAGGGTCGCGTTGAAGCCCGGACCGAAGCCCTTGGTGAGCAGTTCGTAGCTCTGGTGCTGGGTGCTCGCGGTGGGCTGGGTCTCGTTGCTCGGCAGTCCCAGGCGCAGGCCGGCGGCGGGCACGGCGAGGGCGAGCAGCCCGAGGACGCTCACGACCAGGACCGGGACGGGGAAGCGCGTCATGAGGCGGCCCCAGGCCAGACCCCAGACACCGGGCCGGCGCTCGCGGCCGGCTGTCCTGGTCTGCGGTGAACTCGCCCCCGGCCGTGCGTTGTTGGGGCCGCTCTTGAGTCCGCTCTTGGGACGCAGGCGCTCGCCGAGGAAGCCGAGCAGAGCCGGTACGAGGGTCAGGGCCACCAGGACCGCGAGGAGTACGGTCCCGGCGGCGGCCAGGCCCATCACGGTGAGGAAGGGGATGCCGGTCGTAGCGAGCGCGGTGAGGGCGATGATGACCGTCACGCCCGCGAAGGTCACGGCGCTGCCCGCCGTCGCGGTGGCGCGGGCGATCGAGTCGGACACGTCCTGCTCGGGATCGGCGAGCTGTTCGCGGTGGCGGGAGACGAGGAACAGGGCGTAGTCGATGCCGACGGCCAGGCCGATCATCAGCGCGAGGACGGTCGCGGTGTTCGTCATCTCGATGAAGCGGGACAGGAACTGGACGGTCATCACACCGACCCCGACGCCGACGAGGGCCGTCAGCAGGGGCAGCCCGGCCGCCACGAGTGAGCTGAGCGCCAGCGCGAGCACCACGAAGGCCACGACCACGCCGACGACCTCGGCGGGGCCGCCGACCTCGGACGGCGGGGTGGACACGGTGCCGCCCAACTCGACGTCGAGGCCGGCTTTCCTGGCCGGGTCCAGGGCGTCGTCGAGCCGGTCCTTGGCGGACTGGGGCACGTTGTCGGCCGGCTTGTCGAACACCGCGTCGGCGTAGCCGATGGCACGGTCCTCCGACAGGGCGCCGGTCTTCGCCGGATCGGAGACGTTGACCACCCCCGGCACCGCGGCGACTTCCTCAAGGGTGGCGGTGATGGCGCGCTGCTCCGTCCCGCCGGTGAGCTTCGCGCCCTCGGGTGCGGCGAACACGACCCGGGCGGTGCCGCCGGCAGCCTGCGGGAACTTCTCCCTCAGCAGGTCCTGGGCCTGCTGCGACTCGATGCCCGGCACCGAGAACTGCGTCGTCACCTTTCCGCTGAGGGCGGTGCCCAGGCCGGTGGCGACCGCGAGAAGCAGCACCCACACCGCGAGCACCCGGCCCCGACGGCGCGCCGCCCAACGTCCCAGCGCGTACAAGTGTTTCGCCACGGCAGGTCTCTTTCGTTTCGGGGTTCGGGGTTCGGGGTTCGAGGTTCGGGGTTCGACGTTCGGGATTCGACGTTCGGGATTCGACGTTCGTGGGACGCGGTGCCCTTACGGTCCGGGGACCGCAGCCGGCTGCGGGAAGGTGACGCCGGTCAGGTCCTCGGAGACCGTCCACAGACGCTTGGCCGTCGCCGGGTCGCCGGCCGCCGGGGAGCGGCCGACCAGGGTCGGGGCGCCGCGCATCTCGCCGAAGCCGTCCGGGCCCACATAGCTCGCGCCGGGGAGGTCCTGGACGGCGGCGTACAGGGTCGGCAGAGCGCCGGCCCTGTTGTCCTGGGCCAGGGTGCGGTTGCGGACCCACATGAAGGCGCGGCGCAGCGCGCTGCCGTCCTGGCTCTGCAGGTTCGTGGCGGCCCAGCCGGGGTGCGCGGCCAGGGAGCGTACGGACGAGTGGGATGCGGTGAGGCGGCGCTGGAGTTCCAGCGTGAACAACAGGTTGGCCAGCTTGGACTGGCTGTATGCCTTCACCGGGTCGTACTCGCCGGTGAGGTTGAGGTTGTCGAAGTGGATACGCGGGGTGCCCGGCATCTTGTGCCCGCTGGACGACACGGTCACCACCCGGTCGGTGATGTGCGGCAGCAGCAGGTTGGTCAGGGCGAAGTGGCCCAGGTGGTTGGTCCCCAACTGCGTCTCGAAGCCGTCCTTGGTGGTGGACTCCGGGGTGTTCATGACGCCGGCGTTGTTGACGAGCAGGTCCAGACCGCCCCTCCAGGTGGCGGCGAACTCGCGCACGGAGGCGAGGTCGGCCAGGTCGAGCGGGCGCACCTCCACGCTGCCGGGCACGCCCACGGCGGCGGCCTCGCCGCGCTCGGGGTCCCGCACTGCGAGCACCACATGGGCGCCCGCGGCTGCCAGCGCCTCGACGGTGGCGATGCCGATACCACTGTTGGCGCCGGTAACGACGGCAGTGCGACCGCTCAGGTCCGGGAGGTCGGTGGCGTTCCACGTGCCGCGTGCGGCGCTGAGTGCAGTAGTCATGCCAGTCAATGTAGGCAGCGGCTACAATGCTGTCAATGTCAACAATGGTGGCGCCGTCAACAATGTAGGCGAGACAAACATGACCGATACACTGCCCCCCATGGAGACCCGCCCTCGCCCCTATCACCACGGCGACCTGCGAGCCGCCCTGCTGGCCCGCGCCGAAGAGACGCTCCGGGAGAAGGGGGCCGCCGCGCTGTCGCTCCGCGAACTCGCCCGCGACCTCGGCGTCAGCCATGCCGCGCCGAGCCGCCACTTCAAGGACAAGCAGGCACTGCTGGACGCGCTCGCACTGACCGGCTACGAACGGATGACCGAGGCCATGACGGCGTCACAGGCCGACGCGGGGGAGTCGTGCCGCAAGCGGCTGGAGGCGGTGGTCCGCGCGTATGTGTGCTTCGGGTTGGACAATCCCGTGCTGCTCGGCCTGATGTACTCGATCGAGTGCGACCCGCAGGCGTCCGACGCCCTGCTGGAGGCCGCCGGGCGCTGGTCGGAGCACATCGAGCAGCTGGTGGCGGAGGGGCAGCGCCGGGGTGAGGTGCGCGAGGGACCCGTCGAGCGCATCGGCGTCCCGGTCTTCGCGACCTTGCACGGTTACGCCGACCTGGCCGCGACCGGCATGCTCCCCCAGGGGTTCGCGGAAGACGGGCTGGACGAGGTGATCGCGTTCATCCTGCGAGGCTGCGCACCGGACGGGCCACCCTGACCGGACGTCCGGACTCCCCCGTACGACGTTCGTGATCCGCGTCGTCAGCGCTCTGAAGGGCTGACGGCGCTCCTTGCTCGCCCGGCGAGCCAAGCGGCGATCCGTTCCTTGAACTCGCGGTGGGCGTAGGGGCTGTCGTGAAGCGTGATCCACTCCAGGTGCCGCAGGATGTTCTCCGAGCGGTCCGGGTGGCGAACCACGAGCACGTCGACACCGGTCTCGCCCGTCGAGGCACGAACGTACACGCTCGCGTCGAGGGCCATCATGGCGAAGCCCGGGTGGCCCGCGTGCACGCCGAGGAACGCCGATGCCGCCCCCCGGCCCATGATGTCCCAGCGCTCCAGGAGCCGGACCCGGGTCCAGACCGCCGGCGCGGCGTGGCCGCCGCCGTGCAGGTACCGCAGGGCGGCCCGGTGCGTCCGGGTGCCCTGCGGAAGCTGGACGAGGAACTCGCGCCGGTGATCGAGAAGACCGGAGGAGACGGCGAGGTCGTACCAGTCCGCATTGAGTCGCTCGACGAGCCGCGGGGTGTCGTACCGGTGGGAGAAGCCGCCGGTCACGTCCTCGGCGCCGTATCCGAGGACGAACGGCATCGTGCCGTCCGGCACGGCGTCCGGGATCACCTCCAGGCCGGCCCGCCACAGCGGCCTGTACACCTTGCGCTCACGCTCCCGGACACCCATCGACCACTGTTCTACCAGGGCCAACACACCAGGAAGCCCCCGGTACGGCCCACCACCAGCTGGTAGAAAACCGGCTCGCCGGTCGTCGATACGACGTACGTCCAAAGGATGCGGGCCGGTACAGGCTGATCGGGTGCGAGGGCGGTGGTCCCGGTCGACGAGGGCATCGCGGTGGTCGGCGACACCTTCGACGCCGCACAGCGGGGCCTGCGCGCGCTCCGGGTGGAGTGGGACGAGCGGAAGGCCGAACTGCGCAGCTCGCCCGGGGACCCGTGGGCCGTGGTCGATTCCATCGGCGCGGTCAAGGGAGTCAGCGGGCTACGGGTCGCAGACGCGTCGATCGTCCCCGAGGTCCTCGCCGGCCGGCCGCAACGGACACCGGCCGCGGGTCGCGCCGGTCGACAGCACCCGCCTCCCGGTCCCGGCGGGCGGGAGACTCCTTGTGCGGCTGTCCGTAGCTCGTGGTGCGTCCCGGGCAACAGCCCTCGCACCAGGAATTCACCGAGGTCCTTACGCAGTCAACCATTCGGCCAACACGCCTGTCTGGCCGGGGATTTGAGGGGCACTAGGAAGGAGGAAGGAGGACGGCCACATGACGACGTCCCTGAAGCGCATGCCCGGATGGGCCAAGATCCTGAGCGCGGTCGTGCTGGTTCTGGTGATACTCGGTGCCGGGCTGCAGCTGAGCCTGCTGCCCGGGCTGCGTGACGTTTTCCGCGAGGAAACCCACGACCGGACAGGACCCACACTCCTCAAGTCCATTCAGGACATGAGCCGTTACGACGCCGCCTCGGGCAACTTCCAGGTGGTGGTGGATCTGGAGAAGGACACCAAGTACCTGCCGGACGCGGTCCGAGGCACCCGCACCCTGTATGTGGGCGCGGGCACCGTGGACGCCTATGTCGACCTCGGAAAGATCCGCGACCAAGACGTGAAGGTCAACAAGGACCGCACGTCGGCCACGCTCAGGCTCCCCCACGCAGCCCTGGGCAAGCCCGCGCTCGACCCCGACCAGTCCTACGCCGTCTCCAAGCAGCGCGGTCTCCTCGACCGGCTCGGCGACGTCTTCTCGGACAACCCGAACGACGAGCGGGCCGTCCAGCGGCTCGCCGCCCGGCACATCGGTGACGCCGCGAAGAAGACCGAGCTGACCGCCCGCGCCGAGGAGAACACCACCGCAATGCTCAAGGGGCTGCTCGGCTCCCTGGGCTTCAAGGAGGTGAAGGTGACGTACGGGTCATGAGCCTCGGCCCATGACCTGGGCCCGTGACCTCGGCCCGCGCACGCTCGTCGACGCCACCGTCGCCCCTCCGGCCCGAGCACACCGATCGCCCCGGCAGCACAGTGCAGCCGGGGCGATCGGCGGTTCAGGCCCGGCACACATGTCGTCGGCATCTTCGGCCCCTGCGGGGGTACTCGCCTGTCATCGGACGACAGTTGAAAACTGGAGGGTTGAATGGCCCGCGCAGTGTCACGCCCGCGCATCGCACTACGCCTTCGTTCCACATCTCATTCCGGCGCCAAGAAGACCAGCCCTCGTACCAAGAAGTCGCGCCCTGCCGACGCCAAGTCCGACCCCCGCTCGTCGACGGCTCCGGGCGAACGACGACCACTTCCCTTTGTCGTACGGTTCCTGGTCATGCTCATCGCCTTCGCGGCCATGGTGGCCTTCGCCGCCGCGCTGGCCCAGATCACATTGCAGCCGTCGCCGGCCTCCGAGGCGCTGACACACAGCAACCTGCATCCGGGCCGTTCCCTTCGCGCCTATCTTGACCAGCCCGAACTGCGCGACGCCTTCAAGCAGATCGGCGGCAACCTCGTCCTCGGCATCCCCTTCGGGGTGCTGCTGCCCGTCCTGGTCCCCAAGGCGCGCGGGATCCTGCGAGTACTCCTCCTGACGGCGGCCGTGATGATGATGGTCGAGCTGGTACAGGGGGCGGTGATCACCGGACGCGCCTTCGACGTCGACGACGTCATCCTCAACACCAGCGGGGCGCTCGTCGGTTACCTGCTCCTCGGCCGCCGGCTGAACCGCGCGGTGCATCCGCGCAAGCGCCGCCGCAAGAACTCGGAGGCGTGAAGGCCCGCAGCCTTGAAGGTGTGAACGCACGGGAGCCCGGTGCGAGGCGGCACGGGAGCTTGAAGGCGTGAAGTCGTGGGAGTGAACGTCAAGTTGTGAAGGAATGGTACGTACCAAAGTCTTGACGTCCCCTTACCTCACCTCTTAAATCAAGAGTCGAAGCGCGCACCCCCCACCTCAGTCGGCACCCATCCCCCACAGGGATCGCCGTACGGAAGGGAGAGTCGTGGACTCCCCACGCCTGCTCCGCAGATGCCTCCTCGCCGCCCTGTCCGCCGTACTCCTCGCATCCGCCGCGGTTCTGCCCGCGCACGCGGATGCGGGGCAGGCTGCCTCCGGGCAGGCGGCCCCCGAGCCGAAGGCCGCCGCGGCCGTGACGTTCTCGGACACCTTCGACGGAGCCGCCGGTTCGGCCGTCAACTCCTCGAAATGGCAGATCGAGACCGGCGACAACGTCAACAATCACGAGCGGCAGTACTACACAGCCGGCGCCAACAACGCGGCCCTGGACGGCCAGGGCCACCTGGTGATCACGGCCCGCCGCGAGAACCCGAACAACTACCAGTGCTGGTACGGGCGTTGTGAGTACACCTCGGCCCGCCTCAACACGGCGGGCAAGTTCACGACGACGTACGGCCGGGTCGAGGCCCGGCTGAAGGTCCCGCGCGGGCAGGGCATGTGGCCCGCCTTCTGGATGCTCGGCAACGACATCGGACAGGTCGGCTGGCCCAACTCGGGCGAGATCGACATCATGGAGAACGTCGGCTTCGAGCCCTCGACGGTCCACGGCACCCTGCACGGCCCCGGCTACTCCGGCTCGGGCGGCATCGGCGCCGCCTACTCGCTGCCCGGCGGCCAGGCCTTCGCGGACGCCTTCCACACCTTCGCCATCGACTGGAGCCCCGACGCGGTCACCTGGTCCGTCGACGGCAATGTCTACCAGCGGCGCACCCCGGCCGATCTGGGCGGCAGGCAGTGGGTGTTCAACAAGCCGTTCTTCCTGATCCTCAACCTCGCGGTGGGCGGCTACTGGCCGGGCGACCCGGACGGCTCGACCTCGTTCCCGCAGCAACTCGTCGTGGACGAGGTGAAGGTGACGACCAGCGATGGCTCCGGTGGCGGTGCGCCCATCAGGGGGCTCGCGGGCAAGTGCGTCGATGTGGCGGGCGCCAGTTCCGCCAACGGCACGCCCGTTCAGCTCTACGACTGCAACAGCTCAGCCGCCCAGCAGTGGACCGTGGCCTCCGACGGCTCGATCCGGGCGCTGGGCAAGTGCCTGGACATCACGGGCAACGGCACGGCCGACGGTTCGACCGTGCAGCTCTGGGACTGCGGGGGCGGGGCCAATCAACGCTGGGTGGTCAGCGCGGCAGGCGACATCGTGAATCCACAGGCCAACAAGTGCCTGGACGTGACGGGCAACAACTCCGCCAACGGCACACGGCTCCAGATCTGGACGTGCTCGGGCGGAGCCAACCAGAAGTGGACCGTCGGCTGACCGGACGGAACAACTGACGGACGCGGAACCGCTATCCGCCGGTGCGCGAGCACCACCCGCCGGTGCGGGAGCACCACCCGCAGCAGGTGCGGGCGTACGGCCGACCGACGCGGGGGGGGTCGGCCGTACGCCCGCACCGGCATGTCAGTCGGTCGCCTCGCAGTCGGTGTCCTGCAGCTGGATCGGCCGCGTGGCGTCCAGGCCGACGTACGCCGTGAAGGTCGCCGTGTCCTGGCCCTGGTCGCCCCAGTGCGTGGTCACCGTGGCGTAGCCGACGCCGGCGGACTGGGCCGTGGTGACCGGGCCGATGTCGATGGACCGCGGCTCGTTCTGCGCGCAGAGCAGGATGTCGACGCCCTCGCTCTGCTCGACCTTCTCCTTCAGGTGCTCGGAGATGCCGTACTTCCGGGCGAAGTCGCCGGGCCCGTGTTCGCCGTAGAAGTCCCCGAGGAAGGTGTGGATCTCCTCGGCGGTGTAGCGGTCGTTCGGGTCCACTGCGGGTGCGGCGGAGGCCGGTGCGGTGGAGGCGAGTCCGAGACCGAGGACGGCCGCGCAACCGAGGGCGAGGGCTACGCGCTTGGTCGGGCGCGTGACGGTCGTGGCGGTGCGGAACATGTGAGGTACCCCGTTTTTCCTTGCTGTGCCCATGGGTTGGGCTGGTCACAGGAGCAGACCCGCCACCTCCGGCAGGCGTTGTGCTCTCCTCCGTCGCTGTTGCCGATCCCGGACATCTGCCGCACATTCGTCACGCACTCCGTCGCGCGGCCCGTTCGTCGTGCGGCCCGTTCGTCGTGCGACCCGTGCGTGACGTGGCACGCCCGATCTCCCGGGCGTGCCACTCCCCTCCTGAGGTCACCCGCCGGGCGCGCGGCCGGTGGCTGTCAGCAGTTCATGGCCCACGTGTGCGAGTCGCCGCGGTCGTTGGCCACGCCGTTGTAGCCGACCTCCTGTCCGGGTGAGAGGCAGATCGTCATGTCGCCGCCCCGATAGGCGTCCTCGTACACCCGGACGTGGTCCTTGATGCCGGGTCCGGAGATGCCGTGGTTGGCCCAGGAGGAGTCGGTGTCGGCGATCCAGCTCTCCCACCAGCCGTCGTCGCCCGACCAGTTGGCCCGCTGACCGGCGAAGTTCGCGTTCTCCCAGACGCAGAACTCGCCGCTCGGACAGCTGGCGGCACCGGCCGGCGAGGCCAGGGCCAGACCGCCGCTCAGGGCGAGGACGGCCGCGGCGGCGGAGAGGGCGAAGCGCTTGATGATCACGAAGGGGTACTGCCTTTCTCTCGGTTCTCCGGAACGGTCCGCTCGGCGTACAGATCCGCCGCGCGGTGCAGTGCGCGGGTGCGCAGCTGCCGGTAGGTGGTCAACTGGTCGCGCCGCTCGGCGCGGACCTGGTCCAGCAGGGCCGGTTCCAGCCGGGCGCGCACCTCGTCGAGGCCGCTCTCGCGTCCGCAGCGGGCGGCGACGGCCGGGGCGGGCCGCTCGGGCCTGGGTCCGGAGTCCGGAGTAGCGCAGTGGGTCCAACGGCCCTGCGCCGCCCGGTAGTCGGGGTCGTCCTTCAACCGCAGCCCGGCCTCCGCGCGGAGGTTGTTCACGACGACCTGGGCGCGGAACCAGCGCCGCTCGTCCCCGTACAGCTCGCGCTGCGCGGCGGCGAGGCAGCCGTCGGTGTGCGCCTTGACGGTGTATCCGGTGGCGAGGGTGATGGACAGCTCGGGACGGCCGCGGCCGAAGAGGGCACCCTGCAGCCGCCGGTCCGCGGTGTCATCGGTTCCGTCCGCCCGCCGTTCGCCGGCGGCTCCTTTCGAGGACAGCCCCCGCCCGGCCAGGCAGCGTTCGACGAGAACCTGCTGAGCGGCCTTGATGAGGTCGTCACGCTCCCGCTCGGTCCTGGGCAGCGCAGGCGCGTCCCGCCCCGCACCGGTCGGCGCGGCGCACCCGCCCAGTGCTGCCGGCGCCAGTACGACCAGGGCGGCAACGCCGAGCGCACGCAGCAGTCGCACGTCTCAGCCGACCTCGCAACCCATCGTGGTGTCGGACACCCCGTCGAGCCGGGCGCCCCAGGGCCAGTTGTCGGCCAGGTCGTGCGCCCGGATCAGCCGGTAGTAGCAGGTGCCGCGGGCCCAGTCGATGGCGTACACGGCGGTGTCCGCGTCCGAGCGGAATGAGGCCGCCTTGTCGTGGAGGGACTCCGGCACGTCCGTATAGCCCGGTGGTGTGTAGCACCAGGACGTGCCGTGCTGTCCTGCCCCGGTCCAGAAGCACACGGAGCCCGCGGCGGGTGCCGTGGGCGCGGCCGTCGTCGCGGGAGCGGCGCCCAGGACGGCGACGGCGGCGAGCAGGGCCGCGGGCAGGGCGAGGCGACGGAACATGACGACTCCAGTCGTACGAGGGAGGGATACGCGCAGGGCAACCGGGCCGGATCGTGATCACGGTGACCGCCAAGATCAAAGTGCCCTCGTGGAACCGCGCCCATGCACGGCCGCACTCGCCTCCCGATGCACGAAGCCGTCCAGTCCACGACGGCTCACCACGGCGCGAAAACCCCAGGTCCACGCGCTCCCCGAGCATTCACCCGAACAGCGCACGCCAACCACAGCGCGCCCCCGAAGGGGCGCGGGGAACTGCGCGATCAACCCCCACCGGCCCGCGGTATCCCCACTCCCCTCAGCGGAGCGCTACCGCGGAGCGCCACCGCGAATCCCTACCGAAGATGCCAGGTGAGCTTGTCTCCACCGACCCACCGCACCACCGCAGGGTCATCGGCGTCATGCACCGGAATGCCGTAAGCCGCGGCGGCCATCAGGACGTCCGTGAAGCTCCTGGCCTCGCCGATGACAGCGCCGTCGATCTCCACGATGCGGAAAGGGGGATCGCCGGGCTGGACGCCCAGGACCGTGATCCGCGGGTACGAGATGTGGGGGCTTGAGATTTCAGTCATGATCCCACCGGTTCCACACGCGTGCCGCCGATAAGCCTGCCCGGGCGGCACTGTCGGTCGTCGTGGCACTCGGCGGCGTCGGCGTGGCCGGCGTCCGTACGAGGTCGCAGTTCATGGTGGCACAAGGAGGCCATGACGGCTGCCGTGCGGGCGGCGGCGGGCTGCGCGAGGCTGGGGGTATGGACCCGGCCGAGGCCCTGGACCGGATCGCGTTCCTGCTGGAGCGGTCCCTGGCCCCCACCTATCGCGTACAGGCGTTCCGCACGGCGGAGGGCGTGGTCAGGGGGCTGCCCGCCGACGAGGTGGCCCGGCGGTCCGCCGAGGGGTCGCTGGAGTCGCTGAAGGGCATCGGGCCGAAGACCGCGCAGGTGGTGCGCGAGGCGCTGGACGGTCAGACGCCGGGCTATCTGGCGAAGCTGGAGCAGGAACAGGAGGCCGCGGGCCCTCTCGTGCGGGGCGGTGAGGAGCTGCGGGCGCTGCTGCGCGGCGACTGTCATCTGCACTCGGACTGGTCGGACGGCGGCAGCCCCATCGAGGAGATGGGCCGTACGGCGGCGCGGCTCGGGCACGAGTGGGCGGTGCTCACCGACCACTCCCCGCGGCTCACGGTGGCGCGCGGGCTGTCCCCCGAGCGGCTGCGGGAACAGCTCGCCCTCGTCGCGGAGCTCAACGAGCGCTGGGCTCCCTTCCGGCTGCTCACCGGTATCGAGTGCGACATCCTCGACGACGGGTCCCTCGACCAGGAGTCCGAACTGCTCGACCAGCTCGATCTGGTGGTCGTGTCCGTGCACTCCAAGCTGCGGATGAACGCGGCCGCGATGACGCGCCGGATGGTCGCCGCCGTACGCGATCCGCACTCCGATGTGCTGGGGCACTGCACGGGGCGGCTGGTCACCGGGCGCGGTCGGCCCGAGTCGGAGTTCGACGCGGACGAGGTCTTCGCCGCCTGTGCCGAGACGGGCACGGCGGTCGAGATCAACAGCCGCCCGGAGCGGCTCGACCCGCCGCGCAGGCTGCTGCGCCGGGCGGTCGAGGCGGGTGTGCTGTTCTCCGTGGACACCGACGCCCACGCTCCCGGACAGCTCGACTGGCAGGTGTACGGGTGCGCGCGGGCCGAGGAGTGCGGGGTGCCTCCGGAGCGCGTGGTCAACACCTGGGCCGCGGAGGAGCTGCTGGCGTGGACAGGACGCCGTGAAACCCCGTCGTGACACACGTCACGCGAAACGCCGTGGGGACCTGGGAACACTCGCCAGTAGTTTCCCGTTAAATCAGCTGTGGGTGCGGATGGAACAGTGTCCCCGGGCCTCACCTTCCGCCCACAGGGAAGATCGTTCGGCTGAAGCCCTGTGGAGCACTCCGCCGAGAGGCGACCGCCATCCGCGGCCACCCACAGACGGCCCCGACCGTGATTCCCCCGTCCGGTCGGGGCCTTTCCCATGTCTTCGCACGCTTCCCTTGCGCCACGCCGGGCCGAGCTTGACTTCGAGAGCGCTCCAGTTCGTAGCGTCGGCCGTATGACCACTGCACAGCACAAGATCGGTTCGGGATTCGACCTCCGGAGCACCGCGGACGACGTGCTCGACGGCATCGACCTCACGGGGAAGCTGGCGATCGTCACCGGCGGTTACTCGGGGCTCGGCCTGGAGACGACGCGCGCGCTCACCAAGGCAGGTGCCCGGGTCGTCGTCCCGGCGCGGCGCAGGGCGGCCGCCGAGGAGGCGGTCGCCGGCCTGGACGGTGTCGAGGTGGACGAGCTCGACCTCGGCGACCTGGACAGCGTCCGCGCCTTCGCCGAGCGGTTCCTCGCCTCGGACCGCTCCATCGACATCCTCATCGACAACGCCGGGGTCATGGCCTGCCCGGAGACCCGCGTCGGCCCCGGCTGGGAGGCCCAGTTCGCGACCAACCACCTGGGCCACTTCGCCCTCGCGAACCGGCTCTGGCCGGCGCTCGCCCAGGGCGGCGCCCGCGTCGTCTCCGTGTCCTCGGCCGGCCACCACAACTCCGGCATCCGCTGGGACGACCCGCACTGGGAGCGGCAGGACTACGACAAGTGGCAGGCGTACGGGCAGGCGAAGACCGCCAACGTCCTGTTCGCCGTGCAGCTCGACGCCCTCGGCAAGGACTCCGGCGTACGGGCCTTCTCGCTGCACCCCGGCGGCATCCTCACCCCGCTCCAGCGGCACCTCGCCAAGGAGGAGATGGTCGAGCGCGGCTGGATCGACGAGAACGGCACCCCGCTGAACCCGGCGGGCTTCAAGACCCCCGAACAGGGTGCGGCCACCCAGGTGTGGGCGGCGACCTCGCCCCAGCTGTCCGGCATGGGCGGTGTCTACTGCGAGGACTGCGACATCTCCGAGCCCACCCCGGCCGACGGCGAACGCATCGGCGTACGCGACTACGCCGTCGACCCGGCGTCGGCGGCCCGCCTGTGGACGCTCTCCGCGGAGCTCACCGGCGTGAACGCCTTCGCCTGAGCACTTCAACGCGGCTGCGCGGGCCCGTGAACTGAGGGTCTCAGGCCGGGGACTCCTCCGGTCCTGGGTGTTCGGGGTGCACGGTGCTGCTGGAGTGCTCGTCGCCCCGCCGGCGCGTGCCCGCCTCGTCGGTGTCGGGGATGTCGGTGTGCGGCTCCGGCGTGTCCTCGTCGGAGCCCTCGCTCCGCGTGGGGTCGGCGGGCGTGACGTCCCAGCGGTCCCCGCCCTCCTGGGCCTGCTGGTCGGGCATGTCCCGGGGGACGGGGCCTGCGTCCTCCCCGGGCCTCTTCGTCCGGTCGTCGCTCACGGCGCGCTCCCCTCCTCGTCGGTGTGACTCCTGGCCGGGCGGAACTCCTTGGCGTACGGAATTCGTCGTCGGAATTTCGTCGTCGGACGGAACTCCGCCGGACCTCCGTGTCGGCCCTGGTACGGGTACCTGCCGACGTGACCGGTGAAACCCCCCGAAGGCGTCAGTGCGGAGCGCGTTCCTCCATGGCCGCGCGCCATGCCGGGAGCTGGTCGTCGCCCGGGTCGGGGCCCGGGCGTCGTCCGCCGCGTGCGAAGAAGTCGGCGAGCGGGAGGATCGCGGCGCCGACCGTGACCGCGTCGGGGCCGAGGGCGCCGAGCTCGATGGTGACCCGCTCGGCGGGATACCGCAGTGCGTACGAGACGGCGTGTTCGCGGACGGCGGGCAGGAAGCGGGAGCCGAGCTGGAGTCCGGCCCAGCCGCCGATCAGGATGCGCTCGGGCTGGAACAGGTTGATCAGGTCGGAGAGGCCCGCGCCCAGGTACTCGGCCGTCTCCTCCAGCACGGCGAGTGCCATGGGGTCGGCCGCCGAGCCGTCGGCCGGATAGGCGGCGGCGAGCATCGCGGTGAGGGCGGTCTCCTCGTCGACCCGCTTCGGCGGTTGTCCGCCCGCCTCCTCCCAGCGCTCCAGAAGGGCTTCGGCGCCCGCGTAGGCCTCCAGGCAGCCCAGCGCACCGCACCGGCAGCGGCGCCCCCTGACCCGTACGGTCAGATGCCCCCACTCCACGGCCCGGCCCCGCTCCACGTCGTCCGTGACGAGGCTGGCGCCGACGCCGGAGCCGAAGAGGACCACGACCGCGTTGTCCGCGCCGCGTCCGGCGCCGAACCACATCTCGGCCTGGCCGAGCGTCTTGGCGCCGTTGTCGGTGAAGTACGGGACGGAGTCCGGGAGCCCGCAGGCGGTGCGGAGCAGGGACTCCAGCGGGACGGCGGGCCAGCCGATGGTCTGGCCGTGCACCACGGCGCCCTCGGCCGGAGTGCGCTCCACTATGCCGGGCACTCCGATGCCGACGCCCAACAACCGCTCGGGGGCGATGTCGGCGGCGGCGAGGACCTCGGCGATGCCGTCACGGATGTGGCCGACGATGACGTCGACGTCGTAGCCCTGATGCTCCAAGGGCCGTTCCGTGCGGGCGAGTTCGGTGAGGGTGAGGTCGAAGAGCTCTACGCGGACGCGGGTCTCGCCGACGTCCACGCCGATCATGTGGCCGCTCGCGGGGGCGACGCGCAGCAGGGTGCGTGGCCGGCCGCCGTCGGAGTCGACGCTGCCGGCCTCCTCCACCAGACCCTCACCGACGAGCTCCGCGACGACGTTGCTGATGGAACCGGAACTCAGTCCGGTGGCCGGGCCGAGCTCGAAGCGGCTCATCGGCCCTTCGAAGTAGAGCCGCCGCAGCACGGCTGTGCGATTGCCCCGCCGCAGGTCACGCACCGTGCGACCGTTCCGCCCCGCCATGTGGCTCCTTCCCGCCGTCCCCCGACCTGCAAGATACCGCTGCGTCATCCCTTGACGCGAGTTTCTTCCGGGTCTTAACTCACGTTCTAAATTAAGCCGTGAGGGCGTTCGGGAAGTGAACGCGGCGCCCTTGCGCATCTCCCTCCGGGAAGGGACGCCAGACGTCATGCGCAGAACCCGAGCCGCGGCCGCGAGCGCGGTCACCGTCTCACTGCTGGCCGCCGTGACCGCCTGCGGCGGTGGCTCGTCGACGGACGGCGGGTCCAACGACTCGCCCAAGACGCTCACCTACTGGGCCTCCAACCAGGGCCCGAGCATCGAGGCCGACAAGAAGATCCTCACGCCCGAGCTGAAGAAGTTCGAGAAGGACACCGGCATCAAGGTCAAGTTGGAGGTCGTCCCCTGGTCCGACCTCCTCAACCGCATTCTCGCCGCGACCACTTCCGGTCAGGGCCCGGACGTCCTCAACATCGGCAACACCTGGTCGGCCTCGCTCCAGGCGACCGGCGCTCTGCTGCCCTGGGACGCCAAGAACTTCGACAAGATCGGCGGCAAGGACCGGTTCGTCGAGTCGGCGCTCGGCTCGGCGGGGGCGAGCGGCTCGGATCCGGCGGCGGTGCCGCTGTACTCGATGGCGTACGCGCTCTACTACAACAAGAAGATGTTCGCGGACGCGGGGATATCCGGGCCGCCCGCCACCTGGGACCAGTTGGTCGCCGACGGGAAGAAGATCTCCAAGGACGGCAAGTGGGCGCTGGCCGCCGAGGGTTCGAACCCGTCGGAGAACATCCACCACGTCTTCGTCCTCGCCAAGCAGCACGGCGCCGACTTCTTCGACGCCGACGGGAAGCCCGACTTCACCTCCGACGGGGCCGTCGCGGCGGTGAAGCAGTACGTCGACCTGATGGGCAAGGACAAGGTCATCGCGCCCGGCAACGCCGAGTACGCGCAGAACCAGTCGCTGCAGGACTTCGCCAAGGACAAGACGGCGATGGTGATGTGGCAGACCGCCGCGACCACGCTCAAGGCGCACGGCATGAGCGACGACGAGTGGGGCGTCGCGCCGATACCCGTCCAGTCCGGCACACCGGGGGCGGACACCGCCGTCAACTCGATGGTGGCGGGCATCAACCTGGCCGTCTTCAAGAACACCGACAACATCGACGGCGCCGTGAAGTTCGTGAACTTCATGACGAGCGCGGACGAGCAGACGATCCTCAACAAGACCTACGGGTCGATCCCGCCGGTCAAGGCGGCCCAGCAGGACCCCGCGTTCAACACGCCCGCCCTGCAGGTCATCCGGGACACGCTCGCCAAGAGCGCGGCCCCGCTGCCGCAGGTGCCCAACGAGTCGCAGTTCGAGACGGCGGTCGGCACGGCCGTCAAGGAGCTGTTCGCGGAGGCGGCGGCCGGTCGGCCGGTCACGACCGCCTCGGTCAAGGAGAAGCTCTCCGAGGCTCAGCAGCAGATGCCGAAGAAGTGAGCGTTCGATGACCGTGACCGCTCAACCCGCGGTCGGGGAAAAGGCGTTGCCCGGTGCGACGGGGCCCACCCCGCGCCGCCGCACCGGGCGAGTACGCCGTATCGCCCTGCCGTATCTGCTCCTCCTGCCCGCCCTGCTGCTCGAACTCCTCGTCCATCTGGTGCCGATGGTCATCGGCATCGTGATGAGCTTCAAGGAGCTCACGCAGTTCTACATCCGCGACTGGGGCGCCGCGCCCTGGGCGGGGTTCGACAACTACAGCCTGTCCGTGGACTTCGACGCGCCCGTCGGCGAGGCGCTGCTCCACTCCTTCTTCGTGACCTGCGCCTTCACCGTGCTGTCCGTCGGCCTGTGCTGGCTGCTCGGCACGACGGCCGCGGTCTACATGCAGGAGACGTTCCGCGGCCGCGGCTTCCTGCGCGCGGTCTTCCTCATCCCGTACGCGCTGCCGGTGTACGCGGCCGTCATCACCTGGGCCTTCATGTTCCAGCGCGACAACGGCCTGGTGAACCACGTGCTGCACGACCAGCTGGGCCTCACCGACAGCCCGTCCTTCTGGCTGATCGGCGACAACAGCTTCGTCGCGCTGCTCGTCGTGTCGGTGTGGAAGGGCTGGCCGTTCGCCTTCCTCATCGTGATGGCGGGCCTGCAGAACATCCCCAGAGAGCTGTACGAGGCGGCGGCGATCGACGGGGCCGGCATGGTCCAGCAGATCCGCCGCATCACGCTGCCCTCGCTGCGCCCGGTCAACCAGGTGCTCGTCCTGGTGCTCTTCCTGTGGACGTTCAACGACTTCAACACGCCGTACGTGCTGTTCGGCCAGGCGGCACCGGAGGCGGCGGACCTGATCTCGATCCACATCTACCAGTCGTCGTTCGTGACATGGAACTTCGGGACGGGGTCGGCGATGTCCGTGATGCTGCTGCTGTTCCTGCTGGTCGTGACAGGCATCTACCTCGTCCTGACCTCGCGCGGACGGAGGGCAGCCGATGTCTAGCCAGTCGCTGTCCAAGGAGTCGTTGTCGGAGGAGTCGCTGTCCAAGCGGTCGTCGTCGGCGCGGCGGTCACCGATGGCCGCGCCGCCCTCCTTCCTCTGGTCGCGCCGGATCTTCCTCACCCTGCTGACCGGCTTCGTCCTGCTGCCGGTGTACGTGATGCTGTCCAGCTCGCTGAAACCGCTGCAGGACGTCTCGGGAGAGTTCCGCTGGGTGCCCAGCGGGCTGACGATCCGCCCGTACATCGACATCTGGTCGACCGTTCCGCTGGCGAAGTACTTCGTCAACTCGCTGATCGTGGCGGGTGCGGCGACCGTCCTCTCGGTGGTGATCGCGATCTTCGCCGCATACGGCGTGAGCCGCTACCGCTTCCGTGGGAAGCGTCTGTTCACCGTGACCGTGCTGTCCACCCAGATGTTCCCCGGGATCCTCTTCCTGCTCCCGCTGTTCCTGATCTACGTGAACATCGGCAACGCCACCGGCATCGCGCTCTTCGGCTCGCGGATCGGCCTGATCCTCACCTATCTGACGTTCTCGCTGCCGTTCTCGATCTGGATGCTGATCGGCTACTTCGAGTCGGTGCCGCGGGACCTGGACGAGGCGGCGATGGTGGACGGCTGCGGGCCGCTCGGCGCGCTCTTCCGGGTCGTCGTGCCCGCCGCGGTCCCCGGAATCGTCGCGGTCGCCGTGTACGCGTTCATGACCGCGTGGGGCGAAGTGCTGTTCGCGTCGGTGATGACCAACGACACCACCCGCACGCTCGCCGTCGGTCTCAAGGGCTATGCCACGCAGAACGACGTGTACTGGAACCAGGTCATGGCCGCCTCGCTCGTCGTGAGCGTCCCCGTGGTCGCCGGGTTCCTGCTGCTCCAGCGCTATCTGGTCGCCGGGCTCACCGCCGGGGCCGTGAAGTGACCGACTCCTCCCTGCGCTCCAACTCCCCTTCCTCCGAAAGGACTTCTGTGACCATCGACCTCGCCGCGCTCCCCCAGGACTTCGTGTGGGGGACGGCCACGTCGGCGTACCAGATCGAGGGTGCCGTCGCCGAGGACGGCCGCTCGCCCTCCATCTGGGACACCTTCTCGCACACGCCGGGAAAGGTGGACGGCGACGACCACGGGGACGTCGCCTGCGACCACTACCACCGGTGGCGCGAGGACATCGCCCTGATGAAGGAGCTGGGCACCAACGCGTACCGGCTGTCGGTGGCCTGGCCGCGCGTCGTGCCGGGCGGCGACGGTCCGGTGAACGCCAAGGGGCTCGACTTCTACGACGCGCTGGTCGACGGCCTGCTGGAGGCGGGGATCACGCCGTCGGTGACCCTCTACCACTGGGACCTGCCGCAGGTGCTCCAGGACCGGGGCGGCTGGCCCGAGCGCGACACGGCGTACCACCTCGCGGCGTACGCGACGGCCGTCGCCGAGCGCCTCGGTGACCGGGTCAAGCACTGGACGACCCTCAACGAGCCGCTGTGCTCAGCGTGGATCGGCCATCTGGAGGGGCGGATGGCTCCCGGCCTCACGGACCTCACGGCGGCCGTCCGCGCCTCGTACCACCTACTGCTGGGCCATGGCCTCGCCACCCAGGCGATCCGGGCCGCGGCGCCGGGAGCCGAGGTCGGCATCGTCAACAACCTCTCCAGCATCGAGCCCGCGACCGACCGCCCCGAGGACATCGCGGCGGCCCGGCGCCTGGACGGCCACACCAACCGCTGGTGGCTCGACCCGGTGCACGGCCGCGGCTTCCCGGCGGACATGCGCGAGGTGTACGGGGTCGAACTCCCCGAGCGGGCGGGCGACTTGGCGACCATCGCCCAACCCCTGGACTGGCTGGGCCTCAACTACTACTTCCCGTCGGCCGTCACCGACGACCCCGACGGCCCGGCCCCCTTCGCCCAGTCGGTCCGCCGGCCGGGCGTCCCGCGCACGGGCATGGACTGGGAGGTCGACGCGTCCGGCATCGAGAACCTGCTGCTGCGCCTCACCGACGACTACGGCGCCCGACGGCTGTACGTCACCGAGAACGGCTCCGCGTACCCGGACGTCGTCCGCGCCGACGGCACGGTCGACGACCCCGAGCGCACCCTCTACCTGGAACAGCATCTGGCGGCCTGCGCGTCGGCCGTCCGCAAGGGGGCTCCCCTGGCGGGCTACTTCGCCTGGTCGCTGCTGGACAACTTCGAGTGGGCGTACGGCTACGACAAGCGTTTCGGTCTCGTGCACGTCGACTACCGCACACAGCGTCGCACGGTGAAGGGCAGCGGGCGACGGTACTCGGAGATCATCCGGGAGCACGGCGGGAGGGCACGGAAGGCGGCCTGAGCCTCACTGGCCGAGTCGGTCCGAGGCTAACTGACCGAGCCCGACGGTCACTGGCCGAGTTCGTCCAGGGCCGCGGTGAGTTCCGGGGCGACGCGTTCCCTGACCCAGGCGACCTGTTCGTCCCCAGCGCCACGCGGGACGGTCTCGATCAGCATGATCAGGTAGAGATAGCTGCGGTAGAGGGCGAGGCGCTGACGGGCCGAGTGAGTGAACTCGGCCCGTCCGCCCGCCTCTTGATAACCCGTCAGGAAGTCGCGGTCCTTCCTGATGTCACCGAGGAGTGCCAGGGAGACGAAGTCCGCGAGCGGGTCTCCCCAGAACATCCGCTCGCCGTCGATCAGTCCGCCGATCCTGGGCTCAGCGCCGCCTTCGGGGCGGTCGACCAGGATGTTCCCCTGCCACAGGTCGAAGTGCACCAGCCGCGGGACCGTGACCTCGTCCAGGGAGTCGTACGCCGTCTTGGCCGCGCGGGCCACCTCGTCCACCGGGCGGGGCAGCCAGGCCCCGTACCGGCGGGCGTCGTCCAGGACGGCGTCGTAGATGGCGGTGAAGGCCGTACGCCAGTCGGCGGACAGGGGGCCGAGGGCCCCGGACGGGTAGCCGAACCCGGGGCCCGTCACCTGGTGGAGCCGGGCCACATGCCTCCCCAATTCCCGATGCAGCACAGCCTGTTCGGCGTCCGGGTAGGTGCCCCATGAGTCGCCGGGGCAGGCCGTCATCAGAAGGTGGCTGCCCTCGGAGGCGTCCATGCCGACGTGCACGACTCGCGGCGAGGGCACGTCGACCGTGGCGGCGGCGCGGTAGAACTCCGCCTCCGAAACGAGGAGTTCACGCTCATGGCTCATGCCGGGCACGGTGGGCGGGGGCGGGATCTTCAGCACGTACCGGCTGCCGTCGGTGAGGCGGAGTTCCTCGACGGTGTTGTACGTCCCGCCACTCATCGGACGGCAGCCGGCGAGGCTGCCGGGCGGAAACCCGGCCGCCTCCAGGATCCGTCCGGCCCGCTCCTCCGACATCCCGCCCACCCCGTATTCGTCGTTGTGCCGCTCGGTGTCGCGTCGCCCGGTCGGCGACCCGCCGCCGCGCGGCTCACCCGGCCGCGTACACGTCCTCCACATAGCGGCCCGCCGCGATCAGCTCGTCGAGCCACCGCTCGCAGGCCGCGTCGTCGGCGCCCCGCGTACGGTCCCGGTACAGGGTACGGAAGGCGTCGCGCACCCCGGGTGCCATTCGTGATCCGTCGCCGCAGACGTAGACGCGGGCACCGGAGTTCAGCAGGTCCCACACCTCGTCCGCCTCGGCGGCGATCCGGTGCTGGACGAAGGCCACGCCGTCGGCGGGAGCGGCGCTGAAGGCGGGGCGCAGGGAGACGGCTCCGGAGGTCTCGGCGGCGCGGAGTTCCTCGGCGTGCAGGAAGTCGGCGTCCGGGGCGTCGCAGCCGAAGTAGCAGAGGGCTGGCTCCAGTTGGGCGCCGGTCGTGACGCGGTCCGCGATGGCTCCGCGGAAGGGGGCGAGGCCCGTTCCCGCGGCCACCATGACGACCGGTGCCGAGTGGTCGATGCGGAAGGCCTCCCGGCACGGCTGGACCCGGGCCAGTACGGTGTCGCCCGGCTTGACCGCGGCCAGGTGACCGGAGCCGATCCCCGTGTAGACGCCGTTCCCGGAGCGGGCCGGCGCCTCAAGCAGCGAGACCATCAGGTCGGCGTGAGAGGGGTCGGTGGCGGGCGAGGACGAGATCGAGTAGGTGCGGGGACGCAGCGGCGTGAGGATCTCTTCGAGCAGCAGCGGCCAGTCCAATGCTCCGCGCAGTGCGGGGTACGCCTCCACGAGCTCGATCAGGGTCCGCGGATCGGTGTCCTGGACGCTGGCCAGCGCTGCCCGTTCGGGCGGGCACGGGTTGGCTGCGGCGAGCACCGCCAACCGGTCGGCGGTGGGACGCTCCTGCAACTCCACGTGATGCGAAAGCAGTTGACGTACCGTCAGTGGCCTGTCCACGGCGATTCCGTCGCGGCGCGGACGGCCTGCTCGAATGTCGAGTACTGCGTCGAGTTCCACACCGAGCGCGGCCGCTGCCCTCTCGACAAGTTCCGGAGCGTTGACGGGCAGCACGGTGAGGTGGTCACCGGTGCGGTAGGTCGTACCGTCGAGCAGCGCGAGCCGCACGAAGCGCTTTGTGCGCGGGTGCCCGGGGGCGGTCAGGTCATAGGCCTCGGTGACCGTCATCGGGACGAGATCGTGCCGGGCGGCGAGCGCGTCGAGGGGGCCGCCGGTCAGCGTACGGACCTGGTAGCCCACCGCCGTGTCGTCCGGTGCGGTGGTGTCCGTGGCGTCCGGGTCGCCGTACTTCTCCAGCAGGGCCGTGCGCAGCTCGGCGGTGAAGCCGCGGACGGTCCCGCCGAGGTCGCCCGAGGCGTCGGCGGCCGTGCGGTCCAGAAGCCGGGTACCGCCCAGTTCGGCCAGCCGGTCGTCGATACGGGTCGGGAAGTGCTGGTAGGTGGCGGCCCAGTTGCGGTCACCGACGCCGAGTACGGCGTATGTCAGGTCGGCGGCGGCCGGGGCCTCGTCGAGCCAGGCGGCGAAGGCGGTGGCGTCGTCGGTGGGCCGACCGTTGTAGGAGGCCGCGGTGATGACGACAGGGCGGTCCGTGGGCAGCCCGTCGGCGTACGCGTCCAGCGCCGCCACCTCGGTCTCGCACCCCAACGCGGCTGCCTCGTCGCCAAGTTGGGCGGCGAACTCACGGCAGGTGCCGTAGTTGCTGCCGTGCAGGAAGAGCACCCGGGTGCCGGGACGGACCCGGGCGGGCAGCGTCCTCTCGTCGGCCACCGCGTCCTGTTGCCGTGCGGCGCCCGGGAGTTGGGCGTGCTCCCGGTCGGCCGTCGTGCGCGGGGTGAGCGTGAGCGTGAAGCCGTCGGGCTTCAGCGTCAGCGTCTCCTTGACCGTGAGCCGGTAGTCGGCGTGGTCGTTCAGCCGGTAGCGGTGGACGAGCATCGCCAGCAGCATGGTCGCCTCGTGGAGCGCGAACTGCCGCCCGATACAGGCGCGTTCACCGGTGCCGAACGGCTTGAACGCGTGCGGGGAGCGCGCGGCCTCCGCCTCCGGTGTGAAGCGCGAGGGGTCGAACAGCTCGGGATTGTCGCCCCACACCGGCTGCCGGTGCAGCATCGGCGCGAGCACCATGACGCCCTGCCCGGCACTCACCGGGATCCGCCCGCCGAGCAGCGTGTCCTCACGCGCGTGCCGGCCGAACACGGCGGCCGTCGGCCACAGCCGCAGCGCCTCATTGAGGACCTGCCGGGTGTACGCGAGCCGCCCGACCTCGTCGAACGTCGGCTCGGGGTCGGCCGTATCGCCCCACAGCGCGTCCACCTCGCGTTGTACGAGCTGGAGCACGGCGGGGTGCTTGGCGAGGTAGTGGAGGGCGAACGACATGGCGCCGGACGTGGTCTCGTGTCCCGCGATCAGGAAGGTGATCACCTGGTTGCGGATGTTGGCGGTGTCGAGTGTGGTGCCGTCGACGGGGTGCTCGGCCGAGAGCATGAGCCCGAGCAGGTCGTCGGCAGTGTCCTCTCCTCCCGAGACCCGGGCCTCGATCACGTCGTCGACCACCTGCGCCAGGTAGTCGGAGTCGGCCTGGAAGGCCGCGTCCGCCGCGGAGTGGTCCTGACCGGGGAGGCGGCTCAGCCTGGTCATGCTCCACTCCAGGCACCTGACCATCGCCTCGACGAACGGATGCGGCTCGTCCCGCTCGAAGGACCCGAAGTCGTAGCCGAACCCGGCAAGACCGATGGTGTCGAGCGTCATGCGCGTCATGTCGTCGGGAACGTTCACCGGAGCCCCGTCGCGGGCCCCCCGGTCCCACGAGTCGATCAGCCTGCGCGCCACCTTCAGCATCACCGGGTGATACGTCCGCATCGACCCGAGGGCGAAGGCCGGCATCAGGATGTCGTGCGCCTTGGCCCAGTTCGGCTCGTCGTTGTACGCCGTGAAGAGCCCGTCCGCGGCGAACTCCCGCACGTTCTCCAGAGCGGGACCGACATGCTTGGCGAACCGTGTCTCGTCGGCGAGTTCGGTCACCAGTTCAAGGTCGCTCACGAACAGGGTGTCCCGCCCGTGCAGCCGCCGCACGAGCACCGGCCCGTGGGCCCGGCTCAACTCCATGACCTGCTGCAGTGGGGTGCGGCCCGGTCCAACGGCAGAAATATCAACAACAGGAACACCATCAAGGGTCCCGACAACATACGGATGCGACACGGTGGGGGTCATGACGCGACAACTGCCTTTCAAGATACGGAAGTCACAGCCGTCCCAGCTTCAACCAGCCCTCGGGCCCCTCCGCGCCACGGGCCTACATGATCGTGTAGCACTTTCTGTCCGGCGCCCCTTGCAGCGCCGGGCACCCCTTCCCACCCAGGGGCGCGGGGAACTGCGCGGCTTTTAGGGGCGCGGGGAACTGCGCGATCAGCCACAGCGGACCCGCACCCGAATCACAACGCCCAGCACCCTTCCCCCGCCAACCAAGCGGAGCGCATAGGCTCCGCCACATGGAACAGAGCGAGATCATCCTGCGAGCCATCGGCGTCCTGACCGAGACCCAGGAGATGGTGCGCAGGCTCAACGAGGACGTCGAGGTCGACATAGACGCCGGAGAGGCACAACTCGGCAGGCTGGTGACCGAGGTGTTCCCGTCGGTCGAGGTCCCCGGCGACGCGACCCCGGCCGAGGCGGGTCAGGCCGTCATCGACGCCCTGATGCCCGCGGCGATCTCCCTGGTCGGCGCCTTCGCCTTCCTGTTCTCGGAACTCGCCGAGGTCCACGACACGGGCCGGACCGAGATCAAGAGCACCGAACTCCTGCGCACCCTCGCACTGCGCCTGTCCAACGCGGACTCGCACACGGAAGACGACGACAGCGACGACGACGCCTGACCATGCCCGACGTACCTCCCGAGACCGCGGTGGTCTGGCGCAACCGGGCCATGACCCTCTTCGACCGCATCCCCATGCCCATCGCGGTGTGCGACGTCTACGGGGCGATCATCCTGGCCAACCCGGCGATGGCGGCGGAATGGGGTGCGCCCCCGGGCGGCCTCCGCGGCCGGGACGTACTGGATCTCTTCCAGCCCCAGAAGGCGACACAGGTGGAGCGCATCGCCGAGGCACTGCGCCTGCGGCACCGCTCGCGCTACCAGATCTCGGTCCGCTGGCGGACCCCCGGCGGCACCGAGCGGTACGGCGAGCTGACCGCCGACCCGGTCAGTGACACCGTCGACGCGACCACCAACCTGCTGGTCCTGCTACGGGTGCTCGGCGAATACGAACCGAGCACGCCGGAACCGGCTCCCGCCGAGCCGCCCGCCAGTCCGGCCGAGGCCCGCATCCTGGCCCTGCTCGCGGGCGGCGCGCCCACCGCGCACGCCGCACGCGAGACCGGCCTCACCGTCGACGGCGTCAACTACCATCTGCGCCGCCTGACCCGCCGCTGGAACGCGGCCAACCGTACGGAACTGGTCGCCCGCGCCTACGGCCTGGGCGTACTCACCCCCGGCACCTGGCCGCCGGCCGCCGCTCCCCTCGACCAGCGAACGCCTGCCCGGCCGCCCGGCCGACCGACTCGCTGATCGACTCGCCCGGCGGGGCGGCTCGTCCGGCGGGCGCCCCGAACCTGGCCAGGCAGTGCCACACCTTCTTCAGGTCCTGCGGGCCGTGACGCCCCGTGCGGGCGGCGTCTCCGATGACCCGTGGGTCGAGGTGCCCGTCCTCGGCGATCCGCGCCCCCAGCTCGACGTACCGCGGACCGCGGAAGTCCGGATGGCGGCGCAACTCCTCGACGGAGAGCCGGTAGCCGGGGTGCCATTCGACCGGGCAGGGCATCCGCCGGGCGGCGGCCTCGACGGCCGTGCCGCGGTAGCAGGGGTCCAGGACCAGCGCCTCCATGTCCCGGTCCAGGGCGATCCGTCCGTGCACCTGCGCCTCGATGTAGTCGTCGAGGGCGTCCCGGTCGTCCGCCTCGGCCAGGCCGATGAGGGACATCCCGTCGGCGACCCCGAACGCCGTCGGGTCGACGGAACTGTCCGGGTAGCAGAACGTGGCCCGCCACAGCGCGTCCGAGGCCAGCCGGAAGTGCGCGGACCCGAACCTCGGCGCGGCGCCGACCACTTGGTGCCGGAAGTTCAGCGCGCCGTACACGGGCCGCTCGTGCGCGTCGGCCGCGTCGTACGCCCCGCCGAACATCCGGCTCTCCCAGCGCCACCGGTCACCGCCCGGATGCGCCGTCAGCCCGCCGTTGCTGGTGCCCGTGACGAACTGAGAGTGGTACGTGCCGTCCTCGGCCAGCGCCTCCAGGATCGGGCGCCCACGCACCAGGCGGTCCGGGTGCAGATTCAGGGTCACCCGCAGGGCCGGGTCGAGGGCCGGCCCGGACGACAGCGCCGCGACATGACACAGTGCCCGCGCTCGCGGTGAGCCTTCTCGAGCGCCCCCGAAATTCATTGGATCCCCCTCAACACGACTACGTACCCTAGGCCAAAACCTAGGGCTCCTAGGTTTCCCCGCAACCGACTACCGGCGACCGACTACCGGCCGGCTACCGGATACCAACTCGCCGGGAGAACCCTTCACGATGAGACCACTCTCCGAGCAGGACATCCGCAACTCATTTGTCAACTGCTCCAAGGGCGAGGCCAAACGCCTGGCGATACCGCGCGATCTGGCGGAACGACCGTGGGACGACCTGGACTTCCTGGGCTGGCGAGATCCCGGAGCACCCGACCGCAGCTGTCTGGTGACCGAGCGGGCCGGCCGGCTCACCGGTGTGACCCTGCGCCTCCCCTCCCGGCAACGGGGCTTCCTGCACCGCAGCATGTGCTCGGTCTGTCTGACGACCCACCCGGGCAACGGCGTCTCCCTGATGACGGCACGCAAGGTGGGCGCGGCCGGTCGCGAGGGCAACTCGGTCGGCATCTACATGTGCGCCGACCTCGCCTGTTCCCTGTACATACGCGGAAAGAAGCAGCTCGACTCCGGGTCCCGCATCGAGGAGAGCCTCACCCCGGAGCAGCAGATCGCCCGCGCGACCGGCCATCTGTCGGCCTTCCTGGACAGGCTGTACGCCTGACGGGTCGCCACCAGTACGAATGACGGGTCGCCGCCCCTAGCCGTCCCGCAACCGCGAGGCCTCCACCCGGTGGAGGTGGATGAGGATGTCGTGGCTCGGGGCTAGTGCGATGTCGCGGTCCGCCTCCGGGTAGTCCGTGCCGATGCTGCGCGTCGGCCTGGCCGTCGACAACCACGCACGGGCGGCGGCCGGGGCGGTACGCAGGTCGAGTACGTAGTCGCGGTGGCGCACGCGGTCCAGGGTGGCCTCGTTGCTCCCCGGGGCCGCCGGCCCCACCGTGAAGCGCCGGAGCCTGCCGTCCGGTCCTGTCGCGTTGAACGAGCCCCGGTCGAAGGTGAATCCGACGCTGACGTAGTCACGGCCGAGGTCGTCACGCAGGAACGCGCCCTGCATCTTCGGGTAGTGCTCCGGATCGTGCGTCACATAGCCGACGTGGGCGTTGTGTGCCGACAGCAGGACCTTGGTGCCGGTGTGCCGCTGCCACCAGGCCACGTTGTCCGCCATGATCCGGTCGCGGTAGAGCATGCAGGCGGCGACCTGTTCGGGGTCCTCGGCGTCGAAGTCGTACCCGCGGGCCGTCTGGTCGATGGCCGTCGCGTGCTGGACCGCCCAGTCGTACGCCGCTCCGGTCCCGTCGGCGCCCTTGATCAGCTCAAGTGCCTCACCGGTCCTGACCGCCATCTCCTTGCGCTCGGCGAGCGGACGGTTCAGGTACCGCTCGATGTACTCGCCGGCCCGGACGGTCGGGCGCAGGCCGCGGTAGAGCCCGTTGACACGGTCCTTCAGTTCGGGGTGGTTGCGGGCCACATAGTCGGTGACCAGGTCGTACAGCTCGGGGCCGTTGTAGGCGAAGTCGTCGCCCATGAACCGCACCGGATCGTCCGGGTGTTGGCGGTTGTACGCGCGCATCCACTCGACGAGCGCCAGGTACTCGGCGTTGTTCCACAGCCGGTAGTCGCGCTGGAACTCGTCCCGCATGATGCGCCGCGGGTCGCCCGTGCCGTACAGGACGTAGTCGTTCAGACGCAGGCCCGTACTCCAGCTGGCCTCCAGGGCGAAGGTGCGGAAGCCCTTCTCCTCGACGAGGTGGCGGAAGACGCGGTGCTTCATGGCGAAGAAGTCGTGTGTGCTGTGGGTGGCCTCGCCCAGGCCCACGACACGTGCGTCGCCGATCATGCGGGCGAGGGGGCGGAGGTCCCCGGTGTCGCCCCGCGGTTCGACGGTCCGCAGCGGATGGGCGCCGCGCTGGAGGGCCTCGACGACCTCCCTGTCCGTGGACGCGGCCGACGCCGGTGTCGTGCCGGACGCCACGATGCCGAGGCAGATGAGCAGGGTTAAGACGAATCCTGACCTATGCCATTTCATGATCCGATGCTTGCGCGCGGGCCCCGCCCGGACCATCCGGCACACCCCCGTTTGCCCCTGAGGGCAGCCCTGTGCGCGCACCTGTGGTTTTCCTCAGGGACGGCCGCCGAGCGCGACGCCTGCGGGACACGAACGGCCGTGGTCAACGCGTTCCCGGCCGTGTCAGACTGACCGCTCGGCCTGTGCCTCCTTGCCGTCGTCTCGGGTGAGCTGCGCCGTCTGGACGAGTTCGGTGCGGCTGTGGAACGGGAAGTGCCCAAGGATGCGAGATGTACGTGAGGCGTGGGCCGCGGGCAGTGCCCGGGTCGCGAAGTGGCGCCAGGAGCCGGTGATCGTCCAGACGGTCCGCTCGGCGGCGGCCGCGACGATCGCGTACGTGGTGGCGCTGCGGTTCAGTCCCGAGGCGGCTCCTCTCACCGCTCCCCTGACCGCGCTCCTCGTCGTCCAGGTCACGCTCTACGCCACCCTCACGACGGGCATACGGCGCGTCAACTCCGTGGTGGCGGGCGTCCTCGTCGCCATCGTCTTCAGCGCGCTCGTGGGGCTGACCTGGTGGAGTCTGGGGCTGCTCATCCTCGCCTCGCTGGCCGTCGGGCACCTCGTGCGGGTCAGCGAGTTCGTGCCCGAGGTGGCGATCAGCGCCATGCTGGTCCTCGGCGTCACCCGGGTCGGCGACACGGCCTGGGCGCGGATCCTGGAGACGCTGATCGGCGCGCTGGTGGGGTTCGGCTGCAATCTGCTGTTCGCTCCCCCGGTGTGGGTCGGCGCGGCCGGCCAGTCCATCGAGGATCTGGCGCGCCGGATGCGGCAGTTGCTGCTGCGCGTCGGCGAGGAGGCCGCCGGGCGCACGCCGGTGGCGGTCGCGGCGGCGCGGCTCCACGAGGCACGGGAGCTCGACCACGACATCGTCGAGGTGGACGCGGCCCTCCAACAGGCCGAGGACAGCCTGCGGCTCAATCCGCGTGTGCGGGAGGGACTGCTGCACCGGGTCGTGCTGCGCACCGGCCTCGACACGCTGGAGATCTGCACGGTGGTCCTGCGGGTCCTCGCGCGCACCCTCACGGACCTCGCCAAGGAGCGGGCGCCCGAGCCGCTGTTCGAGGCGGAGATCGGGGCGACCCTGGAGCAGTTGCTGGCGGAGGTCGGTGACGCCGTGGTCAGCTTCGCCGTCCTGGTCACCACGGATGTCAGTCGCAGCGCGGAGTCGGCGGAGTCCCGGCTCGCCTCCGAGCTCGTCGCCGCGACCGCCACCCGCGACAAGCTGGCCCAGCTCCTCCTGGAGGAGGTCCAGCGGGACGCCCGGCAGTGGCAGTTGCACGGCGCCGTCCTCACCGAGGTCACCCGGATACTCGACGAACTCGACATGGAGCACCGCTCGCGCCGGCTCCTGGAGGAGCTGGACCGCTGCACGCAGGAACAGCGCGAGCGCATGCCCCGCCTTGACCGCCTCCGCCGACGGCTGCGCTCGGCCCGACGGAACCGTAACGCCCCCTCACGTCGTACTACGTGACGTGCCGATCGCCGCACGACGCCCCTCCCGACGAGGGACGCACGCGCACCGGCGATCGCAGAACGACATATCTGCATGACGACAGAGGGAGTTACGGATGGCCGACGGCACCGTGCGGATCGAGGGGAACTCACTGCGGCTGGCGGGCGGTGTGCAGGTCCGGTTCATCCGCACCCTGCGCCTGCCCGAGACGGGTACGCATCCCCTGCCTCCGGGGCTCGGCGAGTTCCCGCTGCGGCGCGTGGAGGACTACCCGGAGACGGTGCCCGCCGAGTGGCTGGCGCGCGGCGGGGTGATGCTGCCGGTGTATCTGCGCGAGGCGATGTGGCTGAGCTTCGGCGGTACGTCGGAACCGGCCGCTCTCCAGGTGGGCGTCGGGAAGGTGTGCGCGGTCTCCGGCAAGCCGTGGAGCCCTCGGCCGGCACGGAACCCGCAGAACTACGTGGTCCTGCCCCGGCAGCCGTGGCTCGACGGCATCAACTCCGGGAAGGGCACGGTCCGACAGTTCGTGGCGGTCCCGCTGGGTCTCGGCGCCACGGTCGAGGGCCAGGTCACGGGCGAGGAGGTGTGGGGCGGCGTACAGCTGCAGTCGTTCCCGCTGAACGACACCGCGTTGCACGCCTGGCGTGAGGAGCAGCGCAGGCTTGCGGAGGCGGCCGAGCAGCGCCGCAGGAGCGCCGAGGCGGCCGGCTACGGCGCGGCGATGCCCATGGCGCCCGGTTCCGCGCCCCAGTGGGGTGCTCCGGCGCCGGCGGGCGGTGCGCCGCGGGCCGCGGCGGCGATGGGTCTCGGCGTCGGCGGTTCGATGCGCCAGGAGGTCTACAAGGACGACCGTCCGCTGCCGGACTGGGCGACCACGGCGGCCGGCCGTGTCTTCGTGCACCTCGTGACGCCGCCCGAGTGGCGCCGCATCACGGGCGAGGCGCCCCCGGCGTCGCCCGTCGACCGCGCGGCCTACACCCGGGCCGGACTGCCCTGGTTCGACTACTACGACCAGGACGCCGCGGACCTCGATCCCACGGACACGCTCGGCGAGGTCAAGCCGGTCGGCGACTGGCTCGGCGACGACCACACGCCGTGGCAGCCGCCGTCGCCCCAGCAGGTCAAGCCGCTGGGAGACGCGCCGGGCAAGCCCGTCGTGGACGGCGAGTGGTGAAACCGGCTCCGGCCCGCGGCCGGAGCGTTCACCTCACCCTTCGCCCTCCGTGCGCTGCCGCTGCAGCGCACGCGGGCAGCTCGCGCTGCTCGCCTGTGTGAGCAGGACGTGCATGCGTTCGGTGAGCTGTCCGACGTCGTCGGCGGGCCGGTGGAAGGGCAGCCGTACGTCGCCGTGGCCGCGCGCACGCTCGATGCGCAGCGTCAGTCCGTGCCGGTCGACGGCGAGCGGCTGTACGCGCACGGCGCCGTGCAGGCTGTCCGGTTCGACGAGGCGGGTCAGCCGCTCGACCGCGTCCGGGTGGGCGTCGGCGAGGTGCGTCAGCAGCTGCGCCTCCGCGAGGGCCAGCGGGTCGGGTTCGGCGACGGCGAACTCGTCGAGGTCGACGACGACCGCCCCGCCGGGCTCGCGGAGCACGGCGCGTGTGGTGTGGAACGCCAAGTGCCTTTCCTCGGGCGCGAACCAGCCGGCCATCCAGAGCCTGGCGCGGATCCGGTTCCGTACGGGGACGGGCGCCACGTCGGCGAACTCCAGGACGGCGGACGGCTCTCCGCGCGGCGCGCAGATCGCGGCCGCGGCGAGCGTACTGTCGTCCGGCAGGTGCAGCAGCACCCGGCCGTCCTCGGCGACGGTGTGCACGCCGATGAACTCCTCCCGACCGCCCTCCGCGGTCACCGCGCAGGACCATGCCGCGGCGAGCACCGAGCGGGCACGCTGTGCCATGGCCGGCGCGGCCGTCCAGCTGTGACGGTCACCCATCCCAAACCTCCCTTAGGTAAGCCTTGCCTAACCTATCGAAGATCGGGGTGTACGCCAACCACGTGGCACCGGTCGTCACACCTTGGTGACGGTGAATTCACGGAGTGATGGCGCCCAACAGCGCCCGTGCGCACAGATCGCGCACCTGATCCCGGGACAGACCGGGCTCCTTGAGCCACTCCAGACAGGCCGCCGCCATGAAGGCGAGCCAGCCCCGCACGGCGATCCGCAGGGTCGGCAGGTCCTCCTCGGTCCAGGCGGTCTCCGGGTCCGCCGCGAGCGCCTCCAGGATCTGCCGCTGCTGAGCGGCGAGCGTCTCGCGGTACACCCTGCGCACGGCCTGGTCCCCCGCTGCCTCGGCCCGGTGAAAAGCGCGGAAACCGTGCGCGTGCGCCTGGACGTACTCCAGGAAGGTGTCGAGTCCGGCGTCGATCTGTTCACGCACCGGCACACCGGGCACGGCCGCGGTGACCCGCAGCATCCGCTTGCTCTCGCGCTCCACCACGGCCGCGAAGAAGTCCCGTTTGGTCGGGAAGTAGTGGTAAAGCAACCCGCGCGAGACGCCCGCGAGTTCGGCGACCTGCTCGATCCAGACGTCCTCGTACGGGCTCTCCGAGAACAGCCGCGCCCCGACCGAGAGCAACTGCTCCCGGCGCTCCTCGGTGCTGAGCCGACGGCGTGTGCGCTCCCCCTCGTTGGCGGCCATGTCCGCACCTTACTTGACGTCGGTTCAACAGCGGGATCACACTGGCAGTCGCTGTTGAATCCGCGTACAACAAGCCCAACCGGCAGTCGGCACAAGGGAGATGGCGTGATGGCGGGGACGACGAGGAGCACACTGCCGAAGGGGTTCCGCAGTGCCGAGCTGGGCTGGCCCGAGCTGCACCGCATCCCGCGTCCGCCGCACCGCGTGCCGTTGGTCGGTGACGTCGTCGGCGTCAACCTCCGCACCCCGCTGCAGGATTCGCTGCGCTTCGGACGGCAGCTCGGGCCGATCTTCCGGCGCAAGGGGTTCGGCAAGGAGATCGTCTTCGTGTGGGGCGCGAAGCTCTCGGGCGAGATGGCGAACGAGTCGCGGTTCGCCAAGCACGTGGGGCTGGGGGTCGCCAACCTCCGGCCGGTCGCCGGGGACGGCCTGTTCACCGCGTACAACCACGAGCCCAACTGGCAGCTGGCGCACGACGTGCTGGCGCCCGGCTTCAGCCGCGACGCGATGGAGAGCTACCACGCGATGATGCTGGAGGTGACGGGCCGGCTGACGGACCGCTGGGACGGCGAGCGGGCGGCGGGCCGGGCCGTCGACGTGCCGGGCGACATGACCAAGCTGACGCTGGAGACGATCGCCCGCACCGGCTTCGGCCACGACTTCGGCTCGTTCGAGCGCGCCCGGCCGCACCCCTTCGTCACGGCCATGGTGGGCGCCCTGATGTACGCGCAGCGGCTCAACGTCGTCCCCGTACCGCTGGCCCCGGTGCTGATGCGCTCCGCCACCCGCCGCAACGACGCCGACGTGGCGTACCTCAACCGCACGGTCGACGACGTGGTCGAGGCCCGCATCAACGGACCTGCCGGGGAAGGCGACCTACTGGACCGGATGCTGGACACGGCCCACCCCGAGACGGGCGAGCGCCTCACCCCGGAGAACATCCGCCGCCAGGTCATCACCTTCCTGATCGCGGGCCACGAGACCACGTCAGGCGCGCTCTCCTTCGCCCTCCACTACCTCGCACAGCACCCCGACATCGCCGCCCGCGCCCGCGCGGAGGTCGACCGCGTCTGGGGCGACACACCACAACCCGCCTACGAACAGGTCGCCAGGCTCCGGTACGTACGGCGGGTGCTCGACGAGTCGCTGCGGCTGTGGCCGACGGCGCCGGCCTACGCCCGCGAGGCCAAGGAGGACACGGTCCTCGGCGGTGTCCATCCGATGCGCAGGGGCGCGTGGGCCCTGGTCCTGATCCCGCTGCTGCACCGCGACCCCGACGTGTGGGGCGCGGACGCGGAGGGCTTCGATCCCGACCGCTTCGAGCCGGGTGCCGTACGAGCCCGGGCCGCGCACACGTTCAAGCCGTTCGGCACCGGTGCGCGGGCGTGCATCGGGCGGCAGTTCGCGCTGCACGAGGCGACGCTGGTGCTGGGGCTGCTGCTGCGCCGCTACGAGCTGCGGCCGGATCCGGCGTACCGGCTGCGGGTGGCCGAGCGGCTCACGCTGATGCCGGAGGGGCTGACGCTGCACCTCGACCGCCGCTCCCCCACGGCTCCCGCGCGGCCGGAGATGCCGGCAGTGTCGGAGACCTCGGCGGCGTCGGAGGCGTCCTCGGCTTCACGGTGTCCAGTGACCGGGGCGGGTGACTGACACCGGGAGCCTGGTGCCTGGGCTGCCCTTCGCGGCGTTGACCTGCGGCTGGGTGAGGAAGAGCGCGTCGGTCAGGTCGGCGTCGGTGAGATCGGTGTCGCGCAGGTCGGCGCCGATCAGGTCCGCGCTCCGCAGATCGGCGCCCGTCAGGTCGGCGGCGATGAGGTAGGCGCCGCGGAGGTTGGCGCCTCGCAGGTCGGCGCCCTTGAGCCGGGCGCCCATGAGGTCGGCGCCCCTGCGCTCCTTCTTCCTGCCCCGGCCGAGGCCGGCGCGCGCCAGCTCACTGGCACGCAGCAAGAGGACGTTGACGTCCTCGCGGACCGACGACACGTCCAGCCCGGCGAGCTCCTCCGGGGCCCGGCGGGTGAGCGCCTCGGTCCTGTCGAGCTCGCGGCGCAGTTCGGGGTGGATCGGGCGGGCGGCGGGCAGTTCCAACGCCTCGGTGAGGTACCGGAGAAGCTCGTGGAGCTGTCGTACAACCGGGAACACGTCGAACATGAGCCGGGCCCGCTCCCCGGAGCCCGAGCGCCAGTCGGCTCCTCCAAAGGTGACCTGCGAGACCTTCTGACCGGCGCCGAAGCAGTCGTAGACCGTGCAGCCGTTGAAGCCGCGCTGCCGCAACTCCGTGTGGATGCCGCAGCGGTTGTCCGTCCGGAGGTTCCGGCAGGGGGTTCCGGCCGCCTTGTCGATCGCGAAGTCCGCCGAGGCGGAGAAGGGCAGCGCCACACAGCACAGCCCGAAGCACTGGGCGCAGTCCGCCTTCAGTTCGGTGGGGACGGGTGCCGCGGTGCCGGTTTCGTCTTGCATGTCCTCCACCCTACGCAGCGCGGGCTCGTATCGATCACCGGAGACCGGAAGGCCGTTCGGCCTCCCGGGCGTCCAGCCCCCCTCCCGGACATCCAACTCCCTTGCGGGCAACGAACTCACCGATGAGTTTTCGGCGCCTGAGGTGTCTCTAATACAGCTGAAAACAAACTCCGCTACCACGGAGGAAAGAGCCCCTTCACAGACCCCGGAGAGACGTCATGTGCACCCACTGGCCCACGTGCCCCACCGCTGACAGCCCCGACCACCACGACGCGGTCATCGTGTCCGCCCACCCGGAACAGGGCTGGAACCTGCTGTGCAACGGCACCATCGTCTTCGACGACACCGGCGAACTCCTGCCGGACGGACGGATCGTGGGCCCCATTCATCGGCCGAAGAGCTCGAAGGCGACCGCGGGCTTCCCGCCGAAGCGTTCGCCGGTCGTCTGCGCGTAGCCGGTGAGGAAGGAACGTACGTACGTCTCGGGGTCCTCGTCCGTCAACACCTCGATGTAGGTGCGGTGTTCGAGCAGGGAGAGCACCGCACGCTCCATGCCCGGGGTCGCGTCCACGGCGTGGGTGGGGGTGCTGGAGCCCGCCACGGCGACCCAGCGCACTCCGTTCCAGGGCTCCAGGCCCACATCCGGGAAGATCCAGCGGTTGCCGGCGTCCCCGGCCGCGTCCAGGGTGGCCCGGCCCACGGCGACATGGTCGGGCGTGTTCCAGGCGACCCCGCCCCAGGTGTCGCGGTGGTTGAGGGTGATCACCAACTCGGGGCGGTGCCTGCGGATCGCGGCGGCGATGTCCCGCCTGAGGGCGGTGCCGTATTCGACGACGCCGTCCTTGTGGTCCAGGAACTCCACCTCGGTGACGCCCACGACGGCGGCGCTGGCCCGCTGCTCCTGCTCGCGCAGCGGGCCGCATTTCTCCGGCGCCAGGGTGTCGATCCCCGCCTCGCCTCGCGTGGCGAGGACGTAGGCGATCTCGCGGCCGCCGTCCGTCCACGACGCGATCGCCGCGGAGCAGCCGTATTCCAGGTCGTCCGGGTGGGCCACCACCGCCAGGGCCCGCTTCCAGTCCTCGGGCATGGGCTTGAGTTGGTCGTTCGCAGAGACGGTCATGGTCGCAGAATAGGCGTTTCGTCGGCATTGTCATCTGGATTCTGCGGGTCGCATGTGGCTGGGTGCGCAGTTCCCCGCGCCCCTAAAGGAACAAGAGGCCGCGCGCCCTCGAACGGCGAGGCGCGCCGGTGTCAGGTCTCGTCTCGTGCCAGGTCGATCAGGCGGTCCAGGACTCGTGGGCCGCCCGCCCTGACGCCGTCGTGTTCGAACTCGTTCGTCACGTAGGTGCGCAGGCCGCGGATCGTGCGGGCCGTGGCCAGGGCGTGGTCGGTGTCGACGTACATGTCGTCGTGGTAGACGGCCGCGGCGACGGGGACCTCGTTGGCGGCGAGGCGGTCGGGGTCGTACAGCGAGGGCCAGTCGGTGCGTTCGGCGAGGAGGTCTGCCGTTTCGCGGAGGGGGCGCAGGGCCGGGTCGCACTCGAAGGTCCAGGGGTGGACGGACTCGCCGGTGAAGAGGACCGGGCCGTCGCCCGCGAGGGTCTTGGCGGCGTCGAACTGCGGGAAGTCGGCGCGGACCCGCTCGGCGGACCATGCGGTGGGGCGGTCGCCCTGGGCGTAGCAGGCCTCGTGGACGAGTGCGTACAGCGGGTGGCCGGCGTACGAGAGGAGGGACTGGACGTCCTCCTGGAAGGCGTCGGAGAGGGCCGGGCCCTGTGCGGTGCGGACGAAGGCGTTCTCCAGGAGGTAGTGCAGGCGGTGGCTGCCCTCGCCGCCGCCGAGGAGGATGCCGAGGGACTGGAAGGCCTCGACGGTGAGGCGGTAGCCGCCGTTCAGGACGGGCTCGTGCCGCAGGAGGTGCTCGGCGATGCGCCGGGCCCGCTCGACGTCCTGGGGGTAACGCGCGTAGTGGGCGGCGACCTTGCGCTCGATGCGCGGGTAGGCGGCCCGGTAGACGTCGTCGGCGTGGCCGTCGAGGGTGGGCAGGCCGCCGGCGATCAGGGCGGTGCTGAGGCCCTCGGGCGCGGTGGAGAGGTAGTGGGTCGCGCAGAAGCCGCCGAAGCTCTGGCCGAGGACGGCCCAGGGGGCGCCGCCGGTGACGGCCGGGCGGATCGCTTCGCAGTCGCGGACGATGGAGTCGGCGCGGAACAGCGCGAGGTAGTCGGCCTGTTCGCGGGGGCCGCCGCGCAGCGGGAGGGTCTGCCGGTTGGCGGGCGTGGAGCTGCCGGTGCCGCGCTGGTCGAGCAGCAGGACGCGGTAGTCCTCCAGTGCGCGCCCGAGCCAGGCCTGCTTGCCGACGAAACGATTCGCCCCGAACCCCGGGCCACCCTGGAGATACACCAGCCAGGGCAGGTCCTGGTCCGCCTTGTCGCTGCCGGCCACTTCACGGGCGTACAGCTCGATCGTCTCCCCGGAGGGGTTGTCGTGATCGAGGGGCACGGTGAAGCGGCGGTCACTGAGGACGACACCGGGCTGACGGTAACTGGCGCTCAAAAGGGGCTCCCGAGACGGACGGATTCCTGACCGCGAACCAGTTCAGCACAAGTTCTCCGGCGAGCCGAGCCCGGGGATCAAGAAAGTCGTACTGACCGGCCGATCAGGCCGGGCAGCACAAACGTACTGAACAACCGCTCAGCGCGGCGGGAGGCTGGAGCGCCGCACCACCAGCTCCGGCTGGAGCACCACGCGCTGGTGCTCGTGCGGGGTGGGTGCCGTCTCGGCCTCGGTCTCCTCCAGGAGCAGCGAGGCGGCGAGCGCGCCCATCGTCACGGCGGGCTGTCGTACGGAGGTCAGCGGGACGGCGGCGGCGGCCGCGAACTCGATGTCGTCGTAGCCGACGATCGCGAGGTCGTCCGGGACGCTGACGCCGGCCGCGAACATCGCTTGCAGGACGCCGAGGGCGAGCAGGTCGTTGGCGCAGAACACGGCGGTCGGGCGGTCGCCGAGGCCGAGGAGGCGGGCGCCGGCGTCGCGGCCCGCGGCCACGTCGAGCCGCTCGGTGGGCAGCTCGCGCAGGTTCTCCGGGCCGAGCCCCGCCTCGCCCAGCGCGTTCAGGGCGCCCGTACGGCGGTCCCGGACCTGGTTCAGTCCGGGCGGCCCGCTCACGTACGCGATGGAGCGGTGGCCCGCGTCGATCAGGTGCCGTACGGCCAGGGCACCGCCTGCCACGTCGTCGACCGACACCGAGCACTCGGTGGTTCCCTCGGCGACGCGGTCGACGAGCACGAAGGGGATGCCGTGGCGGCGGAACGCCTCTATGTTGCGCCCGGTGGCATCGGCGGGGGTCAGCAGGACGCCCCGTACGCGCTGCTCGGCGAAGAGGGAGAGGTAGTCGGCCTCCTCGCCGGCGCTCTGCGCGGTGTTGCAGACCATCACTCCGAGCCCGGCCTCGCGGGCGGCGCGCTCGGCGCCGCGTGCCACGTCCACGAAGAAGGGGTTGCCCATGTCGAGGACGAGGAGGCCCATGATCCGGCTGCGTCCGGCGCGCAGTTGCCGCGCCGACTCGCTGCGGACGTAACCGAGCCGGTCGATGGCGGAGAGCACGCGGGCCCGGGTCTCGGAGGCGACCGTGTCCGGGCGGTTGATGACGTTCGAGACCGTGCCGACGGAGACTCCGGCGACTCGTGCGACGTCCTTGATACCCACCGACTGGGCCATCAGGCGGTTACCTCCGGGGAACGGGGAGTGGTGGGCACGCAGTCACATTACCTGCGTGACCACCTGGAACGGACTCCGTCATGCGGGCAGCTTGAAGTCCACGACATGGAGCGCCGAGGGCGTCGTACCGCTGGACTTCACCTGGTAGAGGAACGACAGCACGCCGTCCTGGGCGATCCGGGTCTCGTCGACCACGACCTCGCCGAAGGCGTTGAGGCCGCTGCCGTCGAACAGTGTCGTCCAGTCCGTGTGCCCGGAGGCGGCCGACGCGGCGGCGATCCGTCCGAAGGGCAGGATCGCGTACGCGTTGTCGTACTTGTCGAGGATCAGCTTGGTTCGCTGGCTGGAGTTCAGCGGGACCGGGATCTCGGTCTTGCGCCAGGTGCCGGTGGACGTCTTGCGGACGTGGAAGGCGCGGCCGTTGGCCGTCCGGTCGGCGACGTAGTTGGTGGTGCACTGGCCGAAGCGGCCCGGCACGTAGCTGATGATCGCGTGCGGCCGGCCCGCCGAGTCGGTGAACTGGCTCTCCTGGTTCATCAGGGAGTGGTCCGGGTTGATCGCGTCGATCACCAGTCCGCCGTCGGTGACGGCGACCTTGTCGGAGCCGCCCGTGGTGCCGACCACCGTGCCCGCGTTGTTGCGCCAGGTGCGGCCGCGGTCGTCCGAGTAGACATAGCCCGTGTCGTGGTTGGTGAGGCCGCCGCCGTTGCACATCACTGCGCCGTTCTGCTCGCGCCAGGTGAAGAAGGAGTGCAGCCGGCCGTTCCTGTCGTAGTCGATGCCGTGCAGGTACATGTTCCGTACGGTGCTGGTGCCGTGCTCGCTGGTGTACGTGCCGGTGGAGCTGGTCCACTCGCCGAGGCCGGTCCAGGACGTGCCGTCGTACTCGGCGAGGGCGTTGCGGCCGTTGCCGGAGACCGCGACCCGGTAGCTCAGCTGGAGCTTTCCGTCGGGCGTGGAGATGAACTGCGGGTACGTGAACTGCGAGGTGAGCGCGAGTCCGTCGAGGGTGGACTGCGGTGCCCCGAAGCGGCTCGCGGTCCAGCTCAGCCCGGCGGGGTTGTCCATCAGCCCGGCCACCGACTTCACGTAGGTGAAGCCGTCGCTGTGGGAGTCCATGTTGAGGTGGAGGCGGCCGTCGACCTTGGAGACGCCCATCGAGATGACGTTGTGGGAGTCGTTGTACCGCAGGGTGTGGCCGACCTTGACCGTGGACCAGGTGCTCCCGCCGAGGACGCGGCGGCCGACGACGGCGTTGCGGTCGGCGGTGTACCAGACGGCGTACTGGTAGCCCTTGTAGGTCAGCAGCCCGTTCTTCTGGAACGAGTTGTTGTTGACGAGGCCGTTGAAGGAGACGAAGAAGATGGCCTGGGCGTCGAGGGTGGTGTTGCCGGTCTGGGTGACCGAGGGTCCGGGGTCGGCGGCCCGGGCGGTACCGGCGATGCCGGGGGCCGCCACGCTGCCGAGCAGGGCGGTCGCCAGCAGGGTGCGTCTCTTCATGTTCGGGGCTCCTGATCGCGTGGGGAGGAGGTGAACGAGCGAGGGGAAGAGCGGGGTGAGTTGGGTGACCTGAGTGAGCCGGGTGAGCGGGGAGAAGCACGGTGGGTCAGGCGAGGTGGAACACCTCGGTGAGGGGCTTCATGGCCTCGTCGGGCCTGGCGCCGTCCAGCGATTCGAAGAACGGCGCCATCTCGGCCTGCCAACGGGCGTTGACCTCGGCGGCCTCCATGCCTGCCTGCGCGGCCGCGAAGTCCTCGGTCTCCAAGTAGCCGACCAGCAGGCCGTCTTCACGAAGGAAGAGCGAGTAGTTGTGCCAGCCCGTGGCCGAGAGCGCTTCGAGCATCTCGGGCCACACGGCGGCATGCCGCTCGCGGTACTCGTCGAGCCGGTCCTCGCGGACCTTGAGCAGGAAACATACGCGCTGCATGAAGGGCAACTCCCGGTGGGGGGACGGGGGATCAGAAGTCGAACTGGTCGATGTTCTTCTTGTCGAACACGGTCGGCTTGCCGAGGTCGATCACGCCGTCCTTGCCGATGGTGAAGGTGCCCATGTCGCCGGCCTTGAAGGTCTCGCCCTCCTTGCCGGTGATCTGACCGGACGACAGCGCCACGGCGGTACGCGCGGCCAGCTCGCCGAGCTTCGCCGGGTCCCACAGCTCGAAGGCCTCGACGGTGCCGTTCTTCACGTACTTGCGCATGTCGTTCGGGGTGCCGAGGCCGGTGAGCTTGACCTTGCCCTTGTACTTCGAGCCGGACAGGTACTGGGCGGCCGCCTTGATGCCGACGGTGGTCGGGGAGATGATCCCGGCCAGCTTCGGGTTCTCCTGGAGCAGGCCCTGGGTCTGCTGGAAGGACTGCTGGGCGTCGTCGTTGCCGTACGCGACCTTGACCAGCTTCATGTCCTTGTACTTGGGGTCCCTGAGCTCGTCCTTCATGAACTCGATCCAGGTGTTCTGGTTCGTCGCGGTCTGCGCGGCGGACAGGATCGCGATCTCGCCCTTGTAGCCGATCTGCTCGGCGAGGAGCTGGACCTCGGTGCGGCCGAGGGCCTCGGCGCTGGCCTGCGAGACGAACGCGTTGCGGCAGTCGGCCTTGGTGTCGGAGTCGTACGTGACGACCTTGACGCCGTTCTTCATGGCCTGCTTGAGCGCGGTGCACAGGGCGCCCGGGTCCTGCGCCGAGACGGCCATCGCGTCGACCTGCTGCTGGGTGAGCGTGTTGACGTAACTCACCTGCCCCGAGGTGTCCGTGGCGCTGCTGGTGCCGACCTCCTTGTACTTCGAGCCCAGTTCGGTGAGGGCCTTCTCGCCGCCCTTGTCCGCGGTGGTGAAGTACGGGTTGTTGACCGCCTTCGGCAGGAAGCCGACGGTCAGCCCCTTCTTGGTGGCCGCGTTCGGGTCGGCCTTGCCGGCCGCGGCATTCGAGGCCCCCTCTTCCTTGACATCGTCCTTGGAGGTACCGCCGCCGCAGGCGGTGAGAGCCAGGGCCAGGGATGTGGTGGCAGCGAGAACCGCACAGGCTCGGCGGATGGATGACTTGCGCATGGCGAGGTCCTTTACTGAGGAGGAGTACGGTTCGCCCCTTTTAGGGGCGCGGGGAACTGCGCGACCAGCCACAACGGACCCGCAGCATTCAAACGGCGCTACAACGTCAGCCTTTGCGCCCTCGCAATGGAGATCTGCCGCGCAACCCGCGGTCCAAGCACGGACAGCACCAGCAGCACACCGGTGACAACGATCTGCGACTGAGCCGAAACGTCCTGCAGACTCATCACGTTCTGCAGCGCCCCGAGCAAGAACACCCCGGCGACAGCGCCGCCAAGCGTGCCCTTGCCTCCGTCGAAGTCGATCCCGCCCAGCAACACGGCCGCCACGACGGAGAGTTCGAGCCCGGTGGCGTTGTCGTAGCGGGCGCTGGCGTAGTGCAGTGCCCAGAAGATGCCGGTCAGCGAGGCCATGAGCCCGGTCAGGGTGAACAGGATCAGCTTCTGCCGCTTGACGCGGATGCCGGCGAACCGCGCGGCCTCCTCACTGGCACCGATCGCGAACAGCGAGCGCCCGAACGGCGTGGCGTGCAGCGCGACCACGGCGATCGCGAGCAGCACGAGGAAGGGCAGGAACGCGTACGGGATGAAGGTGTCGCCGATGCGTCCGGACGCGAAGTCCAGGTACTGGGTGGGGAAGTCGGTCACCGCGTCCGAGCCGAGGACGATCTGCGCGATGCCCCGGTAGGCGGCGAGGGTGCCGATGGTGACGGCGAGGGACGGCAGTCCGAGCCGTGTCACCAGCAGACCGTTGATCAGCCCGCACACCACGCCGAGGAGCAGACAGATCGGGATGATCGTCTCGATGGTCATGCCCTGGTTCCACAGGGCGCCCATCACCGCGCCGGACAGACCGGCCGTGGAGGCGACCGACAGATCGATCTCGCCGGAGACCACGAGCAGGGTCATCGGCAGGGCGATCAGCGCGATGGGCAGCGTGTTGCCGATCAGGAACGACAGGTTGAGGGCGTTGCCGAAGCCGTCCACGGTGGTGAAGGACAGCAGCAGGACGACGATCAGGAGGGCGCCGACGACCGTGTCCCAGCGGACGGCGCGCGCGAGAGCGGAGTCAGCCATGGCGGGCGTTCCTCTTCTTCAGGGCGGTCGCCACGCGCAGGGCGACGATCCGGTCGACCGCGATGGCGAGGATGAGCAGGATGCCGTTGATGGCGAGCACCCAGACCGAGCTGACACCGAGGGCGGGCAGCACGCTGTTGATTGAGGTCAGGAGCAGCGCGCCGAGGGCCGCCCCGTAGACGCTGCCGGAGCCGCCGGTGAAGACGACGCCGCCGACCACCACCGCGCTGACGACGGTGAGTTCGTAGCCGTTGCCGGTGCCGGAGTCGACGTTGCCGAACCGGGCGAGATACAGCGCGCCCGCGAGTCCAGCGAGGGCTCCGCAGAAGGTGTAGGCGGCCAGGATCCGCTTGCGTACGGGGATGCCTGCGAGGCGGGCGGCCTCCGGGTTGGAGCCGAGCGCGTACAGCTCGCGGCCGCTGCCGAAGTGCTTCAGGTAGTACGCCGTCGCGATCAGCACCGCCAGCGCGATCATCGCCAGCCACGGCACGGCGGAGAGGCCGCCGGAGCCGAAGTCGATGAATCCGTCGGGCAGGCCGGCCGCGGTGATCTGCCGGGAGCCGACCCAGATGGAGTCGATGCCCCGGATGATGTAGAGCGTGCCGAGGGTGACGACGAGCGCGGGCACCTGGCCGAGGCTGACGAGCAGTCCGTTGACGAGTCCGCAGCCGATGCCGAGCAGGACCGCGAGGGCCACGGCGACGACGGAGTTGCCGCCGCCCTGGAGGTAGGTGCCCGCCGCGAAGGCGCTGATGCCGAGCGTCGAGCCGACCGACAGGTCGACGTTGCGGGTGATGACGACCAACGACTGGCCGGTGGCGACCAGTACGAGGATGGTCGCGTTCAGCAGGAGGTCCTTGATGCCCTGCTCGGACAGGAAGTCGCTGTTGCCGATCTGGGTGATGACGATCATCACCAGGAAGACGACCAGGATGGCGAGTTCGCGCATCTTGAAGACGCGGTCCACCAGCCGGGTGCCGCTGGACTTGGGCACCTCGGTGGCGGGGGTGGGCTTGGGAGCGGTGACCGTCACGCGGCTGCCCTCCCGGTGGCTGCGGCCATCACGGTTTCCTCGGTGGCGTCGGAGCGTGGGATCTCGGCGGTGAGCCGGCCCTCGTGCATCACGAGGACCCGGTCGGCCATGCCGAGAATCTCGGGCAGGTCGGAGGAGATCATCAGGACGGCGACCCCGTCGGCGGCCAACTGGCTGAGCAGCCGGTGCACTTCGGCCTTCGTACCGACGTCGATGCCGCGGGTCGGCTCGTCGACGATCAGCACCTTGGGGCCGGTGGCGAGCCACTTGGCGAGGACGACCTTCTGCTGGTTGCCGCCCGACAGAGTGTTGACGGTGTCGGCGATCCGCGCGTACTTGACCTGGAGCTTGACGGCCCAGTCGAGGGAGCGGCTGCGCTCGGCGCGCGGGTCCATCAGGCCGGCCTTGACGGTCGTACGCAGTCCGGTGAGGCCGATGTTGCGCTCGATGGACATGTCCATCACCAGGCCCTGGGCGCGGCGGTCCTCGGGGACGAGGGCGAGCCCGGCGGCCATGGCCGTGGAGGGCGCGCCGTTCCTCAGCTTCCTGCCGTCGATCTCGACCTCTCCGGCGTCCCAGCGGTCGACGCCGAAGACGGCCCGGGCGACCTCCGTACGCCCGGCGCCGACGAGTCCGGCGAGGCCGACGATCTCGCCGCGGCGGACGTCGAAGGAGACATCGGTGAAGACGCCCTCGCGGGTCAGCCGCCGTACGCTCAGGGCGACTTCGCCCGCCCTGACGTCCTGCTTGGGGTAGAGCTCGTCGAGATCGCGGCCGACCATGCGGCGTACGAGGTCGTCCTCGGTCATGCCGTCGATCGGCTCGCTGGAGATCAGGGCGCCGTCGCGAAGGGTCGTCACCTGTTGGCAGATCCGGAAGATCTCCTCCAGTCGGTGCGAGATGAACAGCACGGCCGAGCCCTGTTCGCGCAGGGTGCGCACGACTCCGAACAGACGGGCCACCTCGCTGCCGGTGAGGGCGGCGGTCGGCTCGTCCATGATCAGGACGCGGGCGTCGAAGGAGAGCGCCTTGGCGATCTCGACGATCTGCTGGTCGGCGATGGACAGGCCGCGCGCCGGACGGTCGGGGTCGAGCTCGACGCCGAGGCGCTTCATCAGGGCCAGGGTCGACGCGTGTGTGGCCTTGTGGTCGATCCGGCCGAGCGCGCGCCGCGGCTGACGGCCCATGAAGATGTTCTCGGCGATCGACAGGTCGGGGAAGAGCGTGGGCTCCTGGTAGATCACCGCGATGCCCGCGTCCCGGGCGTCGGCGGGACCGTGGAAGACGGTGGGCTCGCCGTCCAGGAGCACCTGACCGGCGTCCGGTCGGTGCACGCCGGCGAGCGTCTTGATGAGGGTCGACTTGCCCGCGCCGTTCTCTCCGGCGAGTGCGTGGACTTCGCCGGGGAAGAGTTCGAGGGACACGTCCCGCAGGGCGCGTACGGCGCCGAAGGACTTCGAGATGTCCTTCAGTGCCAGCACGGGGGCCGGACCCGCGTCGGACCGGTGGGTCATGAGGGCTCCTCAACGACGCGGGCGATGCGGCCTCACGACGTCGTGAAAGGTTTCAACTAGGTTGCCGGGACGTTAGACATGTAGCCCAGGTCACGTCAATGGGTACAGGCCGAAATTTTCGATAGCCAGAGGTCACAACCGAGTCACGGAGAGACGTATTCGTCGGAGGGGTTGACAGCCTTTCGGGCTGCTCATAGCTTCAGCGTTCTGAATCGTTTCAGACTGAACCTCGCACTGCACGTCGTGCGGAAGTCGCGCTGAAGCCGTTCGGACCCGATGTCACAACCGAAGTCACAGGAGCCCTGAAGTGACCGAGCTTGCCGCGGTGAAGGCCGCCCTCAAGACCCAGGCAGTAGAGACGCCGTCATGGGCGTACGGGAACTCGGGAACCCGCTTCAAGGTGTTCGCGCAGCCCGGAGTCCCGCGCGATCCTTTCGAAAAGCTGGACGACGCCGCGAAGGTGCACGAGTTCACGGGCACCGCGCCGACCGTGGCGCTGCACATCCCTTGGGACAGGGTCGAGGACTACGCGGCGCTCGCAAAGCACGCCGAGGAGCGCGGCCTGAAGCTCGGCGCGATCAACTCCAACACCTTCCAGGACGACGACTACAAGCTGGGCAGTATCTGCCACCCGGACGCGGCGGTGCGCCGCAAGGCTCTCGACCACCTGCTCGAATGCGTCGACATCATGGACGCCACGGGTTCGAAGGACCTGAAGCTGTGGTTCGCGGACGGTACGAACTATCCCGGCCAGGACGACATCCGCGAGCGCCAGGACCGGCTCGCCGAGGGGCTCGCCCGGGTGTACGAGCGGCTCGGTGACGACCAGCGGATGCTGCTGGAGTACAAGTTCTTCGAGCCCGCCTTCTATACGACGGACGTGCCGGACTGGGGTACGGCGTACGCCCACTGTCTGAAGCTCGGGCCCAAGGCCCAGGTCGTCGTCGACACCGGGCACCACGCTCCCGGGACCAACATCGAGTTCATCGTCGCGACGCTGCTGCGCGAGGGGAAGCTCGGGGCGTTCGACTTCAACTCGCGGTTCTACGCCGATGACGACCTGATGGTCGGGGCCGCCGATCCGTTCCAGTTGTTCCGGATCATGTACGAGGTGATTCGCGGGGGCGGGTTCAGCCCGGATGTGGCGTTCATGCTCGACCAGTGCCACAACATCGAGGCGAAGATCCCGGCCATCATTCGTTCCGTGATGAATGTGCAGGAGGCCACGGCGAAGGCGCTCCTGGTGGACCGCGAGGCGCTCGTTGCCGCCCAGCGGTCGGGGGATGTGCTGGCTGCGAACGCTGTCGTCATGGACGCGTACAACACGGATGTGCGGCCGTTGGTGGGGGAGGTTCGTGAGGAGCTGGGGTTGGACCCCGACCCCATGGCGGCGTATCACGCCTCCGGCTGGCAGCAGAAGATCGCTGCGGAGCGGGTTGGTGGGCAGCAGGCCGGTTGGGGGGCGTAGCCGCTGCGCTGGGCTTGACCGGTCCAGTCGCCGTAGGACTACAGGTCAGTGGCGGACCGCGGGTTGAGTTCGGCTGATCGCGCAGTTCCCCGCGCCCCTACGGGGCACAAGCCACACGTACACACTCTTCTAAGGACTAGGAACATGGCACCCCATTCCGAAGCCGCTGCTCTGCTTGGTCGGTCCAATCGGCTTGGTTCTGATCCGCGGAACACGAACTATGCGGGCGGGAACACGTCCGCGAAGGGCATCGACACCGATCCTGTGACCGGGGGTGATGTGGAGTTGATGTGGGTCAAGGGGTCGGGGGGCGATCTGGGGACCCTCACCGAATCCGGGCTCGCGGTGTTGCGGATCGATCGGCTGCTGGCGCTGAAGGACGTGTATCCGGGGGTCGAGCGCGAGGACGAGATGGTGGCCGCGTTCGACTACTGCCTGCACGGGAAGGGTGGGGCGGCTCCGTCGATCGACACGGCCATGCACGGGCTGGTGGACGCGGCGCATGTGGATCATCTGCATCCCGACTCCGGGATCGCGCTCGCCTGTGCGGCCGACGGGGAGAAGCTGACCGCCGAGTGCTTCGGGGACAGCGTGGTGTGGGTGCCGTGGCGCCGGCCCGGGTTCCAGCTCGGTCTGGACATCGCCGCCGTGAAGGAGGCGAATCCGCAGGCCGTCGGCTGCGTCCTCGGCGGGCACGGCATCACCGCCTGGGGCGACACGGCCGAGGAGTGCGAGCGGAACTCGCTGCACATCATCCGTACCGCCGAGACGTTCCTCGCCGAGCGCGGGAAGGACGAGCCCTTCGGGCCGGTCGTCGAGGGGTACGCGGCTCTCGGCGGCGTCGAGCGCCGGGAGCGGGCCGCCGCTCTCGCGCCCGTGATCCGGTCGCTGGCCTCGCAGGACCGTCCGCAGGTCGGTCACTTCACCGACTCCGAGGTCGTGCTCGACTTCCTCGCGAGCGCCGAGCACCCGCGGCTCGCCGCGCTCGGCACCTCCTGCCCGGACCACTTCCTCCGTACGAAGGTCAGGCCGCTCGTCCTCGATCTGCCGCCGGCCGCCGAACTGGGCGAGGCGATCGCGCGGCTCAAGGAACTGCACGCCGAGTACCGCGAGGAGTACGCCGCCTACTACCAGCGGCATGCCCTGCCCGACTCCCCTGCGATGCGCGGCGCCGACCCGGCGATCGTGCTGATTCCCGGGGTCGGCATGTTCAGCTTCGGCAAGGACAAGCAGACCGCGCGCGTGGCCGGCGAGTTCTACGTCAACGCGATCAACGTGATGCGCGGGGCCGAGGCCGTCTCTACGTACGCGCCGATCGAGGAGTCGGAGAAGTTCCGCATCGAGTACTGGGCTCTTGAGGAGGCCAAGCTCCAGCGGATGCCGAAGCCCAAGCCGCTCGCCACGCGGGTGGCGCTGGTGACGGGTGCGGGCAGCGGTATCGGCAAGGCGATCGCCGAGCGGCTGGTGGCCGAGGGCGCGTGTGTCGTGATCGCGGACCTGAACGCGGAGAACGCGGCCGAGGTCGCCACCGCGCTGGGCGGGCCCGACAAGGCCGTCGCCGTCACCGTGGACGTAACCTCCGAGGAGCAGATCGCCGAGGCCTTCAAGGCGGCGGTGCTCGCCTTCGGCGGTGTCGACCTGGTCGTGAACAACGCCGGTATCTCCATCTCCAAGCCGCTCCTGGAGACCACGGCGAAGGACTGGGACCTCCAGCACGACATCATGGCCCGCGGCTCCTTCCTCGTCTCGCGCGAGGCGGCCCGGGTGATGATCGCGCAGGGGCTCGGCGGAGACGTCATCTACATCGCGTCCAAGAACGCCGTCTTCGCCGGTCCGAACAACATCGCGTACTCCGCCACCAAGGCCGACCAGGCCCATCAAGTGCGGCTGCTGGCCGCCGAGTTGGGCGAGCACGGGATCCGGGTCAACGGCATCAACCCCGACGGGGTCGTGCGCGGCTCCGGGATCTTCGCGGGCGGCTGGGGCGCTCAGCGCGCGGCCACGTACGGCATCGAGGAGGAGAAGCTCGGCGAGTTCTACGCCCAGCGGACCATCCTCAAGCGCGAGGTGCTGCCCGAGCACGTCGCCAACGCCGTCTTCGCCCTGACGGGCGGCGACCTCACGCACACCACCGGTCTGCACGTCCCGGTCGACGCCGGTGTCGCCGCCGCGTTCCTCCGGTGACGAACGTGACCCAGGAAGCGACAGTGAACCTCAGGAGGCGGCTGTGAAGTCGTACGCCGCGGTCGACCTCGGCGCGTCCAGCGGGCGCGTCATGGTCGGCCGCGTGGGCCCCGGCTCGCTGGAGCTGACGGAGGCTCACCGCTTCCCGAACCGGCCGGTGCGGACGCCCGAGGGGCTGCGCTGGAACATCCTCGCGCTGTACGCGGGCGTCCTCGACGGGCTGCGCGCGGCAGGGCAGGTCGACTCCGTCGGCATCGACAGCTGGGCCGTGGACTACGGCCTGCTCGACGCCGACGGGGCGCTCCTCGGCAACCCGGTGCACTACCGCGACACCCGCACCCAGGGGATCGCGGAGAAGGTGTGGGCCACCGTGCCCGCCGCCGAGCTGTACGGGGCGACCGGGCTCCAGTACGCACCCTTCAACACCCTGTACCAGCTGGTGGCCGCCCGCTCGTCGTCCCAACTGGCCCACGCGAGCCGCCTGTTGCTCATCCCCGACCTGCTGGCGTACTGGCTCACGGGCGTGCTGGGCACGGAGCTCACCAACGCCTCCACGACCCAGCTGATCGACCCACGGACCCGCGACTGGTCGTACGACGTCGCGGAGCGCCTCGGTGTCGACCTGGGGCTGTTCGCGCCCCTGCGGCAGCCCGGGGATCCGGCGGGGCTCCTCAGGCAGAGCGTGCTGGACGAGACCGGGCTGACCGGTCCGGTGCCGGTGACGGCGGTCGGCTCGCACGACACCGCCTCCGCGGTGGCCGCGGTTCCGGCCGTGGGCGGCGAGCGCTTCGCGTACATCTGCACCGGCACCTGGTCCCTGGCGGGCCTTGAGCTGGAGGCCCCGGTCCTCACCGAGGCGAGCCGCGCGGCCAACTTCACCAACGAGCTGGGCCTGGACGGCACGGTCCGCTATCTGCGGAACATCATGGGGCTCTGGCTGCTCCAGGAGTGCGTACGGGAATGGGGGGACCCCGACCTGGGAGACCTTCTGTCGGCCGCCGCCGAGGTACCGGCGCTGCGGTCCGTCGTGGACGCGGGGGACGCCGCCTTCCTGGCTCCGGGGCGAATGCTGGCCCGGATCGCCGACGCGTGCCGGGAGTCGGGGCAGCCCGTCCCCGAGTCGCCCGCAGAGATCACACGCTGCATCCTCGACTCGCTCGCCCTCGCCCACCGCCGGGCTATCAACCAGGCCCAGGAACTGGCCGACCACCCGGTCGACGTCGTCCACATCGTCGGCGGCGGCACCCGCAACGCCCTGCTGTGCCAACTGACCGCCGACGCCTGCGGCCTCCCGGTGGTGGCGGGCCCGGCGGAAGCGGCAGCCCTGGGCAACGTGCTCGTACAGGCCCGCACCCACGGCCTGGTCACCGACCGCACCTCGATGCGCGAACTGCTCGCCCGTACCCAGCAGTTGACCCGCTACGAGCCACGAACCTCCACAACAACATGGCAGGCGGCCGAGGCCAGGCTGGCCGAGCGATGACGCGCCCCAAAGGGGCGCGGGGAACTGCGCGCCCAGCCACCAACAACCCGCAGCCCCGAACACCGCTTCCAGGCACGGCGGCCAGGAAACGGCACCCCACGCGAAGGGCAACCTCTTTCCCACCGAAGCCAGCGCAGCGTACCGTGCACTCATCCGATGATCGATCCCAAGGGAGCCGCGATGCGTGTCGCTCTGTTCCTGACCTGTGTCAACGACACGCTCTACCCTGACACCGGCCGTGCCGTGGTGAAACTGCTGACCAGGCTGGGCGTGGAGGTCGACTTCCCGATGGCGCAGACGTGCTGCGGGCAGGCGCACTACAACACCGGGTACCGTCACCAGGCCGAGCCGATGGCCCGGCATTTCTCCGATGTATTCGGTGGGTACGAAGCGATCGTGACGCCGTCCGGGTCGTGCGGCGCGATGGTGCGGGAGCTGTATCCGCGGATGGGCGAGCGGGCCCGAGCCGAGGGCCGCGGGGACACCCTGGCGGCCACACTCGCGCCGGTCGTGCCGAAGACCTACGAGCTCACGGAGTTCCTGGTGGACGTGCTCGGGGTGACGGACGTGGGCGCGTACTACCCGCACACCGTCACGTACCACCCCACCTGTCACGGGCTGCGGAGTCTCGGGCTCGGCGACCGGCCGCGCCGACTGCTCCAGTCCGTCAAGGGACTTGAGCTGAAGGAGCTGCCCGGCGCGGACGAGTGCTGTGGCTTCGGAGGCACGTTCGCCGTCAAGAACTCCGATGTATCGGCGGCGATGGGTGCCGACAAGGTGCGCAACGCCGAGTCGACGGGCGCCGACGTGTTGTGCGCCGCCGACAACTCCTGCCTCATGCACATCGGCGGCACCATGACCCGGCTCAGGACGGACATGCGTCCGGTGCACATCGCGGAGATCCTGGCGAGCACGGAGGAGGAGCCGCTGTCATGAACCACACCAGCGGAGAGGAGCCGAGCGCATGAGCGGTGGGACTTTCGTCGGGATGCCCTCCTTCCCGAAGGCCGCGCACGAGGCCGTCCACAACCAGACCCTGCGCGGCAATCTGCGCCACGCGACGCACACCATCCGCACCAAGCGGGCTAAGGCGGTCGCGGAGCTGTCCGACTGGGCCGAGCTGCGCGAGGCCGGCAAGCAGATCAAGGACCACACACTCCGTCATCTCGACCGGTATCTGGTGCAGTTGGAGGAGTCGGTCACGGCGGCCGGCGGCACCGTACACTGGGCCGCCGACGCGGACGAGGCCAACCGGATCGTCACGTACCTCGTCAAGGCGACCGGCGAGAGCGAGGTCGTCAAGGTCAAGTCGATGGCCACGCAGGAGATCGGACTCAACGAGGCGCTGGAAGCCGAGGGCATCAACGCCTACGAGACCGATCTCGCCGAGCTCATCGTGCAGTTGGGCAAGGACCGGCCCTCCCACATCCTCGTCCCGGCCATCCACCGCAACCGCGGCGAGATCCGGGACATCTTCGCCCGCGAGATGAGCGAGTGGGGCCGCCCGGCGCCCGAGGGCCTGACCGACACGCCCGCCGAACTGGCCGAGGCCGCCCGTGTGCATCTGCGTGAGAAGTTCCTGCGCGCCAAGGTCGGTGTCTCCGGCGCCAACTTCATGGTCGCCGAGACGGGCACGCTGGTCGTCGTGGAGTCCGAGGGCAACGGCCGGATGTGCCTGACCCTCCCCGAGACGCTGATCTCGGTCGTCGGCATCGAGAAGATCGTGCCGACCTGGCAGGACCTGGAGGTCTTCCTCCAGACACTCCCCCGCTCCTCCACGGCCGAGCGCATGAACCCGTACACCTCCACCTGGACGGGCACGACGGACGAGGACGGTCCCCAGACCTTCCATCTCGTCCTCATCGACAACGGCCGCACCGACACGCTCGCCGACGAGGTGGGCCGCCAGGCCCTGCGCTGCATCCGCTGCTCGGCGTGTCTGAACGTCTGCCCGGTGTACGAGCGGGCGGGCGGCCACGCGTACGGCTCGGTCTACCCGGGCCCGATCGGTGCGATCCTCAGCCCTCAACTCCGGGGCACGCAGAGCGAGATCGACGCCTCACTCCCGTACGCCTCCTCGCTGTGCGGTGCCTGCTACGACGTCTGCCCGGTGGCGATCGACATCCCGGAGGTGCTGGTGCATCTGAGGGAGCGGGTCGTCGAGGGCGGTGTCGTGACCCGGGACGGCGCCAAGGTCGTGCTCAAGCCCGCGAAGGGGCATGCCGCCGAGCGGGCGGCGATGCGCGCGGCGCGATGGGCCTTCGGTCGTCCGGGCGCGCTGCGCACCGGACAGCGGTTCGCGTCCCGGACCCGTCGTTTCCATCCGCGGACGCTTCCCGGGCCCGGCAAGGCGTGGAGCGAGACGCGGGCGCTGCCGACGGTTCCCTCGGAGCCGTTCCGCGACTGGTGGCAGCGGACGCACGGTGGAAAGGACGCGTCGAAGTGAGCAGCAGGGATCTGATCCTGGCCCGGGTGCGGCGCGCGCTGGCGGACGTGCCGCGGGACGACACGCCGTACGACCAGGCCTTCGAGCGCGGGTATCTGCGCGAGCACGGGGACCGGAGTGTCGAGCAGACGGTGGAGCTGCTGGCGGAGAACCTGGCGGACTACCGGGCACACGTGCACCGCTGTGCCGCCGACGGACTGGCGGCGACGATCGCCGGACTGCTGGCCGAGCGGGGTTCGACCTCTGTCGTCGTACCGACGGGCCTGGACCCGGAGTGGCTCGCGGCCACCGACGTGACGCGGGTTCCGGACCGGCTCGACGGCACACCGGCCGAACTGGACCGCGTCGACAGCGTCGTCACCGCGTGCGCGGTCGCCATCGCCGAGACCGGCACCATCGTCCTGGACGGCGGCCCGGACCAGGGCCGCCGCCGGATCACGCTGGTCCCGGACCACCACATCTGTGTCGTACGCGTCCCCGCTCAGGTCGTGTCCTCCGTGCCCCAGGGTCTGGAGCGCCTGGACCCGGCCCGCCCGCTGACCTGGATCTCGGGCCCCTCCGCGACCAGTGACATCGAGCTCGACCGGGTCGAGGGGGTGCATGGTCCGCGCACCCTTGAGGTGGTGCTGGTGAGCGGAGAGTGACGGGCGCGGTTAGCGTGAGGGCATGATCCGGTTCGAGCAGGTCACCAAGCGCTACCCGGACGGCACGACGGCCGTGGACGGCCTCTCCTTCGAGGTGTCCGAGGGCGAACTCGTCACGCTCGTGGGCCCGTCCGGCTGCGGCAAGACGACGACCATGATGATGGTGAACCGCCTCATCGAGCCGACGTCCGGCCGGATCCTCGTGGACGGCGAGGACATCGCGGCGGTGGACCCCGTGAAGCTCAGGCGGCGGATCGGATACGTCATCCAGCAGGTGGGCCTCTTCCCGCACCGGACCGTCCTCGACAACACGGCGACCGTGCCCACGCTCGTGGGCTGGAAGAAGGCGAAGGCCCGGGCCAGGGCCGCCGAGCTGCTCGACCTGGTCGGTCTGGACCCGAAGACGTTCGGCTCGCGCTATCCGGACCAGCTGTCGGGCGGTCAGCGCCAGCGTGTCGGCGTGGCGCGGGCGCTCGCCGCCGACCCGCCGGTCCTGCTGATGGACGAGCCGTTCGGCGCGGTCGACCCCGTGGTGCGCGAGCAGTTGCAGGACGAGTTCCTGCGGATGCAGGCCGCCGTGCGCAAGACGGTGCTGCTGGTCACGCACGACATCGAGGAGGCCGTCCGGCTCGGCGACCGCATCGCGGTGTACGGGCAGGGGCGCATCGAGCAGTTCGACACGCCCGGCGCGGTGCTGGGCACCCCGGCGACTCCGTACGTGGCCGAGTTCGTGGGCGCCGACCGGGGTCTGAAGCGGTTGTCGGTCACCGAGATCGAGCCCGACGACCTGGAGCAGCCGCCGGTCGCGCGCCTCGACGAGCCGGCCGAGCGGGCCGCATCCCGGCTGAACGCGGACGGCTCCCGCTGGGCCGTCGTCCTGGACTCCGACGGCGATCTGCACGGCTGGGTGGGCGTCGATGAACTCGCCGCCGGCGGCACGGTCGGTGACCTCGCCCACCGGATGAACTCCTGGGTGCCGGTGGGCGCCCCGCTGAAGCAGGCCTTCGGTGTGATGCTCCAGCACGACGCCGGGTGGGTGGCCGTGCTGGAGGGCGCGCGGTTCCTGGGCGTACTGACTCCCGCGAAGCTGCACGAGGCGCTGCGGCGCTCGGTGGACGCGGACGCACTGGGCGTGGCGCGGGGCCAGGTGGAGTTCGACTCGGTGGCGGACGCTTAGCCGATGCCCTTGAGCGGACGCCTGGCCGCTGCTGCCCTTGAGCGGACGCCTGTCCGATGCCCTTGAGCGGGCGCCTAACCGCCTCCCTTGCGCGAGGTGGCCCCTCGCCCGACAAGGCCGTACGCCCACCGCTCGTTGAACCCGGCCAGGAAGCCGATGGCGCCCCAGAACCCCCAGAAGGCGGTGCCCGCCGAGTCCGCGCGCCCTTCCGTGGAGCAGACGTCGGTGATGCCGGCGGGTATCTCGATCACCGTGACAAGACCGCTGCCGAGCAGCAGGTAGACGGCGATCGCGAGCAGCCAGCCGAGGAAGACCCGGTGGACCCCGCCGCGCCGCATGGCGCGGGCCTGTTGACCGGGCGGGACCGCTTCCTTCGACCCGTTGGCCGGTCGGCGCATCAGCTGGTCGCCGCTGTTGCGCAGACGGGTCAGGACGCTGAGCACCGCCCCGAACGCTCCCGCTCCCCCGCACACGAGTGCGCCCAACAGGCTCCATCGGTCGGTGCACTTCAGCGAGACGTCACAGAGGCCGAGCAGCTTCTCCCCCGCCAGCAGCGGCACGATCAGCAGGACCATCCCCAGCACGAATCCGCTGTTGAGACCGCGGTTGACGGCCAGCTCGCCGTCCTGGTCGAGGCGGACCCGGATGCGCAGGATCTCCCGTTCCAGATACGCGGCCAGATACTTGTCGGGCTCCGGACCTCCCAGCCGCTGGTCAAGCAGGACGTTTCTCAGCACGCGCTGAACCGTGGTCCGCAGCGACTGTCTGGTCTTCTCCTCGAAGGCGCGCTGTGCTTCGCCGTAGAGCGACTGCAGGTGCAGCTGCTGCTCGGGAAACGACCTGCCGAACTGCAGGTAGGCGTCCCGTAGTTCGGGCTCCACCAGGTCCGTCAGCCCCTGCGGATCGAGATCGGTGCCCGCTCCCTCGATCGTCTCGCACACTCTCTTCCGCCATTCCAGGCGGCTTTCCCCGTTTTTGTCCCCCATGGAGTACCTGTACCGACGGGCGCCGGGCGCGGGAACCCGAGCCACCGCTCCAGTACGGTCACCGACGTCACAGACCTGTCACTTGAGGAGGCCCTTGTCCTTCAGGTACGTACGCGCCACGTCCTCGGGCAGGCGGCGCCAGTTGTCGACCTGCTCGTTCATGGATGCCAGATCGGCGGTGGTGAGTACCTCGTTGAGCCTGTCCAGCGCCCCGGTCACGCCCTCGCTGCCCGCCCGGGAGCGGTTCACGACCGGCACGATGTAGTCGGCGTTCTGCAGATCCTTGTCGTCCGCGAGCAGGACGAGTCCGAACTCGTCGAGCGTCGCGTCCGTCGTGGTGGTGAGCACCATCTGGTCCTGCCCGTTCTGCACGGCCCGTTTCGCCTGCGTAGTGCCGACACCCTTCGGGTCCACACCGGTGATGTCGATGCCGTACGTCTTCCTCAACCCCGGTGCGCAGTAGGGCCGTTGTACGCACTCGTCGCCCGCCGCGAGCCGCACCTCAAGGCCGGACCTGCCGAGGTCGCTCAGGGTCTTGAGGCCGTGCTGCCGTGCGAACTCTCCGGTCACCGCGAAGGCGTTCTGGTCGACCGCTCTGCCGGGGTCGAGGACGGTGAGCCCGCGCGGGGTGGCGAGCTTGCCCAGCGCGCTCATCGTGGCCTTCAGGTCGGGCGAGCCTACGGCCGGCGCGTCCGCCCCGTTGGTCTTGGCGTTGAGCCAGTCGGCGAAGGTCGCCGCGTACTCGGCGACGACGTCGATCTGCCCCGACTCCAGGGCGGGTTCGTACAGTTCGCGGTTGGCGACGGTGAGCGTCGACGTCTTGTAGCCGGCCTCGTTCAGCAGCAGGGTGTACATCGTGGCGAGCAGATCGCTCTCGGTGAAGCCGGCCGAGCCGATGGTCAGATGCTTGCTGTCGCCGGGTGACTCGGTGACCTCGCCCTGGGTCTCCAGCGAAGGACCGGAGGCGCAGCCGGTCAGCAGGAGCAGACCCGCGAGTGCGGCGCGCCGCCTCACCGCGCGCCCCTCTTGGGTGCCAGTCGCTCGGCCACCTCGAAGACCCCTTCGACGAGCAGCGCGAAGACGGCCACGAGGACGGCTCCGGCGACGACCTGGGGCGTACTCGCGAGGTTGAACCCGGCGGTGATGATGCGTCCTAGGCCGCCGCCACCCGCGAGCGCGGCGATCGTGGCGGTGGCGACGAGCTGCACGGCCGCGATGCGCACCCCGTTGAGGATCATCGGCATGGCGAGGGGCACCTCGACCCGCCACAGCATCTGCCGCCCGGTCATGCCCATCCCGCGCGAGGCCCGCACGACGTCGCGGTCGACTTCGCGCATCCCGACGTACGCGTTGGTGAGCAGCGGCGGCACGGCGAACAGGACGAGCGCGACGACCGTCGGGCCCTCGCCCCACTTGCCGATGGGGGTGAGGAGGAGCAGGACGAGGACGGCGAAGGTGGGGATCGCGCGGCCGACGTTCGAGATGTTGACGGCGAGCGCGCCGCCCTTGCCGAGGTGGCCGAGGACGAGGGCGACCGGCAGCGCGATCAGACAGCTGATGACAAGGCAGACCACGGTCAGCACGAGGTGCTGGGTGAGCCGGTGCCAGACGCCGTCGTCGCCCGCCCAGTGCGCGGAGTCGGTGAGCCAGTCCCAGGCGTCGGCCAGTGTGTTCACGCCCTGGCCGCCCGGGTCCACGGGGTGATCAGCCACTGCACCCCGAGCAGCAGCAGATCGGCGGCGACGGCGATGACGACACAGAGCACGGACGCGGTGAGGACCTGCGCCTTGAAGAAGGTGTTCATGCCCGAGTAGATGAGGTTGCCGAGCCCTCCGAAGCCGACGATCGCGCCGACCGTGGCCAGCGACACCGCCGAGACGGTGGCGATCCGCAGCCCGGCCATGGCGGCGGGCAGGGCGAGCGGCAGTTCCACGGTGAGCAGCAGGCGGATGGGCCCGTAGCCCATGCCGCGGGCCGCCTGCCTGGTTTCTTCGGGCACGGCCCGCAGTCCCGCCAGGATGTTCCGTACGAGCAGGGTGAGCGAGTAGAGGACGAGGCCGGCGACGACGAGGGCCTCCGACAGCCCGTAGACCGGCAGGAGCAGCGAGAACATGGCGAGCGACGGGATCGTGTAGAGGATCGTCGTCACGGCGAGCACCGGGCCCGACGCCCAGCCCCAGCGGCGCGCCAGCACGGCCAGTGGCACGGCGAGGGCCAGCCCGATGAGGACGGAGAGCGCCGTCAGCTGGAGGTGCTGGCCGACCGCGTCGAGAAGGATGTCGCGGCGGGTGCTGAGGTATTCACCGCAGATCCACTCGTTGCGCGCGAGGCAGTCGTCCGGGGGCGCGGTCACGGCTCCATTCCAGCGGGGCGTGCGCCGGGCGGCGCGTATTGATCGCCCGTACGGGGGGTGTTGAACGGGTGTCGTGTGATCCCCGTACTTGTGGGGCAACGGGTCCGACCCGTTCGCCGTGCTAGGAGGACCCGACCCATGACCGCACACCGCACCGCCGCCCTCCTCGGGACGGCTCCGCTCCTGCTCGCGGTGTGGGCCGCCGGGCCCGCCGCCGCGCACGGCGCGCCGACGGACCCCGTGAGCCGGGTGGTGGCCTGCTCCCCCGGCGGGCAGCAGTCGCAGTCGGCGGCGTGCCGGGCCGCCGTTTCCTCCGGCATCGCGGCCTTCGACAATCTGCGCCTCGCGGGCGTCAACGGCCGGGACCGCCAGGTCGTCCCCGACGGCAAGCTGTGCAGCGGGGGCATCGCCGCCTACCGGGGTCTGGACCTGGCCCGCGCCGACTGGCCGTCGACCAGGTTGACCGGCGGGGCGAACATGACGCTCACCTATCGGTCGACGATTCCGCACACGGGCTCGTTCAAGCTGTTCCTGACCAAGGAGGGCTACGACCCGACGAAGCCCCTGACCTGGTCCGACCTGCCGTCGCAGCCCTTCGCGACGGCCACCGACCCGGCGCTCGTGAACGGTGCCTACCGGATCAGGGCCAAGCTGCCGTCCGACCGCACCGGACGCCATCTGCTCTACACGATCTGGCAGAACACGAGCACGCCGGACACGTACTACTCGTGCTCGGACGTGGTCTTCCCCGCGGCGAAGCAGAACGCGGGGGCAGGCGAGGGCGGTACCGGCGCGTCCGAGCCGGAGAAGCCCGCGGCGACACCGACGAAGGCCGCCCCCACCAAGGCCGCGGCCACTCCCACGCCGTCGGCGTCCCCGGCCGATGCCACGAGCGCCCCGGTGGAACCGTCGGTCACCGTGACCGACGCGGCCGGCGAGGCGGCCTCCTCGTCCGGCTCGGGCGACGACAGCCAGTCCCTGGCCCTGCCTCTCGTGGCGGGCGGTGCGGCCGGCCTGTTGATCACGGCGGGCGCGGCGTTCACCCTGCGCCGCCGCCGGTGAGAGGTCCTGGAACCGTGACTGATAGCCTGCGCGTTCCTTAGTTATAAAAAGGAACCATCGCGTGGGAGACGTAAGTGCGGACCTGGCGGAGTTGTCTGGAATCGGCAGGAGCGCACCAGGGCGCTCTGCGTGACGACTACATGAAGGTCGCGCGGTTCATGCAGCGGCGCGAGCCCGCCGGCTATCTGGCGGTGCGGCTGCTGGTGCCCGCCTCCCATCAGCCCCATGTGCTGGCCGGGTACGCGTTCGCGTCGTTCACCGACGACGTCTGCGACCGGGGAACGGTCCAGGAACGCACACGGCACTACGACACCTGGGCCGAGCAGGTGCGTACGGCGCTGAGTACGGGAAACGCCACGCATCCCCTGCTGCGGGCGTTCCTGCACACCGCGGCGGAGCGTGAACTGCCGCGCCGCTGGGTCGACTCGTACCTGGAGGGCGCGCGGATCGACCTCGACTTCTCCGGGTTCGAGACCGAGGCCGACTACCAGCGGTATGTGGAGCAGCTCACCTGGCCGTTCCTGATGATCACGTCGGGGCTGGCCCATCTCGGGGGCGGGAGCGCCGAGTTCGCCGCCTCCTGCCGGCTGTTCGCCGACGCCGCCCAGCGCACGGACATCCTCACCGACCTGTCGGAGGACCTGCGCGGCGGGCGGCTGTATCTGCCCCTCAGCGATCTCGACCGGCACGGCATCACTCGCGCCGACCTCGAGAAGGGGCGCGACCTGCCCGGCGTCCGCGCGCTGGTCGCGGCCACCGTCGAGGCGGCGCGCGCCACGCTCCACGAGGCCACCGTGCTTCTGGAGCACTGCTCCGAGGAGCACCGGCGGCTGATGCGGTTCATCCTGGACCTGCATCACCAGCGACTGGCGTCGGTGACGGCCCGCGGTGCCTCGGTCGCCCGCCGTCCGGTACGTGACCGTCCGGTGGCGTGCCTTCGGCTGCTGGCCGGCCGTCCGGCACGGCGGCCGGTCCGCGCCACTGGATGAGGCGGCGAGCGCCTCTGTCGGTCCCGCCGGACTAGCCGCCGATACCCGTGTACGTGGTCCTGCCCCACTGGACGGTGCTGGTGACCGACAGCCCGTACGGCGTCAGGCGTTCGCTCAGCCGGAGCATGCGTGCCTGAAGGGCCCGGCGGCTCATCGGGGCCCGGGCCGTGCCCAGCAGCAGACACAGGTCGTGGCAGCACCACGGGCGTGCGGATGTCAGCAGGACGTCGAGGAGTATCCCCTGGGACAACTGCCGGGGCCGCAGGACCTGTTGCGGCAGGGCGCGCGGGTGGCGGTCCCGGGACGGGGCGGACGTGCCGAGCCAGCGGCGTTCGGCGGTCAGCCGGCCGGCGAGTTCGGGCGGGGGCATGTCACGGGGAAGCACATTGGCGGCCCCCGCCCGCAGCAGGTCGACGGCGTCGATGTGGCCGGGGGTCAGCACGACGACGGAGGAGAGGGCGCTGAGCACCTGCACGCGCTGCGCGAGATCGTCCGTCTCCGCTCCGTCCGGGACGTCCAGCAGACTCAGCGAATCCGGCTCCCGCAGCAGCGACCGGTAGGCCGCTCCGGAGCCCCACGGATGGAGGAGAGCAGGCAGCACCTGGTGGCTGCGCAGGGTGCGCAGGAGCCTGGCCGTCCCCTCGCGTCGTAAGGAGACGACGATGTCGACCGGATAGGCGGATGGCCGGCCGGTCGACGTGGGGTCGGCGGACGGGCGGGCGGGTTCCCCTGTCGACGGCGAAGCGGCCGAGTACGGATGTCGGATGGGCACGGCCGGGAATTCTCGGCGGGCCGGAGTCCCGGCAACAGCCGTATTCATGGTCGATGACTGCTCACCACTGTCCATCAACCCGGGACCGGGCCGTCGAGCGGCCGCCCGTCCCGCTGGTCCGCCGTCAGGTCCCGGCCGGCGGGCACCATCGGTTCTCCGCTCAGTTCATGACTCCACAGCACATCGCTGACGCGCTTCACGGCGGCCGTCAGATGCCGCCGATAGGTGCTGAAGGACATCCCGAGACGTCTGGCCACCGCCTCCTGGGTGGGCGCGGCCTTGCTGTAGGTGGTCGTGAGGACGCGGTGCCGTTTCTCCCCGCCGCGCTCCGCCGGCACGGTGTCGATGGCGCGCAGCAGGACGTCGTGGAGGCTCTGGCCGTGCGCCGCGACCAGGCGGCTGCGGCTGAGGGGGTTGGCCGCGAGCTCGTTGGGCCACCACAGCGCGCGCAGGGCGTCCCGTACGGCGGTGTCGAACTCCCGCCGGGACAGCACGACGTGGTCCGTGCCTTCCCGCGGAGACCCGCCCGGGGCGGAAGTCGCGACCGCACCGGCGGTGGCACCGGGATGTGTGCCGGTGCCGAGATGCGTGCCCGTGCCGACATCGAGGCCGGCGCCGGCCAGCAGGGCTTTGTTCTTCTCCACCATCCAGGCCAGGGCGGGCCGGGTACGCCAGTCGTGGGCGAACAGACGGTATCCGTGGTCGCCGACCACCGGTCCGGCGTCGGTCGGCAGCATGTCGCTGCGTTCGAGATAGTCGTCCCAGAAGCCGTCGTCCCGCATCACGACGAACGACCACGCGAGATCGTCGGACCGGACGATCTCCCCGATCACGCGCCACTGGACCAGGTTCATGGCGGCCGAAGGCCGCTGGTACGCCTGCGGGCTGACATGAAAACGCGCGACGGCCACGCGCTCCCCCGCCCGCAACGGCTCGGCCGTCCGCACATGGGCCCAGGCGGCGGCCACCACCGGATCGACGTCCTCCCCCTCCGGCTCGGCGAGTTGCAGCCAGGCGGAGAAGGCAACGATGTCATCGGTACCGGTCGACCGGTAGACGACGAACGCCTCGGGCTGCCGGTCCAGCCAGAACCGGGCGAGTGCGGCGGACTCGGGTCCCTCAGTCTCGTGGACCAGTTCCACCACGCGTTTCTCGTCGGCGGGAGTGCAGGGGAGTTCCCGCACCTGGCCGTAGGAGTCCCACTCGAAGGCCTGCGCGAGATGGCCGAGGGTCCGGTGCAGATACACCAGCGCCTGCATCGCCGGGAGCATCTGCGCGGCCGACGCCTCTCTGACGCGGCCGAGCAGATACTCGTACATCCGGCGGCGCAGGGCGGCGAATCCGTCCGGGTCGCGCCAGCGCAGGTCGGCTGCCAGCACCTCGCGCACCACGTCGTGCGGGAAGAGCCCGGCCGCGGTGGATTCGATGAAGGGCTGGGTGCGCAGCCAGGCGAACAGTTCGGGGGCGCGCTCGCCCATCATCGCCCGCAGGAGGGCTTCGGAGGTGACGTCGGCCTGGGCGCAGACCTCCAGCGCGGTGCGGTGTGCGGGGCTCGGCGGATCGCCGACGAGTCGCGGCAGCAGCGTCGCGATCACGCCCCGGCCGGGTGCCCAGTCGGCCGCCCTGGCCGTACCGTCCGCGTCCTGGCGCACGACGACCGCGGCGGCCAGGGACAGGGCCAGCGGATTGCCACCGGTGAAGGACAGCAGCGCGTGGTGTGCCCCGTCCGGGACGCCGCGTACCCGCAGGAAGGTGGCGGCGTCGCCCCGGGCCAGGTTCCGCAGCGGCACGACGTGCATCAGGTCGGCCCATCCCGGGTCGGCGACCCAGCGCGGATCGGGGGCCGAGCGCCCGGCGACCACCGCGACCGTGCCCAGCGGCAGCCGTGGCAGGAAGTGCTCCCACAACCAGTGCTCCAGGCCCTGGCAGTGCTCGAACGCGTCGACCAGGAGCACCGATCCGGGCTCGCCGATCGCCTTTCCCGCGGCCTGCTCGAAGTCGTCGGGCGTCGCCGGAACCGTACGGCCGTCGATCTCGACGACCAGCCGTCCCGCCTCCCGCGCTTCGAGGGCGAACCGCCTCAGCAGCGTGGACTTTCCGATTCCGCCGGGCCCGTGCAGATAGAGCACCGGCGAACCGTGGGGGTCCCCCGCCAGCGCGGACCGGAACATCGCCCGTTCCGCCGCCCGCCCGACGAACGCCCGGTCCCGCGCCGCGACCACGAGGTCGCCTAACGAGCCGCCGTCCCCCATACCCCTGAGCCCCTCATGAACCGAACCGAATCTCTCATGACCGATCACATTACGTCGTTCGGCTCAAGGGAGTTGAAGGGTTGGGGCGCGCGTCGCCATGACTTCGACCCGGGAGCGCCGGCGCGGGGTTGGTCTCCGCGCCGGCACCCACATTCGGCATCGCGTCGGCGCCACATCGGCGCCGCGTCTGCGTGAGTCTCAGGAGGCGGTCGCCGCTGCCGCCGCCCGTCCCGCCGTGCGGCCGGAGAACAGGCAGCCGCCGAGGAACGTGCCCTCCAGGGACCGGTATCCGTGGACGCCGCCTCCGCCGAAGCCCGACACCTCACCGGCCGCGTACAGACCGGGTACGGCTTCTCCGGCCGCGTTCAGGACGCGGCCGGAGAGGTCGGTCTGGAGGCCGCCGAGGGTCTTGCGGGTGAGGATGTTGAGGCGTACGGCGATCAGCGGCCCGGCGCTGCTGTCCATGATCTTGTGGGCGGCGGCCGTGCGGCTGAGGGTGTCCCCGGGGTAGGAGAGGGCGTTGCGGATGCCCATGACCTGGGCGTCCTTGGAGTAGGGGTTGTCCATCTCCCGGTCGCGTGCGTCGATCTGCCGCTGGAGGTCGTTCAGGTCGATCAGGCCGTCCCCGGTCAACTTGTTCATGCCGCGGACGAGTTCGGACAGGGTCGTGGCGACGACGAAGTCCACGCCGTTCTTCTTGAACTTCTCGATCGGCTCCGGGGTCTGCCAGATGCGCGAGAGGAGCATCCAGATGTTCTTCTCGGTGAGGTCCGGGTTCTGCTCGGAGCCGGAGAGCGCGAACTCCTTGGCGATGATCTTCTGGGTGGTCACGAACCAGGAGTAGTCGTACCCGGTGTCAGTGATCGACTTGAGCGTGTGGAGGGTGTCGTAGCCGGGCATGTCGGGTGCGCTGAAACGCTTGCCGGTGGCGTCGAACCACATGGACGACGGGCCCGGCAGGATGCGGATGCCGTGGCCCGGCCAGATCGGGTCGTAGTTCCTGAGGCCCTCGGTGTAGTGCCACATGCGGTCCGGGTTGACGATCCGGCCGCCCGCCTTCTCGGTGATCGCGAGCATCCGGCCGTCCACATGGGCCGGCACGCCGGTGATCATGGTCTTGGGCGGGGTGCCGAGCCGGGCCGGCCAGTTCTGGCGTACGAGATCGTAGTTGGCGCCGATGCCGCCGGAGGTGACGATCACGACCGGGGCGCGCAGCTCGAACTCGCCGACGACCGTACGGGAGCTGGGCTTGCCGCGGGCGGCGCTGCTCGGCTCCAGGATCGCGCCGCGTACGCCGGTGACCGCCCCGCCCGTGGTCACGAGCCCGTCGACGCGGTGCCGGAACTTGAAGGTCACCTTGTTGGCCTCGACCGCGGCCCGCACCTTCTTCTCGAACGGCTCGACGACCGCCGGTCCCGTGCCCCAGGTGACGTGGAAGCGGGGCACGGAGTTGCCGTGTCCGTCCGCGAGACCGCCGCCCCGCTCGGCCCAGCCGACGATCGGGAACCACTGCACGCCGAGGCCGGCGAGCCAGGAGCGTTTCTCACCGGAGGCGAAGTCCACGTATGCCTCGGCCCACTTGTACGCCCAGTGGTCCTGGCCCTTGGGGTCGGTGATGCCGCGGTCGAAGCCGGCCGTGCCCTGCCAGTCCTGCCAGGCCAGCTCCTGGGTGTCCTTGATGCCCATGAGTCTCTGCTCGTCGGAGTTGACGAGGAACAGACCGCCGAAGGACCAGAACGCCTGTCCGCCGAGGTTCGTCTCCGGTTCCTGGTCCAGGAGCAGTACCTTGCGGCCCGCCGCGGCAAGCTCCGCCGTGGCGACGAGCCCGGCGAGCCCGCCGCCGACGACGATCGCGTCCGCGTCCGACGACGAGGCGGCGAAGGCGGATCCGGCCGACTGGGCCAGGGCGGCGCCGGCGAGCGTGCCGCCCGCCACCGTCAGGGCACGGCGGCGCGTGATGGCAGCCGTGGCTGCTGAATTCTCCATGGGGGTGCCTTCCGGAGGAGGTGCGGAGGGGGCGGGAGACGCCAGAGATGCCGCTGCGGCGGCAAGGTGTTACCGACGGTAGCCCAAGTGATCGCACGCGCGCCAGAGTGGTGCAGTGTGAACTCCCCCTGTAGTCATGGAGGTTGGCCGTACCCGGCCGTCTCCCGCCGGCACGCCGTCGGCCCATTGAGCGCCGTGCTGTTGCCGGTGCCGATCGCGGCGGTGAGTCTGGTTCCCAGGCCGGCACCCCGGTAGCGACACCGGTAGCGACAAGGAGACCCGTCGATGACGACTTGGCCGAATGACGAACTCACCCGGATCGAGCACGCCGAGGAACTGCGCGTCGTCTCCCTGCGGCGCGACGGATCACCGGGCAGCTGGCGGACCATCTGGGTCGTCCGCGTCGGCGACGACATCTGCGTACGGTCCGTCAACGGGCCGACGGCCGCCTGGTACCGGGGCACCCGTGCCCGGCTGCAGGGGCGTATCCAGGCAGGTGGCGTGGACAAGGACGTGACCTTCGTCGATGCCGATCCCGCCCTCAACGACGAGGTCGACGCCGCCTACCGCGCCAAGTACGGCCACTACGCCGCGAACATCATCAAGGCCATCACCGGCCCCGAGGCGAACTCCACCACGATGCGGCTCGTCCCCCGCCCGGCGGAGTCCGCCGCCTAGGCCACGGAGTCCGCCGTCTGGGCCACAGAGTCCACCGCCCGGGCCGCGGAGTATGCCGCCCAGGTCACCGGCCGGCCGTCAGGAGTCGAGGTCGTCGGCATAGTGCCGGAACCCGTGCCGCTCCTGGTGGATCCCCCACAAGGTGTCCGCGAGCACGGCGGGGTCCTTCCTGTGGTGTCCGGCGATGATCGCGCCGGGGACGATCAGCTGCGCCACATGGATGCCCTCGCCGCCGAGCGCGTCGTGCAGCAGATGGCCGTACGCGCTCTCCGCGGCGAAGGCGATGGACGTACCGGCGCGGTCGGGGTGGGGGACGACCGCGGTGCCGCCGTTGACGAAGAGGACGGTGCCGCGGCCCAGGGCACGCATACCGGGGAGCACCTGCTGTACGGCGACGACGGGCCCGTAGACGGAGAACTCGACCGGGCCGGTGAGGTCGGCGTGGGTGGTTTCCAGGACCGGCAGCATGAAGTCCCGCTGCGGGACCGGGCTGTACTGAAGGACCTCGACCGGACCGAGAGTCGCGTTCACCGCGTCGAGGGCGGCCGCGAGTGCCTTCGGATCCCGTACGTCGGCTGCGAAGCCCCGGGCCGTGATGCCCTCGCGGCCCAGCTCGGCGGCGAAGGCGTTCGTCCGCTCGTGGTCGCGGGCGATGAGCGCGACGTCGAAGCCCTCGCTGCCGAAGCGCCGCGCGACGGCCGCGCCCAGTCCGGGTCCGGCTCCGATGATGGCGATGCTGGTCATGGTCTTCCTCGATCTCCGGGGGCGGTTCGGTGCAGCAGCGCCGAGAGGTGGTGCTGCAGGGGCTGGCCGACCGCTTCCAGGTCGTGGTCGAACGTGAGCGTGTCGTCGTCGGTCAGCGTGTAGCGGCGGCGGGTGGCGTCGACCTTCTTGGCCGTGGGGGCGAGAGCCACCTCATGGGTGGAGAGATCGACCGTCCTGTCCGCCGCACGGCCGACCAAGATCTCGGCGATGCCGGTCGGCTGGGTGATCAGTGCCTCCACCCGGCCGTCGGGCTGCAGCCGCCACCAGCCGCTCTCCCGGGCCGACGGACGCAGCGGAGCGTCATCGGCGTCCAGCAGCCAGGCCCTGGCCTCGTAACGCAGGAAGGGGCGGCCGTCATGACTGAAGGTCACCTCCTGCGCGTACGCGAAGTCCTCGGCGAGCGTGGGGTAACCGCCCCGACCCCGGCCGTGCCAGGAACCCAGGAGGCCGAGCACGGGTTCGAGCAGTGCGTGCGGCTTCGGCGCCTCGTCCGGCCGATGACCGTCGGGGTACGGGTGCTCGGGTGCGGGGTCGAACACGGTGTGCGCTCCTGGGGTCGGTGCCGGTTCCGGTGCCGACCGGAAGCCTAGGCCGTCGACCCGCTCGACGCCCTGAACGCGGCGGGGTGGGCGCCGTTCGCACGACGCCCACCCCTACCTACGACCTGCTTACCGCCGGCTGGACCAGCGGTTCGGACTCAGCTGCACCTGCGTCCGGAGTTGATGCACTGGACCATCTTGTTCTGCACCTTCGTGTCGAACACGTTGATGAAGTCGCCGTGGTCCGTGATCGGCTTGTGCGCCTGCTCCGGGAACCCGTCCAGGGAGAAGAACGGCCGGGTCTTCCCGTTGTCCTTCAGGCTGGGCGCGTCCACGTCGTACACGAGCCGCTGAACCAGCTGCGGAATGGCCTTGAAGCCGGCCGGGCAGTTGCCCTGGGCGTCGGCGAAGGCCACGTGCGTACGGTGGTTGGCGCTGTCGATGTTGGTGCCGTCCCAGCAGCTCTGGAACTTGAAGGTGCGCACCACGTCCCGGCCCGACGGGCAGAGGGGGTACTTGTCCTTCAGCTGCACCTTGCTCTCGAAGCCCGTGCAGCTCCAGGAGGCGTTGGCGTTGGCCGGGCCGTTCGTGAACGCCTTGGCGTCACCGGTGATGATGCGCAGGAGCTGCGGCATCGCCACGACCTTGCCGCGCGGGCTGCCCACGAAGTCCAGCGTGGCCTGCTTGGCGGTCAGGATGCGGCCGGTGTTGCCCTCGGCCCCACCGCCCAGCCGGTCGGCGTCGAACTCCTTGGTGCCGTCCTGCAGGCGCAGCACCGGCCAGTAGTAGGACGACTTGTCGCCCTTGTTCTTGCAGCTGGTGTTGGCCTTCAGGAAGTCCTGGTCGCTGGTGAAGGCGTCGTTGTCCTGGCTGCCGACGTAGTCGTGCACGTGGTGGGCGCCGTTGGTGACACCGGGCGCGACGATGACGTTGTCGCTGTTGTACAGCTTGTTGGCGTTCACCCCGCACTTGGTGACGAAGGTGCCCTTGGACGCCTTCGACGACTTGCGCGGCGCGCTCACGTTGGGCTTGACCTTGGTGATGTCCACGAAGTCGGCGGCGACGGGCCCGTTACCAGCGGCGGGCTGGCCGGCGGCCGGCTGACCGGAGGGCTGACCCGCAGCCGGCTGACCGGAGGCGGGCTGGCTGGGCTGACCGGCAGCGGGCTGGTTGCCCGTGGAGCGCAACGTACAGGGCGCCAGCGCCTCAAGGCCCTGCGGCTTGGTGCCCACACGGCCGATGGCGATGACGATCCGGTCGATCGTGGCCTTCCGCTTGTCCTTCAGCGGGTTCACGATCGCGTTCTGCGCGAAGTTGGCGTCCTGCTGAATCGCCTGCTGGGAGGTGGAGAGGCGCTGGTAGGCCTCCGACACCTGCTTGTCGAGCAGGGCAAGCTCCCTGTCGACCTGGGTTCGGGCCTTGGCGGGCACCGCCTTCAACTGCTGGCCGACGTCGGGGCAGTCGATCGTGGAGGATCCGGCCGCCAACGCCTGGTTCTGGGCCGTGCCCTTCGCTGCGCCGGTTTCATCGGCAGAGGCGTAGATGTTGGCCGCGACGAGTCCGCCGGCCCCCATGGCCAGTGCCGCCGCAGCGCCCACCACCCGAACGGTGGTCTTCGACTTCTTCCGCGTGTTGCGTCTCATCAGGCCTCTCTGAACATCCTCGGAACCGGCGGGACTTCCGGTGTGGGACAAGCTCTCCTTCGATACGGATGTGGCCACAGGATGTTCACTGGATTCTCAGATTCATAGTTTCCTCCACCCGCAATCCGGGCATAGGAACCCGACTCGGGCGCCGGAACGACCACTTTCTCCGCGAGGGATCCACGAACTTCACGCGTTCGCCGCCCGCGAAGGCGAGGTCACCAACCGGCAGAAACCCGACACAAGGGGCACGGTCCGGCCTCGTCAGCCGGCTCACAACGCCTTCGCCCCGCTCACACCGGTGAGCGGGGCGAAGTCATGGGGAAGACAGGTGGTTCACCGTGCCGTGCCGGTCGGTCGGTTCGTCAGGGCAGGGTCCATTTCTGGTTGGCGTTGGCGTGGCAGGTCCACAGGTGGACCGGAGTTCCGTCGTTCCAGGTGCCGCCCGAGGCGTCCAGGCACTTGCCCGACTGCGGATTGCGGACCGTGCCGTCGGACTGGGCCGCCCACGTCTGCGCGCCCGAACCGTTGCAGGTCCAGAGCTGAATCTTCGTACCGTCCGCGGAGCCACCCTCGGACACGTCCAGGCACTTGCCCAGAGCCCGCAGCGTGCCGTCACCGGAGACCGTCCACTTCTGGGCGGCGGATGTGTTGCACGTCCAGATCTGGACCTTGGTGCCGTCCGCCGTCTGGGCGTTGTCGATGTCCAGGCACTTGCCGTTCACGCCCTTCACCTCACCCGAGCGGGGGCCGGGCTCCTGGCCGCCGGCGCGCTTGACGCGGATGTTGCGGAAGGACACGTCGTCGCCGTCGCCATGGTTCTGGATGCCGATGTGCCCCTGCCGCAGGCTCCGTACGGGATCGGTGTTGGTGAAGTCGTTGATCTTCCGGCCGTTGAGGAAGATCTCCAACCGCTCGCCGGTGACCCGGAGTTCGTACGTGTTCCACTCCCCCGGCGGATTCAGCGCGGCGTCGCGTGCGGCGATGTCCGCCGACTTGAAGCCGTAGACGGATCCCGTCGTGCGGTCGGCGGCGTCGGTGGCGTCGATCTGGATCTCGTAGCCGTTGTTCACCGCCGTCCACGGGTCGTCGGAGGCCGGGAAGCCGATGAAGACACCGGAGTTGTCGTCCCCGGCCATCCTCCAGTCGAGCTTGAGGGAGTAGTCGCCGGTGAACTCCTGGGCGTTGTACCAGAACAGGCCCATCCCGCCCACGGAGGTGAGCGTGCCGTCCGCGAGGCTGAACTGCCCCGGACCGGCCTGCTTCCAGCCGCTCGTGGACGAGCCGTCGAACAGTGGTGTGTAGCCGGTCTCCGGGCGGCAGTCGGCGTCGGTCATTCCGGCGGCCCAGCGGATGCCGCCGAGGAGGTGGCGCCGGAAGTCGGGCGCGGCGTACGACTCCTCGGTGTGCCCGCCGCCGGTGTAGAAGGCCCGGCCGCCCTGATATTCCTTGCACCAGGCGATCGGGTGGTCGCCGGACATGTTCCCGCCGGAGTAGCTGGACTCGTCGAGCGAGGCCAGGACGCGGGCGGTGGTGCGCGGGTTGGTGCGGTAGTTGTACCACTCGTCGGTGCGCTGCCAGGTGCTGCCGAGATGGGCGGTTGCGTCGTGCGCCCTGTCCTCCACCTCGACCGTGGCGGACTGGATGGCCGGATGCGAGTGGAAGAGCGCGCCGGCCAGGCCCTCGTAGAAGGGCCAGTCGTACTCGGTGTCGGCGGCGGCGTGGATGCCGACGTATCCCCCGCCGCCCTGGATGTACTGCTCGAAGACCGTCTGCTGGGCGGCGTTCAGCACGTCGCCCGTCGTCGACAGGAAGACGACGGTCTTGTACTGCGCGAGGTTGCCGGTCGTGAAGGTTCCCGCGTCCTCGGTCGCGTCCACGGTGAAGTTGTTCGCGGTGCCCAGGCCGCGCAGGGCCGCGATGCCTTCGTCGATCGAGGAGTGACGGAAGCCCGCCGTCTTGGAGAAGACGAGGATCTTGTACGCCGGGTCGGCAGCCGCAGCCGCGAGTGGCCGTGCTTCAGCGGTCACGGAACCGGTGGCTGACTGGCCCACCGCTCCGGGCACCGCCGCGGCCTGCGGGGTCAGGCAGAGCGTGGCGCCCACGAACAGGCCGAGGGCCGCTTTCAGGTAAGTACGCATGGTCGGTCTCCTCCCTCCTACGGCAGGGTCCATTTCTGGTTGGCGTTGGCGTGGCAGGTCCACAGGTGGACCGCGGTTCCGTCGTTCCAGGTGCCACCGGAGGCGTCCAGGCACTTGCCGGACTGCGGATTGCGGACCGTGCCGTCGGACTGGGCCGCCCAGGTCTGCGCGCCCGAACCGTTGCAGGTCCAGAGCTGAATCTTCGTACCGTCCGCGGAGCCACCCTCGGACACGTCCAGGCACTTGCCCAGAGCCCGCAGCGTGCCGTCACCGGAGACCGTCCACTTCTGGGCGGCGGAGGTGTTGCACGTCCAGATCTGGACCTTGGTGCCGTCGGCCGTCTGGGCGTTGTCCACGTCCAGGCACTTGCCGTTGACGCCCTTCACCTCACCCGAGCGGGGGCTGCCGCCCGAGGTGGTGAAGGAGAACTCGTCCACGTCGAAGAGCGCGCCGCTGCCGCCCTTGAAGACGAGGTGGAGGGAGGTGGAGCCGGTGGGCTGGTTGCTGAGGCCGGCCGTCACGTCCTGGAAGGTCTCCCACCCGCCGGTCACCGGCACGGTCGCCGTGCCGAGCAGGGTGCCGGTCGTGGATCCTGCGCGGACCTCGATGGTGCCGCCGGCCCCCGCGGAGGAGACCCGGGCGGTGAACCGTGTCGCGTTGCCGAGGGCGTACGGCTGGAAGGAGATCCAGTCGCCGTTCTCGATGTTGCCGACGGTCTTCCCGCCGTGTGCGGGACCGTGGGAGATGACGTCGATGCCGGCGGAGGCGCCGTAGTGCTCGCCCTGCCGGTGGCTGGGCTGGACGACGTGCTGGTCGTGTGTGGTCAGCGCGGGCTGGCCGCCGGCGCCCTTGTCGGTGTACTCGGCGTCGATCACGCCGAAGATGTTGGCGTTGGGGTCGTGCTCGCCGTCCGCCAGGGTCTGGAGCGTGCCGCTGCATCCGGTGGTCGAGGTCTGCGGATGGCCGTGGCTGTCGTGTCCGACGATGAAGGTGACCTTCACCTTGGAGCAGTCGATCGTGCCGTCAGTGCTGTCTTCGGGATCGGTCACCGTCACCTTGAAGGGGATGGCGTCACCGAAGTCGTGGATGCTGCCGTCCAGGGGCAGGTCGAGCTTGACCGTGGGCGCGGTGTTCCCCACCGTGATCTGAACGGACGCCGTCGCGGACTTGCCGGTGGTGTCCGTGACCTTCAGCGTGGCCGTGTACTGGCCGTTGGCCGCGTAGGTGTGGGAGGGGTTGGCGGCGGTGGAGGTGCCGCCGTCCCCGAAGGTCCAGGCATGACTGAGGGCGTCGCCGTCCGGGTCGGTGCTGCCGGCCGAGGAGAACGCGACGGCCAGGGGCGCCTTGCCCGAGGTGACGTCGGCCTTCGCCTGTGCGGTCGGGGCGAGCCCGTCGACGGTGTGCTCGATGCGGTACAGGGCGGAGTTCTCGTCGCCGCTGAAGTAGCCGGTGCCGTAGTCGAGGACGTACAGGGCGCCGTCGGGGCCGAAGGCCATGTCCATCACCTGGGTGCCGCTCCAGGGGAAGGCGTTGATGGACTGCACGGTGCCGTCGGTGCCGGACTCGATGCGCTTGATCCAGCGGCGGCCGAACTCCCCGGCGAAGTAGTCGCCGTCGTACTCCTGCGGGAACTTCACCTCGGAGGCGGAGGCCGCGTCGTAGCGGTAGACCGGGCCGCCCATCGGGGACTCCGAGCCGTTGCCGAACTCCGGTACGGATCCGCCGTCGTACGGGATCCAGGCGGGCTGGACGGGAGGCAGCGCGGTGAGGCCCGTGTTGATCGGCGATTTGTTCGTGGGCGCCGAGCAGTTGAAGGCCGGCCCGGAGGCGCCGGTGGCGAAGTTGTAGTCGATGTAGGCGTCGTTGTCGCCGGTGCAGTACGGCCAGCCGTAGTTGCCGGCCTTGGTGATCCGGTTGAACTCCACCTGCCCGCCGGGGCCGCGCGTGGGGCTGGCGGTGCCTGCGTCGGGGCCGTAGTCGCCGAGGTGGACGATGCCGGTGGGCTTGTCGACGCTCATGCGGAAGGGGTTGCGGAAGCCCATCGCGTAGATCTCGGGACGGGTCTTCGCGGTGCCGGGCGCGAAGAGGTTGCCGCTCGGGATCGCGTACGACCCGTCGGCGTTGACCTTGATCCGCAGGACCTTGCCGCGCAGGTCGTTGGTGTTGGCCGAGGAACGCTGGGCGTCGAAGGCGGGGTTGCGGGTGGAGCGCTCGTCGATCGGGGTGTAGCTGTCGGAGGCGAACGGGTTGGTGTCGTCGCCGGTGGACAGGTACAGGTTTCCGGCCGCGTCGAAGTCGATGTCGCCGCCCACGTGGCAGCAGATGCCGCGGGAGGCCGGCACGTCGAGGATCTTCTTCTCGCTGCCGAGATCAAGGGTGCCGTCGGTCTTCAGCACGAACCGGGAGAGCCGGTTGACCCCGTCGAAGGGGGCGAAGTCGGAGGCCGTGCCGTCGGCCGGGGCGTCACCGGCCGGAGTGCTCAGCTTGGGGGCGTAGTAGAGGTAGATGGACCGGTTGGACGCGAAACCGGGGTCCACGGCGACGCCTTGCAGGCCTTCCTCGTCGTGGCTGTACACATCCAGCTTGCCCGCGACGGCGGTGGTCCCCGCGGCGTTCGTGAGCCGGATGGTGCCGTCACGGGAGGTGTGCAGGACCGAGCGGTCCGGCAGCACCGCGAGCGTCATGGGCTCGCCCGTCTCGGCCACGCCCTTGGCGAGGGTGACCTGTTGGTACTCGACGGCGGCCGCCTTGGGCCCGGGGGCCGGATCCGCCGGGCGGGCGGCAGCCTGGGGCATGGGCAGCAGGCAGCCGAAGGCGCAGGCCACGGCGGTCAGCAGGTAGCGGATACGTCTGTGTCTGAGCGGTTTGTTGCGCACAGAGGTCTCCCAAAGTGGGGTGGGATGACGACAGCCCTCGCCGGGCTGCCAAGCAGTGCACAGGCGCGCGCCGTCGCGCCGTCATGACCGGTTGCGGCTCTATGACCGGCTCATTTCAAGGAAGTTAGCGAGCTTTGTCGAGCTCCGTAACCCCTTTCACACATGATCTCGATACTTTTTCCACGTACGGGACAAAGGCCGGTGCGCCGACCGCGACACGCCAAGTCATGGGCGGTGTAAGGCTGTTGATCTCGGCTGTGAAAGCGCGGAGGGGTAGGTTGCTGGACATGCTCACGACGCGCCTCGATCTTGCCCGGATCCGCGCGGCCCGTCGGGATATCGACCCGGTCTTCCTGGACACTCCGCTGTACCAGTGCGACGCGTTGGGGCGTGAGCTCGGCTGCACGGTGAGTATCAAGCTGGAGACGGCGAACCCGGTGCGCAGTTTCAAGGCCCGCGGTACCGAGCTTGTCGCCGGCCAGCTGACCGGCCGGGGCGGTACAGCCGCGGTGTGCGCCAGTGCCGGGAACCTCGGGCAGGCGCTCGCCTGGTCCGGTCGCCGCCACGGCCTCGATGTGACGGTCGTGGCCTCACACAGGGCGCCCGCTGCCAAGCTCGATCGGATCCGCGCGCTGGGAGCGGAGTTGGAACTGGTCGACGGCGACTTCGAGATGGCCCGCGAACGGGCCGTGGATATCGCGCGACGGCGTGGCGTCCGGCTGGTCGAGGACAGCCTCGACATCGAGACCTGCGAGGGCGCGGCGACCATCGGCCTGGAACTGGCCGGCGGGGCGCCCTCCTTCGACGCGGTGCTGATCGCCCTGGGCGGCGGCGCGATGGCCACCGGAGTGGGATACGTCCTGAAGACCCTTTCGCCGGACGTCGAGGTGATCTGCGTGCAGCCCCTCGGCGCACCCGCGATGACCCGCTCCTGGCAGCAGCGCCGGGTGATCTCCACCGACTCGACCGACACCATCGCCGACGGCGTCGCCGGGCGGCACCCCATCCCCGCGGTCCTGGACGATCTCCTCACGGTGGCCGACGACGCCGTCCTGGTCCGCGAGGCGTCCATCGTCGCGGGCATGCGGATGCTCCTGGAGCGCGCGGGCCTGGTCGTCGAACCCTCGGCGGCCCTCGGCGTCGCGGCCGTCCTGGAGGACCGTGACCGCTTCGCCGGCCGCCACGTGGCCACCGTCATCTGCGGCAGCAACGTCGACCTGGACGCCTACCACCGCTGGGTCCGCACGTGAGCCCCCGAGTTGAGGTTCGGGAAGCTCTGGTCCCCGCCCGTTCCGGCCACCTGTCCGCGGGGTTTCACAGCCTGCGGCGCGCCGTGGCTATGGCCAAGGGGGCCACTCCCTCGACAACCGTGTTGCTGACGGTGCCCAGGCCCTGGGCCGTGATGGTGACGGTGTCGCCGGGATCCAAGGGCGGCGGTTCGAGTGCGCCGGCCCGGCCCCAGTGCTCGGCCAGGCAGCCTCCGTTGCCACAGGTGCCGGAGCCGAGGACGTCGCCGGGCCGGACCCAGGTGCCTCGCGAGGCGTAGGCGACCATTTCCTCGAAAGTCCACGCCATGTTGGCGAGGGTGTCCTGACCGATGGTCACGCCGTTCACGTCGACGGTCAGTTCGAGGTCCAGGAAGCCTTCCGGGTCGCGGCGCTGACCGAGTTCGTCGGCGGTGACCAGCCAGGGGCCGAGGGTGGTGGCGGTGTCCTTGGCCTTGGCCGGGCCGAGTTTGACCTTCATCTCCGGGCCCTGCAGATCGCGGGCGGACCAGTCGTTGAGGATCGTGTAGCCGATGATGTGCTCCCGGGCCTGCTCGGGAGTCAGATCCCGCCCGGCTCGTCCGATGACAGCGGCGACTTCCAGTTCGAAGTCGAAGCGCCGGCAGCCCGGCGGAACGGGGACGTCGTCGTGGGCGCCGATCATCGCGTACGGGTTGCTGAAGTAGAACGCCGGTTGGGCGTACCACTCTTCAGGGACGGTGTCGCCGAATCCCTGGGCGACCGCGGCCACATGCCCTTCGAACGTCATGAAATCCCGTACGGTCGGCGGCTGCAGTGGCGGCAGCAGCCGGATCTCGCCGAGCGCGAGGGGCCGTGACCCGGTGAGGGCCCGTTCGCCTGCGGCCCGCAGTCCGCTCTCGCCTGCCTGGATGAGCTCCAACAGGCCGATGCCAGGGGCGAAGGGGTGGATCCGGTCGTCGGTCACGACTCCCGACTTCTGCCGTCCCTCGTGGAGGAAGGTCGCGTACTTCACGGCAGGATCCCTTCTGGCGCGGCTATCTGTCCTTCGGGCTTCTGACCGGCATCGCGGCCACGGGTCCTGACTCCCAGGAAGACAGCGGCGATCGCGGCGGCGACCACGCAGGCGACGGCGGTCAGGACGAGTCCCGCGTTGTAGCCGTCGGCCAGCGCCCGTTCGGTGAACGGGGAGAGTTTGGCGCTGAGCGGGCCGAGTTCGGCGGTGTGCAGGGCGATGGGTCCACCCGCTTCGAGGACGGCGGTGGCGGTTCCGTGTTCGGCCGGCGTGAGTCCCGCATCGGCGAGACCGTCCGTCAGCCGGCTGGTCGCCAGGCCCAGGGCGACCGCACCGACAATGGCCGGACCGAGGGTCTGGCCGAGGTCGCGGACCAGGCTGGTGGTGGCGCCGGCCATGCCGGTGAGACTGGGCGGTACGACGTTGACGGCGGCCGCGGTGATGGCCGCGACGACCAGTCCGAAGCCGACGCCGTTGAGAACCAGCGGCCCGAGCAGGGGCACCAGGCCGGTCTCGTGGATCGGCACCTGCCTCAGCCACAACTGGGCGACGGCCAACGACATGAAGCCGGTGACGAGCATCGGACCGGGGCCGACTCCGTGCAGCAGCCGGACCAGCAGCGGCCAGATGAAGGGTGTGATGCCCTGGATCACCAGGAAGGGAACCGCGGACTGCAACGGGCTCTGGTGCTGGATCACGCCCAGCCGGATGCTCAGGTCGTACGCGCCTCCCAGGAAGCCGAACATCCCGATGACCGCCATCGCGGCCGAGGCGGCGAAGGCCGGGATACGGAACATCTCCAGGCGCAGCATCGGCGAGGCACTGCTGTTCTCCACGCGGATGAAGGCCGCCAGCAGAACCGCGGCGGCGACGAGGGAGAGGACGACGGGCGCCGACCCCCAGCCGTCCGAGGGGCCCTGGATGATGCCGTACAGCAGGGCCAGCAGTGCCAGGCCGATGGTGATCTGCCCCGGCCAGTCCAGCGAGCGGCCTTCCGGTGCACTGGACTCGCCGGTCAGCAGCCAGGCCGCTGCCGCCGCCCCGAGCGCGAGCAGCCCGGTGGCGGCGAACGCCCAGCGGAAGGAGGTGTGTTCGACGACAGCGCCGGAGAGCAGCGGGGCGATGAGCGCGCCGAGCGACAGGGCTGTGGTCCACGAGGCAAGGGCGCGGGCCCGGGCGGCGGGCGTCGGTGTGCTCGCGGTGATCACGGCGAGTGAGGCGGGGAAGAGGGCGGCGGCGCCGATGCCGGAGAGGGCCTGGCCGGTGATCAGCTGGGCCGCGGAGTCGGAGGTCGCGGAGACCGCGTAGCCGACGGCGGCCAGCAGTGCGCCACCCACCAACAGCTTCTTGCGTCCGTACAGGTCGCCGAGAACGCCGAAGGTCAGCGCGAGCACGGCGGCCGGAACCAGGAACGCGTCGCTGATCCACGTCAGTTCCGCGCCGGATGTCTGCAGGGAGCGCTGGATGACGCCGTTGATCGCGGCGGGCAGCACCAGTCCGATCTGGGCCAGGCACACGGCGAGGCAGCCGGCGATGATCGTGCCGGTGTGACGTGCCGGCGGGCCGTCGGCCGACGGCCCGTCGGCCGGCGCGGTGGGTGGTTCGTGGGCGGGTCCGGAGACCATGTCTCCTCCTCAGGCTGGTCCGGGGAATGACCGGTGGGTGGTCCGGGAAACGACCGGTGGATCGAAGGGCCCAGGCTTCAGAAACCGGGGTGGGGACAGGCGAGTGCGAGTTCGGCCATGCGGCCGAACAGGCCGGGTCCGTCGAGCGGGGGCAGGGAGGGGTCGAGTTCCCGGTAGACGGTGTGCACGTTGACGGCGAGGCGTTCGCTCTCGTCCAGCCCGGCGAATCGCCCGAGGCGGATGTCGCGTGCGGCGTCCATGGCGGGCAGTCCGGCGGTGAACCGGGTGGTGGCCTGCTCGTGGACGAATTCGAGGTAGTCGCGGATGTCCCGGACGGCCTTCTTGGTGGTGACCGGTCCGTGCCCGGGCACGATGGTGTCGGCGTCGAGACCGAGGAGCAGATCGCAGGCGGCGAGCCAGTTGGCGAACGGACCGTGCCACACGACGGGCGCGGCGCCGGCGAACACGATGTCGCCGGTGTAGACGACCCCCGCCCGCGGCACATGGACGATGGTGTCGCCACAGCTGTGCGCGGGGCCCACGTCGACCAGCCGGACCTCCGTGCCGCCGACGTCCAGCACCAGTTCGCCGTCGAAGACCCGGCCGGGCAGGACGGGCTCGATGTCCGTGTGGTCGAAGGCGCCGAAGATCCTCCGGGCGAACCGCCCGGTGAGTCCCTGGGCGGCCGCCAGTTGCCGCATCTCGGACGGGCCCACCTGCCGCATGTCGGCCAGTGATCCGCGGGCCGCGATGATCTCGGCCCGAGCCACGAGCTGATTGCCGAACCAGTGATCGCCGTTGCCGTGGGTGTTGACCACGGTCGAGATGGGGGCGGCGGCGGTCACCGGAGCCAGCGCGTCGAGCATCGCGCGGGTCAGCCGCAGGTCGTAGAGGGTGTCGACCAGCAGGGACTCGCCCCGGCCGACGACCAGCCCGGCATTGCTCATGCCCCAGCCACGCCGGTCCGGGAGCCACACATGACAGCCGCCGCCGACGTCCACACGGCCCGCCCCGGGAAGTACGGAAGCCACGCTGCCTCCTTTCCACGCCCCGCTACATTGCGAGATTGGAATCCATTGATGGACTTGAGTCCATCGATGGGTGGGAATCTAGAGTCCATGCGCGGATACGGTCAAGAGGCGTGCAGCGCTGTGCTGTACTGGCAGCCATGAAGATCCCGGACGCAGGAGCCGTCCCCGCGAGCGAGACACCGGCCCCCGGGCGCCGGGAGCGGAAGCGCCGCCAGGTACGTGATCAGCTGTACGAAGCGGCGGTCGGGCTGTTCGTCACCCAGGGGTTCGAGGCGACGTCCATGGACGAGATCGCCGACACCGCCGACGTCGCCCGGGCCACCGTCTTCAACCACTACTCGCAGAAGGTCGGCTTCCTGGAGGAGTGGGGCGTCCGTCGCCGGGCGTCGGTCGCGGCGATCCTCGGCCAGGAGCACGCGGAGGTCCTGCCGGTCGGTGAGCGGCTCAGGCGCTACCTGCGGGAGATGGCCGAACTGAACGTCGCCTCCCGCGAGGAGACCACGGTCCTCATGAGCGCCTCCGCACGGTTCGGCCGGCTGTTCCAGGATCCGTCACTGGAAATCGAACTCACGAAGATCGTCGAAGAGGGCAAGCAGCGCGGCGAGATCCGGCCCGAGGTCGATTCCGACCAGGCGGGCGCCCTGCTCGCGGCCTGCTACTTCACCACCGTGCTGCGCTGGATCAGGGAGGAGCCGCCACCCTTCGACCTGCCCGACAGCCTCGACGCGGCACTCGACATCGTCCTCACGGGCATCCTCACGCCCTCGTGAACAATCGCGCCGGAAGCCGTGGGCGCCGGAGGCGACGATGATCCGACCGCGTCGATGTCGGCGACATGCCCAGTGTCACCGGCCCACCGGGGGTCACGTCGACCGGGGCCAGGGCAGGTTCGGCAGTGCTGCCTCCGTGCGGGCGAGGACGATCTGGTCGAACAGGGCGCCGTCGCCATTGCTGCGCAGTGCGAGTTGGTCGACGACCTTGACGGCTCCGGCGGTGAACTTCCACAGGTCGACGCGTACGACCTCCCAGTCGGCGGGGACGGGGCCCTCGAACCGCTTCTCGACCATGGACGTCTGTGGTGGCCAGTGCGAGTCGCCGATGGACGCCGAGAAGATGGGGGCGGACCTCGCGGGTCCGAGCCGGACGCTGATCCCCGTGGTCGCGGAGCTGAGGGCCTTCCAGGCGAACTGGAGGTGGCGGTATTCGCCCGGGGCGCTCGGATTCTCCACGATCCTGAAGTCCCAGTCGTGCATGGCGTGCCCGAAGGGTGCCCGCGACGTGGGGTAGCGCTCCACCGCCTTCTTCAGCCGCAGACACCTGGTCCCCACGGCCGCGCCGCCGATCTGGATGTCGGCCGCCGCGCTGTCCTCCACGATGTCGCGCACGTCGTCGTCCCGGTCGTCGAAGAGGACGGCGAGCGCGTTCCCCTCCAGCACGTCCCGGTGAGAGTTGCCCACCACGGTGCCGTGGAAGACGAGTTCGCCGAGCCGGATGTTGCCCACGGGCCAGATGCCGCCGCCGGTGGTGCGCAGCCGGAAGCGCGAGGAGGACAGGGCCTCGAAGGTGTGGGTGTGCACGGCGCCCGCGTCGGAGAGGAGTTTCGGGCCGTCCTTCCAGAGCCCGGCTCTGGTGTCCCACCACTGCAGTTGGACGTCACGCAGCCACGACACGGGGTGGGCGGGGTCCTCGGCGAAGGTGACTCCGGTGAGTCGGACCTGCGTGCGGAAGGTGTCGACGGTGAACAGGAGCTCCTGCCCGTCCTGGATGCGGATGGCGCCGATGACCGACCAGGGCACCCACGGGTTGGCCGGTGCGTCCGCGCGCCCGTCGGTGAGCAGGGCGACCGCGTTCTGCTTGCCGAGATCGACGTACCGGGTCGGATTGACGAGGCGTACGTCCAGGAGCGCGGAGGTGGTCTTGATCAGATTGGGTGTCAGGTCCTGGGTCGCGGTGGTGTTGCCCCAGCCCGCGCGGCGCACCACCGGGACGGGGTCGGGGGTGAGGAGCTCGGGGCGGATGTCGGTCTCGGACGGGGTCAGCCGGGTCCGCCAGCGTTCGTCAAGGCCGGCGGTGTAGCGGATGACAGTGCCCGTCCAGGTCGCGACGAGCAGCCCGCCGTCGGGCAGCCAGGCCGGCACCGGGAGCGCCTTGAGGTCCTTGGCGGTCAGCCTGGTGCCGTCGCGCCGCAGTACGGCGAGGGTGCCGAGTTCGCTTCCGACGGCGACGCGGGTGCCGTCCGGGGAGACGCGGGGTCGGCGCAGCAGGTCGTCCCCGGTGTACGTCCACAGCAGTCCGCGCGCGGGGTCGTACGCCTTGAGCTGGTTGCGGAAGGTGACCGCGAGGAACGAGCCGTCGGCACTGACGGAGACCTCGCCGGCGGCGGTGGGGATGGTGTTGACGAGGGCGCCGCCGCGGATCACGTACACGCGGCCGCCGTCGGCGTCCGACCAGATCACCGCGGTGCGCCGGTCGCCGCTGACGACCCCGCCGCCGAAGCTGCCCTCACCGACGCCGATCGACCACAGGGTTGAGCCGTCCGCGGCGGCGAGTCCGGTGATCGTGCCGGCGGCGAAGGTGATGAGGGTGTCGTCGTCGAGGGCGAGGAGCCGCAGCGGGGTCCGCTCGCCGGTCTTCCACCACTCGTGCGCCCACTTCTCGCGCACCTCGGTGCCTTGGTTGTCCCAGAGCGCGAGGCCCAGGTCGCCGGAGGTGGCGATCCAGGAACCGCCGGGCGCGGCCGCGAAGTTGTTCAGGCCGTAGTCGTGGCCCCACTCGCCCTTCGTCCAGTCGGTGGCCTTCTTGGCCAGGCCGAACAGGGCGAAGCGGCGCCGGGGCGAGCCGTCGGCGTTCAGCAGGTACAGGTGGTACCCCTCGGGGCTGTGCACGTCGAAGCCCTGTGCGGCGAAGCCGGTGCCGGGAGCGCTGGGGGCGTACGCGAAATGGTGGCCGAGGCGGCGGCGCCAGCGTGTGGTGCCGGTGGCGAGGTCGAGGCCGTAGAGGTTGTGGTCCCAGTTGAAGGCGGTCAGGGCGGCGGTGCGGCCGTCCGCGGCGACCGCGATGTCGCGCACGTGCGGGCCGAAGGCGTACTCGGCCGGGGGCGGCAGGGGGTCGTGCGTCAGCGGGACGACGGCGTAGAGCCGGGCGGGGGCGGTGCGCAGGTCCGCGGTGAACTCCCCGCCGAGCAGGCTGACCCGCTCCCCCGTGAGCACGTCGACGACCTGGTGCAGCGCGGGCGGCGCCACCTTCAGCTTCGCCATCACGGGCACGCGGTGGCCGCACCGCAGGCCCACGCGCCAGACGAGGCCCGGCTCCCAGTCGAGCAGCGTGTTGTTGACCGCCCAGATGTACGTGGTGTTCCCGGCCGTCCACTCGCTGAGCCACACCTCGGGGTTGTCGCACTCGGCGACCGGGGTGACGACGTCCTTCAGGGCGGCGGTGACCTTGGCGGCCTGGTCGAGGAGGACCCGGCGGAGGCGGCGGTAGGAATCGTCGTCGCTCTGGGGCGTCTCGTCGCCCTCGACGTGGGTGAAGGCGGTGCCGAGGGGACGGTAGGCGTCTTTGTGGCGCTGGACGCAGCTGTCGTCGGCGTAGACGGGAACGGCGTCCGGTCCCTGGCTCACCTCGGTCAACGCCGTGGCGAGGCGCGGATCCAGGTCGGTGCGCTGGCCGATCAGCAGGATCGCGTCGTAGCGGCGCAGGACGTCGGCGCTGACGTCCTCGGTGAAGACGAAGGAGGCGGGGCGGTGGGCGTACAGGCAGGCGGTGTACGCCTCGAAGAGGCGCAGGAAGTACTTGCTGCTGAGGCCCTGCCAGGTCTCCAGCCGCTGCATGCGGGTGGAGACGACGATCGCGACGCGGTCGGCGCTTCGGGCGCCCGCGGTCGTGGGGCCGAGGCGGCTGCTCAGGTCGAACGCGGCGCGCAGCATCGAGGTGCGGCCCGCGCCGCCGGAGCGGGGGTCGCCGGGCCTGCCGCCGCTGCCGGGACCGCGTTCGTCGAGGGCGGTGATGCCCTCCAGGTGGTAGGCGCCCTGGTCGCCGGTCATGCCGGTGCCGTTCGCGCCCCGCATCACCTGTTGCAACAGCGTCGGCAGGATCATGCCGCCGGTGCCGTCGTCGTTGAACAGCTCCGGGTGGCCCCAGACGGGTTTGCCCGGGCGCCGGTAGTAGTCGACCATGTGGGCGGCGGCGCCGAGGAGTTGGAGCTGCTCGCCCTGGTAGTGCAGGTCGACCTCGTCGGCGGGGGCGAACATGACCGGGGGCAGGGTCTGCGGTGCGCGGTAGGGGCCGGTCACCGCGCTGAGCTTGCCCGGGAACCGCGTGTTCAGGACCTCGCGGAACCGGGCCGCGTCCTTGGTCTTGAGGCCGATCGAGCGGTCGGTGACGGTGTCGAGGATCGGCACCCAGCCTCCGGGCTCCTCGACGGTCTTCAGTGCGTCGGTGTACTTGTCGCGCTCGGCCTGGTTCTCCGCGGCGCCCGCGCCGATGGCGCCCACCCACCAGTTCGCGCCCCAGGTCCAGCCGCGGAATGCCGCGTAGGTGTGCAGGCTGTCGGTGGCCTTCAGCAGGTCGCGGTCGAGTGCCGCCTGGTCGCGGACCTCGTGGTTACGCGGCCAGTTGAGCGGCAGGAAGGTGTCGTTGGCGTAGAGGACGGCCTGTTCCTCCATACCGTGGGCGCCGTATCCGGCGATGGTGCGGCGGGCGGGGTCCTCGAAGACCGCCTTGTCCCAGTGGACGGCGGTCTTCGACAGCTTCAGTCTGTCGACGACGGTGGCGTCGGCGGCGCCATCCTTGAACGACGCGGGCCACAGGAGGCCGAGGCGGTCGACGAAGAGGTTGAGCCCGAGCTTCCTGGTTCTGGCGACGTGGTCCTCGACGGTGTCCGGGAGGTCCGCGAAGGCCGGCAGGCGCTGCGTCGAGGGGTCCCTGACGACGTCCCGGGGGTCCGAGGGGATGCTCGCGTGGTTGTTGGCGTAGATGTCGCTGTACCAGGTGATGTGGAAGTCCGGCCGCCGCACCAGACCGGGTCCGAGGTCGAGGTGCTGCGGGGCGACGGTGAAGCCGGGCAGTTGCTCGGCGTCGATGACGTACCGTCCGGGCTCCAGCGTGCCGGTGTACTCGGCGGTGAGCTGGAGGCGGCCCTTGCCGTCCGTCAGGGTGACGTTCTCGGCGCGGACCTCCACCCCGTCCCGCAGCACCCGCACGCGTGCGCTGCCCGGCAGGGGCGTGCCGTCGGCGACACGGGCGACGACGCGCACGGTGATGGGTTCGCCGCGGCCGTAGGAGAAGCGGTTCAGTGCGGTGAACGTCTCGGCGCCGCCCGTGCCGGGGACGACGCGGCAGGTCATCAGGGACAGCGAGCCCTTGGTGCTGTCGGGCGTCCGGACCTCGACGATGCCGTCCACGACGTAGTCACTGATCCGTCCGGCGACGTCGGGTGACACCCGCAGGTGGTACAGGCCCCGGGCGTCGGCGGGCGGGGTGACCGCCCCATCGGTGAGCGGGAGTTCGGTGAACTCCGGTACGCCGAGCGGCCGCAGCCACACCCGGAAGCGCGGGTCGTCGGACCACCGGCCCCGGTCGTGGGTGACCGTCAGCGGCATCTTCCGGCCCGCGGTCCACTCGTCCGCCTCGTACGACACGGAGAGCCGCTCCACGTCGGCGCTGACACGGCGCACGAGCGTCCCGGTGAAGTCGTACACCTCGAACAGGTACTTGGGGTCGTTGCGCTTCACGTAGTAGAGCTTGTTGCGCACCCTGAGGTACTGGACCGTGTACGAGTCGTCGGGCAGGGCCAGGGTGACCGTGCGCTCGGGCTTGCCCTGCGGGTCGTGGACGGCCACCTGCCGCCGCTCCGGGTCCTTCGGCAGCCCGGTGGAGACGTGGAGCCGACCGTCGTCGTCCACGTCGTAGCCGCCGAAGGCGAAGCCCGCCGGCCGCACCGGGATGCTCCGCACGTGCACCCCGTCGAGCTTCGAGACACAGACGAGTCCGGCCCCGGCCGTCGTCGGCCAGGCGGTGTAGAGCAACCCGAGCCCCTCGGCCACCCGCAACCCCGCCGGGCCCTTCTTGGAGGTGGCGTCCGGGTCGAGCCTGGTGAGGGTGATGCGCCTGTCCACGGTGCCGGGCTTCAGCCGGACCACCTGTCGGCGGTGCTGGTCGATGGCGTAGAACCAGCCGGACGGGGCCGCCTCGACGGCCGACGGCGCGAAGAAGCCGTCCGTGTCGTTGGCGGTGAAGTCGTCGATGCTCCCGAGCGGGTTGAACTCGCGGTCCCAGAAGTCGATCCGGTGCGGAAAGTGGGCCTCGGCGGTCGCGATCACGCCGTCCGCGGTGGCCGTGATGGCCATCGCCGCGTACCCGACCCGCCCGAACCGCTGCGCCGAGCCGTCCGACGCGAGCCGCAGCGCCTGTCCGTCCGTACGACCGCCGAGCACCAGGTAGACCTTGTCGTCCCGGCCGAGCCCCAGGTTCAGGGCCGGGACGACGAACGCCGGGTGGTGCCTGGACACGACGTGCTCGATGGTCCTCACGGTGACTCTCCCCCAGGAAGCCGTGCGCCGGCCAGGCGCCGTTGGCGATGCCACTGATCAGCTTCTCGTCATGAACACGAGGAGGTAAATCGCCACGAAGAGTGAACGGGCAGACTCTTGTACGGCTCAACTAGGCAAGCTCTCGTGTAGACAAGCTCTCGTGCGACTGCGCGGCCGGACCTGACGGTGGTTCGTGGCGGGCCAGGCGGATCTCCGCCGGTCAGCGCACCCTCCCCCGCGGCTTGAGCGGCACGGGCGGAAGTTCGGGAGCGGGCAGCGGGGCGCCGCCGTACCCCACCACCTCACCGAAGCGCGAGCCTGTCATCCAGTCCGCACGGGCCTGGGTGATCTCCTCCTGGGAGCGGCCGATGAAGTTCCACCACATGATCAGTTCCTCCTCGAACGGCTCACCCCCGAGGAGCATGAGGCCCGCGTCCGACTCGGCGCGCAGGGGGAGTTCGGAGCGGCCGCAGCCGAGGTAGAGCATGGAACCGGGCAGCAGCGGTACGCCGTCGACGTGGGCCTCGCCGGACATGGACAGCACGGCGTACTCGAAGTCCGGCTCCAACGGGAGGCGTACGTCGGCGCCCTGGGCCAGGGCCAGGTCGGCGCCGACGATCGGGGTGTACGTGGTCCCGGGCGAGGCCGCCCCGTCGACGCTGCCGAGGATGAGCGTGGCCTCGATGCCGGGTGCGGTGACGACGGGCAGTTCGGAGTGGTGCTCGAACAGCGGGTCGGTGTGGCGGTCGCCGTCGGGGAGCGCGACCCACAGCTGCGCGCCATGGAGGAAGCGGGCGTGCGACTTGGGGCTCTCCTCCGAGTGGCTGATGGCCCGGCCGGACGTCATCAGGCCCAGCTCGCGCGGCCGGATCGTCTGGAGGCTGCCGGTGGAGTCGCGGTGCAGGACCTCGCCCTCGTGGAGCCAGCTGACGGTCTGCAGGCCCATGTGCGGATGCGGCGGGACCTGCATGCCGGGCTCTTCGGCGATGTCGTCGGGGCCGTAGTGATCGACGAAGCACCAGGCGCCCACCATGCGCCGGCCCAGGTTGGGCAGCAGACGGCGGACTTCGCTGGACTCACCTAGCTTGACCCGGCGGGGACTGAGGAGTTCACGCACCGGCTCCGCCACCACGAAACCCCGGCCGCCGCACAGAGCGGGAACTGCCTCGCGATCAAGATTGCTCATGGCCCACAACCTAGCCCCGTGGGGGTCTCTCCGTCAGGCCATCCACCCGCCGATCGGCGGGCACGACGCCCGCTCCACAGATACTAGCCATGTACATAGTAGCCATGTACCGTATCTCTCGTGAGTACGAACCCCGAGGGCGCGACGCCCGGCTTCCTGGTGTGGCGCCTGTCCATGAAATGGCGGGTCGCCGTGGACCGGGCGGTGGCACCGCTCGGCCTGACCCACGCGCAGTATTCGCTGGTGGCGTCGCTGTACGGCATGCACAGGACCGGACTGCGCCCCAGCCAGCGGCAACTCGCCGACCACACAGGGCTCGAACCGCTGTACGTGTCGAAGCTCGCCCGCGCCCTGGAGGCCGCCGGACTCGTCGAACGCACACGGGACCCCGCCGATCCCCGCGCGGTGCAGCTGACGCTCACCGATCAGGGTCGCGAGGTCACCCGCCGCGCGATCGGGATCGTGCACCGACTGCTGGAACAACTGCTGACGCCACTCGGAGGCCTCGACGGCCCACGCACGAAGGCCTTCAGCCGCGAGCTGGCGACCCTGCTGGACGTACCGCTCGACCCGCTTGATCCGCCGACCAAGAACGAGACGGAGCAGCCATGACCACCGCCGCACCCACCACATCCACGAATCCCACGACCAACGGCCGTGTCATCGCCCTGGCCCACTACGCGGGACGCGCCGTCCTGGAGCGAGTTCTGGCGCGTACGGGCAACACGTTCAACCAGTCGGTGACCCTCAGGGTCGTCGCCGCCGAGGGCGCTCCCGTCGAGCGCGACAAGGTGACGGCCGAGGTGACCGGCTCGCTGAAGATCGAGGAGTCGGCGGTGCGGACCACCATCGACGAACTGGTCGCCGCGAAGCTGGTCGAGGAACTCCCGTCGGACGCTTCCCGACTGCGCTTCACACCCGCCGGCCGGGAGCTGTACGACCGGGTCACCGCCGAGACCGGCGAGATCTCCGCCCGGATCTACGCGGACATCCCCGCCGAGGACCTGGCGACGGCAGGCCGCGTACTGACACTCGTGACCGAGCGGGCGAACGCCGAACTGGCCCGGACATAACAGCCACCGGAAGCAACTGCCGGGCCCCCGCAGGGCACGCGCCGGGGTCGTGGAATATTCAACGAAACGACGTCGTTCTGCCCGTCGAAGGAGGTCGGAAGTGGACACGACGTACTACGACCACGGGACACCGGCGGAGCGCTGGGAGCGCGCCCGGATGTTCTTCGACGCCAAGGAATACGCCGCCTCGGCGCGCATCCTCGACGGCCTGGTCGAGGAGGTGCCTGAGCAGGTGGGCCCGCGACTGCTGCTGGCCCGCGCGTACTACCACTCGGCCCAACTGGGCCGCGCGGAAACCCAGTTGCGACTGCTCGTCGAGCGCGACCCCGTGGAGCACTACGCCCGCCTGATGCTGGGCCGCACCCTCCAACGCCAGGGCCGCCCCGACGAGGCCGAGCCCCACATCCGCCTCGCCTCGGCCCTCGCGGGCGAGTTCGAGTCCTTGTGAGCGGGCGAGTTCGAGTCCTTTGAGTACGGCGAGCAGCGGAAGCGCCCAGAGGTGCGCCGCGAAGCAACAGGGCCGAGCCCCAAGGTGCCCTGGGTCGTCACTGACGTGACGCACCCGGGGTGCCGGGGCTCGGCCCCTTTCTCTGCTCGGCCTCAACTTGGCTAATTGGCCGTCGAGTACGTCCGCTTGCCGCGGCGGTGGGCGATTTCGCCCAGGACGACGTCCACGGCTATGAAGGCGGCCAGGGGGATGCCGAGGAGGGGGACGAAGTAGCCGAGGACGGCAATTGCCGCCATCAGGGGGACGAGGACGTACGCGGGGACCTGTTGCCAGGCGCCGCGTGGGATGGGGCGGCCGAAGGCGGCGGCTCGGCCTCGTTGCCACCACATTCGGTAGCCCCAGAGGATGAGGAGGACCAGGCTGAGGGCCAGGGCCATGAGTACGAGCTGGTTGCCGAGGCCGAAGAGGACTCCGGTGTGCGCGTCGATGCCCCAGCGGGTGAGCTTCGCGAGGACCGGGTAGTCGGCGAACCGAACCGTGTCGGTGACCTCGCCGTTCGACGGGTCGACGGCGACCGCGTCCTGCTTGGTGGGCCAGCTGCGCTGGACCTGCCGAACGACGTACCCGGACTCGGCATCGGCCGGCGGGACGATCTCCACCGGGTCGCCCAGGCCCTCCGCCCGCGCGGACGCCAGCACCTTGTCGAGGCCGACGCCGTGCTCGACGTCCGTCTCGGCCGAGGCGGAGCCGTGGCCGGAGTGCTCGCCGCCCGCGGCCGCCGACACCGCCGGGGTGGCCTGGTGGAGCGAGGTGCGCAGTTCGTCGATGTGCGCGCCGGCGTACGTCGACCAGGTCAGGCCCGTCGCCGCGAGGAAGAAGAACCCGAGGGCGGCCCAGACGCCGACCGTGCCGTGCAGACCGAGCGTGCGCCGGCGGCCGGTGGTCCCGCGTATCTTGCGCTGCGTACGGCGGCGGCTGAACCAGAGCACCAGGCCGCCGCCCGCTATCACCCACAGCCAGCTGGCGGCGAGTTCGCTGTAGAGCCGGCCGTTCTGGCCGAGTTGCAGGTTGGCGTGGAACTCGTCGATCCAGGTGCGCAGCGGCAGGGCGCCGGTGGATCCGTACTGTTCGAGCGAGCCGCGCACCTTGGCGGTGTACGGGTCGACGAACACCGCGAGCGTGTGGGTCTCGCCGATGCCGGGGACGCCCGACAGCATCACCCTGGTGGTCTCGTCGTCCTTCGGCGAGGGGCGTACGGCGGAGACCGTGCCCTCCGGGTGGGCCTTGCGGGCGGCGGTGACCTGCTCGGATATCGGCAGCTTCTCGTCGCCGACGGGGACCGTCATCTCGTGCGAGTACAGGATCTTCTCGGCCTGGAACGACGCCGCGTACAGGAATCCGGTCGTGGCCGCGACCAGCAGGAACGGGGCGACGAGCACTCCGGCGTAGAAGTGCAGCCGCAGGACCAGGGGGCGCAGCGGCGACCAGAGGCCGCGTTTCGAGGAGGGGGCGACGGCTTGCGGGGACTCGTCCGTCTCGGTCGTGGGAGCGGTGGTCATCGGCGGGCTTCTCCGGTGGGGCAGGGGACGACGGGCCGTGCTCGGCCGTTGCGGTGCAGTAGTCGGTGGGCGGAGCCGTCGAGTTCCCGGAGGTTCGCGTGGTGTGGGTCACATCGTGAGGCGCAAATCGGGCCTCCGGTCATCCGGGCGGCCCTGTACTGGCACGATGCTCGCCATGACCTCCGGGATCGCCTTCCGCCTCGCGCGTGCCGCTGTGTTCGCGGCCGTGTGCGTGGTGACGGCGGCCCTGGGGCACGCGCTGATGTCCGGGGCGGGCCTGCCGTGGTGGGCCGTCGGATACGCGTTCGCGGCGACGACTGCGGCCGCGTGGTGGCTCACCGGGCGGGAACGCGGCGTCGGGCTGGTGACCGGGGCCACGGTCTTGGCGCAACTCGGGCTGCACCAGCTGTTCGGACTTGCCCAGCGGGTGCGCTCCTCGGACGCCTTCATGTCCACGACGTCCATGGACGCGGGCCATACGCATACGCACCCGATGGGCCCGGAGCCGGCGGACACCCTGCTCATGGGTGGTGACGTCGGCATGTTCGCGGCCCACCTGCTCGCCGCGCTCGTCTGCGGTGTGTGGCTGTGGCGCGGCGAGGAGGCCGGGTTCCGCACAGCGCGGGCGATCGCGTACCGCACGGGCCGGCTGCTCGGCACCGCGCTCTTCGAGCCGCTGCGGCGGGTGTTGCGAGCGCTGCGGGTGTCGGCGGCCATGAGGTCGGCCGGGCCCGTACGGGCGCCCGTGTTCGTCCCGGTGCGCCCGCTGCGCGGAGTTCTGCTGGAGTACGCCGTCGCGCGGAGAGGGCCACCGGTCGCACCGGCCGCCCGCTGACCGTCCGTCCCGCCCACCGGTGACGGGCGGATCCGCGGCGTACGTGCCTGCCGTCGGCGGACGGCTCGCGTGCCCGGCGACCAAGTCCCGGTCCCCTTCGTAGGCCGGTCCCGGTTCTTCTCGTAGGCCGAGTCCGGGTCCTCCTTCGTGGACCGAGTCCTGGTCCTTCTCGTACTGCGCCCAGGCGTCGTACGCAGCCACGCGCGCGTGCCGTTGCCGTACGTCCACGCGCGCGTGCGATGGCCCCTTGGTCCACGCGAGGCCCACGCGCGCGTGCCTCACGCGCACACTTCCGGGTCGCCTGGGCCGTACGCCGCTCTCCTCACTCCGCGCTTCCCTTCACCGAAGGACCACCTGCGATGGCTTCTGCCCTGCTTCAGACACACGACGACGAACGGATCACCCGCTGGGCCCTGGCCGCCGGGGCCGGCGACCCCGACGCGGTCGAGCGGTTCGTACGGGCCACCCACCGGGACGTATGGCGTTTCGTGGCCCATCTCAGCGGCGATGTGCACGGCGCCGACGACCTCACCCAGGAAACGTTCCTCCGCGCGCTGACCGCTCTGCCGGGGTTCTCCGCCCGCTCCAGCGCCCGCACTTGGCTGCTGGCGATCGCCCGCCGCACGGTGGCCGACCGCTTCCGCACGGCGGCGACCCGGCCGCGGATTTCTGACAGCGGCGACTGGCAGACGGCCGCCGAGCGCGCACAGCCGCGCGGGCTGCCCGGCTTCGACGAGGGCGTGGCCCTCCTCGACCTCCTGGAGACCCTGGACGCGCCACGGCGCGAGGCGTTCGTACTGACCCAGCTGGCGGGCCTGCCCTACGCGGACGCCGCGTCGGCGGTGGGCTGCCCCATCGGGACCGTACGGTCGCGGGTCGCGCGCGCCCGGGAGAGCGTGACGGCGTTGCTGAAGGCCGCGGGATAGGAATCCGGGGAGGGGATCAGGGGAGGGGATCAGGGGGTCCGGAATCCAGGAAGGCGCGGCGTCTTCGCTCTCCCCCAGAGAGCCGACTCGCACCCCGGCAGCCCGCTTGGCATCCTGGCGCGATGGCTTCCACCAGTGACCCCGTGCCCTCGTCCCTCAGCGACCAGGTGGAGGAACTGCTCTCCCGTACGGGCCCGTTGCCGATCGTCGCCGCCGGTGACCCGGTGCTGCGCCGCGCGGCCGAGCCCTTCGACGGCCAGCTGGACCCGGCGCTCCTCGCACGCTTCGTCGCGGCCCTGCGCGACACGATGCACGCGGCACCGGGCGTCGGGCTGGCCGCGCCCCAGGTCGGCGTACCGCTGCGCCTCGCGGTCGTGGAGGACCCGGCACCGGTGCCGGACGAGATCCGCGAGGCACGCGGCCGGGTGCCCCTGCCCTTCCGCGTCCTGGTCAACCCGGCGTACGAGCCGGTGGGCCCGGCCCGCGCCGCGTTCTTCGAGGGCTGCCTGAGCGTGCCTGGCTGGCAGGCGGTGGTGGCCCGGCCCGCCGAGGTGCGGCTCCTGGCCCACGACGAGCACGGCCGCCCACTGGACGAGGTCTTCACGGGCTGGCCCGCCCGCATCGTCCAGCACGAAACGGACCACCTCAACGGCACCCTCTACCTGGACCGCGCAGAACTGCGCTCGCTCTCCTCCAACCAGGCGATGCTGGAACGGTGGTCCCACCCGACACCGAGCCAGGCGGCCACGGACCTCGGCTTCGACCTGCCCGAGGAGAACTGAGCCCCCGCGCCCCTTGAGACCCTGCGCCGCTTGAGGGCCCGCAGGGCCCCTCAAGGGGCGCGGGGAACTGCGCGACCAGCCACAACGAACCCGCAGACAAAGCCCCGCACCCCAGCGGAGCGCTCACGCGTCCCGATAAGCCTCCAGCAACCGCAACCAAACCTCACTCACCGTCGGATACGCCGGCACCGCATGCCAAAGCCGGCTCACCGGAACCTCGCCGACCACCGCGACCGTGGCGGAGTGGAGCATTTCACCCACGCCGGGGCCGACAAACGTAACCCCGCGGAGCGTCTCCGTGTCGAGGTCGACGATCATGCGGGCCCGGCCGCGGTAACCGTCGCCGTAGAGGCCGGCGCCGGCGACCGAGGAGAGGTCGACGTCGACCGCGCGGACCCGGTGACCGGCCTGTTCGGCCTCGGCGAGGGAGAGACCGATGGCGGCGGCCTCCGGGTCGGTGAAGACGACCTGGGGAACGGCCGCGTGGTCGGCCGTCGCCGCGTGGGCGCCCCACGGGTCGGTCTCCAGGAGCGGGACGCCGGCCGCGCGGGCAGCGATGGCGGCGCCTGCGATACGGGCCTGGTACTTGCCCTGGTGGGTGAGAAGGGCGCGATGGTTGACGTCACCGACCCCGTAGAGCCAGTCGCTGCCCGTCACCCGGCAGCTGTCGTCGACCGACAGCCAGGAACCGGGTTCCAGGCCGACCGTCTCGAGCCCGAGGTCGTCGGTGCGCGGGGCGCGGCCGGTGGCGAAGAGGATCTCGTCGGCCTCGATGCGGTCCCCCGCGGAGGTGGTGACCACGACGGTGTTGCCCTCCCGGGTCACCGCCTCGACCGAGGTGCCCGTACGCACGTCCGCGCCCGCCTCGGTCAGCGCCTCGGCGACAAGCTCCCCGGCGAAAGGCTCCATACGGGGCAACAGGCCCTTGCCGCGGACGAGGACCGTGACCTGGGAGCCGAAGGCCTGCCAGGCGGTGGCCATCTCCACGCCGACGACTCCGCCGCCGACGACCACGAGGCGGCCCGGCACGGCGTGCGCGCTGGTGGCTTCGCGGCTGGTCCAGGGCTTGACCTCGGCGAGTCCCGGCAGGTCGGGCAGGACGGCACGGGTGCCGGTGCTGACGGCCACGGCGTGCCGGGCGGTCAGGACGTGCCGTTCCCCGTCGGGGCCGTCGACCGTGACCTTGCGTGGTCCGGCGAGCCGTCCGTGTCCGCGGTAGATGTCGGCGCCGATGCCGTCGAGCCACCGGACCTGGCCGTCGTCCTTCCAGTGCGAGGTGAAGTCGTCACGATGGGCGAGGACCGCGCCGACGTCGAGGGGGCCCTGCACGGCCTGGATGAGGCCCGGCACGCGGCGTGCGTCCGCACGGGCGAGGACCGAGCGCAACAGGGCCTTGCTGGGCATGCACGCCCAGTAGGAGCACTCGCCGCCGATCAGCTCGCTCTCCACGATCGCGGTGGAGAGGCCTGCCGCGCGGGCGCGGTCGGCCACGTTCTCCCCCACGGGCCCGGCCCCGAGCACCACGACGTCGTACGCGATGGATTCCGATTCCGTCATGAGGCCAGTCTGGTCCCTGGTGTGGGCCGTGGCCACACGGGTACGTGCGCGGAATACGTCACTGATCGACGCCGTTGTGGACATCGGCAAGGCCCCGACCCCAGGAAGAGGGATTCAACGCCATGAGCAGCACCGTGGAGCTCACCAAGGACAACTTCGACCAGTTGGTCACGGACAACGAATTCGTCCTGATCGACTTCTGGGCGTCCTGGTGCGGCCCGTGCCGCCAGTTCGCCCCGGTCTACGAGAAGGCCGCGGACGCCAACCCCGACCTGGTCTTCGGCAAGGTGGACACCGAGGCGCAGCCGGAGCTGGCCGCGGCCTTCAACATCCAGTCGATTCCGACGCTGATGATCGTCCGTGACCAGGTTGCCGTCTTCGCCCAGCCCGGGGCGCTGCCCGAGGCCGCCCTTGAGGACGTCATCGGACAGGCCCGGAAGCTGGACATGGACGAGGTCCGCAAGTCCATCGCGGAGCAGGGCCAGCAGGCCCAGTGACCCGCCGCCGCCCCTGGCGGATCAGTAACCTCGTCGGCGCCCCTAGAAGGGGTAGCCCGCCACATCCCCTCGCACCGTCGTCCAGCGCAGGTCGGTGAAGGCCTCCAGGTTGGCCTCGCCGCCGAACCTGGCGCCGGTGCCGGAGGCGGCGATGCCGCCGAAGGGCGCGACGGCCTCGTCGTTGACGGTCTGGTCGTTGATGTGGACGATCCCGGTGGGGACGCGCTCGGCGAGATCGAGGCCGCGCGCGGTGTCCCGGGTGACGATGCCCAGCGAGAGGCCGTACGGCCCGTCGGAGGCGAGGGCGGCGGCCTCGTCGACGGTGCCGAAGGAGCGGACCGGCGCGACCGGGCCGAAGACCTCCTCGGCGTACGCGGGGGTCGCGTCGTCGACCCCGGCGAGGACCGTCGGGCGGTAGAACAGCCGGTCGTGGGTGCCGCCCGCCGCCAGTTTCGCGCCGCGTGCGGTGCTGGACTCCACCAGGCCATGGATCTTGGCCAGTTGGGCGTCGTCGATGATCGGCCCGAGGTGCACCTGCTCCCGGTGCGGGTCGCCGACGGCCAGCGAGTCGGCCTTCGCGGCGAGCCGCTCGATGTACTCCTCGTACAGCGAGGCGTGCACCAGATGGCGGCCCGTGGTCATGCAGATCTGGCCCTGGTGGAAGAACGAGCCCCAGGCCGCCGTGGAGATCACCGCGTCGATGTCGGCGTCCTCAAGGACGATCAGCGCGGAGTTGCCGCCCAACTCCAGGTGTACGCGCTTGAGATGGCGCCCCGCGGCCTCACCCACCGCCCGCCCGGCGGCGGTCGATCCGGTGAAGGAGATCACCGGCACCTGCGGGTCGGCGACCAGCGCCTGCCCGGCTTCCGGCCCTCCGGGCAGCACGTGCAGCAGCCCCTCCGGAAGGCCCGCCTCGGCGAAGACCGCGGCGAGTGCGAGGCCGCCGCAGACCGCGGTGCGCGGGTCCGGCTTCAGTACGACGCCGTTGCCGAGCGCGAGCGCCGGGGCCACCGAGCGTATCGAGAGGATCAGCGGGGCGTTGAAGGGCGAGATCACTCCCACGACGCCGACCGGGATCCGGCGCGTGTACGACAGCCGGGCTGCCTCGGACGGCAGGACCTGCCCTGCCGGACGCGACGCGAGCGCGGCCGCCTCGTAGCACTCCTGGGCCGCGACATGCAGTTCGAAGTCGGCCTTGCCGGGTATGGAGCCGGACTCGCGCACGATCCAGTCGCGCAGTTCGTCGGCGTGCGCGGCGAACAGGTCGCCGGCCTTGCGCAGGACGGCGGCGCGGACGAAGTGCGGGACGCGGGCCCACTCGGCCTGGGCCGCGCGGGCGGCCCCTGCTGCTGCCGTGACGTCCTCGGCAGAGGCAAGGGTGACGGTGCCGAGCGGGTCGCCGGTCGCGGGTTCCGTGACGGCGTACTCACCGCCCGCCAGGTTGTGGGACTGCCAGTTCTCCGGGTCGAGCAGCGGCATGTCGGCTCTCCGATCGGTCAGTGGACACCGGTGGGACCCACAGCGCGAACGGTGGCCGCGAGCGGAAGTCCCGTGTAGTTCGCGGCCAGTTCGGCGGCCGCGGGGCGGGATGCCGTGATCCGCCGCAGTCGCGCGAGCTGCAGCCGGTCCTCGAAGGCATCCCCATCTGGTTGAGCGTGCAACATCTTAGTCATGTCGTACGAGAAACGTGTCGCCTGCCAGACCCGATCGAGGCACAACTCCGAGTAGGAGTCCAGGAGTTGGGTCGATCCCGAGCGGTGGAGCTCGGCGAAGCCGCGGGCCAGGACCCGGACGTCGGACACTGCCAGGTTCAGCCCCTTGGCACCCGTCGGCGGCACGATGTGCGCGGCGTCCCCGGCGAGGAAGAGCCGTCCGTGGCGCATCGGCTCGTGGACGTAACTGCGCATGCCGGTGACCGACTTGGAGGTGATCGGGCCGCGTTCCAGCCGCCAGTCGCCGTCGATCGCGAAGCGCGCGTCGAGCTCGTCCCAGATGCGCTCGTCGGGCCAGTCGTCGGCGTCGGTGCCGTTCGGGACCTGCAGATACAGCCGTGACACCGATGTCGAGCGCATGCTGTGCAGCGCGAAGCCTCCCGGGCCGCGCGCGTAGATCAACTCCTCGCAGGAGGGCGCCACATCGGCCAGGATCCCGAGCCAGGAGTAGGGGTGTTCGTGTTCGTACGTGCGGCTGACGGCGGCCGGGAAGGCGTCGCGGGCGATGCCGTGGAAGCCGTCGCAGCCGACCACGTAGTCGCAGGTGAGGGTCTGTTCGCGGCCGTCGTGCACAAAGCGCACGAGCGGGGCGCCGGCGCCCGGCTCCTCGGCGGCGTTCTCGACGGCGAGGACCTCGGCCTCGAACAACAGCGGCGGCCCGTCGGCGAGTTGGAGCTCCACGAGGTCCTTCACGATCTCCGTCTGGGCGTAGATCGTGACCGTGCGGCCGCCGGTCAGCACGGGAAAGTCGATGCGGTGCCGCTCACGGTCGAAGCGCAGCTCGATGCCGTTGTGGACCAGTCCCTCGATCTCCAGCCGGTCGGCGGCGCCGCACTCGCGCAGGGCGTCCACCGTGCCCTGCTCCAGCATCCCGGCGCGCTGCCGCTGCTCGACGTACGCGCGGGTCCTGCTCTCCAGGACGACGCAGTCGATCCCTGTCCGGTGCAGCAGCCGGGCCAGCAGGAGCCCGGCCGGGCCTCCGCCGATGATGCCGACCGTGGTCCGCATGACGCGCCTCCCAGGTGTTCAGCTCGATTCGCGGTGCACGACCGTCGCTCCCAGCACCTCGTGCGCCTCCGGCGGGGCGCCGGGCTCCCGCACCGCGCGGTCGACCAGCTCGGCCAGCTCCCGCCCGGACGGTAGGTCGATGTGGACGGTGCTCAGCCTGGGACGCAGGAGCCGGCCGAGCATCAGGTCGTCGGCGCCGATGACAGCAGTGTCTCCCGGGATGGCGATGCCCTCATCCTGAAGGGCGCGCATCAGCAGCATCGCGTACTCGTCGTTGTACGCGAACACGGCGTCCAGGCCCAACGAACGCCAGCGCGCGGCGAGTTGGGACGCGGCCTCCTCGTCGTAGACGAGCGAAACCTCGGTCACCGACGCGCCGGTGCCGCTGAGCGCCTGTCGTACGCCTTCGAATCGGGGCTTGGAGAAGATCGCCAGGCCGGGATCCTCGGGGACCACGACTCCGACGCGACGGTAGCCACGGGCCCGCAGATGGGCGCCCGCGCTCCGGCCGACCTCGTGGTGGTCCATGATCAGGGCGTGCGCGCCCTCGACCCGGTCGGGACCGAGGGTGACGACGGCGCGGGCGCCGGAGCGCTTGAGGACGGCCACGCCCTCCGTGCCGAGTCCGCCGCCGGGCACGAGCACGGCGACCGGGCGCAGCTCGGCCCAGGCGCGGGCCGCCTCGTCGCCCTGGAGGCCGACACTGCCGTACTGCACGACGGTGTAGTCGAGGCGGCTCAGGGCCCACTGGAGTTCGTTGAAGAACTGGCCGTAGAGCGGGCCCACGGGCACGTCCGGCGCGGGCATCAGGACCATGCGGCTGTGCCCGGCGCGCAGACTGCGGGCCGCGGCGTGCGGGACGTAACCGAGTTCCTTGGCCGCCTCGTGGACACGGCGACGGGTGGGCTCGCTGATCCGTACGGCGCTGGTGTTGTTCAGGACGTAGGAGACGGTCGCGCGCGAGACCCCCGCCAGGCGGGCCACATCGGCACTCGTGGGCACCGAGTGCGGCGCGGGCGACGCAGGGGCGGATGTTTTCGGTATCTGCACCATGACGTACGGCATCTTTGCAGAAGCCGGGGACGGGCCCGGGGCCGGGGGCGCCGCGCGTGCCGGACCTGCGGAACCGCCGCCCCAGGCGCGGTGCGGCCCAAATCCCGGGCCTACTGGGGCAGTTCCGTACGCGTCACGCGCGCCACCAGGTCGATCCATCCCGCCTCCAGGCGCTCCATCGGCATCCCGCACTCCTCGGTCAGGTGGTGGATCAGGGCGGGGTCGAGATAGCCCATCAGGGCCTGGGCGAGGAGGGCGCAGTCGGCGTCGGGCACCGCCTGCCGCAGCAGCAGGGTGACGTGACCGGACAGAAAACGCGTGGGCGGGATGGAGTAGCGGCGGGCCGCTTCCGGCTGGGCCGCCATCTGGAGCTCCAGGTGGTCGGCCGCCTGACGCAGGACGGCCTGGCCGAACGCCCGCAGCCGCTCGACGGGCGGCGCCCCGGGACCCAGCGGCGGAGGCCCGCTGAGCAAGGCGGCCTGGAGCTGTTTCGCGGAGTGGTCGAGCAGAGCCGTCAGCAGGCCGGTGCGGTCGCCGAAACGGCGGAAGACCGTCCCTTTGCCCACCGAGGCGGCCACGGCCACCGCCTCCATCGTGACTCCGGCCGCTCCGTGCTCCTCGATCAGCCGGGTGGCCGCCTCCAGCAGCCGGGCCCGGTTCCGCGCCGCGTCGGCGCGCAGGCAGGGCTCGTCGTCCGAGGAGCCGAGCTCCAGCAGGACGGGTTCGCCGGTCGGTTCCTGGGGCTTCGGGAAGGGCGGCAGGGAGACGGACATGAAGACAGCGTATCGCCCCGGGAAGAAAACTGGACCGTGGTCCGTTTAGGTGCTACAACATTAAACGGACCCCGGTCCGGATCGTAACGGCAATGTTTCACCCCCCTTGGAGTTCCCCATGTCTGTTCGCATCCTCGCGCTCGTCGGCAGCCTCCGCGCCGGCTCCCACAACCGCCAGCTCGCCGAGGCCTCCGTCAAGCTCGCCCCCGAGGGCGCGGAGATCAACCTGTTCGAGGGCCTCGCCGAGATCCCCTTCTACAACGAGGACATCGACGTGGAGGGCAACGTCCCGGCCGCCGCCGCCCGGCTGCGCGAGGCCGCGGCCGCCGCCGACGCCCTGCTGCTCTTCTCGCCCGAGTACAACGGCACCATCCCGGCCGTCCTGAAGAACGCCATCGACTGGCTGTCCCGCCCGTACGGCGCCAGCGTCCTCAAGGACAAGCCCCTGGCCGTCGTCGGCACCGCCTTCGGCCAGTTCGGCGGCGTCTGGGCGCAGGACGAGACCCGCAAGGCCGCGGGCATCGCCGGCGCCAAGGTCCTTGAGGACATCAAGCTCTCCATCCCCGGCTCCGTGGTCCGCTTCGCCGAGACGCACCCGGCCGACGACGCCGAGGTGGCCGCCCAGCTCACCGAGGTCATCGGCCGCATCCACGGCGAGGCCGACGCGCCCGTCGCCGCCTGACGACAGGCGCAGGCTCCCGCGGCTCGCCGCAAGAGCGGGAGGGGGCCGGAACCGACCTGGTTCCGGCCCCCTCCCGTACGTTCGCCCGGTGGCCGCCTCCCGGCACCACCGGTTCCCACACCCCGGCCGGCCCCCGGCCCGGCCCGGAAGGCACCGGTTCACGATGACGACGACGCCCGACCCGGCCCCCGGCCCCGCCACGCCGCCGAAGCTCGTGGCCACCGACCTGGACGGGACGCTGCTGCGCAGCGACGGGACCCTCTCCGGGCGGACGGCGGCCGCGCTCACCGCGGCCGAGGCGGCCGGAATCCGCCTCGCCCTCGTCACCGGCCGTCCCCCGCGCGGCCTCCCCGCCCTGCACCGCGACATCGGCCGGCACTTCGCCGTCACCGCCAACGGCGCCGCCGTGTACGCGCCCGACGGCACGCCCGTGCGGCTGTCACCGTTCCCCGCCGCCTCCGTGGCCCCGCTCGTGGCGCGGGTGCGCGCGGCGGTGCCGGGTGTGTCCTTCGCCTTCGAGTACGAGACGGTCTTCGGCCACGAACCGGCGTACCCCGCCTGGTCGTACGGCGAGTCCGAGGTCGAACTCATCGGCAGCGCCGAGGAGTTGCTGGTGAGCAACCCCGAACAGCCGGTCCTCAAGATCCTGGCGCATCATCCGACGCTGTCGTTGCGCGACTTCCATGCGCGGGCACATGCCGGTGCGGGCACGGACGCCGAGACCACGCACTCCACGGGGCTGGCCCTCGTGGAGTTCAGCGCGCCGGGAGTCACCAAGGCCAGCGCCCTGACCGCCTGGAGCGCCGGACTCGGTATACGTACCGACGACATCGCCGCGTTCGGCGACATGCCCAACGATCTGCCCATGCTCAGGGCCGTGGGCCGTTCGTACGCCATGGCCAACGCCGATCCGTCGGTCAGGCGGGCGGCACGGTTCCACACCGCCTCGAACGACGAGGACGGGGTGGCCCGGGTGCTGGAACAGTTCGTCGCACTGGCACGCCACCAGCCCGCGTAGGGCCGCGCGCCAGAAGCCTTGTGGTTCAGCCGAGTTCGGACAGTCGCCCGACCACCGGGGCCACCCGCTGCTCGATCCACGCGGCCGGCTCGTCCACGCGCGGGCCGAGGATCACCGTCTCGATGCCGAGCTTGGAGTAGCCCTCCAACTCCCGGGTGAAGGCGTCGAGTTCGGCCTCGCCCCGCGGGTCTCCCGAGTGGGTGAGCGTCTTGTGGATGTCGGCGTACTCGCGCCCCACGGCGTCGCAGTGCCCGCGCAGGACGTCCAGCTTGTGCGCGACCTCCTCCGGGGCCGAGGCGAAGAGGTTGCAGGCGTCCCCGTACTGGGCGACCAGCCGGAGGGTCTTCTTCTCGCCTCCCCCGCCGATCATGATCCGCGGACGAGGAGTGCTCACCGGCGCCGGTACGCAGAGGGTCTCGGCAAGCCGGTAGTGCTTGCCCTCGAAGGGCCCGTCGGTCTCCGGGTCCCACATCTGCAGGCAGATCCGCAGTGTCTCCTCAAGGCGCTCGAAGCGCTCCGCGAGCGGCGGGAACGGCACTCCCAGGCCCTCGTGCTCGCGGCCGTACCAGGCCGCACCGATGCCCAGGGTGGCCCGGCCGCCGGACAGGACGTCGAGCGTGGTGGCGATCTTGGCGAGGAGTCCGGGATGGCGGTACGTCACACCGGTCACCAACGTGCCGAGCTGGACCGTGGAGGTGTGGGCCGCGAGGAAGCCGAGAGTCGTGTAGGCCTCCAGCATGTCGCTCTCGGCGCCGCCGTTGAACTCCATCTGGAAGTAGTGGTCCATGACCGACATCCAGCTCACGCCCGCCGCTTCGGCGGCGGCGCCCGCGGCGGCCAGCTCGGGACCGAGCGCGGCGGCGCCCCGGGGGTGGTTGAACCGGTTGATGTGTACGCCGACCCGCATGTCCGTCTCCGTCACCCTGGGCTCACCGCCGGACCGTCACCGACTGCCATGACCGTAGATCTTTGAGCGCGCTCGAAGTCAAGGTCCGACGCGCCGTCCGGCCGGCGGGAGCGGTGCCGTGGACGGGCGGATCGCCGTCCTGGCGAGGGAAGTTGCCCTTCCCGTACCGCTGGGCCCGTCTTGACGTTACCGTTCAGTAGACAACGCGCTCCCGGAGGTGGCCGTATGACTCCCGTGACTCCCGACCGTGCCGCGGGTCTCGCCGAGTGCGCCCGCGCCCTGGCCGAGGGAACGGTGTCCTCGCGGACGCTCGTCGAGGAGGCCCTCGCCCGGATCGAGGCCTCTCAGGGCACGCTGAACGCCTTCCGGCTGGTGCGCGCCGAGGCCGCGCTCGCCGAGGCCGACGCCGCGGACAAGGAGCTGGCGGCGGGCGAACGCCGACCCCTGCTCGGGGTGCCGGTTGCGGTCAAGGACGACATGGACGTGGCGGGCGAGCCGACCGCGTTCGGCTGCCGCGGGGAGTTTCCGCCGGTGGCCGAGGACGGCGAGGCGGTGCGACGGCTGCGGGCGGCCGGGGCCGTGGTCGTCGGCAAGACCAACACCTGCGAGTTCGGGCAGTGGCCCTTCACCGAGGGGCCTGCCTTCGGTGAGACCCGCAACCCGTGGCACACCGGGCACACGCCGGGCGGTTCGTCCGGCGGTTCCGCGGCCGCGGTCGCGGCCGGCCTGGTGCCCGCCGCGCTGGGCTCGGACGGCGCGGGCTCGGTGCGGATCCCGGCCTCCTGGACCCATCTGATCGGCATCAAACCGCAGCGCGGCCGCATCTCGACCTGGCCGCGCGCCGAGTCCTTCCACGGCATCACGGTCAACGGCACACTCGCCCGTACGGTCGAGGACGCCGCGCTGCTCCTGGACGCGGCGAGCGGCAGCCACGAGCGCGATCTGCACCGCCCGCCCGCGCTGCGCGTGTCGGACGCGGTGGGCCGGGAGCCCCGCAGGCTGCGCATCGCGCTCTCACTGAAGCCGCCGTTCACGGCACTGCCCGCCCGGCTGCGGCCCGACGTACGCGACCGGGTCCTCGCGCTCGCAGAGCGGCTGGCCTCGCTCGGCCACGAGGTGGAGGAGGCCGATCCGCCGTACGGGCAGATCGGGCTGGCCTTCATCCCGCGCGCCACGGCCGGGATCGCCGAGCGGGTCCGCGAGACACCCCATCCCGCCCTGCTCGACCGCCGCACCCTGGAAGCCGCCCGACTGGGCAGGCTGCTCGGCGGGGCCCCGCTGCGGCTGGCCCGGCGCGCCGAGGCGAGGCTGCACCGGCGCATCGGCGCGCTCTTCGACACGTACGACGTGGTGCTCGCGCCGACCACCGCCGCTCCCCCGCCGCGCATCGGCGCCCTGCACGATCTGAGTGGCTTCGGCACCGACCGGGCCATGATCGCCGCCTGTCCGTACGCCTGGCCGTGGAACGTGCTGGGCTGGCCCGGCGTCAACGTCCCCGCGGGGTTCGTCGACGGCACCCTGCCGGTGGGCGCGCAGCTGCTCGGGCCCGCGAACAGCGAGCCGCTCCTGGTGTCGCTGGCCGCGCAGCTGGAGGCGGACCAGCGGTGGTACGAGCGTTGGCCGAGCGGTGAAGTGGACGGCGCCGTACCTGATTTCGGGGCGCCTGCCGGCCCGTAGTCTGGGGACCATGGACGACGCGTCGATGGTGGGCCTCATGGGACGGGTGACCGGCACGATCGGGCCGGGGCTCGTCGGCGAGGTGATCGTCCGGGTCCGCGGCGGCGCCGAGCACTTCCTCGCCTATCCCGCCTCCCCGAAGGACCGCATCGAGTCGGGCACGGTGGTGATGGTGGTGGAGTACCTGCCGCCCCGCACGGTGTACGTGTCGGCGGCGTACGACGGTTGAGCCGGCCAGGGGCGTCCGTGCCATGTGAGCGTGTCGTGCTCGTCAAGGATGCGCCAAAGAGTCGTCAGCGTCTGTACCGCCGGGCCCGACCGGGCGCACACTCCGTTCGTTCGGTGCCGAAAGGGCACCATCCCACAGGGGGCGAATGCCGATGGTTGTCGGCGTCGTGGCGGGGGCAGCGGTCCTCGCGCTCATATTCATCGTCGTGGTCTTCAAGCTCATGTGGCGTGTCGCCGAGCCCAACGAAGCACTGATCATCTCCGGTTCGAAGCACCGCACCGAAGGCCTTGAGGAGGGCATGGGCTTCCGTATCGTCACCGGGCGCGGCACGCTCGTGCTGCCGGGCGTCCAGGCGGTGCGCAAACTCTCGCTCGACCTCAACGAGACCGAGCTGTCCGTGGACTGCGTGACCCACCAGGGCATTCCGCTCAAGGTGCGGGGCGTGGTCATCTTCAAGGTGGGCGACGACTTCGTGTCGATCGCCAACGCGGGCCGCCGCTTCCTCGATCAGCAGAAGCTGATGTCGGAGCGGGTGCACAACGTGTTCGCCGGTCATCTGCGGTCCATCGTCGGCGGGTTGACCGTCGAGGACATGATCCGCGACCGCGAGAAGCTCACCGGGCAGACCCGCGCCGCGTGCGGTACGGAGATGGAGAAGCTGGGACTGATCGTCGACTCGCTGCAGATCCACGAGATCGAGGATCCGACGGGCTACATCAAGAACCTGGCCATGCCGCACGCGGCGGCCGTGCAGCGGGACGCCCGGATCGCGCAGGCCGAGGCCAACCGGCGGGCCACCGAGGCCGAACAGCAGGCCGCCGCGCGGATGTCGGAGGCTACCCGGGACAGCGAGATCCTCCAGGCCGGATACCAGGCGGAGCGCGACAACGCCTCCGCCAAGGCCCGGCAGGCCGGACCGCTCGCCGACGCGGCGGCGCGGCAGGAGGTCGTGGTCCAGGAGACACGTGTCGCCGAGCTGGAGGCGCACCGCCGTGAGCAGCAGCTCCAGGCGGACGTCCGCAAGCCCGCGGACGCGAAGGCGTACGAGAAGCGCACGCTGGCCGAGGCGGAGCGCGATGTCCGGATCTCCGCGGCGCAGGCCAAGGCCAAGGAGACGGAGCTCGCGGCCGCGGCGGAGGCGACCCGGGTCACGACGGCCGCGGGTGCCGAGGCCGAGGCGACCAGGGCGCGGGGTTCGGCCGCCGCGACCGCCACCCGTGCGACGGGTGAGGCCGAGGCTGCCGCCCAGCAGGCCAAGGGTCTTGCGATCGCCGAGTCCACGCGGGCGAAGGGGCTCGCTGAGGCCGAGGCCATCAAGGCGCGGGCCGCCGCGCTGGCGGAGAACCAGGAGGCCGTTGTCGCGCAGCAACTTGCCGAGAACTGGCCGGAGATCGTGAGGGCCGGGGCGGGGGCGTTCGGGAACGTTGAGCACATGGTGTTGCTGAACGGGGCCGATGGGATGTCCGACATGTTCGCCAAGGCTCTGACGATGGGCGGTACGGGGTTGGGGCTGGCTCGGCAGTTGCTGTCGTCGATGGGTCAGGAGCAGAACGGGCAGGCCGGCAAGGACGGTTCGGCGGTGAACGGGTATGCGGCTCCGCCGGCTGGTCCTGCTTCGCAGAAGGTTCCGGTGGATGGGGAGTCGTAGGACGGGTGGTGGCCGGGTGCGGGTTGGGGGTGGCTGAGCGCGCAGTTCCCCGCGCCCCCAAGAAGGCAGTTGCCCGCGGCCCTGACCAAAAGGGGTGCGCGGGCCGCCGCGCTGGGGCGCGCGTTAGCGTGTGCCCTGTGACTGCCTCTGCCGAGCAAGACGTTCCCGGTCGCGCCGGGCCCTCCGCCACCGTCGAAGCGGATCCTCGCCGTGTGGGTCAGGTGCGTACCGAGTACTCGCCCGCGCACGACGGGGATCCGGATCCGGGCGAGATCGTGTGGACGTGGGTGCCCTTCGAGGAGAACGACGGGCGGGGGAAGGACCGGCCGGTGCTGGTCGTCGCCCGGGAGGCCGCCGGGACGTTTCTCGCCGTGCAGCTGTCGAGCAAGCGGCACGACGGCGACCGGGAGTGGGTGCCGATCGGCAGCGGGCCGTGGGACCGGTCGGGGCGCGACTCCTGGGTGGACGTGGACCGGGTGCTGCGGCTGCACGAGAAGGGGATGCGCCGGGAGGCCTGCGCGCTGGACCGGATGCGGTTCAACTCGGTCGTGCACCGGCTGCGGGAGCGCTACGGCTGGCGCTGAGCCGCCTTTGCCTCCAGGACGTCCAGGAACGCCCGCTCGAAGGCGCTGAGGACCACCGCGCCCTTCGTACGGTCGAGGACTCCGAACACGACGTGCTCGAAGGAGCCGGCGAACCGGCCGCCGTCCGTGAGCAGGGCGCGGAAGGCGCCCGCCACCTGCGCCGGGTCGTTCTGGAAGACGCCGCAGCCCCAGGCTCCGAGCACCAGCCGTCGGTAGCCGTGCGCCGCGGCCGTCTCAAGGACCCGCTCGGCCCGTGACGCGAGGGCGCCCGGCAGCTCGGGCGCGCGCTCCGGCACCGTGCGCAGGACCACTCCGGCGTTGGGCGCGGCGGCGGTCAGGAATCCGGCGGTGTACGGCTCGTCCAGGAGCTGTCCCCGGTCGTCGCGGAAGACCGGGACGGCGGGTGAGTGGATCACCCGATCGGTGTAGAAGGGGTCGCGGTGTGCCCGGTGGTGATCGTAGAACTCCCTGGCCTCCACCACGCACGCGTACAGCGCGGAGGCCCGGCACAGGGCCTCTTCCTGGGCCTGCGCGCCGTTCAGATAGCCACCGCCGGGGTTGCGGGCCGAGGCGAAGTTCAGGACCGCGACCGGGCCGGGCAGCCGGCGCGCCGCCTCCAGGCTGCTCTCGCCCGTGACCTCGAAGAACGTGTCCACCCGGCCGACCCGGGAAGGGGCCTCAGGGCTGGTCCGCGCCCGGGCCACTGGGCTGGTCGGCGGTGTCTCCACAGGCCCCGGCCCGTACATCCGCGTGCCCTGTCGCGCGGCGGCCACCGCCGCGGCGATCGACACCGTGCGTCCGTCGGACGCGTGGTACGAACCCGCCGCGACGATCTCCTCCGTCTGCCGCGCGATCCCGCGCAGGCGGGCGCTCATGGCGCCACCCCTGTACGCGCCATGATCGCGTCCCGCGCGATCTCCCCCGACTCCCCCGTCGCATCCCCCGTCGTGCTCATGAACGCATGGTGAGCGATCCTGGTATTGCGCCGCAACAGAGTTTCCCGGCCCCAAAAGCGACGATACGCACCCTTGTGCGAGGCGCCGTAAGGGTCTTGGGTGGGACGAGCGACTGTCGGCCCGGTCCATCCGAATCCGGGCCGGCGGCATGGATGGAATCTCAGGAGGATCCCGACATGTCCGATTCGGTGAGTGACTGTACGGAGCCCCGGCGCTCCGCCGTCACCGAGGCCGAAGTGGAGGCGCTGGTCCGCGGCATCTGCTTCAAGACCGGCCCACCACGATTCCTCGGTGTGGAACTCGAATGGCTCGTCCACGAGTCGCGGTCCCCGCGACTCCCCGTACCACCAGAACGTCTCGAAGCGGCCTACGCCGCACTGCGGGCCCTGCCCCTGAGTTCGGCGCTCACCGTCGAACCGGGTGGTCAGCTGGAGCTCAGCTCCGCTCCCGCCGCCTCCCTGATGGAGTGCGTGGGGTCCGTGTCCGCCGACCTCGACGCCGTACGCGCGGTACTGCGCGAGGCGGACCTGGCCCTCAGCGGCCTCGGCCAGGATCCCTGGAACCCGCCCACCCGCTTCCTCCATGACCCGCGCTACGACGCCATGGAGACCTACCTCGACCGCACGGGCCCCGAGGGCCGCGCCATGATGTGCACCTCCGCCTCCGTCCAGGTCTGTCTGGACGCCGGGTACGAGGAGCCGGGCCCGCTCGGGCACGGGCGGCGCTGGTGGCTCGCGCACCAGCTGGGCGCTGTCCTGGTGGCCGCGTTCGCCCACTCCCCGATGGCCTGCGGGGAGCCCACGGGCTGGCGCTCCACCCGGCAGTCCCTGTGGGCCGCGATGGATCCGGGCCGCTCGAGTGCCCCGCCCCTCGACGGTGATCCGCGGGCGGCCTGGGCCCGGCACGTCCTGGACGCGCCGGTGATGTGCGTCCGGGCGCCCAGCGGTCCCTGGAGCGTGCCGGAGGGGATGAGTTTCCGTGAGTGGACCCGCTCCGACGCTCCGCCCGACCGGGAGGACCTCGACTACCACCAGACGACCCTGTTCCCGCCGGTGCGGCCGCGCGGCCATCTGGAGCTGCGCATGATCGACGCGCAGCCGGGCGAGAACGGCTGGATCGTGCCGCTCGCCGTGACGGCCGCGCTGTTCGACGACGCGGAAGCCGCCGAGACCGCGTACCGGACGGTCAAGCCGCTCGCCGAGCGGGCCGGCTCGCTGCCCGCGCCGCGGAACCCGCTGTGGACGGCGGCCGCCCGCGCGGGTCTGACCGACCCCGAGCTGCGCGAGGCCGCCGTCACCTGTTTCGCGGCGGCCGCCGACGCCCTGCCCCGGATCGGCGCGAGCGCCGAGGTGCAGGAGGCGGTCGCGGAGTTCACCGACCGCTATGTGGCCAGGGGCCGCTGCCCCGCCGACGACATCCTCGACCACACCGACGGCACCGACCGACTGTTCAACGGAACGGACCTCCGGAGCACGGAACACCTGCTCCCCGGGAAGGACATCCGCACATGACCGACCCCGACATCCACTCCTCCCCCACCGACCCGGAGACGCTCAGGAAGCGCGCGCTGGCGGCGCTGACCACGGCCCGTGACCGCACCGCGCTCCTGACCTCCTGTGTGGAGGATCCCGAACTGACCGCCCAGCACTCGCCGTTGATGTCCCCGCTGGTGTGGGACCTCGCGCACATCGGCAACCAGGAGGAGCTGTGGCTGCTGCGGACGGTCGCCGGCCGTGACGCGATGCGGCCCGAGATCGACGGCATCTACGACGCGTTCGAGCACCCGCGCTCCGAGCGGCCCTCGCTGCCGCTGCTGCCGCCCGCCGAGGCCCGTAACTACGCGGCCGAGGTGCGCGGCCGGGCGCTGGACGTCCTGGAGAGCGCCTCGTTCCAGGGCACAGGCGCTCAGCTGACCGAGGCGGGCTTCGCCTTCGGCATGATCGCCCAGCACGAACAGCAGCACGACGAGACGATGCTGATCACCCATCAGCTGCGCAGGGGCCCGGCGGCACTGACCGCGCCCGACCCCATGCCCGACCCGGCGTTCAACGGACCGTCCGAAGTCCTGGTCCCCGGCGGCCCGTTCACCATGGGCACGTCCACCGAACCGTGGGCGCTGGACAACGAACGGCCCGCGCACCAGCGCCTCGTGCCGCCGTTCCACATCGACACGACTCCGGTCACGAACGGCGCGTACCAGGCGTTCATGGCGGACGGGGGCTACACCGACCCGCGCTGGTGGGCGCCGGACGGCTGGTCCCACATCCGGGCGCACTCCATCGAGGCGCCGCTGTTCTGGCGCCGCGAGGGCGGGCAGTGGCTGCGGCGGCGCTTCGGCGTCACCGAGCTCGTACCGGCGAACGAGCCCGTGCTGCACGTCAGTTGGTACGAGGCCGACGCGTACGCCCGCTGGGCGGGACGGCGGCTGCCCACCGAGGCCGAGTGGGAGAAGGCGGCCCGTCACGACCCGGTGGCCGACCGCTCCACGCGCTACCCGTGGGGCGACGCCGACCCGACGCCCGAGCACGCCAACCTCGGCCAGCGCCATCTGCGGCCGGCCCCCGCCGGCAGCTACCCGGAGGGCCAGTCCCCACTCGGCGTACGGCAGTTGATCGGCGATGTGTGGGAGTGGACGTCCAGCGATCTGCTCCCCTACCCGGGCTTCGCGGCCTTCCCGTACAAGGAGTACTCGGAGGTCTTCTTCGGGCCCGAGTACAAGGTGCTGCGCGGCGGCTCGTTCGCGGTCGACTCCGTGGCCTGCCGGGGGACGTTCCGCAACTGGGACTACCCGATCCGGCGGCAGATCTTCTCCGGGTTCCGTACCGCCCGGGACGCCGATCCGGAGACCGTCTGATGTGCCGTCATCTCGCGTTCCTGGGACCGGAGGAGCGGCTCGGCCGACTCCTCGTGGACCCGCCGCACAGCCTCTTCCGGCAGTCGTGGGCGCCCCGGCGGCAACAGCACGGGACCGTCAACGCCGATGGTTTCGGGATCGGTTGGTACGCCGAGGGCGATCCGGTGCCGGCGCGCTACCGGCGTACCGGGCCGATCTGGGGCGACCGTTCGTTCGCCGATCTGGCGCGGGTGGTGCGCTCGGGCGCGCTGCTCGCCGCGGTGCGCGACGCGACCGTGGCGAGCGCCGACGGGGAGGCCGCGGCGGCGCCGTTCGCCGCGGGTACCTGGCTGTTCAGCCACAACGGCGCGGTCGCGGGCTGGCCGGGCTCCCTGGCCCCGCTCGCCCGGACGCTGCCGGCCGAGGACCTGCTGTCGATGGAGGCGCGCTGCGACTCGGCGCTCGTCTGGGCGCTGGTCCTGAACCGGCTGCGCGGCGGCGACGAGGAGGGCCAGGCGCTCGCCGACACGGTCCTCGACGTCGCGGCGGCGGCCCCCGGTTCACGGCTCAACCTGCTGCTCACCAACGGCGAGGTGATCGCCGCCACCGCCTGGGGCGACACGCTCTGGTATCTGACCGAGCCCGGCCGGCGCACGGTCGTGGCGTCCGAGCCGTACGACGACGATCCGCACTGGCAGGAGGTGCCGGACCGCACTCTGCTGGCCGCGAGCCGCACGGACGTCCTGCTCACCCCGCTCAAGGACGTGGAAGAACACCTGGCATCCGCCCCACTCAAGGAGCCCAGTACGTGAGTCCGTTCCTCGTCACCCGCACCCTGCCCGAGGACGCAACCGACGCCGCCCTGCGCGCCGACGTCCTGCACGGCCTGACCCGCACCCCCAAGACGCTCCCGCCGAAGTGGTTCTACGACGCGCACGGCAGCGAGCTCTTCGAGAAGATCACCGAACTGCCCGAGTACTACCCCACGCGGGCCGAGCGCGAGATCCTCGTCGCCCGGGCCGCCGAGATCGCCGCGGTGACCGGCGCGCGGACGCTCGTCGAACTGGGCTCCGGGTCGTCCGACAAGACCCGTCACCTGCTCGACGCCATGCCCGGCCTGCACACGTACGTACCGGTCGACGTGAGCGAGAGCGCGCTCACCCAGGCCGGGCAGGCGCTGATCGCGGAGCGTCCCGCGCTGAACGTGCACGCGCTGATCGCCGACTTCACCGGCGGTCTCGCGCTGCCCGGCACGCCCGGCCCTCGGCTCGTCGCGTTCCTCGGCGGCACGATCGGCAACCTGCTGCCCGCCGAACGCGCCGCGTTCCTGGCGTCCGTACGCTCCCTGCTGTCGCCCGGCGACGCCCTGCTGCTCGGCACCGACCTGGTCAAGGACGAGTCGGTCCTCGTCGCCGCCTACGACGACGCGGCAGGGGTGACGGCCGCGTTCAACAAGAACGTGCTGACCGTCGTCGACCGCGAACTCGGCGCCGACTTCGACCCCGACGAGTTCAGCCATGTAGCCGTCTGGGACGCCGAGCGGGAGTGGATCGAGATGCGGCTGCGCGCCCGTTCGGCGCTGACCGTGAAGATCCCCGCGCTCGACCTCGCCGTGGACTTCGCGGAGGGCGAGGAGATGCGCACCGAGGTCTCGGCGAAGTTCCGTGAGGAGGGCGTACGTACGGAGCTGGCCGCGGCCGGTCTCGACCTCACGCACTGGTGGACGGACCCCGAGGGGAGGTTCGCGCTGTCGCTGAGCACGGCCCGGTGACCCGCACCGGGCGGGAACCCGTACGGACCCACGTCCCTCGGGCCTACATCTCGCGGTCCCCCGCCTCGTGCGGCACCGTGGAATGACGCGTGGCACACGGGCCACGGCGGAGAGGAGTACCCGCATGTCCGACCACACCTACCGGATCACCGAGATCGTCGGGAGCTCGCACGAGGGCGTCGACGAGGCGATCCGCAACGGCATCTCCCGGGCCTCGCAGACCCTGCGCAACCTGGACTGGTTCGAGGTCACCCAGGTCCGCGGCCAGATCGAGGACGGGCAGATCAAGCACTACCAGGTCGGCCTGAAGGTCGGCTTCCGCCTGGAGGACGCGGGCTGACCTCTGCGGAACCCCACCGCCGCGGCGAGCGGGAGGCGCGAACCCCTCAGGTCCGCCCCTCCCGCTCCTGCGCCACCTTCAACGCCTCGGACGCGGCTGCCCAGCGCGCCCGTACGACGGTGAAGCCGGCCCGCTCGGCGTCCTCGCACACGAACTCGTCGTCGTCCACGAGCACCCGGATCTCACGATCCCGGGCCAGCCCGCGGAGGATCTCCAGCTTGGTGCGCCGGGCGGGCCTGCGGTCGTCGTTGCGCCGCATCCGGATGCCGCCCTCGGGCAGGCCCTGCGCGACGAGCCAGGCCACCGTGTCCTTGCGGCAGCGCTCGGGCCGCCCGGTCAGATAGAGGATCTCGCACTCCCGCGCGTGCTCCAGCGCGAGGGCGACGCCCTCCGCGAGCGGCGGATCGTCGGGCGCCGCCGCGAAGAACGCGTCCCAGTCGCGCGGCTTGCGCTCCAGGAACTTCTGCCGGTGCGCGGTGTCGGCGAGGGTCCCGTCGAGATCGAATACGGCGAGGGGCCTGCGCGCGTCCGACCCGCGGCGCGGCTTGCTGCTGTTCGTCACTCGGCCCACCCTAGAGTCCGGTGCGGCGGCAGCGCCCCGACAGGGGCGCGGGGAACTGCGCGACCAGCCACGACGCACCCGCAGGTGACGAACCGGAGGATCTAGGACACAGGCCGCTCGGCCTCGACTTCCCGCTTCTTCGAGGCCCGCAGGCTGGTGAACGTCGTCACCGCGAGCACCAGGACGATGAAGCCGAGCGAGAACGGAATGCTGATCTCCGGGACGTGCACCCCGGACTCGTGCAGGGCATGCAGCACCAGCTTGACGCCGATGAACCCGAGAATGATCGACAGCCCGTACGAGAGATGGACGAGCCTCTTGAGCAGGCCGCCGATCAGGAAGTACAGCTGCCGCAGGCCCATCAGCGCGAAGGCGTTAGCGGTGAAGACGATGTACGGCTCCTCGGTGAGGCCGTAGATGGCCGGGATGGAGTCCAGGGCGAACAGCACGTCCGTGGAGCCGATCGCCAGCATGACCACCATCATCGGGGTCATCACCCGCTTGCCGTTCTGCTCGACCCACAGCTTGGTGCCGTGGTAGCGGTCGGCCACGCCGAAGCGCCGCTCGACCGCCTTGAGCAGCTTGTTCTCCTCGTACTCCTCGTCCCCGTGGCCCTTGCGGGCGTCCTGGACCAGCTTCCACGCGGTCCAGATCAGGAACGCCCCGAAGATGTAGAAGACCCAGGAGAACGTCGAGATGATCGCGGCACCGGCGGCGATGAAGATCGTGCGCAGCACCAGCGCCACCAGCACGCCGACCATCAGCACACGCTGCTGGTACTGGGCCGGCACCGAGAACTTCGCCATGATCAGCACGAAGACGAAGAGGTTGTCGACGCTGAGCGACTTCTCCGTGATGTAGCCGGCGAAGAACTCGCCCGCGGGGCCGCCTCCGTAGACCGCCAGCAGTCCGATCCCGAACGCCACCGCGAGGGCGACCCAGACCGCGCTCCAGATACCGGCCTCCTTGAGGGAGACCTCATGGGGTTTGCGGCCGATGAAGAAGTCCACGGCGATGAGCGCGCAGAGCACTGCGACAGACAGCGCCCACACGCCAAGGGAAACGTTCACTGTTCCTCCGGGGCTGATGGTGCGAACTGAAAGCGTTGTCAGACGTCAGGAGCAAAACCACCCCCAGAAGGTAAACAAACGCTCACGTCCGGGCATACGCACCGCACCGTCGCGACGGCGCACTCGTTCAGGTCGCGGTGGCCTCGCGCCACAGGCTCCATGCGAGTCCGAGGCCGGCGAGGGCGATCGCGATCCGTAGCGGTGCCTCGGGCAGGCGCCGTACGACGGCGGGTCCCATCCAGGCGCCCACGAAGCAGCCCAGACCGAGTGTGAGGGCCGCGCTCCAGTCGACCGGGGCGAGGAACGCGTAGGCGACGGCCGCGGTGACGTTGGCCGCGCCGGTGGCGATGTTCTTGACGGCGTTGGTCACCCGCAGGGGCTCAGTCCCGGACAGGGAGAGGACGGCCAGCATCAGGACGCCCGCCGCGGCGCCGAAGTAGCCGCCGTACAGGCCGACCAGCAGGACGGCGCAGGCCAGCGGGAGCTTCGGCAGGGAGTCCCGGCCGGGGTTGAGTCTCGCGGTCAGCCGTCGCAGGGGTTCGCGGGCCAGGATCAGGATCGAGCCGAGGGCTATGAGCCACGGTACGACCAGTTCGAACGTCGAGGACGGGGTGCCGAGGAGGAGGGCCGCGCCTATCGCGCCGCCCAGGGCCGCCGTGATGGCCAGGGGGACGAGTCGGGTGCGCCGGCCTCGGAGTTCCTCGCGGGAGCCGACCGCGGATCCGACCGTGTTGGAGAAGAGGGCGACCGTGTTGGTGACGTTGGCTGCCACCGGGGGGAGGCCTGCGGCCAGGAGGGCGGGGTAGCTGAACAGGGATGCCAGGCCGGCTATCGATCCGGCCAGTCCGGAGGCTATGCCTGCGGCGAGGAGGAGTGCGGCGGTGGGGGTCGGCTGGCCGGCGATCAGCGCTTGCACGTTGCCCTCTTGATCTTCGCGGGGTGCGGTGGCGTTCTGGCACGCCAGGCGTTGGCGTTCCATATTAGAGACGCCATCTGCATATACAGACGGCGGGTTCGTTTTTGCGTTGGCATCCCAGGGGGCTCGCGGCTTTTTTCGCCCCCGCCGCCCCTACCCATTCCCGTCCCTGCCTCAGGGGCTCCGCCCCCGAACCCCCGGTATCGCGCTACCGCGCTCGTCCTCAAACGCCGGACAGGCTAAGAGGCGGCCTCGCCCTCAAAGGCCGGACGGGCTGAGAGGTGGGTGGGAGCTGATGGGGGTGGGTGGGTTGACCGTGGGTGGGTGGGGAATCGGCCTGAACGGCCTCGTCCTCAAACGCCGGACGGGCTGGAGGCAGCCGGGCGGGCTGGGAAGTAGCCGGGCGGGCTGGAAGCGGGGCGAAGCCCTGGCTTTCAGGGGCGCGGGGAACTGCGCGACCAGCCACACACCACCCGCACCCGACACCCGACGCCGGACGAACAGCCCTTCACATCAGCCTCTCCGGCGTGGCGGCTCGCGGCAGGCGAGTCGCCTCAGCCCGCGAACTCCGCCAGCGGCACCCCCGGCGGCATGTTGTACGGAGTCACCACCTGGATCGCCGAAGGCAGGAACGGGCCCTCGTCCGGGAGGGCCTTATGGGCTCGCATGATGGTCTGGCAGGCGCGGCGCATGTCCTGGCGGAGGTCGTGGTGGAGCACGGCGGACAGCCGGCGTTCACGCAGGAAGCGGGTGTTGTCGTGGTCCAGGTCGTGGGCGATGAACACCGCGCATTCCCGGCCGAGGGTGTCGAACGCGTCGAGGGTCGCGGCGTTGCCGCCACCGGCCGAGTAGACGGCGACGATGTCCTCGTCCCGCTTGAGGGCCTCCAGGACGAGATCCCGCTGGGTGGCGTCCAGGCCGTCGCTGTCGGTGACCTCCACCAGGGAGCGCCCGGGCTGTGCGATGCGCATCGCGCTGCGGAAGCCCATCTCGCGCTCCTCCTCACCGCGGAAGGAGCCCCGGCTGATCGTCGCGAGGACGTTGCCCGGCCGGTCGCCGAGCCACTGGCCGATGAGGTAGGCGGCGGTGGCACCCGCGTCCCGGTTGTCGATTCCCACGTACGCCATACGCGCGCTGCTGGGCAGGTCGCTGACCAGCGTGACGACGGGGATGCCGGTCGCGACCAGCCGGCCGACGGCCGCGCCGATCTCCGGCAGGTCGGGGGCCTTGAGGATCACGCCCTGCGAACCGCGCTTCGCGATCTTGTCCATGGTCGCGATCAGCTCCGCGGCGGGGCAGGTCTCCCGGAAGTGGAAGCGCGATCGCACCACGGCGGGGTGCAACGACGGCAGTTCGACTTCCAGGGCGTTCCGCACGGCGGTCGAGAACCGCTCCGGCGTCTGCATCACGATGTCGATCATGAACGTACGTCCACCGATGCGTACCTGGGTCCGCTGACGGTCCAGATCCTTGATCGCCTGGTGCACCTCCATGACGGTGCTCTCCCGTACGCCGCCCCGGTCGTTGAGGACCCGGTCGACCGTGGCCTCGCTCAGACCCGCTTGACGGGCGATCTCTCTGATCGGATAAGGATGTCGCATGGCGGTCCCCGAAAGCAGAATGATGGACTTTTGATGGGTCTCTGCGGATTGAATGACGGGCTCTGGTTCACAAGACTGGCAGAAAAGCAGGCATGGCGAAAGGACCCTGGATGTCCCCCACGGAGGCGGGAGCACCGATTTGGCTGAGCGAGGACGACTGCGATCTCGACGCGTTCCGCTCGCTGGTCGAGCAGAGCACCGATCGGCGGCTGTATCCCGCTGCCGAGCGGATCGAGCAGAACGTCCTGGTCTACGCCAGTGATCGGATCCGCGACCTCGCGGCCACCACGCGGGGGCGCCGGGAGGTGCAGGCCGAGTGGGTACGGGCCCTGCTGGACGGGCCCGGACTCGTGGTGCTCAAGGGCGCGTTCCCGGACCCGGCAGTCGTGGACGCGGCCTCCGACGCCTTCAACGCGCTGATCGAGGAGGAACGTTCGAGCGGCACGTCCCGCGGTGACCACTTCGCCAAGCCCGGCGCCAACGACCGGGTGTGGAACGCCCTGGACAAGGTGGCCGTGCGTGCGCCGGAGGTCTTCGCGGACTACTACGCCAACGACGTGCTGGCTCTGGTCTCCGAGGCCTGGCTCGGCCCTGGTTACCAGGTGACCTCGCAGATCAACGTGGTCAACCCGGGCGGCGCCGCGCAGAGCGCGCACCGCGACTACCACCTGGGCTTCCTGAGCAACGACGTCGCCGCCGCGTACCCCGCGCACGTCCACCGCCTCTCCCCCGTACTGACGCTCCAGGGCGCGGTCGCGCACTGCGACATGCCCGTGGAGTCCGGGCCCACGTTGTATCTGCCGCACTCGCAGAAGTACGAGCCCGGCTATCTGGCCTGGCGGCGCCCGGAGTTCATCGCGTACTTCGAGGAGCATCACGTCCAGCTCCCGCTGGAGAAGGGCGACGCGGTGTTCTTCAACCCCGCGCTCTTCCACGCCGCCGGGCACAACCGCTCGGCGGACATCAAGCGCATGGCCAACCTGCTGCAGGTCTCCTCCGCCTTCGGCCGCGCCATGGAGTCCGTGGACCGGGAGGCCATGGCCGTCGCCCTGTTCCCGGTGCTGCTGCGCCGCAAGGCCGAGGGCGCCCCGGAGAGCTGGCTGCGCCGCGTGATCGCCGCCACGGCCGAGGGCTACCCCTTCCCCACCAACCTGGACCTCGACCCGCCGGTCGACGGTCTCGCTCCGCCCTCCCAGGCGGACACCGTCCGGCAGGCCGTCGCTGAGGGCTGGGCCCCGGACCGGCTCCGCCATGAACTGCAGGCGAGCGCGAAGCGCCGCCGGAGCTGAAGGAGAACAACGCACTCATGGGACTGCTTGAGGACAAAGTCGTCCTCGTCAACGGCGGCAGCCAAGGCGTCGGCGCGGGCATCGTCCAGGCCGCCGTACGCGAGGGCGCGACCGTCGTCTTCACGGGGCGGCGGGCCGAGATCGGCGAGAAACTCGCCGCGGACACCGGCGCCCACTTCGTACGCGCGGATCTGTCGGACGCCGCACAGGCACGCGACAGCGTCCTGCGGACCGTGGAGACACACGGGCGCGTCGACTGCCTGGTCAACGCGGCGGGGCTGACGTCACGCGGTTCGCTCCTGGACACCACGCCGGAGCTGTTCGACGCGCACATCGCGATCAACCTGCGGGCGCCGTTCTTCGCCATGCAGGCCGCGGTCGCCGACATGACGGCCCGCAAGACGCCGGGCACGGTCGTGAACATCATCTCGAACTGCGCGCACGGCGGCCCGCCGTATCTGGCCCCGTACTCCACGGCGAAGGCCGGCCTCGCCGGGCTGACCCGCAACGCGGCCCACGCGCACCGCTGGGACCGGATCCGTATCAACGGCCTCAACATCGGCTGGACCGACACCGAGGGCGAGGACGCCACCCAGCGCGCCTTCCACGGTGCGGGCGACGACTGGCGGGAGAAGGCCGCCGCCGCCCAGCCGATGGGCAAACTCGGGCAGGTCGACGAGATCGCCGATTTCGTCGTCTTCCTGCTCTCCGACCGCAGCGGTGTGGTGACCGGCTCGGTCATCGACTGGGACCAGACCGTCTTCGGCGGACTCGACTGAACCGCCCCCTGGGCTGAAGGAGCAAGATTCTCATGCGTATTGGCATCATGGGGCTGGGCCGGATCGGCGCGTTCCACGCGGAAACCCTGGCAGGACTCGAGGCGGTGGACTCGCTGGTGGTCACCGACCCGGTGGCTGCGGCCGCCTCCTCCGCCGCGGAGCGGTTCGGGGCGACGGCGGTGGACTCCCCCGACGCGGTGCTCGCCGCCGGCGTGGACGGAGTGGTGATCGCCGCCGCGACCAACGCACACCCCGAACTCATTCTCGCCGCCGTCAAGGCGGGCATCCCGGTCTTCTGCGAGAAGCCCGTGGCCCTCGGCATCGAGGAGAGCCTCGAAGTGCTGCGCGCCGTGGAGGGCGGCGGAGTCGAGGTGCACATCGGCTACAACCGGCGCTTCGACGCCGGCTGTGTCGCCGCGCGCGCGGCCGTGGTGAGCGGCGAACTCGGACTGCTGCACACCGTACGGTCCACCACCCTGGACCCGGCGCCGCCGCCCCCCGCGTACGTGGCCGTCTCCGGCGGCATCTTCCGCGACTGCAGCGTGCACGACTTCGACATCGTGCGCTGGGTCACCGGCCGCGAGGTCGTCGAGGTGTACGCGACCGGCGGCAACCGGGGCGCGGACTACATCGCGGCGGCGGGCGACGTCGACACCGCCTCCGCGCTGCTCACCTTCGACGACGGCACGATCGGCGTCATCTCCAACTCCCGGCACAACGCCCGCGGTTACGACGTCCGTCTGGAGGTGCACGGCATGAAGGACAGCATCGCCGTGGGCCTGGAGGACAAGCTGCCGCTGCGGTCCGTCGAGCCGGGAGTCACCTTCCCCGCCGGCACCCCGCACAACTTCTTCATGGACCGCTTCGCCGACGCCTACCGCGCCGAGCTCACCGCGTTCACCGAGGTCGTGGCGGGCTCACGCCCCTCCCCCTGCACCGTGGCCGACGCTCTCGAAGCGAGCTGGATCGCCGAGGCCTGCACGCTGTCGCTGCACGAGCGCCGGCCCGTACGACTGGAAGAGGTGCGCAAGGCATGACGGACGAACCCCTGCGGATAGGCGTTCTGGGCGCGGCCCGGATCGCTGAGCTCTCGATCGTCGGCCCTGCCCGTGTGACCGGCCACCGCCTCGTCGCAGTGGCCGCCCGCGACCGGTCGCGCGCCGAGACCTTCGCCGCCGAGCACGATGTCGAGCGGGTCCTGGACTCGTACGCCGACGTGATCGCCGACCCCGAGGTCGAGGTCGTCTACAACCCCCTCGCCAACGGTCTGCACGGGCCCTGGAACCTCGCAGCCCTCGCCGCGGACAAGCACGTGCTGACGGAGAAGCCGTCCGCGAGCAACACGGACGAGGCCATCGAGGTCCGGGACGCCGTCGCGAAGGCGGGCACGGCCTTCATGGAGGGCTTCCACTACCTGTTCCATCCGGTCACCCGGCGCCTGCACGAGCTGCTGGACAGCGGGGAACTGGGCGAACTCCGGCACGTGGAAACCACGATGCTCATGCCGGCGCCCGAGGACGACGACGTGCGCTGGTCACATCCGCTGGCCGGCGGCGCGCTCATGGACCTGGGCTGCTACAGCCTGCACGCCCAGCGGGTGCTCGCGCCCTGGGCGGGCGGCGCACCGCGGCTCGTCGCGGCGCGCGGCGGGGAACGGCCGGGCGCGCCCGAAGTCGACGAATGGCTGGACGCCGAGCTGGCGTTCCCGAGTGGTGTCACGGGTACCGCCCGCTGCCACATGGCGTACCACGAGTGGGAGATGAGCTACCGGATCGTGGGCTCACTCGGTGAGGCCACGGCGACGAACTTCGTCCAACCGCACCTCGACGACCGGGTCCTGGTCCGCACGGCCTCGGGCGAGCGCACCGAGATGCTCGGTCGCCGGTCCTCGTACACCTACCAGCTCGAAGCCTTCGCGGCCCATCTGCGGAGGGGTACGCCGCTGCGTCTGGACGCCGATGACGCGCTCGCCACCATGCGGCTCATCGACGACTGCTACGAGGGGGCCGGGTTCTCGCCCCGGCCGCGAACGGTCCTTCCGGCCTCGGGCTGAGAGGAACGAACGGGAGAGGGCGGTGCCTCAACGGCACCGCCCTCTCCCGTTGTCCTCTCCGGTTGTGCGATCCGCACCTTCGCGGTCTGCCTACCGGTAGAAGTCGGGCCGCTCGATCAGGTCGACCTCGACGCGCCGGCCCTCCCGCTGGGCCCGCACGCCCGCCTCGCACACCGCGGCCGCCGCGTAGCCGTCCCAGACGCTGGGCCCGGTGACCTCGCCGCGCCGGGTGGCGTCCACCCAGGCCCGTACCTGGCGGTCGTACGCGTCCTCGAACCGCTCGATGTAGTCCGGTGTGACGCGGCCGCCCCATCGGCCGTCGGCGCTGAGCCGCGGTCCGTGCTCGTCACCGATGCCCACCACGCCCCGCTCGCAGACGGCTTCGGCCCACACCTGATATCCGTAGCCGCAGTGGCCGAAGATCTCGACGTCGACGAGAGCCCCCGACTCGGTTTCGAACAGGACGAGTTGGGGGTCGCTCATGCCTTCCGGCGCCAGTGAGGACGGAGTCGGCTTGAGGACCGTGACCGCGGTGATCTCCTGATCGAGGAGCCAGCGGGTCACGTCCATCTCGTGTACCACCGAGTCGTTGATGAGCATCTCGGTGGTGAACCACGACGGCATGGAGGGGTTGCGGTGCCGGTGGTGCACCATCAGTGCCCTGCCCAGCTCCCCGCCGCCGAGCAGCTGCTTGAGCTTCACGTACTCGGAGTCGTACCGGCGCATGAAGCCCACCTGCACCCGGCGGTGCCCTAGCCGCTGTTCGGCTTCCAGGACCCGTAGCGCGGAGGCCGCGTCAGGGGTGAGCGGCTTCTCGCACAGAACCGGCAGGTCACGGCCGAGGGCTTCGAGCAGGGCCGCCTCGTGGGCGGGCCCGGGAGAGGCGATCAGTACGGCGTCCACGTCATCCGCGGCCAGCGCGACCGTGGCTTCGGTGTACGCCGTGCACCCGTCCAGCGTGTCGGCGAGGGCCTTGGACCGCTCCGCGTCGATGTCCACGACGGCGGTCACCCGCGCCCCGCTGATGACGTGTTGGAGCCTTCGGACATGATCGGCCCCCATCTTGCCGGTGCCGATGACGGCTACGCCGAGCGCTCCCTGAGGTGACATAAAAGCAGTGTCTCTCCTGTGTCTGAGGATCAGTTGCCGTTGGACGAGGGTCAGTTGCGCTGCGCACCGACCTGAAGCTCTGCCGCTTCGGGGAGTTCCTCGACATCCACGCCGCGGACCTGGGCCAACTCGTGCTTCAGCGCGGCGAGTTCGGCGCCGCCTGCCATGTGGTTGGTGAGTTCTTCGAGGCTGACGTCGGCGCGGGCGGCGGAGAGTTCCATGGTGCCCAGGCGCAGGACGCTGAAGTGGTCGCCGACCATGTAGGCGTGGTGCGGGTTGTGGGTGATGAAGATGACGCCAAGGCCGCGGTCACGGGCCGCCGCGATGTACTTCAGCACCACGCCGGACTGCTTGACGCCGAGGGCCGCGGTGGGCTCGTCGAGGATGAGGACGCGGGCGCCGAAGTAGACGGCGCGGGCGATGGCCACCGACTGGCGCTGGCCGCCGGAAAGGGTGCCGATGGGCTGGTCGAGGTCGTCCAGGATGATGCCCATGGCGCGTAGTTCGGTGTCGGCGGTTGCCTTCATCTTCGCGATGTCCAGGCGGCGGATGGGCCAGGGGCCTTTGGTCATCTCGGAGCCGAGGAAGAAGTTCCGCCATACCGGCATGAGGGGGACGGTGGCGAGGTCCTGGTAGACGGTGGCGATGCCCTTGTCGAGGGCTTCGCGCGGGTTGCTGAGCTGTACCGGGTGGCCGTCGATGAGGAATTGGCCTTCGGTGTGCTGGTGCAGGCCGGAGATGATTTTGATCAGGGTGGACTTGCCGGCGCCGTTGTCGCCCAGCACGCAGGTGACCTGGCTGGGGTGGACGGCCAGGTCGACGCTGTGCAGGGCACGGACGTTGCCGTACGCCTTACCGGCGCCGCGCAGTTCGACGGTGGGTGTGCCGTTCGCGGGCGCGGTGTTCCTGGGGGCCGTCCCGTTGGACGAGACCGGTCCGTCGGCGGTGATGGGGTTGGTGGTCATGAGGGTTACCTCCGGGTGGCCTGGCGGCGGACCCACAGATTGACGAGGGCGGCGAGCAGGAGCATGACGCCGAGGAAGGCCTTGAACCAGTCGGGGTTCCAGTTGGCGTAGACGATGCCCTGGGAGACCATGCCGAAGATGAACGCACCGATGACCGGGCCGATGGCGGAGCCGTAGCCGCCGGTGAGCAGGCAGCCGCCGATGACCGCGGCGATGATGTACAGGAACTCGTTGCCCACGCCCTCGCCGGACTGGACGGTGTTGAACGAGAACAGGATGTGCATCCCGACGAACCAGGCGCCCGCGCCGACGCCCATGAACAGGGCGATCTTGGTGAAGGTGACCGGGACACCGACCGCGCGGGCGGATTCCTTGTTGCCGCCGGTGGCGAAGATCCAGTTGCCGAACTTGGTGCGCAGCAGCAGCCAGGTCGCGGCCGCCGCGAACACGAACCAGTAGAAGACCGTGATCTTGACGTCGACACCGCCGATGCTGATCTCGGACGCGAAGACCTTCTTCGCCTGGTCGAACCCGTCCATGTCACTGATCGAGTCCGTCGCCACGTTCCCGGTGAAGATCTTCGTGATCGCCAGGTTGCCGCCCTGCAGGATCAGGAACGACCCCAGCGTGATCAGGAACGACGGCAGGCCGGTGCGCACCAGCAGATAGCCGTTGAACGCGCCGATCGCCAGCGAGACGACGAGGGCGACGATGATGCCGGTCCACACGTTCATGGAAAGCTGGAAGCTCCACATGCTGGCCGTCAGTGCCGAGGTCGTCACGGCCACACCGGCGGACAGGTCGAACTCCCCGCCGATCATCAGCAGCGCCACCGGCAGGGCCATGATGCCCATCACGGACGACTCGTAGAGCACGTTGGCCAGCGAACCGGCCTCGCGGAACGGGGAGGCGACCGCGAAGAAGAAGATGTAGACAGCGATCGCCGCGATGAGCGCGCCGATCTCGGGGCGGGCCGCCAGCCTGCGGGTCAGGGACCGTTCCGAGGTCCGGCCGTCCTTCGGGGCGGCCGGCGGAGCCGGCGACGAAGAGCTCGTCGCCGGTGCCGTTGCCTGGGACATGGAAATCACCGGGTGCCCTTCGCTGCGAACTTCGCGATGGTCTCGACGTTGGACTTGTCCACGAACGCCGGACCGGTCAGCACCGGCTCCTCGCCGCCACCGCTGAAGTTGCCGTTGGTCTTGTAGAGCCACAGCGAGTCGACGGACAAGTAGCCCTGCAGATACGGCTGCTGGTCGACCGCGAACTGGATGTCACCGTCGTTGATGGCGCCGATCAGGTCCTTGTTGAGGTCGAAGGTCGCCACCTTGGCCTTGCTGCCCGCGTCGTCCACCGACTGCACGGCAGTGAGGGAGAACGGAGCGCCGAGCGTGACGACGTAGTCGATCGCCGAGTCCTGCTTGAGCTTGGCGGTGATCGTCGACTTCACGGACGGCATGTTCGTGCCGTTCACGTAGAGGATCTCCGTCTTGCCCTTGAAGCCTTCCTTGACGCCCTTGCAGCGCGCCTCCAGGGCGACGTGTCCCTGCTCCATGATCACGCAGATGTTGTGCTTTGCTCCGACGCCGTTGAGCTTCTCGCCGAAGGCCTTGCCGGCCACGTACTCGTCCTGGCCGAAGTACTCCAGGAGTCCCTGCTCCTTCCAGTCGTCGACACCTCCGTTGAAGCCGACGACCGGGATGCCAGCCGCCTTGGCCTTGGCGACCACTGACTTCATCGCGTCCGGCTTGGCCAGCGTGACCGCGATGCCGTCGACCTTCTGGTCGATCGCGTTCTGGACCAGGTTGGCCTGCTTGGCACCGTCGGGGTTGCTGGAGTAGATCAGCTCGACGTTGTCCTTGGCGGCGGCGGCGCTCGCCCCCTTGCGGATGGTGTCCCAGAAGGTGTCGCCGGGGGCCGCGTGGGTGATCATCGCGACCTTCATACGAGGGGTGTCGGCCTTGCCGGCAGACGCGGCGCCTGTGTCCTCCTCGGACTGCTTGCCACCGGAGTCGCTGGAACAGCCGGTGACTATCAGGGCCGCTGCGGCGGCCGCGGCAACGAGGGCGAATCTGCGGGAACGGGGGTGGAGAGAGCGGTTCATCTTGCCGGCACCTCACTGTGCAGGAGAAGGGAGCGACGCCCGACCGGGCAGAGGCTCCGGTCACATACCGTTAACACGGCTGTTGCCTATGACGGGATACAAGCCCTAGTTGCACCTCAGCGTCAACATATGTAAAGACATCATTTATCCATCAAGAGAAAACGACAGAACATCTCCTTGACGCCTGTTCCGTGTGCCGTCTACACCTGAAATGGCCGGGGTCACTGTCGGCCTTTCCGATTCAGGGGTCCTCGTGTCTGGCCGAGCGCTCCATAAATCACTCGCGCGATACCGGCCTGGTCAATGTGATCGCTATGGAGCGACTGTGAACCGGCCTGCCCACCCATGTGAGAGGAACCTCGTGAAGACCATCGCCCATTGGATCAACGGCAAGCCCGCGGAGGGCGTTTCAGGACGTCACAGCCCGGTGTTCGACCCGCCGCTCTGATCACCGCCGAGCACGGCAAGGTCCACTCCGACGCCCTCGGCGAGGTCGCCCGCGGCCTGGAGATCGTCGACCTGGCCTGCGGGATCACCGTCCAGCTCAAGGGCGAGCTGTCGACCGAGGTGGCCTCCCGGGTCGACGTCGCCTCCATCCGCCAGCCACTCGGCGTGGTGGCGGGCATCACGCCGTTCAACTTCCCGGCGATGGTGCCGATGTGGATGTTCCCGCTGGCCATCGCCTGCGGCAACACCTTCGTGCTGAAGCCCAGCGAGAAGGACCCGTCGGCGTCCGTCAGGCTCGCGGAGCTGTTCGCGGAGGCCGGACTTCCCGACGGGGTGCTGAACGTGGTGCACGGCGACAAGGTGGCCGTCGACCGGCTCCTGGAGCACCCGGACGTCAAGGCGGTCTCCTTCGTCGGCTCCACCCCGATCGCCCGCTACATCCACACCACCGCCTCCGCCAACGGCAAGCGCGTCCAGGCCCTCGGCGGCGCCAAGAACCACATGCTGGTCCTCCCCGACGCCGACCTGGACGCGGCGGCGGACGCGGCCGTCTCCGCGGCCTACGGCTCGGCGGGCGAGCGCTGCATGGCCATCTCGGCCGTCGTCGCCGTCGGCGCCATCGGCGACGAACTGGTGGACAAGATCCGCGAACGCGCCGAGAAGATCAAGATCGGCCCCGGCAACGACCCGGCCTCGGAGATGGGCCCGCTGATCACCGCCGCCCACCGCGACAAGGTCGCCTCGTACGTCACCGGCGCGGCCGCCCAGGGCTCCGAGGTCGTCCTGGACGGCACCGGCCACACGGTCGAGGGCCATGAGGACGGCCACTGGATCGGCCTCTCGCTGCTGGACAAGGTGCCGACGGCTTCGGACGCCTACCGGGACGAGATCTTCGGCCCGGTGCTGTGCGTGCTGCGCGTCGACACGTACGAGGAGGGCGTGGCCCTGATCAACGCCTCGCCGTTCGGCAACGGCACCGCGATCTTCACCCGGGACGGCGGCGCCGCCCGCCGCTTCCAGCTGGAGATCGAGGCCGGCATGGTCGGCGTCAACGTCCCCATCCCGGTCCCCGTCGGCTACCACTCCTTCGGCGGCTGGAAGGACTCCCTCTTCGGAGACCACCACATCTACGGCAACGACGGCACCCACTTCTACACCCGAGGCAAGGTCGTCACCACCCGCTGGCCCGACCCCTCGGAAGCCCCCACCGGCGTCGACCTCGGCTTCCCCCGCAACCACTGACCCGCAACCACTGACCCGCGACCTCTGAGCCGCGACCTCTGAGCCGCGACCTCTGAGCGCCCCGCCAGGGGCGTCTCAGGGGCGCGGGGAACTGCGCGACAAGCCCCCACCGGCCCGCAGCCGACCAAAAAGCAGAACCCCCCGAGCTCTCCCCGGCGGCCTACTTCAGCACCGCCGCAGCGGTGCTGAACGCCGCTGCGGCAGCCTCCCGCACAGGAAGCGTCCGGTGCGTGTCGGACAGGATCTCCACCCCCCACGGACCGGACCAGCCGGCCGTGCGGAGCGCGGAGATGATCCCCGGCAGGTCGAAGGACCCCTCGCCGCACAGGCGCCGACGCCGGACCGTGTCCTCGAAGAGCGTGCCGATCACCTCGCTGTCGGCGTCGTTGAGCTCGACACCGACGATGCGCGACGCCGGTACGTCCGCGAGGTCGGCCGGTGGCGTGTGGGCGCGCTCGGTGTGCCAGACGTCGATGATGAGGCCGCCCGCGGGATGCCCGGCGGTCTCGACCAGCCGCAGTCCGTCGTGCACGGTCTTGAGGTTGGACCAGGGCAGGAACTCGATCGCGAGCCGGGCGCCCACACCGTCGGCCTGCGCCGCCAGCGTGGCGAATTCCTCGGCCCAGTGGTCGAGTTCCCAGGGCAGGTCCTCGACGTCCGGTCCGATCTTGAGGTGGCTCGCGCCGAGCGCCTCGGCGGTCCGCAGAAGATCCAGGCGGACGGCGTCCGACGCGGCACGCCGTGGTCCGTCCGCCCACCAGTCGACCAGAAGCTCCAGCTCCAGATGGACGAGTCCGTTGTCCTCGAAGAGGGACCGGACGCCGGACAGTCCGTATGTGCGCTCGGCCTCCACCAGGTCCTGATGCAACAGGCCGAAGCCCTTGAACCCGGCGGCGCCCGCCGCTTCCACCCGCTCCCGCAGCGTCAGTGGGCTGCGCCCGTCGGGCAGACCGGGCGCGGTATCGCCCGCGGTGGTCCAACAGGTGGCCAGCAGGTCTTCCGTAGTCATACCTGTTTCCTCTTCATAACGATTTCAGAGAACCCCTTCCGGCCACGGACACCATCAAGGCCAATTCCCACCAAGGCCATTCCGATGATTCTCATGCGCGTCAATACGGCGAACAGCTGATAATTCCAAGCCGTTTGACATCGGCCCGGCTCCCTTTGATTCCACCCCGAAAGGCAAATCCCGGCAACCCGTCAAAAACACATCACAGATGTGCGTCGCGCAGCACGGTGCGCAGGTGTTCCGCGCTGGCCCACACATCGTCCACGGGCCCCTTGCCGGCGGGCTCTTCGGTGAGGATGGTGTCCTGCTCAAGGACGTACCAGCCGTCGTAGCCGCGGGCCCCGAGGTGGGTCACGATGGCCCGGACGTCCACGTCACCGGCGCCGAGCGGGCGGTACATGCCCTCCCGGACGGCTTCCGTATACGTGAGGCGGCCCGACTGGACCTTGGCGGCGAGGGCGGCGTTCACGTCCTTCATGTGGGTGTGGGCGATCCGCTCGGGTGCCTGCCGGGTGAGCTCGGCGGGGTCGGTACCGCCGATGAGCAGGTGGCCGGTGTCGAGGCAGAGGGCGATCGAGGAGTGCTCAAGGACGCGCTGGACCTCGTCGCCGTTCTCGATCATCGTGCCGACGTGCGGGTGCAGCACAGCGCGTACGCCCCGTTCCGCGGCCAGCGCGGTCAGCCGGTCGAGGTTGGACAGCAGCAGCTTCCAGCCGTCGGCGTCGAGCTCGGGCCGGGAGTCGTAACCGTCCTGTCCCGTGATGGCCGACAGGACGAGGACGTCGGCCTTGGACGCGGCGTAGCTCTCCAGGAGCGTCTCGACCTCGGGCAGCGGGTCGTGCCCGGGCACGTGCAGCAGGAGCGGGGTGAAGCCGCCGACGGCCCGGAGGTCGTGGTGGGCGAGGACCTGCGCCATGGCCTGCGGCTCGCCGGGCAGGAAGCCCTCGGGGCCTATCTCGGTGGCGGCGAGACCGACCTCGCGCATCTCCTTCAGGACCCGCTCAGGCGTCAACTGGTAGCCCCAGCCGGGTACTTCGCACACGCCCCACGAGATGGGCGCTCCGGCGATCCGCTGCGCTTGAGTGTTCATGCCGTGGCCTTTCGGTGGTTCCAGTCGGGGTTGGCTACCGCGGCCGGCGGACGGCCGGCGAGCACGTCCGCGACACCGCGGGCGGCGTCGACAAAGGTAAGGGTCATGGCCCTGTTCGTCATGCCCATCAGATGCGGGGTGAGGACGACGTCCGGGTGGTCGAACAGCGGGTGGTGGACGGCCGGCTCGGGATCGAAGACGTCCAGTCCGACACCGGCCAGCCGGCCGAGTTCCAGGGCGATCAGGGTGGCGTCCGGGTCGAGCAGACCGCCCCTGCCGCAGTTGACGAGGATCGTCCCGGGCTTGACCCGGGAGAGCAGGTCCTCGCCGACCAGGTGGTGCGTGCTCTCGGTGAGCGGGACGTGCAGGGTCAGTACGTCGCTCACTTCGGCGAGTTCACCGAGATCGGCGCAGGCCACCTCGGGCGGGGGCGGGCTGTACGGGTCGTACGCCAGGGTCCGCATCCCGAAGGCCGAGGCGAGTTCACCGACCCGGCGGCCGATGCGGCCGTGGCCGACGATGCCCATGGTGGCGCCGTCGAGGTCGCCGACGGGCACGCTGTTCCGCTCGGCCCAGCGGTTCTCGCGTACGAGGTCGGTGAGCTGGCGCAGCCGTTTGGTCAGGTGCAGGGTCATGGCGAGGACGCCCTCGGCCACGGCCCGCGAGCCGCTCTGCGGGGTGATGACCACGGGAATGCCCCGGGCGGTGGCCGCGGTCACGTCGACGAGGTCCACGCCGACTCCGGTGCGGGCGATGACGCGCAGCCGCGGGGCCCGTGCGAGGAAGTCCTCGTCGACGATCCGGTCGGCGCGGACGATGGCGCCCTCCGCGACCGCGAGGTCGTCGGGCGTGGGGTGGGTGACGAAGGTGACCCGGTCGCCGAGGATGTGGCCGACGGTGGCCGGGTCGACCGGGCCGAGGGCCACTACGACATGCCCGTCCATGCGATCAGCTCCGTGCCTGGTGGCCGAAGGTCGCGCCGACGACGTCCGGCACCGGCTCCCAGGCGCCGCTCTCGGCGGAGACGGCGGCGGCGGAGATCACCTCGGCGACGGCGTGCGCGTCGTCGATCGTGGAGTTGTGGTGCTCGATGCCGGCCACGGCGGCGAGGAACTTCTTCGCCTCGATGACCTTCAGGTCGTCGTAGCCCATGCTGTTGCCGGGGCCGGGCTGGAAGCTGGCGTAGTCGCCCATGTGGCCGTTGCCGAGCACGGTGGTGTAGCCCTGGTGCGGGCCACTGCGGTCGAGGGCGACGCGCAGCTCGTTCATCCGCTCGAAGTTCCAGGTGAGCGAGCCGTCGGTGCCGTAGATCTCGAAGCCGATGCCGCACTGCGGGCCGACGATGGTGCGGGACGCCTCCAGCGTGCCGACGGCGTCTCCGTGGAAGCGGACGAGGGCGGCGGTGTAGTCGTCGTTCTCGACCTGTGCCATCTCGCCGTCCTCGATGACGGCGAAGTGCGTGCCCGAGCCCATCGGGAGGATCGGGCGCTCGGTGTAGACGGTGCTGGTGAGCGCGGAGACCTCGCGGATCGGGGCGACAACGTAACTGACCAGGTCCACGACGTGGCTCATCAGGTCGCCCAGTGCGCCGTGTCCGGCCAGTTCCCGCTTGAAGCGCCAGGACAGGGCGCCCTTGGGTTCGGAGGCGTAGCCGGAGAAGAACGTGGCGCGCACGTTGGTGACGCGGCCCAGTCTTCCCTCGGCGACGAGCTGCCTGGCCCGCTCGACCGCGGGGGCGTGGCGGTAGTTGTAGCCGATGGACGTCACCACTCCGGCGGTGCGGGCCGCGGCGGCGACCTCGGCGGTCTCCTCGGCGCCGCGTCCGACGGGCTTCTCGATCCAGAAGGGCTTGCCCGCTTTGGCGGCGGCGATGCCTATCTCGTGGTGGAGCATATTCGGCGCACAGATGGAGACGACCTCGACGTCCGGGTCGTCCAGTACGGCGCGGTAGTCGGTGCCCGCCTTCTCGTAGCCGAGTACGTCACGGGCGTAGGCCGCGCGGTCCTCGGCCGTGTCCGCCGCGTGAACGAGCCGGGGCTTGAGGCCCAGTTCGGGGTAGACGGAGGGGAGTGCCTGGTAGGCGCGGCTGTGCAGCTTGCCCATCCAGCCGACGCTGATCAGTCCGACGCCGATCTCGCGTGCGGCGCCCGAGGGGGTCGTGGTCATGAGTGTGTCTCCTGGTGGTCCCGGGGCTCCGGCCTGCCCTCGCCGAGGGCGGCGGACAGGGCGGCTGCGAGCAGGGTCGAGTCGGATCCGATGGCGATGAAGGTCCAGCCCTCGGCGCGTTTTGCGGCGGCCGCCGGGCCGTCGGGTACGAGGAGTCCGCACGCCTTGCCGTGTGCGGCGGCGGCCTTGCGTACGCGTTCCAGGGCCTCGCGGTAGACCGGGGCCGCGAAGTCGCCCGGCACGCCGAGGTCGTGGCTGAGGTCGCGGGGGCCGACGAACAGCACGTCGACGCCGTCCAGTGCGGCGATCGCCTCGGCCTCCGCCAGGGCGCTCGCCGACTCGATCTGGACCACGCCGAGGATCTCGCCCTCACGGTCCAGGGCGGCGGAGTCGAGTCCGAAGCGGCAGGCACGGTTGTACGTGGCCACGCCCCGGTCGCCCGCGGGCGGGTAACGCAAGTGCCGTAGTGCTTCCCGGACTTCGGCCGCCGTGTCGAGGCGCGGCAGCATGATCCCGGCGGCGCCCAGGTCGAGGACGCGGCCGATGCGGATCCGGGCGGCGGACTCGACGCGTACGACGGTCGGGACTCCGTAGGCGGCGGCCACCGGGACGGTCTCGCGGACCTGTTCCTCTCCCCCGGCGCCGTGTTCGAGGTCGAGGAGCAGCCAGTCGGCGCCGGCGGCGGCGCACACCTCGGCCGCGACCGGGGAGGCCATCCCGACGAAGGTGCCCAAGGTGGGCTCTCCCTCGGCGAGCCGGGCGCGCAGTCGGCCGTGGTCGAGCGGTGAGCGGTTCATCCGTACCACCTCTGGGAGGCCAGGCCCTCTTCGTACTCGCCGCGCAGCTGGGCGACCGACTCCTGCTCGGACACCTCGGCGGGTGCCACGTCCCACCACACGCCCGCGCCGGGCAGGTCCGCGTGGGGGACGACGGGTACGACGAGGACGACGGGGCCCGCGTGGTCGCGGGTCTCGGCGAGTGCGGCGCGTACCTCGTCGGCGGTGGTGGCGCGGATGGCGCGGGCGCCGAGTCCCGTCGCGGTCTGGACGAGGTCGACCTTGAGGTAGTCGCCCTCCAGGCGGGCCGGCTTGGTGTCGCCGCCGGCCTCCGCCAGGTGGAGGCCGCCCTCCCGGTAGCGGAACTCGTTGCCGAACTCCCGCCCGTTGCGCAGCATTTGGAGGCGGTGGATGACCTGGTACCCGTGGTTCTCCGGGATCACGACGGTGAGCGGGAGCTTCTCCTGGGCCGCGGTGACCAGTTCGGTCGGCGCCATGAGGAAGGTGCCGTCGCCCAGCAGGGACAGGACGCGCCTGGCCGGGTCGGGGGTGGCGAACCGTACGCCGATCGCGGCGGGCAGTTCGTAGCCCATGCAGGAGAAGCCGAACTCCAGGTGGGCGAAGCGGCCTTCGGTGGCGTCCCACACCTTCTGGAGGTCGCCGGGCGGGCCACCGGCGGCGGCGATGATCGTGTCGCCGGCCTGTGCGTGTTCCTGGAGCAGGCCGATCAACTGGCCCTGGGTGAGCACCGCGTCGGTGTCGCGGACGACGTCCGAGTCGTCCGGCAGGGCCGAGACGTCGAAGGGTGTGTCCGGGTCGAGGGCCGCGGCGCGCCGGGCCCACCAAGTCTCGTGCAGCGCACGGGCCTTGTCCTGCCAGGCCGTGGAGGTGGTGGTGCCGTTCGCGCGGACCGCTTCCGTCAGTGCGGCGAGGGCCCGCTTGGCGTCGGCCACGATCCCGGTGGCGCCCAGGCGGCTCACGTCGTGCACGTTGACGTTGACGGCAGCGAACCGTACGTCCGGGTTCTGGAAGATCGAGTGCGAGGCCGTGGAGAAATCCGTCAGGCGCGAGCCCACGGTCAGCACGAAGTCGGCTTCCCTGGCAAGAGTGTTGACGGCCGGGGTGCCTTCCAGACCGATGCCGCCCAGCTGCCACCAGGCCCGGCGCTGGACCGCGCCCTTGCCCGCGAACGTCTCCGCCACGGGGATCCCCGCCGCGTCGGCCAGCGCCTCCAGCTCCTCGGTGGCACCGGAGTACACGACACCGCCACCGGCGATGATCAGCGGCTTCTGCGCCTCGGCGAGCATCCGCGCCACCGCGGCGACCTCGTCGGCGTCCGCCGCGGGCCGCCGGATCGGCCAGTCGCGCTCGGCGAAGAACTCCACCGGGTAGTCGTACGCGTGGGACTGGATGTCCTGCGGGAGGGAGACGACGACCGCGCCGGTGTCCACGTCGGTGAGGGCGCGCATCGCCGCGGGCAGCGAGGTGAGCAGCTGCTCGGGCCGGGTGATGCGGTCGAAGAACCGGGAGACGGGCCGGAAGGCGTCGTTGACGGAGGTGTCGGCCTCGACGGGGTGCTGCAACTGCTGGAGTACGGGCCCCTGGTGGCGGGTCGCGTAGGTGTCGCCGGGCAGCAGCAGGACGGGCAGCCGGTTGACGGTCGCGAGTCCGGCGCCGGTGACCATGTTGAGGGCGCCCGGGCCGATGGAGGCGGTGACCGCCAGGGTGGCATGCCGGGTGGACGCCTTGGCGTAGGCCGTCGCGATGTGGACGAGTGCCTGCTCGTTGCGCCCCTGGACGAAGGGGAGTTCGTCGCTGAGCTGGTCCAGCGCCTGGCCGAGTCCTGCCACGTTGCCGTGGCCGAAGATGCCCAGGGCTGCGGGTATCAGACGGCGCCGCTCACCGTCGGCCACGGAGTGCTGGCGGGAGAGGTAGGTGACGAGTGCCTGGGCCACCGTGAGGCGCACGGTGCGCCGGGTCGTCGGGTCAGTCATGGTCGGGCTCCTGTTGGGGAGTTGCCCACGGCCCTCGGGCGGCGTGGATGTCCGGAGTCGGGTGGGGAGTTGAGTCGGAGGGCCGCGAACTCACCAGGGACGGCCGTGCAGCACGATGGTCTTGACCTCGGTCATCTCGCTGACCGCCGCGCGCGGGCCCTCCTTGCCGTAGCCGCTGCCCTTCAGGCCGCCGTACGGCATCAGGTCGGCGCGCCACAGCGGCGTCCAGTTGATGTGCACCGAGCCCGCGTCGATCTCGCGTACGGCCCGGATCGCGCCGGCCACGTCGGAGGTGAACACGCCCGCTCCCAGGCCGTACGCAGTGCCGTTGGCCTGGGCGATCGCGGACTCCCAGTCCGCGGCCGAGCTGACGGCGACGGCGGGTCCGAACAGCTCCTGCTGGCTGAACGCGGAGTCGGGGTGGACGTCGGCCACCACGGCGGGGCTCACGACGGCCCCGTCGCGCTCGCCGCCGGTCAGGATCCGGGCGCCGTCGGTGCCGGCCTGGGCGATGGCCCGCTCCACGCGCTCCGCCTCGGCGGTCGTGATCAGCGTGCCCATCGTCGTCTCGGCGGACGAGGGGTCGCCGGTCCGGATGGCCTTGACCTTGGGGACCAGCGCGTCGAGGAAGTCGGAGGTGACCGAGGGGTGGGTGATGACCCGCTGGACGGAGATGCACACCTGCCCGGCGTTCACATAGCCGCCCAACGCGACCGCGCTCGCGGCGAGTTCGAGGTCCGCGTCCGGCAGGACCACGACCGGGCAGGAGGCGCCCAGTTCGAGGGAGAGCTTCTTCACCCCGGCGACCCGCGCGATGTGCTCGCCGGTGGCGGTGGAACCCGTGAAGGAGATCTTCCGCACCCGGGGGTCCGTGACGAGCAGGTCCCCCAGCACTCCGCCGGAACCGACGAGCACCGAGAGCACGCCCTCGGGAAGCCCTGCGTCGACGAAGCACGAGGCGAGTTCCAGCGCGGTCAGCGGCGTCGAGGTGGCCGGCTTGAGGACGACGGCGTTGCCCGCCGCGAGCGCCGGTGCCAGTTTGTGCAGGACGAGCAGGGCGGGGTAGTTGAAGGGCGTGATCGCCACCACGACACCGCAGGGCTGGCGCAGGGTGAAGCCGACCTTGTCGAAGCCGGTGCCGCGGTTCGCGTCCAGCGGCAGCGTCTCGCCGTAGAGCTGGGTCCCCTCGAAGGCCGCGAGCCGGATCAGGTCGCCGGAGCGCGATGCCTCGCCGGTGGCCTCGGTGATGGTCTTGCCGGACTCCGCGCTGATGGTCTGCGCGATCTTGCCGGCCCGTTCGTCGGCCAGTGCGGCGGCCCTCAGCAGGATGGTCATGCGCTCGTGGGCGGGCGTGCGCCGCCACACCGCGGCTCCTCGTTCGGCCGCGGCCAGGGCCACGTCGACGTCCTCGGGGCCGGCGAGTGCCACGGTGCCGACGGCCGAACCGTCGAAGGGCGACTTCACTTCCCGTGTCCGGCCCGGCCCTGTCGACGCTTGCCACCGGCTTCCGATGAGCAGCTCCGTCGGTGCCATCGCGTTCTCCCTTCAGACATCCGTCAGCTCTGGAACGCGGCTCTCGCGAGACCCCGCGGGTGAGCGGGAGATGGGCGAGGGCCGACGGCCAGGCCGTTTACGTGGGCGCAACGTTAGGTGCGTTCCGGCGGAATGTTGAAGGGGTGGGATCCGTCAATAGACCATCATTGGTCCCATCTTTTTCCCATCATCGGGATCACCCGTCCCGGCGGGCGCGGAAGAAAACAGCGGAACGGCTGTTGAGAGAACAGAGCCCAGTTCTTCCAGCGGAGAGACCATGGTGAACGAGCAGGATCACGAAGCCCGACTGGAGCCGGACCTGGGCTCTCGTCTCGGAGGGACACGGTTCTCCGTCCTCGACCGCTCGCGCACCCGGGAGGGACACGACGCCCCCGAGGCGCTGCGCGACACCGTCGAACTGGCGCGGGAGCTGGAGGGGCTGGGCTACCACCGAATCTGGGTCTCGGAGCATCACGGGGTGCCGGGTGTGGCCGGTTCCGCGCCGACCGTGCTGGCCGCCGCGGTCGCCGCCGCGACCCGCACGATCCGGGTGGGCACGGGCGGGGTGATGCTGCCCAACCATCAGCCCTTGGTGGTGGCCGAGCAGTTCGGTGTCCTTGAGTCCCTGTTCCCCGGCCGCATCGACATGGGCCTCGGCCGTTCCGTCGGGTTCACGGACGGCGTACGGAAGGCGCTGGGCCGGGACAAGGACGTCGCCGACGACTTCGCGGCCCAGCTGGACGAGCTGCTCGGCTGGTTCCGCGGCACCTCCCCGACCGGCGTGCACGCACGCCCCGCCGAGGGCTTGACCGTGCCGCCGTTCGTACTGGCCATGGGCGAGGGCGCGACCATCGCCGCCCGGGCCGGCCTCCCCATGGTGATCGGCGACCTCAGGAACCGCGACAAGATGCGCCGCGGCATCGACCACTACCGCGAGACGTTCCGGCCGTCCGCCTGGGCACGGGAGCCGTACGTGGTCATCTCCGGCACGGTCGCCGTCGCGCGCACGCCGGACGAGGCTCGGCGCCTCCTGGTCCCGGAAGCCTGGTCGATGGCGTACTCACGCACGCACGGCACGTTTCCGCCACTGCCGCCCGCCGAACGCGTCGAGTCGCTGACGATGACGGACAGGGAGCGCGGCTTCTACGAATCCGGTCTCACCGGCCATGTCGTCGGCACGGAGGAGCAGGTTGCTCACGAGCTGGGCATGGTGATCAAGGAGACCGCGGCGGATGAGGTGCTGGTCACGACCAGCACGTACGACCGGGAGGCGCTGGTGGACTCGTATCGGCGGTTGGCGGGGGTTGTGGGGCTGGGCCCCGCCTGAGTTTTCCGCGTCGGTCGTTTCTTGCCTGCGGGCCGTGTTTGGCTGGTCGCGCAATTCCCCGCGCCCCTTTCGGGGCACCCATCTGCACCCTGCCTAGAATCATGGGGTTTGCCCCTGATCGAGGTCATCGTCCCGCTGGAGTCCGCCCATGCACAGCCCCCACGACCCCTACGTCCGTGTGCGTGGTGCCCGTGAGCACAATCTCAAGGGGGTCGATGTCGATGTTCCGCGGGATGTGGTGGCGGTCTTCACGGGGGTGTCGGGGTCCGGGAAGTCGTCGCTCGCATTCGGGACGATCTACGCGGAGGCTCAGCGGCGGTACTTCGAGTCGGTGGCCCCGTATGCGCGGCGGCTGATCCATCAGGTGGGGGCGCCGAAGGTCGGGGACATCTCCGGGCTGCCGCCCGCGGTGTCGTTGCAGCAGCGGCGGTCGACGCCCACCTCTCGCTCTTCGGTGGGTACGGTCACCAATCTCTCCAATTCGCTCCGGATGCTGTTCTCGCGCGCGGGCGACTATCCGGCGGGCGCCGAGCGTCTCGACTCGGACTCCTTCTCGTCGAACACGGCCGTCGGGGCCTGTCCCGAGTGTCATGGGCTCGGTCGGGTGCACCGTACGACCGAGGAGTCGCTGGTCCCCGACCCGTCGCTGTCCATCCGCGAGGGCGCGATCGCCGCGTGGCCGGGTGCCTGGCAGGGCAAGAACCTGCGCGATGTCCTCGACGCGCTGGGGTACGACGTGGACCGGCCCTGGCGCGAACTGCCCGCCGAGCAGCGCGAGTGGATCCTGTTCACGGACGAGCAGCCGGTCGTGACCGTGCATCCGGTGCGGGACGCCGAGCGAATCCAACGCCCGTACCAGGGCACGTACATGAGCGCTCAGCGCTATGTCATGAAGACCTTCTCGGACTCAAAGAGTCAGACGTTGCGGGCGAAGGCCGAGCGGTTTCTGGAGGCCGCGCCCTGTCCGGTGTGCGGTGGCAGTCGGCTGCGGGCCGAGGCGCTCGCGGTGACGTTCGCGGGCCGGACCATCGCGGAGCTGGCCGCGCTGCCGCTCGTCGAACTGGCCGACTCCCTTACCGAGCATGGCGATTCGGAGACCGCTCGCGTCCTCACCGAGGATCTGCTCGCGCGTATCTCGCCCGTCACCGAACTGGGCCTCGGCTATCTCAGCCTCGACCGGGCCACACCCACCCTTTCGGCCGGCGAGCTCCAACGGCTGCGTCTGGCCACTCAGTTGCGGTCCGGTCTCTTCGGGGTCGTGTACGTGCTCGACGAGCCGTCCGCCGGACTGCACCCGGCGGACACGGAGGCGCTGCTGACGGTCCTCGACCGGCTGAAGGCGGCCGGCAACTCGGTGTTCGTCGTGGAGCACCACCTCGATGTCATGCGCGGCGCCGACTGGCTCGTCGACGTGGGGCCTGCGGCGGGCGAGCACGGCGGACAGGTGCTGCACAGCGGCCCGGTGGCGGAGCTGGAGAACGTCACGGAGTCCGCGACGGCCCGGTTCCTCTTCGACCGCTCCCCCGCTCCGGTACGTGAAGTCCGGTCGCCGCGCGGCCAGTTGAAGGTCGGTCCGGTGACACGGCACAACCTGTGTGGCGTGACCGCCGAGTTCCCGCTCGGCGTGCTCACCGCGGTCACCGGCGTCTCCGGCTCGGGCAAGTCCACGCTCATCGGGGAGATCACGGAGGACCTTGCGGGTGTGGGGCGGCTGGTGAGTGTCGACCAGAAGCCGATCGGCCGGACGCCCCGCTCGAACCTGGCGACGTACACGGGACTCTTCGACGTCGTGCGCAAGGTCTTCGCGGCCACTCAGGAGGCGCACCGGCGCGGATACGGCGTGGGGCGGTTCTCGTTCAACGTGGCGGGCGGGCGCTGCGAGACCTGTCAGGGCGAGGGGTTCGTCAGCGTCGAGCTGCTCTTCCTGCCGAGCACCTATGCCCCGTGCCCGGACTGCGGCGGGGCGCGCTACAACCCCGAGACGCTCGAAGTGACGTACAGGGAAAGGAGTATCGCGCAGGTGCTGGACCTGACGGTCGAGGCCGCCGCGGACTTCTTCGCGGACACCCCGGCCGTCGCCCGGAGTCTCGCCGCGCTCCTCGATGTCGGTCTCGGCTATCTGCGGCTCGGCCAGCCGGCGACCGAGCTGTCCGGCGGCGAGGCGCAGCGCATCAAGCTCGCGAGCGAACTCCAGCGCGTACGCCGAGGTCACACGCTCTATCTCCTCGACGAGCCGACGACCGGTCTGCACCCGGCCGATGTCGAGGTCCTGATGCGGCAGTTGCACGGTCTGGTCGACGGCGGGCACAGCGTCGTGGTCGTGGAGCACGACATGGCGGTGGTGGCGGGCGCGGACTGGGTGATCGACCTGGGGCCGGGCGGCGGCGACGCGGGAGGCCGGATCGTGGCGACGGGACCTCCGGCGGAGGTCGCACGGGCGGAGTCGAGCGCCACGGCTCCGTACCTCGCCCGGGTGCTCGGGACCGGGGGCTCTCAGTCCCAATAGGCCTTCCTGAGCTTGGACTTGGCCAGTTTCCCGGTGGGTGTGCGCGGCAGCGCGTCCGTGAAGTCGACGCTGCGGGGCGACTTGTAGTGGGCGATACGGTCGCGGACGAAGTCGAGGAGTTCGCGTTCGAGTTCGGGACCGGGGGCCACGCCGGGGGCGGGCTGGACGACCGCCTTGACCGCCTCGCCCATCTCCGCGTCCGGGACGCCGACGACCGCGACGTCGGTGACCTTGGGGTGCAGGGTCAGACAGTCCTCTATCTCCTGGGGGTAGATGTTCACGCCGCCGGAGATGATCGTGAAGGCCCTGCGGTCGGTGAGGAAGAGGTAGCCGTCCTCGTCGACGTGTCCGATGTCCCCGGTGGTGGTCCAGTTGGGGTGCTCGGGGTGCTGTGCCTCACGGGTGCGCGCGTCGTCGTTGTGGTACCTGAACGGGAGTTCCTCACGCTCGAAGTACACGGTTCCCGTCTCCCCGACGGGCAGCAGCTTGCCGTCCTCGCCGCAGATCCGCAGCTCGCCGAGCAGGCCGCCGCGGCCCACGGACCCCGGCTTGCGCAGCCATTCCTCGGGTCCGATAAAGGTGATCCCGTTGGCTTCCGTCGCCGCGTAGTACTCGTGCAGGACGGCACCCCACCAGGCGATCATCCGCCACTTGACCTCGACGGGGCAGGGCGCGGCGGCGTGGATGGCGACCTTCAGCGACGACACGTCGTACGCGTCCCGCACCTCGCGCGGCAGCTTCAGCATCCGTACGAACATGGTGGGCACCCACTGGCTGTGTGTCACCCGATGCCGTTCGATCGCCGCCAACGCCCCCTGTGGATCAAAGGAGTTCATCAGGACGACCGTGCCGCCGGTCGCCGTGACGACGTAGCAGAAGCGGAGGGGCGCGGCGTGGTAGAGCGGGGCCGGGCAGAGGTAGACGGTGTCCTCGCCGAAGCCGTACATGGGCTGGAAGAGCAGCTGGTACGTGCTCATCACCTCGCGGACGTCGCCCTCGGGGAGCGTCGGCGCGATGCCCTTGGGGCGGCCGGTGGTGCCGGAGGAGTAGAGCATGTCGACGCCGCGGGGCTGGTGGGCCGGGGGTTCGGGTGAGGCGGCGGCCAGCGCCCGCTCGTACGAACCGTCGTCGAAGCCCAGGTGTGACGCCGGACCGGGCGCCAACTCCCGTATCTGCTCCCCGAGTTCGGTGAGCGGGCCGGAGACGACGAGTGCCCTCGCACCGCAATCGCGGACGATGTACGCGGCCTCGTCGGCGGTCAGGTGATGGTTGACGACGGTGAGGTAGAGGCCCGAGCGCAGGGCCGCCCAGTAGACCTCCAGGACGCGGGGGTCGTTGTCGGAGAGGAGCGCCAGATGGTCGCCCGGGCGCAGTCCGGCGGTCCGCAGGTGGTCCGCGAGGCGCAGGGAACGCTCCTCGAGTTCGCCGTAGGTGAGGGTCCGGCCGCCGTCCGCGGTGACGACGGCCGGCCTGGCGGGGTCGTACGCTCCGGGATACATGCGGGGACGGTACCCCGCAGTGATGACGGTGCGTCAGAGGTGTGCATACGCTTCGGAGTTCGCCCTCCTTCGGTGGGCGTCGGCGGTCTCGACGACAACCTTCCCGGTGTGGGCCCCCTTGGTGGTGGCCGTCTCGGCGGCGAGGGCGAGTGTTCGCCGGTCGGGTGCGCTGCCCGCCGGGAGCACCGGCTCCACGCGTACCTCGGCCACGAGGGCGCGGGCCGACACGACCCGCCAGACCGAGGTGAGCAGCGAGTCGCTCCCGACGAACGCGGGCGCGGTGGTCGCCGCTCCCCCGTCGAACCGGTAGTGGAGGTGCACCGGCTGTACGGGCACGGCGGCGTCCAGGGCTGCCTGGAAGGCGGCTCTGCGGAAGCGGCCCTGGGCCCTGCCGCACCAGGTGCTCCCTTCCGGGAAGACCACGACCGCCGATCCGCCGCGCAGGGAGTCCGCGATCCGTTCCACGGTCCTCGGCAGTGCGCGCAGGCGGTCGCGCTGGATGAACAGGGCGCCGCTGCTCGCGGTGAGGACTCCGGCGACGGGCCACTGCCTGATCTCCGCCTTGGCGAGCATCCGGGCGGGGCGGACGGCGGCGAGCAGGGGTATGTCCATCCAGGAGATGTGGTTGGCCACCAGAAGCAGTCCGCCGCCGGGCGGGGCCGCGCCGGTCATCCGCAGCCTCACGCCCGCGGCGCGCACGATCGTCCGGCACCACAGCCGGGTGAGCCGGTCGCGCCACACAGCGGGGAGCCGCCCCACGACCGGGATCAGCGCGATCCCGAAGAGGAGCACGGACAGGAGTGCCGCAAGGCGCAGCAGGGCGCGCGGCACGGCGGCCAGGGACCCCACGGACTCCACGCAGACCCGCGAGCACGGGGCGCTGGGCAGCCACGCGCTCACCGGGGCGGGCGCCGAGGGCACCGCGCCCGGACGTGCCCCTGCCCCGACACGCACCCCGCCGCGCCGTGGGCGCGGTACCTTCCCGGCGCCCGGGAACACCGGAGTGCTCACGCCCGGGCTCACGAGCGTCGTGGTGCCACCACGACGCGGGCGGAGTTTCACGGCCACGCGGGACACACCCGTCGCGCCCATCGCACCCATGCGGGACATGGTGATCACGCCGGCACGAGCGACAGGAAGTGCCGCAGGTAGCGCGGGTTGACCCGGCGCATGGACAGCAGCACGTACAGGTCGGCGACGCCGAAGTCGGGGTCGTGAGCCGGCTCCGCGCAGACCCAGGCGCCGAGGCGGAGGTAGCCGCGCAGGAGCGGGGGCAGTTCGGTGCGGGCGGGACGGGCGACGCCCTCGGCGCTCCACGGAAGCAGCGGCCGTACCCGGTACTCCTCGGGCGCCAGGTGCTTCTCCCGCACCCGGTCCCAGGTGCCCGCGGCGAGCGTCCCGCCGTCGGCGAGCGGGATGGAGCAGCAGCCCGCCAGCCACTCGTGGCCGCCGTCGACCATGTAGCGGGCGATCCCGGCCCATATGAGACCGATGACCGCGCCGTCGCGGTGGTCGGGGTGGACGCAGGAGCGGCCGACCTCGACGAGCCCGGAGCGGATTCCGGCCAGCGGTCCGAGGTCGAACTCGCCCTCCGAGTAGAGCCGTCCGGCGACCGCGGCACGGTCGGGCGGCAGCAGCCGGTAGGTGCCGACCACCTGCCCGTTCGTGGTGTCGCGTACGAGCAGGTGGTCGCAGTACGCGTCGAAGGAGTCGACGTCCAGGCCCGGCTGCGAGGAGGAGAGCAACGCGCCCATCTCCCCGGCGAAGACGTCGTGACGCAGCCGCTGGGCGGCGCGGACGTCTGCCTCGTCGCGGGCGAGGGTGACGGTGTAGCGGGTGGGGGCCGTCGACAGTGGGGGGCTGTCGAGCGTGGAAACGCCGGTCATGGCACTCTCCTGGTCACGGGCCGGTTCAGCGGAGCGGCGCGGCGGACCGAAACGAACGGTCCGTGCGCTCCTGTTCTTCCGACGCCGGCTGACCGGCGAGTAACCCCCGGAGAGAGACCGGGTGTGAGCTTGTTGAATGCCAGGGGTGCCTGGTACGGCCGGGGCTGATTACACCCCGCCCCACTCATCCGCACCTTAGGCGAACGCCCACTAAAGCCCCCGTAAGACCGCGGCAAACCGCGCCCCTTCAGGGGCGCGGGGAACTGCGCGACCAGCCACATCGGACCCGCAGCCCGCAAACAACCACGGCCCCTACGGCGCTACCTCTTTCCGGCCTTCCGAGTAGCCCGCAGCCACTCCTTGTTCATCCCCGTGATGGAGACCAGCGGGATCCCCTTGGGGCAAGCCGTGGCACACTCCCCCGCAAGCGTGCACCCACCGAACCCCTCCTCATCCATCTGCGCCACCATGTCGAGCACCCGCGTCTCCCGCTCCGGCGCACCCTGCGGCAGCACGTTCAGATGGTTGATCTTCGCCGAGGTGAAGAGCATCGCCGCCCCGTTCGGGCAGGCCGCCACACACGCCCCGCAGCCGATGCACTCGGCGTGCTCGAAGGCGAAGTCGGCGTCCGGCTTGGGCACCGGCGTGGCATGCGCCTCCGGCGCGGCCCCCGTCGGCGCGGTGACATACCCGCCGGCCTGGATGATCCGGTCGAAGGCGGACCGGTCGACGACGAGGTCCTTGACGACCGGGAAGGCGGAGGCCCGCCACGGCTCGATGTCGATCGTGTCGCCGTCCTCGAAGGACCGCATGTGCAGCTGGCAGGAGGTCGTACGCTCCGGCCCGTGCGCGTCGCCGTTGATGACGAGCGAGCACGCGCCGCAGATGCCCTCACGGCAGTCGTGGTCGAAGGCGACCGGGTCCTCGCCCTTGAGGATGAGCTCCTCGTTGAGGGTGTCCAGCATCTCCAGGAAGGACATGTCGGCCGAGATGTCGTCCACTTCGTACGTGGACATCGCTCCGTCGGCGTCGGCGTTCCGCTGCCGCCAGACGCGCAGGGTGAGCTTCATGCGTAGCTCCGCTGGGTGGGGTGGACGTACTCGAAGACGAGGTCTTCCTTGTGCAGGACGGGGGCTTCGCCGGTCTCGGTGAACTCCCAGGCGGCGGCGTACGAGAACTCCTCGTCCCGCCGCTCCGCCTCCCCGTCCGGGGTCTGGGACTCCTCGCGGAAGTGGCCGCCGCAGGACTCGTCGCGGTGCAGCGCGTCGAGGCACATCAGCTCGGCGAGCTCCAGGTAGTCGACGATGCGGTTGGCCTTCTCCAGCGACTGGTTGAACTCCTCGCCGGTGCCGGGGACCTTGATGCGCCGCCAGAACTCCTCGCGGATCTGCGGGATGCGCTCCAGGGCCTTGCGCAGCCCCGAGTCCGTACGCGCCATTCCGCAGAACTCCCACATCAGCTCGCCGAGTTCGCGGTGGAAGGAGTCGGGGGTGCGGTCGCCGTCGACGGCGAGGAGCAGCCTGAGCCGGTCCTCGGTGTCGGCCAACACCTCCTGGACTACGGGGTGTTCGTCGTCGACCTCCTCGTGGTGCGGGTTGCGGGCGAGGTAGTCGTTGATGGTCGACGGGAGGACGAAGTAGCCGTCGGCGAGGCCCTGCATCAGCGCGGAGGCGCCGAGCCGGTTCGCGCCGTGGTCAGAGAAGTTGGCCTCGCCGATCGCGAAGAGACCCGGGACGGTGGTCTGGAGGTCGTAGTCGACCCAGAGGCCGCCCATCGTGTAGTGCACGGCGGGGTAGATCCGCATCGGCACCTCGTACGGATCCTCGTCGGTGATCCGCTGGTACATGTCGAAGAGGTTGCCGTACTTGGCCTCCACCGCCTTGCGGCCCATGCGCCCGATGGCGTCGGCGAAGTCGAGGTAGACGCCCTGGCCGCCGGGGCCCACTCCCCTGCCCTCGTCGCAGACGTTCTTCGCGGCGCGGGAGGCGATGTCGCGCGGCACGAGGTTGCCGAAGGAGGGGTAGATGCGCTCCAGGTAGTAGTCGCGCTCGTCCTCGGGGATCTCGTTCGCGGGGCGGTTGTCGCCCTTCGCCTTCGGGACCCAGATCCGGCCGTCGTTGCGCAACGACTCGCTCATCAGCGTGAGTTTGGACTGGTGCTCGCCGGTGCGCGGGATGCAGGTGGGGTGGATCTGGGTGAAGCACGGGTTGGCGAAGTAGGCACCGCGCCGGTGGGCCCGCCAGATCGCGGTGGCGTTGGAGTTCATGGCGTTCGTGGAGAGGTAGAAGACGTTGCCGTAGCCACCGCTCGCGAGCACCACGGCGTCCGCGTAGTACGTGTCGATCTTCCCGGTGATCAGATCGCGGGCGACGATGCCGCGGGCCCGTCCGTCGACCACGATCAGGTCGAGCATCTCGGTGCGCGGATGCATCTCGATGTTCCCGGCGGCGATCTGGCGGGACAGCGCCTGGTAGGCGCCCAGCAGGAGCTGCTGGCCCGTCTGTCCGCGGGCGTAGAAGGTGCGGGACACCTGGACGCCGCCGAAGGAACGGGTGTCGAGGAGGCCGCCGTACTCGCGGGCGAAGGGCACGCCCTGCGCGACGCACTGGTCGATGATCTCGACGGAGATCTGGGCGAGCCGGTGGACGTTCGACTCGCGCGCCCTGAAGTCGCCGCCCTTGACGGTGTCGTAGAACAGCCGGTGGATCGAGTCGCCGTCGTTGCGGTAGTTCTTGGCGGCGTTGATGCCGCCCTGCGCGGCGATCGAGTGGGCGCGGCGCGGGGAGTCCTGGTAGCAGAACTGCACGACGTGGTAGCCCTGTTCGGCGAGCGTGGCGCCGGCGGAGCCGCCCGCGAGACCCGTACCGACGACGATCACGGTGTGCTTGCGGCGGTTGGCCGGGTTGACCAGCTTGGCCTCGAAGCGGCGGGTGTCCCAGCGCTCACCGACCGGCCCCTCGGGAGCCTTGGTGTCGACGACCGGCTCTCCGGTCGTGTACTCGGCGAATTCAGCGCTCATGTCAGCTCACCACTCCGGTCATCACGCCCACGGGTACGGCGATGAAGCCCGCCGTCAGCACCACCGCGAGCACGTTGGCGATGGTCTTGAAGGCCCGGTCGCGGGTACGGCTGCCCACGCCGAGAGTCTGTGCCGCGCTCCAGAAGCCGTGCCGTACGTGCAGGCCGAGCGCGAGCACCGCGACGATGTAAATGACGTTGCCGTACCAGGTGGAGAAGGTGTCGATCACGTTCTGGTACGGGTGTCCCGACTGGAAGCCGTCCGGGTGCACGGTGCCGGTCGTCAGGTCGAGGATGTGCCAGACGATGAACAGGCCGAGGATGATCCCGCCCCAGCGCATCGTGCGGGTGGCGTAACTGGCTCGTGGCTTCTTGTGCACGTACTTGGTGGGGCGCGCCCTGATGTCGCGGCGGCTGAGCTGGTACGCGGAGACTGCGTGTGCGACGACGGCGGCGACCAGGACCACGCGGATGATCCACAGCGCCCACTCGTAGTGCAGGAGGGGCTCGCCGATGGTGCGCAGCCAGTGCGCGTAGTGGTTGAACTCGTCCGATCCGAAGAAGATCTTGAGGTTGCCCAGCATGTGGACGACCAGGTACCCCAGCATGATCAGGCCGCTGACGGCCATCACGGTCTTCTTGCCTACGGACGAGTCCCACATGGTGCGCGTCATGGACGGTTTTCGTTCCGTCCGCGTTGCCAGAGCCATGGAACGCACGCTAGGGCCGGGCGGGCCGATCGGTCCAAGACATGGTCCGGCTCGTTTCCATAGGTGCTGGCTATCGTGGGCGTATTCTTGAGGGCATGCAGTTCCAGCAGCTCCAGTACTTCGTGGCCGTCGCCGAGACCCGGCACTTCACCCGGGCCGCCGATCTGGTCCATGTCGCCCAGCCCTCGCTCTCCCAGCAGATCAAGGCGCTGGAGCGGGAGTTGGGCGCCGATCTCTTCCTTCGGGCGCGCGGGAACATCACGCTCACGGACGCGGGCGAGGCGCTGCTGCCGCTGGCCCGCCGCATCCTGGCCGACGCGGACACGGCCCGGCAGGAGGTCCAGGAGCTGGCCCAGCTGCGCAGCGGGCGGGTCCGGCTGGGGGCGACGCCGAGCCTGTGCACGGGGCTGCTGCCGGACGTGCTGCGCGCCTTCCACGACCGGTATCCCGGCATCCGGCTGCTGATCGAGGAGGGCGGCTCGCACGATCTCGTACGGGAGCTCGCGCGCGGGGCGCTCGATCTGGCCCTCGTGGTGCTGCCGCTGCCCTCGCCGTCGCCCGCGCTGACCACGGTGGAGGTGCTGCGGGAGGACCTGGTGGTGGTGTCTTCACCCGAGGCGTCGGCGCCGGGGGGTGGGCGGCGGGCCGTGCGGGTTTCCGACCTGGAGGGTGAGCGGCTGGTGATGTTCCGGCACGGGTACGACCTGCGGGAGCTGACCGTCGCCGCGTGTCGCTCCGCGGGGTTCGAGCCGGATTTCGCGGTGGAGGGTGGGGAGATGGACGCGGTGTTGGGGTTTGTGCGGGCGGGGCTGGGGGTGGCTGTGGTGCCGCGGATGGTCGCTGCGCGGACCGGGCGGGGGTTGCGGGTGACTCCGCTGGCCCGGCCCGGGCTGGCCCGGACCATCGCGTTGGCGCACCGCAGCGATGTGGCTCCGCCTCGGGCGGCTCGGGAGCTTCAGCGGATGCTTCTTGAACGGTGAGCGCCGTTTTGGTGGGGCGCCGTTTGTGAGTGCGGGGTGCGTTGTGGCTGGTCGCGCAGTTCCCCGCGCCCCTGGGTGGGTGGGGGGCGGTGTGGTGTGTCGGGTGCGGGTGAGCTGTGGCTGAGCGCGCAGTTCCCCGCGCCCCTAAAGGCGAAAAGCCAGGGGCGCAGCCCGCTTTTCAGGGGCGCGGGGAACTGCGCGACCAGCCACAGCGCACCCGCACCCCAAAACGGCGCTCCCCGGTACGGCACTCCCGCGAAGCGGCCACGCTCAACCCGTCGCGTCCACCAACGCCAACTCGTGGAGGCGGTCCGGGGGACCCGGGCGGGCGTAGTACCAGCCCTGGGCCGTGTCGCAGCCCAGTATGCGGAGTTGCTCGGCCTGGGCCGCCGTTTCGACGCCCTCGACCGTGACCGCGAGGTCCAGGCTGTGGGCGAGGGAGACGATCCCTTCGACGATCTTGAGGTCGACGGGATCGGCGGGGAACTGCTGCATGCCCTGGGTGAAGGAGCGGTCCAGCTTGAGGATGCTCACCGGCAGGCGACGCAGGTTGGCGAGGTTCGAATAGCCCGTGCCGAAGTCGTCGAGGGCGATGTCGACACCCATCTCGGCAAGCCGGCGCAACGGCTTGAGCAGATCGTCGTCGGCGCCGATCAGCGCGGACTCGGTGACCTCCAGGCAGAGCGAGGACGGTTCGAGTCCGATGCGCTCCAGGATGTCGACCGTGTCGGCGACCAGACCGGGATGGGTCAGCTGGCACGGCGAGAGGTTCACGTTGATGCGCAGCGGACCCGCGTCGGCGTGACGTTCCTGCCACTCACGGGCCTGGCGGACCGACTGCTCCAGGACCCAGCGGCCCAGCGGCACGATCAGTCCGGTGTGCTCGGCGAGCGGGATGAACCGGTCGGGTCCGAGCACACCGTGCTGTGGATGCAGCCAGCGCACGAGAGCCTCGGCGCCGCGCACACTGCCGTCGCCGAGGTGGACGAGCGGCTGGTACTCGATGAAGAACTCGCCCCGGTCCAGGGCCGCGGGCAGCGCCGTGGTGAGCCCGTGCCGGGTGATGGCACGGGCGTCGGCCTCGGGGTCGGCGAGTTCGTAACGGTTGCCGCCCGCCGACTTGGCGCGGTACATCGTGATGTCGGCGCTGCGCAGCACCTCGGCCGGGCCGCGCTCGCCCGCCGGGCCCTCGACTATGCCGATGCTGCCCCGGACGGTCAGTTCCCTGCCGTCGATGCGCACCGGTGTGATCAGGGCGTTCATGATGCGGTCGGCGAGCGCGTCGACCTCGCTCTCCGTGTCGGGCCCGGTCGTCAGGGCGACGAACTCGTCGCCGCCGAGCCGGGCGACCATCTCGCCGGGCGCGGTGGCACAGGACTGCAGCCGGTCGGCGACCTCGACGAGCAGCCGGTCGCCGGCCGCGTGCCCGAGGCTGTCGTTGATGGTCTTGAAGCCGTCGAGGTCGAGGTAGCAGAGACCGAAGCGCATGCCGTCGCCTGCCGCGAGCGCCTTGTCGAGCCGCTCGAAGAACAGCGTCCGGTTGGGCAGTCCGGTGAGCGCGTCGTGTGTGGCCTCGTACCGCAGCCGCAGGTTGAGCAGCCGCCGCTCGGTGGTGTCCTCCATGAGGGCGAGCTGGAACTGGGGCCGGCCGTCCGCGTCACGCAGCAGGGAGACGGTGAGGTTGGTCCACAGGACCGTTCCGTCGGGGCGGTAGAAGGCCTTCTCCACGTGGTAGTGCTCGCGGTCGCCGCGCACCAACTCCTCGTAGAGCCGCCACACTTGGGGCGCGTCCTCGGGGTGGGTCCAGTCGGTGACGTTGCGGCCGCGCATCAGCTGCTCGGTGCCGCCGAACATGCGCAGCAGGGCGTTGTTCACCTGCAGGATGTTGCCGTCGAGGTCGGCGACGCCGATGCCTATCGCGGCGCCCTCGAAGACCGCGCGGAAGCGTGCCTCGGTGGCGTGCAGCGCGTCCGCCACGACGCCCTGGGCCTGGAGGGCGGCGCGCGCGATGGACTCCTGCTCGGCCAGCGTCCGTTCCCGCAGCGCGTGCGCGAACCCGGCCGCCATGGCGTGCTGCAGCCGCGAGGAGCGGGCGCGCAGGGCCTCCTGGGATCCGTCGCCGCCGCAGTAGAGCACCAGATAGGCGTCGACGCAGTCGAGTGTGCGGCTGAGCGCCTCGGGTTCGGTGCAGTGCGCGTCGATGAGTGCGGCGCCGACGGCCTGGCCCTCGGCCGCGTCGAACGTCCTGGCCCGCAGCGCCTCACTGAGCCGCCGGGCGAGCGGCACCAGGCGCTGCTCGAACTCCGGCCGGGTCAGCGATGTCGCGGTCGCCGGGAACACGGCCCGGCTCCAGATCGTCGCGAACCTGCGCAGTCTGTCCTCCGGCCCGTCCGGCTCGGCGGTCACGCCTTGCGCCCCACGCCCGCGAAACCCGAGTAGGAATAAGGATCCTCGTCCTCGGACGCCGAGTCGGGCCGCCATTTCGCCATCGGCACCAGTCCGGGTTCCACCATGTCGTACCCCTCGAAGAACCGCGCGACGTCCTCGCGCGAGCGCATGATCAGCGGGTTGCGGATGTCCTTGTAGACGTCGACGGCGCCCTCGGCCCGCTCCTGGGGGAGCGGAAGTCCCTCGTACGAGGCGTGCGAGACGACGAACAGGCTGCCGGGCGCCACCGCGTCCCTCAGCTCTGCCACCGCCCCGTACGGGTCGTCCGTGTCCTCCACGAAGTGAAGTATGGCAACGAGAAGGAGTGCGACTGGCTGATTCAGGTCTATCAGGCGCTGAACCTGAGGACTCGCCAGGATCTCCCGGGGCTTGCGGAGGTCGGCGGTGACCACGCCCGCGTCCTCGTTTCCGGCCAGGACGGCCGTGCTGTGCGCGACGGCGACGGGGTCGTGGTCGACGTACATGACGCGTGCGCCCGGGCGGGCGCTCTGAGCCACCTCGTGGACGTTCCCGAAGGTGGGGATGCCCGAACCGATGTCGAGGAACTGGGAGATGCCCTCGTCGGCCGCGAAGCGCACGGCGCGGCGCAGGAACGCGCGGTTCGCCTGCATGATCTTGGGAAGTCCCGGCATGAACTCCATGGCCCGGCGCGCGGCTTCCCGGTCGACCTCGAAATTGTGCGATCCGCCCAGGTAGTAGTCGTAGACGCGGCTCACGCTGGGCACCGAGATGTCGATGCCACGCGGGGCCCAGGCGGGACGCTCCATCTATCTCTCCAAGGCGTAGACGATCCGGTGTTCGAGCTGAGGCTACTGATCGCCCGCCAAAGGAGCGAGCAGAAACGGAAATTGACCGTCCGTTCCACGTCACTGCCTCCGGCACGTGCCGAATTGGCCACCTTGCGAAATCGCACCGAAGCATTCCAAAGAGTTCCGGGAAAACTGCGCAGCGTTACGAAGGAGCGTGCGGAAAACCGTTCACGCGACCGGATCCGGCCGGATGTGAAAAAGCCGCTTCGCCCCCTCCGTGTGGTGCGGAGGGGGCGAACCGGTGGTTCTACACACGTTTTCCGAACTTTCGGCACTCGCCTTCTCTGTGCGTTCACGTTCTCCGTGCGTTCACAACTCTGTCTGGTTGCTTCGGGCGGGCTACTTCGGCTTGCCGAGCGGCTTGCCCTCCGGGGAGATGGCGTACCACGTGCCACCGACGCCCTGGCCGTTGGTGTCACCGGGCTTCTTGTCGCCCGCGAAGGTGTAGAGCGGCCAGCAGTCGATGCTCTGCTGCTTCAGGCCGTCCGGACGGTTGTTGACGACGTAGCCGCGCCGTCCGTCGTTCTTGTTGTCGATGCCCTTGGTGTCGGCGGCGTCGACCGGCGCGACGACCGGCCACTTCTCCAGGCACTCGCCGACACAGTTCGACTTCATCGGCCAGGGGACGTCCTTCTCGAACCGGTAGACCGTCATGCCGTTCTTGTCGACGACGACCTCACCGAGCTCGGGGTCGTTGCGGGTCGACAGACCCGGCAGGTCGGCGGCTTCCGCGCTGCCGCCGGCCGCGGCCTCTCCACCACCGGAGGCCTTCTTGCCGTCGGGGGCCGTCGCGTACCAAGTGCCGCCCACACCCTGGCCGTTGGTGTCACCGGCCTTGGTGTCCTTCGCGAACCGGTACAGCGGCCAGCCCTCGTAGGTCAGCTGCTTGGTGCCGTCGGTACGGGTGACCTCGCCGAGCAGGGTCTTGTCAATGCCGATCGGCGCGGTGGCGCCCGAGGCCGGAACCGGAGGCCAGGCAGTGGCGCAGTCGCCGTCACAGTTCGACTTCGGCGGCTCGGCGGTGTCCTTGTCGAAGCGGTAGAGCGTCATGCCCGCGCTGTCCGTGACGACCTCACCGAGCTTGTCGGTGTCCGCCACGGCAAGCTGTCCGGCGCTCTGCGTCTGGGCACCGGCATTGGCACCGGTGTTGGCGCCGGTGCTCGGGCTGGCCGCGGCCCCCGCCGAGCCGTAACCGTTGGCCGCGGGCGCCGCGCCCACGTTCTGGCTGCCGGTCGAGGTGTCCGCCTTGTCCTGACCGCACGCCGTCGTCAGCACCAGCACTGCCGCAGCTGACGCTACGAGTGAGGCGCTCCGCCAGGAGGTCTTCATTGGTAACTCCCGCTGTCTGCTTAGGTGTTGCGGCGCTGATCCACACCGCGTATGGCCCTAGGTACGGGCGGGGGTGCGGTGAGTGTTCAAAGCGCGCACAAATTTCTTTCTGGTAACGCCCGGGAAGCCTGCTTTTGGTGGGGCCCGGGAGGCCGGTTGCGGCGCGCGACGGCAAGGGCGTGAGCCGCTTGTCCCTCCTTCGGGGCAACCTGGGCGCACTCTCGCGCGCGCGAGCGCGTGGGCACCGATGATCTCCGTCGTGCCTGGACCACTACGAACTCAGCCACGGACCCGATGCGCCCTCGTCATACGCCTGCTGATGCTGCTCGCGCTGACCTGGATCGCGGGTGGCGCGCCCGCTCCGGCGGCCGCCGACTCCTGCGCGTACGCCGCCACGGGACCCGACGGAAACGGCACGGTGGCGGTGGCCGTCGCGGGGACCTGCCCCACGCCGACACCGACCCCGACCCCGACACCAACGCCGACCCCTCCGTGCCCGACTCCGGAACCGCCCCCTCCGCCGAAGCCCCCGCCCAAGCCGACTCCGACGCCCACCCCGACGCCCACCCCGACACCCGACCCGCCGCCTCCCCCACCGCGGCCCTCCCCCGCCCCGCCGACCGTGCGACCGCCGGCGCCCGCCCCACCACGGCCGGCCCCCGTCGTACCGCGTCCGGCGGCTCCCGTGCCGGCTCCGAAGCCCACTCCGACACCGACACCGACCCCCACCGTGCGCCCCAGCCCCTCGCCGACTCCGGTGAGTTATCCGCCGTACCGCGTCAGGGCGCGCAAGGCCCCGCCCCGCGGCGGTCCGTCCCTGGTGTCGCTCACTCTGCTCATCACCGCGCCCGCCGTCCTCGCCGCCGCCGCGCTGCGCCCGCGCTGACCCCTGGAGGAATCCCTTGTCGGAATGGCTTGTTCTCGCCCTCGCGATGGCGGCGGCCAGCGTCGTCGTCCTCATCGTCACCGTCGTCCGGCACCACACCGCCGCCGAGGACGACGATCCGTCCGATACCCCGGACGTGATCGAGTACATGACGATGATGATCGGCGTGGTGTACGCCATCGTGCTCGGCCTGGCCATCGCCGGTGTCTGGGAGGCGCGGGGCGTCGCCCAGGATCACGTCCAGAACGAGGCGAACGCGCTGCACGAGATCTCCGAGCGCGTACGGGTGTACCCGCCAGACGTCCGCGACCGCATCCGGGACGACGTCAACGTCTATGTCGGCCACGTCGTCACCACCGAGTGGAAGGCCATGGCCGACGACGGCAAGGTCACCGAGCAGGGTACGAAGCTGCTGGCGAAGATCCGCAACGACGTCACCGACTACGAGCCGAAGACGGACTTCGAGGCCCAGGCCTACCAGCCGCTCCTCGACCAGGTCACCGCGGCCGACGCGGCGCGAACGGCCCGCGCGGATGCCACGGCCCCGACCATGCCGGGCGTCGTGTGGTTCGGCCTGATCACCGGAGCCGTGGTCACCGTCGGGCTGATCTTCGCGCTGCAGATCCGCCGCACCCTGCGCGAGGTGATCCTGGCGGGCCTGTTCGCCGCCCTGATCGCCTTCCTGCTCTTCCTGATCTGGGACTTCGACGCTCCCTACAGCCGCGGGATCACGGCGACGGCCGATCCGTTCCTGACGCTGTTCCCGAAGGCCGGTGAGTGACGGACCCCTACGAGCCCGCTCCACCGGGGGACGGACGCCACGCCGCGCCCGTCCCCCAACCGCACGCATCGGATACCCGGTTCGGCCCACACGGTTGCCCCATTCGCGCGACTGCGATCGCGCCGGCGCCCGCACCTTCCTAGCGTTTCGATCATCGAGGTGCATGTACGGCGCAGCGGAAAAGGTCCGCGGCTGCGCCTCGGGGACCCGGAGGACTCACCATGCGCGCGATACGCGTCGCTTGTGCCGCACTGCTGGGCATGACCGCCCTGACCCTCACCGCACCCGTCGCCGCCGCCCGGGACGACGGCGAGCGCAACATCACCTCGTTCGGCTTCAACGTCTCGCCCACGACCATCGCCGCGGGCGGGCGCGTCTCGCTGTCCGTCAACGGCTGCAAGTCGGACACCAAGGTCTCCTCGGGCGTCTTCGACACGGTGACGATCCCCAAAGGACAGGGCTCCGCCACGGCCACCGTCGACTGGGACGCCAAGCCCGGCGCGGTGTACGAGGTGACGTTCCAGTGCGGGAACGAGTCAGGCCACACGGACCTCACCATCGCCACCGGCCGCCCCAGCGAGCCGACGCACACCCCCGTCCACCGGGGCGTCAAGGCGGGCGTCGGCGGCGGCGCGGGCGGCTTCGACCTGAGTGAGATCGGCCTCGGAGCCGCGCTCATCGCGGGCTCGGTCGGCGCGGCGTACTACTGGTCGCGGCGGCGCACCGGCGAGCACGGCGGCTGACGCACCCGACACACCGGCCGGACGCCACCGGACGCACCGGACAGCCCTTCGCCCCGGAACCCTTGAGGGTCCGGGGCGAAGGGCTGTTCACGCTCAGATCTTGTTCTCGGAGCGGCGGCGCATCCAGAACACCCCGCCGCCGATGAGGGCGAGGCCGACGAGGCCACCGCCGATCGCGATGTCCGCCGGAGTGGCACCGATGGAGCTGCTGCCACCGAGACCGCCTCGGACACCACCGATGACGGTGAAGGCCTGCGGCTTGGTGAGGGTCTTGCCACTGCAGTGGACCGTGATGTCGTACGAGCCCGGGTTGGCCGAGCTGTTGATGGTGGCGGTCCCCTTCGAGGTCTCGTTGTTGCCGCCGACGGGCGAGAGTCTGGCCTGCGGGAACGCCGTCGACGTCATGGAGCCGCCGTTCGGGCAGCCGTCCACGCTGACCGACAGCTGGCCTCCCCGGGCGATGACGCTGGGCGTGGTGGTGATGTTGCTCGGGTTGTCCCAGGCCGCGGCCGTGGGAGCGGCGAGTCCGACGGCGGCGAACGCCACCGCAGAGACCGCCAGGGCACGATTGGTACGCATGTGATCCTCCGCGGAAGGCGCCCCGGGAACCGTCCCCGAGTCGATCGGCGAGAAAACGCCTCCCAGACAGACCCTCAGTTGCCGTGCACAGGGCCGCATTTCGAGAATGCTCCGTACCGGTGAGAGGACACGCCGACAGAAAGGAACACAATCGGATATTGCCGCAGGTCACGGACTGTCAGAAATTTCCTGGCGATGGCAACTCGGATGGCGCACGGCAGTCCGCTCCGCCACCCGTTCGCGCTTCTCCCGTCGCCCTGTGCGCGCACTGCGCTTAGCGTTCTCGTATGCGCGACGGACGTGGCGACGGCCACGTCGAGAGGGGATTGCGAATGTTCGTGTCCGAGCTGGCGGAAGAGGAGGAGCGCCCCAGGAGGCGCGCTCCTTGGGGCGTGATAGCGCTTGTCCTGCTGACCGGCCTCGCTCTCATTCGGAATGGTTCGGGAGAGTTCGACGTCGGGCCCCCGCAGCCCGCGACGGCCGCCGCCGCGGACAGCAACCGCGCCACCGACAACACGATGCGCACGGGCGTTCCGGCCCCCCTGTCGTTCTCGGTGGCCGACCGCATCAGCATCCCGGCGATCCGGGTGGACGCCCCCGTCACACCCGTGGGCCTCGACATGGAGGGCTGGGTGGACGCGCCGCCGCCGGAGGACCCGAACCTCGCGGGCTGGTTCTCGGGCGCGGTCTCGCCCGGCGAGAAGGGCACGGCCGTCATGGTCGGCCACGTCGACAACCGACAGGGCCCCGCCGTCTTCTACGGACTCGGGGCCCTGAAAAAGGGACATCGCGTGGATGTCCTGCGCAAGGACGGAAAGACCGCCGTGTTCGAGATCTACGGCATCGAGGTCTTCGAGAAGAACAACTTCCCCGGAGACCGTGTCTACGGGAACACCGGAACCCCCGAGATTCGCGTCATCACCTGCGGGGGCGGTTTCTCCAAGCAGAACGGCTACGACGGGAACGTCGTCGTGTTCGCCCGCCTGATCGAGGTTCGCTGAGCGTTCCCCGGCCGGGCGGGCGGCATCCCGCGAAAGCTCGTGAAATCCCGCGGAGTTCCACGGAATCCTTGCGGTTCCGTGGAACTCCGCGGATCTATGCTGCCTGCCGCCGGGGAACGATGATGTGATATCCCGAGTCCAGCAGCCGGGGCAGATAGTCGCGCAGCGCCGTCGCGCTCTGCGTGCGGTCCCCGCCCGCGTCGTGCCCGAGGACCACGACGCCCGGGGCCGCGCCCTTGATGACCCGGCTCTCGATCGCGCCGGCCCCGGGCGAGGTCCAGTCGAGGGTGTCGACGGTCCAGGCGAGCGGCTCCATGCCGAGTTCGGCGCCGATCTGGAAGGCGGCCCGGTTCCAGGCCCCGTACGGCGCACGGAACCAGCCTGGCCGCTCTCCGGTTCCCTGCTCGATCACATCGCAGGTGCGCTCCATCTGGGAACGGATCTCGGACCGGGACAGCCGCGTCAGCAGCGGATGGGACCAGGTGTGGTTGCCCACCACGTGTCCCTCGTCGGCCATCCGGCGCAACAGGTCCTTGTGCTCGGCGGCCATCTCTCCGCACACGAAGAACATGGCGCGCACCTTGTGGGCCTTGAGTGTGCGCAGGAAGTCAGGGGTGTATCGGGGGTCGGGCCCGTCGTCGAAGGTCAGCACCATGCTCTTGCCGCGCCCCGACATACGCAGGAACGGCTGGTGCCGTACGAGGGTCCGCGCGGCCGTGCCGCGGACCGGCCCGTATCCGGCGATGGGCTGAAGACGGTAGGCGGAGGGTCTCAGGGCCGCCCGTTTCGCCTGGGCACCGGCGGCGGGAGCGGCGGAGGACCGGACCGGGGAGCCCGGGTCGGCGGTGAGCACCTGTACGGTGCCAGCCGCGCCCGCCGCTCCCAGCACGGCGGCACCGGCGAGCAACGCCCGACGCCGCGAGAGGAACTGATCCTTATTCATGAGTAATCAGTCGCCCGGCCGACGTGTGTCTCAGCACATGTCCACCGGTGCGGACGCACGAAAGCACCCGTTGAGAGCAGCTCCCGGAGGTGGGGGGCGGCTCAGCGGCGGCGTACGAGCGGGAAGGGCAGCGTCTCGCGGATGGAGAGCCCGGTGAGGAACATGACGAGCCGGTCGACGCCGATGCCGAGCCCTCCGGTGGGCGGCATGGCGTACTCCAGGGCGTCGAGGAAGTCCTCGTCCAGCTCCATCGCCTCCGGGTCTCCCCCGGCGGCGAGCAGCGACTGCGCGGTGAGACGCCGGCGCTGCTCGACGGGGTCGGTCAGCTCGGAGTAGGCGGTGCCCAGCTCGGTGCCGAAGGCGACGAGGTCCCAGCGCTCGGCGAGCCGCGGGTCCACGCGGTGCTGGCGGGTGAGCGGGGAGACGTCGGTCGGGAAGTCCTTGTAGAAGGTCGGCAGCTGGGTCTTCTCCTCGACCAGGCGTTCGTACATTTCGAGGACGACATCGCCACGGCCGTGCTCGGCGGTGTACGGGACGCCCGCCCGGTCGCACAGCCGGTGCAGGGACTCCAGGGGCGTGTCGGCGTCGGTCTCCTCCCCCAGCGCCTCGGAGATCGCCCCGTAGACCGTCCGGACGGGCCAGAGCCCGGAGATGTCGTACTCGGTGCCGTCCTTGCGGGCGACCGGCGAACCGAAAGCGGCGGTCGCCGCGCCCTGGATCAGTTCGCGGGCGAGGTCGAGCATCACGTCGTAGTCGGCGAAGGCCTGGTAGGCCTCCAGCATCGTGAACTCGGGGTTGTGCTTGTAGGAGACGCCTTCATTGCGGAAGGTGCGGCCCATCTCGAAGACCTTCTCCATGCCGCCGACGCACAGCCGCTTCAGATACAGCTCGGGGGCGATCCGCAGATAGAGGTCCAGGTCGTAGGCGTTGATGTGGGTGGTGAAGGGGCGGGCGTTGGCGCCGCCGTGGATCTGCTGGAGCATCGGCGTCTCGACCTCCAGATAGCCGCGCTCCAGAAGGCCCTGGCGCAGCGCCTGGACGGCGGTGGATCTGGCGCGTACGACGTCCCGGGCGTCCGGGCTGGCGACCAGGTCGAGGTAGCGGCGGCGCACCTTGGCCTCGGGGTCGGCGAGGCCGCGCCGCTTGTCCGGCAGGGGGCGCAGGCACTTGCCGATGAGCTGCCAGGAGGTGACGAAGACCGTGGGCTGCCCCTTGTCGCTGACACCGGTGAGGCCGGTGACGGTGACGTGGTCGCCGATGTCGACGTCCTTGCGGAACCGGTCGAGGGCGGGCCCCGCGTCCTTCCGGGTGAGGGCGAGCTGGAAGTCGCCGGACCAGTCCCGCAGGACTGCGAAGAGGATGCCGCCGAAGTCGCGTACGAGCATGACGCGGCCTGCGACGGTCACGTGCTGCCCCTCGCGGACCTCGGCGAGGGTGTGGGTGCGGGGCGGGATGCCGACCGGGTAGGCGTCGGTGCCGTCGGCGCGGAGACGGTCGAGTTTGCGGTGCCGGATGCGGACCTGTTCGGGCAGTCCGGCGGTCGGATCGGCGGCCCCGGCCTCGTCCCCTCCGTCGAGGCCGAGCGCCGACAGCGACGGCAGGCCCTCGGTGCTCGCCGGTTTCGGCCCGCCCTTCGCGTGCCCCCTGCCCCAGAGCGTGCGCAGCGACGGTACGGAGACGAAGCCCTCCGCGATGCCGGAGGCCAGACCGATCCGGGCGAGGGCTGCGGTGTCCCCGTAGCAGATGAAGCGCGGATACCACTCGGGGTGGTACTTGGCGTTGGACCGGTAGAGGGCCTCCAGCTGCCACCACTTGGAGAAGAACAGCAGTAGGCGGCGCCAGAGTCTGAGGACCGGTCCGGCGCCGATGCGGGCGCCCTCCTCGAAGACCGAGCGGAACACGGCGAAGTTCAGCGAGATCCTGCGCACACCGAGCTTTCCGGCGACCGCGCACAGTTCGGCGACCATGAACTCCATGACGCCGTTGGGTGCGCTGCGGTCCCGGCGCATCAGGTCGAGCGAGACGCCGTCGCGGCCCCAGGGCACGAGGGACAGCAGCGCCAGCAGTCTGCCGTCGGAATCGAGCGCCTCGACGAGGAGGCAGTCGCCGTCCTCGGGGTCGCCGAGCCGGTCCAGGGCCATGGAGAAGCCGCGCTCGGTCTCGGTGTCCCGCCAGGCGTCCGCCCTGTCGACGATCGCCTCCATCTCCTCGTCGGTGAGGGTGGAGTGTCTGCGGACGCGGCAGGTGGCGCCGGTGCGCCGGACGCGGCCCACCGCCTGCCGGGCCACCCGCATGTCGCGGCCGTCGAGGTCGAAGCCGGCGACGTGCAGGATCGCCTCGTCGCCGAGCTGGAGAGCGCCGAGCCCGGAGCGCGCGTACGCCTTCGCGCCCTCCTCGGAGGCGCCCATGACGGCGGGGGCCCAGGCGTAGCGGCGGGCCACGTCGAGCCAGGCGCCGATGGCGTGCTGCCAGGCCTCGCGGTCGCCGACGGGGTCTCCGCTGGCCAGGCACACCCCTGCCTCGACGCGGTAGGTGACGGCGGCCTTGCCGCTGGGCGAGAAGACGACGGCCTTGTCGCGGCGGGTGGCGAAGTACCCGAGCGAGTCGTCCGCCCCGTACGCCTTGAGCAGCGCGCGGATGCGGCGTTCCTCGTCGCCGTGCAGGGCCGCCTCCAGGCGCTGGGAGCGGAAGAGGGTGGCGGCCGCGTTCAGCAGCGCGAGAGCGCCGAAGAGGCCGAGGAAGAAGAACAGCGGGCGGGGTGGCCGCCCGTCGAAGGCGCCGCCCGAGATGAGTCCGCCGCAGACCCGGTCCGCGGCCCACAGCAGCCGCTGGCCGCGTGGCAGGGTGCCGGGGAAGAGTTCGACGAGTCCCCAGCCGACGAGGATCGCCACGGCCAGCCCGGCGAACAGCACGCCCAGCGCCCGGCGCACCGCGGCCCTGCGCGAGTCCGCGTAGAACTCCCGGCGGGCCACGATCAGCAGGCCCAGGGCCAGGGCGCAGACCACGAGCGAGGGGACGGAGTCGGCGTACTGGCCCATCGCGGTGCCCAGCACGTCGACGAGGACCAGCAGTCCGAGGTAGACGACGACCAGCCACCAGGCGATCTTCTTGCGGGCCGCGATCGCGGCGGCGAGGAGGAACAGGAAGACCGCGTACGCGAGGTTCGCGCTGACCGGGACCACGACCAGGTTCAGCACGTGGACGACCGGGCGCAGCAACCTGCGCAGTGGCGGGATGAAGGCCAGCACCAGACAGAGCAGGCCGAGGGCGGCGAAGAAGACCGCGAATCCCTCGGGCACCTTGCTGAGGAGACCGTCCCGCGAAGGGCGTATCGGCCCTGTCGTGTCCTTCGGGTCCCTCGGTGCTTCTGCCCGGACGCCGGCATTCATGCTCTCGACTGTAGGAAGAGCGGGGCCCGGCCGCCTGTCGAGCGCGCCCGTGCGCGGTCCCGGGCGGCTGCGGGAGCCGCCTGTTCCGATAGCCTCTGCGCCGTGACGGAACAGCACTCCCACCAGTTCGAACGGGGCACCGACGGGCCCAAGGTCATCGTGGTCGGCGTGGACGGCTCCGACTCGTCCCTGCGCGCCGCCGCCTACGCCGCGGGGCTGGCCCGGCGCCAGCGGGCGCTGCTCGCTCTGGTGTACATCCAGCCGGTGATGGCGGCCGGTGCCGCGCTCGGGGTTCCGGTCGCGGAGACGACCGACCAGATCGCCGAGGATCTGATCCAGCAGATCCGGGAGGGGACCGAGCAGGTCAAGGGCATATTCGATGTGCGCTGGGAGTTCCACACCTTCCGCGGCGACCCGTACAACGGCCTCGTCTCGGCGGCGGACCAGCTCAAGGCGGACGCCGTCGTCGTGGGCGCCTCCGAGCAGGCGGGCCACCGGATCATCGGTTCAGTCGCGATCCGCCTGGTGAAGGCGGGGCGGTGGCCGGTGACGGTGGTGCCGTAGAGCGCCGAGCGCGGCGACCGGCGTAGGCAGTGTCATCGGCGCGCGCGCCGGGGGGGACGGCAACGCGCTCCCTCAGGGTGGACGCCCGGGAGGTGCTTCAACGCGCCCCGCTACTCCGACTGGCGCGCCGGCTTCGCCATGACCAGGCCGTCCTCGGCCGCGCCCCGGCTGAGGACGACGCGGCGGATCCGGTCGCGTACGGCGCTCACCTCGGCTCCTTGGCCGATCGCGCTGTTGAGGTCGACCACTCGGCCCGAGTCCACGTCGAACCACTGGGGTACGAATTCGGCCTTCTCGACCCGCCAGCGGTCGCCGGACCTCTCCGGCGGGGCGAAGGTGAAGCGGCCGATGGTGCTCTCGTTGCCGCGGGGATCCCGGGCTCCGCCGTGGTTGAACATCTCGCCTGCGATCTGGTCGCCCATCCCGTAGATCACCCAGGTTCCGTTGACCTTCTCGTACGCCTGGGGGACGTGGGCGTGGGTGCCGAGGATCAGGTCGATGTCGGGGCGGCCGTCCGTGCGGGATCCGGTGAGCCGCTTGCTCAGGGCGAGCTGCTTGGTGTCGGGCTCGTCCTGCCATTCGGTGCCCCAGTGCAGGGACACGACCACGACGTCGGCGCCCGCCTTCCGGGCGGCCCTGGCGTCCGTGACGATCCGGTCGGGGTCGATGAGGTTGACGGCCCAGGGTTCGCCGGCCGGGAGCGGGAAGCCGTTGGTGCCGTAGGTGTACGCGAAGTGGGCGACCTTGGCGGTGCCGGTCTGCATGATGGTGGGCGCGCTCGCCTCGGCGGCACTGCGGGCGGATCCGGCGTGCCGCACCCCGGCCCGGTCGAGCGCGTCGAGGGTGCGGTGGATACCGGCGGCGCCGTCGTCCAGGGTGTGGTTGGAGGCGGTCGAGCAGGCGTCGTAGCCGGTCGCGGCGAGGCCCTCGGCCACCTGCGGCGGGGACTTGAAGGTGGGGTAGCCGGTGTAGTGGCCGTCGGCTCCGTAGACCGTCTCCATGTGACAGATCGCCAGGTCGGCGCGGGCCACGACGGGTTTGACCCCCGACAGCATGGGGCGGAAGTCGTAGCCGTACCCGCCCGCGTCGGCCTTCGCCCGGTCGATGATCGAGCTGTGCGGGAGGACGTCACCGGAGGCGACGAGTGTGAAGCTCTGCGCCGAGGCTCCGCCCCCGACCGGGCTCCCCCGGCGGTTCGGCCCGTCCTGCCCTTGACAGCTCGCGACAACTGCGGCGCAGCACAGGACCGCGAGGACCGTTACCGCCTGTCGGGTGCGCGGTGTCCTCGCCATTCCCGGCCTCGCTCCCCTGCGGCTCAATACCGCTCAATGCGGTCGGATTTAAGTACGAACCGATATGTATCCGGATAAGCGTGCCGATGGGAGTCCAGAAGGCGCCACTGTCACTGACCCGAACGGGGTTCCAGGACAGGGCCATTGGGGCGAACCGAGATGCGGAGGCGGAGCCTTCCGTCCCGGTTGACCGTTCGTCGTACCGTTCGTCGACGGGTTCGACCGTCTGCCGACGAGCCGTGTCCGTGGCCTGTCCCGGCGGGTCGCCCTGCGCTGGCATACGGCCATGACGGCCGCCACGACCATGACCAGCAGGACGACCGCCGAGCACGAGCTGGCCGAATTGCAGCGGGAGCACGGCGCACCGCTCTTCGCCCTGATGCTGAGGCTCTCCGACGGAGACCGCCAGCGTGCCGAGGATCTGGTGCAGGAGACGTTCGTACGCGCCTGGCAGCATCCCGAGGCGCTTCGAGCCGACGACTTCGACTCCGTACGGCCCTGGCTGCTGACGGTCGGCCGGCGGCTTGCCATAGACGCGCGACGGGCCCGCCAGGCGCGGCCCGCCGAGGTCGGGGACGCCGTGCTGGAGAGCGCACGGGTCGCGGCCGATCACGCGGAACGCTCGGTGGCGACCCTCGATGTGCGGGAGGCTGTGAAGACACTCACTCCCGAGCACCGTGAAGTCCTGGTGCAGGTGTATTTCCGGGGGGCGAGTGTGGCGGAGGCCGCCGAGGCCCTGGGGATTCCGCCCGGTACCGTGAAATCTCGCGCGTACTACGCGCTGCGCGCCCTGCGCCGGGTTCTTCCGGGATACGCGGCCGACCTGCGGTGAAACCGGAGGCTAGGTCAAGCCTCCGTAAAGCGCCTTGCCGAGGACCATGGTTGAGCAATCAGCTGTCTTCATCCGTGTTCCGGACTGGGGCCCGGGGTCGGGCGACGCGCACGCACCGGAGGAAGGCAGGAAGGGATGCTGCACAGAGGTCAAGAGAGCACGGACGGCGCGGGCGGTGGTGAACTCACCGTCCCCATGGCGTGGTTGTACGCCGAGTACATCGCCGACGAACTGCTGCGGACGGGCGACCTGATGCCGCCGACGTCCTTCGAGTTCCGCGCCGGGCGCGACGCCCTGGCGCTCACCATCTTCCTGTCGGACACGAGCGGTGAGCTCTCCGGCATCCGGGTCGTCACACAGCTGGAGACGTGGCTGTCGCTGACGGCGTACGACCAGCCGTGGCAGGACTGGGTCCGCGAGCGCATGGCCGGGCTCGCCGCCGAGGCGATCGACGCGGGTGGTCCGGCGCCGGACCTGGACCTGGCGACGGCGGCCTGGCGCTGGCTGGAGGAGACCGAGCTGCTCGCGCCCGACCTGGACGCGGTGCCGGGCGGCGGTCCGGTCATCGGGGAGGACGACGGCCCGAAGGTCTGGACACCGGCCTGGCAGCTGGGGCTGCCACTGGGGCACCTGGCGATCCATCTTTTCTGAGCGATTTTCCGACACACTTCCGCCTCCAACTACCCTGACCAGTTTTTTCTGAACCTCGACCAATCCGCGGGCCCGTCCGCTCCGAATCTCTTGGTTCGTTTCCTACGGGACTTGAGTGATTCGGCGGTCTCCTGCGTACCGGTGGGCAAGCAACTACTCCCCGCACACACACCCCATCGGCACCGAGGATTTGGTATGAGGTCGCTGGAACGCCACCGCGACGTCGGCGCATATGCGCTCGGCGTGCTGGACGAGGCGGATGCCTTCCGCTTCGAGGACCACCTCACGGAGTGTCCCCAGTGTGCGGTTCAGATACATGAACTGGCAGCCACCACACGGTCGTTGCGGGCTTACGCCCAGGCGACGCCACGTGCGGTGCATCCCATGACGCAGGCCGGGCCGGCCCTGCTGGACCGGCTCCTGGACGATGTCGTCGCGACACGCCGCAGCGGGCGCAGGCGCTGGCTGTACGCGGTCGCCGCAGCGGTGGTCTTCGCCGTGGGCGGCCCCGCGGTCGCGGTCTTCACCGGGGACGAGGCCTCCGGCGGCAAGACGGTCGCCGCGACCGACCCGTCGTCGGGCGTATGGGCCGAGGTCACCACCCTGAACCGTGCCTGGGGCAGCGAAGTGGACCTGAAGGTCAAGAACGCGCCGAGTCTCCTGCGCTGCCAGCTCGTGGCCATCGGCCGCGACGACTCGGAGCAGGTCGTACTCAGCTGGACCGTGCCCGAGAAGACCGGCGAGGCCGTCGAGAGCAAGCCGTCCGAGCCCATGCAGGGCGCGGCGGCACTGCATCCCGACGAGGTCGTCCGGTACGAGGTGCGCAACCCGGACGGGAAGGCCCTGGTGACGCTCAAGGCCCCCTGAGGCGGAAGTGCCTGACGGGCCCGTACGCGGACGCCCGGCTACTTCAGGAACTTGGACATCCGGCGGTCCGCGAGGGGCTTGCCGCCCGTCTGGCAGGTCGGGCAGTACTGGAGGGACGAGTCGCTGAAGGAGACCTCGCGGATGGTGTCGCCACAGACCGGGCAGGCTTCTCCGGTGCGGCCGTGGACGCGCAGGCCGCTCTTCTTCTCGGCCTTCAGCCGGCCCGCGGCGAGTCCGTGGGAGCGCTCGACGGCGTCGGCGAGGGTCGTCCGCAGGGCCTCGTACAGCCGCCCTGTCTCCTCCGGTGTCAGGGCCGAGGCGAGCTTGAAGGGCGACATCTTCGCGGCGTGCAGGATCTCGTCGCTGTAGGCGTTCCCCACTCCCGCGATCAGGCTCTGGTCGCGCAGGGCACCCTTCAGCTGCCGCCGCTCGCCGTGCAGCAGCTCCGCGAAACGGGCCTCGTCGAAGTCGTCGGCCAGCGGGTCCGGGCCGAGCCTGGCGACACCGGGGACCTCACCCGGATCCCGTACGACGTACACGGCCAGCCGCTTCTGGGTGCCCGCCTCGGTGAGGTCGAAGCCCTCGCCGGTCTCCAGGGCGACACGCATCGCCAGCGGGCCCTTGCCGGGGCGCGGCGGCCCGTCCGGAAGCCGGTCCTTCCAGTGCAGCCACCCCGCACGCGCCAGATGCGTCACGAAGCGCGGCCCGCCGTCCGTCTCCAGGTCCAGAAACTTCCCGTGCCGGTGCACGGCCACGACCTCCCGCCCTTCGAGAGCGCTCAGCGGCGGCTCGTACGTCTTCAGCACACTGATCGCCACAGGCAACACCCGCACGATCTCGCGACCGACCAGGTGATCGACCAAAAAGTCCTTCAACGCTTCGACCTCGGGAAGCTCCGGCATAGATCCCAGGGTGCCACCACCGCCCCACCAGGGGCGCGGGGAACTGCGCGACAAGCCCCCACGACCCGCACGCCACAACGCACCCGCAAGCCCCCGCCCCCTCACTCCCGCTCAGGCACAAGGAACTCGCACCACACACACTTGCCACCACCCCTCGCCTCCACCCCCCAAACATCCGCGAGCCGGTCCACCAGCAGCAGCCCCCTCCCGGAGACCCCGGACTCCCCCGCCTCCCGCCGCCGCGGCAACGCACTGGACGCGTCCTCGACCTCCACACGGAGCCGCCGGTCGAGCCCGGTGAGGACACGCAACGTCACAATGGCGGAGCCCTCCGTGTGCATCAGGGCGTTGGTGATCAGCTCGTCCGCGATCAGCTCGATCTCGTCGGCCCTCTCACCCGCGCCCCAGGCGCGTACGGCCGCACGGATCATGTGCCGGGCCTCGGCGAGCGCCTCGGGGTCGCCGGGTCCGACGTGCTGCTGGAGCCGGCCTCCGGGGCGCTGCGCGTCCAGGCCGAGGCGCCGCATCAGGAGCAGCGCCACGTCGTCCTCGCCGCCGCGTTCCTCGGCCACGTCGATGAGCCGGTCCGCGAGGTCGCGTACGTCGTCGGGGCCGGTGGAGATGAGCGCGCGCAGGGTCTGCATGCCGTCGTCGAGGTCGATCCCGGGCTGTTCGACGAGGCCGTCGGTGCACAGCAGCAGGGTCTGGCCGGGGTCGAGTTCGAGGGTGTTGACCGGGTATTCGAGGCGCCCGAACAGGGCGGACAGGCCCAGGGGCAGGCCCCCTTCGACGGGCAGCCTGCGGCAGCTGCCGTCGGTGTCGCGGACGAGCGGGTCGATGTGGCCCGCCCGGACGACCTGCACCACACCGGTGGACAGGTCGGCCTCCGCGTACAGACAGGTCGCGAAGCGTTCGGTGTCGAGTTCGTGCAGGAAGACGGAGGCGCGGGCCATGACGGTGGCGGGGGTGTGGCCCTCGGCCGCGTAGGCGCGCAGGACGATGCGCAGCTGGCCCATGACGGCGGCCGCGTGCGTGTCGTGGCCCTGGACGTCGCCGATGACGGCCCCGACGCGGCCGCCGGGCAGCGGAATCACGTCGTACCAGTCGCCTCCGATGTCCCGCCCGAGAGAGCCGGAGCGGTAGCGGACCGCGATGTCGGCGCCGGGCACGCTGGGGATGGAGCGCGGCAGCATGGCCTGCTGGAGTCCCTGGGCGAGGTCCTTCTCCTGCTCGTAGAACATGGCCCGCTGGAGGCTCTGCGCGATGCTGCTGCCGAGGGCGACCAGGACGTTGCGGTCCTGGGACGAGAAGCCGTGCCGGTCGCTGTAGAGCAGCCCTATGGCGCCGATGGGTCTGGCCTGGGCGATGAGCGGCAGATAGGCGGCCGAGGTGATCTCAAGACCGGTGATGTGCGGCCAGAGCAGCGGGTACGAATCGGCGAACTCCTCCGGCGACTCGATGAAGCGCGGGGCGAGCGTGCGCACGGCCTCGCTCATCGGGTACTGCTCGTCGATACGGGTGACCAGCGTGCCCGGTACGAAGCTGCCCTCGGGGCCCTCGGCGACGAGCCGGATGCGGCCGGCCTCGACCAGGCCCATGACCACGCTGGTGGCGCCCAGGTGGGTGACCCCGTGGGTGTCCTTGAGGACGTCGATGACGTCCTGGACGGTGTGGGCGTGCGCGAGAGCCGCGGTGGTGATCTGCACGACGTTCGTCTGCTCGCGGCGGGCCTCGGCCTGGGCAGCCTGCTCCCGGCGGGCCTCGGCCTCGCCGAGTTCCTCGGTGGCGTCGCGGACGATGCCGATGATGCGGCGCGGACGGCCCGTCTCGTCGCGCCGGATGTAGCCCTGGGTGTGGGTCCAGCGCAGGGTGCCGTCACGGCGGCGGACCCGGAAGTACGCCCCGTAGTTCTCGCTGCCGTCCTTGATGGCCTGGGAGACGTGGGCGTCCAGGCGGCGGCCCTCGGTCGGCGGCACCCGGATGCTCAGCGATTCGGGGCGGCCGTCGTACTCGTCCGGGCGCACGTCGAAGATCTCGTGGGCCAGGGCATCCATCTGGAAGGTTCCGGCGTCCAGGTCCCAGTCGAAGCTGCCCATGTGGTTGAGCGCCAGGATCGGGTCCGGGTGGGCGGGCCAGTCGTCCGGGAGTGACAGGGCGCTCGCTCCCCGATCAACCATGGGCCCACCTTGCCAGGATTTGGGCGATTCCTCGACCCGTGGGACGCCCCCGGGGACCGCTCGGGCGACGGATGTACGGCAGGTTGCGCACGGCCCGGCCTAGTCGGGGATCAGGGAGTCGGCCGGTGAGTCCAGCGGGGGTTCGGGCTGCTCGACGGTGGGCTCGTCGGGGACGTCCGTGTCGGGCGGCGTGCCCGTGTCCGTGCCGTCCGGGGGTGACACCAGGCCGTCGGAGGGGTAGGGGGTGGCCGTCACGGTGACCGTGGGGCAGTCGGAGGGGTCCGGGGACGTGGTGTCCGCGGAGTCGTCCGTCGGAGTGTCCTCGGCGGTGCCGGGGGTGACGGTCACGGTCGGTGTCACGCAGTCGCTCGCGGACTCGTCGGCGCTTTCCGACTCCGTGGAGCTCTCCGACGACGACCCGTCGGGCGACGGCCGATCGGAGGACGACTCGTCCGGCGCCGGCGAGGATCCGTCCGGGCGCGGGCTGTGCGGGTCGATGAGGGGCGCGGGCACGATGCGGTCCTTGTCGCCGCCGTGGTCGCCGATCCTCCGCTCGATCCAGGTGTTGTTCTGGATATTGATGATCGTGATGTCGACGATCACCCGCGGGGCCGGAGTGACGACGACGACCCTGGTGGGCTCGTAGCCGGACCACGGGCGGCCGTTGTGCCCGGGGGTTCCCTGGAGGGCGACCGGCGGCTTGAGGGGGTTCCCGCAGGCGCAGCGCACGCGCGGTAAGCCCCGGTTGTCGACGAGCACGGCGGTGCCCGCCTGGAGGACCGCCTGGTACTCGGTGGCGCGTCCGTCCCGGAAGCCGTGGTTCGTGACTCGGGTGTCGGCGCGCAGCACGACCGAGGTCAGCCCGCGCAGGTAGTCGGGGATGCCGGCCTGGGAGACGCCGGCGGCCTGTGCGAAGGCGCGCGCCTTGACCCGGTCGGCGGTGAGGAAGCGGATCTGCCGGTCGACGTCACAGCTGCCGACGCGCCGGGTACCGCCGTAGAGGCCGGGCGTGCCGCCGGAGAGGGACCGGACGCCCTCCGCCGTGGCCGTGGCGTTTCCGGTGGCCGTGGACTGGGGCGTACGGGTGACGGGCGGCGGGGTCGCGGTCGTGGTGGCCGTGGAGTCGGTGAAGGGGTCGGGACCCTGGGCGGCGACCGGCTGGAGGAACACCTCTCCGCCGGAGGTGGCGGAGTCGGACGCCTTGTCCCCGTCACCGCCGCAGCCGCCGGTGAGGAGCGCTGCGGAGAGCACGCAGGCCGTGACGAGGGTTCTGGTGGGTATGCGCACCACGTTCTCCCGTCCGTCCCGGTCCACCCCGGGCAATATGTCCACCATTGTCTGCGTCGGTCCCGGGAACGCCGCAAGCCGGAGAGAGTCACACAGCGTCACAATGGAAGGGAAGGGAGCGGGCTCCGTGGAGTGGTTCACAGCCCCCGAGTACTGGATGAGCCGGCTGGTCCTCCAGAAGGCTCTGGCCGTGATCTATCTCGTCGCGTTCCTGGGCGCGGCGCTGCAGTTCCGTGCGCTGATCGGCGAGCGCGGCATGCTGCCGGTGCCCCGGTTCGTGGCCCGGGTGCCGTTCCGGCAGGCGCCGAGCGTGTTCCATCTCCACTACTCCGACCGCTTCTTCGCGGCCTGGGCCTGGACCGGCTGTGCGGTGTCGGTGGCGCTGATCGCCGGGCTGGACGGTCAACTGCCGCTCTGGGGTGCCATGGTGCTCTGGCTGGTGCCCTGGGTCATGTATCTGTCGATCGTGAACGTCGGCCAGACCTGGTACTCGTTCGGCTGGGAGTCCCTGCTCCTGGAGACCGGCTTCCTCGCGGTCTTCCTGGGCAACGACGAGATCGGCCCGCCGGTCGTGGTGCTCTTCCTGCTGCGCTGGATCCTGTTCCGCGTCGAGTTCGGGGCGGGGCTGATCAAGATGCGCGGCGACGCGTGCTGGCGCAGGCTGACCTGCCTCGACCACCACCACGAGACCCAGCCGATGCCGGGCCCGCTGAGCTGGTTCTTCCACCATCTGCCGAAGCCGCTGCACCGGGTCGAGGTGGCCGCCAACCACTTCACCCAACTCGTCGTGCCCGTGCTGCTGTTCACCCCTCAGCCCGTCGCCACGGCGGCCGCGGCCCTGATGATCCTCACCCAGCTGTGGCTGATCCTGTCCGGCAACTTCTCCTGGCTGAACTGGATCACGATCGTGCTGGCCCTGTCGGCCCTGGAGCTCCCGGGCACGGCCCCGGACGTCCCCGGTGCCCCGCTCTGGTACGAGGTCGTCGTGCTCGCGGTCGCCGCGCTGCTCCTGGCACTGAGCTACCGTCCGGTCCGCAACATGATCTCCCGCCGCCAGGTCATGAACCGCTCCTTCGACCCCCTCCACCTGGTGAACACCTACGGGGCGTTCGGCAGCGTCAGCCGCATCCGGTACGAGGTGGTGGTCGAGGGCACGGTCGACGCCGTACCTCGCGAGGACTCCGACTGGCGGGAGTACGAGTTCAGGGGCAAGCCCGGCGATCCACGGCACTGGCCGCGTCAGTTCGCCCCGTACCATCTGCGGCTCGACTGGATGATGTGGTTCGCCGCGCTCTCCCCCGCCTACGCCGAATCGTGGTTCGGCGCCCTGGTGGAACGGCTCCTGGAGAACGACCGGGACACGCTCCGGCTGCTGCGCCGCTCCCCGTTCCCGCCGGACGCACCGCCCCGGTACGTCCGGGCCCGCCTCTTCCGCTACCGGTACACCACCTGGCAGGAACTGCGGGAGACGGGCGCGTGCTGGCAGCGGACGTACGTACGGGAATTCCTACCGCCGACGCGGCTGGACGTGGTGGTCCAGAGGTCGTAGATGTGGTCGGCAGTGTGCTTCAGAGGCCGTAGACGCGGGTGGCGGTGTCCGCGAAGATCTCCTCCTGTTCGCTCTCGCTGAGTCTCCCGGTCAACTGACTCGCGATATCGGCCACTTCGGCGAACGGGGCGACAAGGGTGCACACCGGCCAGTCGGAGCCGAACATGAGCCGGCCGGGACCGAAGGCTTCCAGCACGGTGTCCGAGTAGCGGGTCAGGTCGCCCACCTTCCAGCCCTTCGGGTCCGCCTCCGTGACCATTCCCGAGAGCTTGCAGACGGTGTTCGGCAGGGCGGCCAGCGCGTGGATGCCGGTGGCCCAGGGTTCGAACTCGCCTGCGGCGATCGGGGGTTTGCCCAAGTGGTCCAGGACGAAGGTGAGTTCGGGGTGGCGCTCCGCGGCCCTTGCGCAGGCCGGGAGTTGAGTCGGGAGAACCACCAGGTCGTAGACCAGGCCCGCTTCGGCGACCGCCGCCAGTCCGCGGCGAACGTCCTCACGCAGCAGCCATTCGGGGTCCGGCTCGCCCTGGACCTGATGGCGGATTCCCTTGAGGTACCGGCCGCCCGGCAGTTCGCGCAGACGGGCCAGTTCGTCGGCCACATCCGGGCTGGTGAGGTCCGTCCAGCCGACGACTCCGCCGATCAGGTCGTGCTCCGCCGCCAGGGCCAGGAACTCCGGTGTCTCCTCCGCCACCGTGACCGTCTGCACGAGGACGGTCCGGGTGACTCCGACGGCACGCGCCTCCGGTTCCAGGTCCTCGACGGTGAAGTTCCTTCTGAGGGACGCCAGTTCGGGGCCGGTGATCCAGTCCTGGTCCCGTACGGAGAGGTCCCAGACGTGGTGGTGGGCGTCGACGGCGCCCGTGCGTACGGTCATGGCAGCTCCCATACGACCGGCAGCTCGGCCCGCGAGCCGTCGGCCGAGTAGTCGTGCACCACGTCGAGGAGCTCCGCCATCCGTGCCTGCCAGGCGACGTTGATGGGCAGTTGCTCCAGTTCGGCGAGGAGTCGCGGGTAGTCCTCGCATTCCAGGACGTGGAAGAGGTCGGTGCCGCTGCGCCAGATCGTCCAGGAGGTGGCTCCGGCGGCGCGGATCGCGTCGGTGAGCTTCTCGGGGACCTCGCGGTGGGCGGCGTCGTACTCGGCTGTGCGGTCCGCGCGGACCTTGGTGTGCAGGGCCACTCTCATGACGGCTCCTTCGGCTTCGACGCCGTGTCGCCGGGTACGGGGGCGTCGGCCGGCAGGAGGTCCGCGTCCCGCACCTCCTGCCAGAAGGCCGCGGGCACGGGCGCCGCGAACTGCTCGGCGCAGTCGCGGACTTCGTGCGGCGACTTGGCTCCCACCAGGACGCCGGCGACGGCCGGATGGGCGGCGCAGAAGGCCAGGGCGGCGGCGCGCAGGGTGGTGCCGTGCCGGTCGGCCATGGCGTTGAGGGCGAGGGCGCGGTCCAGCAACTCGGGTGGTGCGGCCGTGTAGTTGAAGGTCGCTCCCGGCCTCGGGTCGGCCAGCAGACCGGAGTTGAAGGCGCCGCCGATCACGACCGAGGTCCCGCGCTCCTGCGCGGCCGGCAGCAGTTCGGTCAGCGCGCTCTGGTCGAGGAGGGTGTAGCGCCCGGCGCACAGCACCACGTCGACGTCGGTGTCGAGGATGAAGCGGGTGAGCAGCTCGGCCTGGTTCATGCCCGCGCCGATCGCGCCCACCACGCCCTCCGAGCGGAGCTTCTCCAGCGCCGGATAGCCCTCCCGGAAGGCCTGTTCGGCGTGGTCGTCCGGGTCGTGGAGGTAGACGACGTCCACCCGGTCGAGGCCGAGCCGTTCCAGGCTGGCGTCCAGGCTGCGGCGTACGCCGTCCGCGCTGAAGTCCCATACGCGGCGATGTGTGGCGGGCACGGCGAAGCCGTTGGCGAGGTCGTCGCCGCCCGCGTCGCTGGGCTCCAGACGGCGGCCCACCTTGGTGGAGATCGTGTACGCCGAACGGGGACGCTCGCTCAGGGCCTCGCCCACGCGGCGTTCGGAGAGGCCGATGCCGTAGTGGGGCGCGGTGTCGAAGTACCGGACACCCGCGTCCCAGGCGGCGCCCACGGTCTCCTGTGCCTGCTCGTCGGGGACCTCGGTGAAGAGGTTGCCGATGGCAGCCGCGCCGAGGGCGAGGGCGGTGATCTCGACGCCGCTGCGGCCGAGCCTGTTCACCGGCTCGCTCACCGGCCCGTTCACTGGCCCGCCGGACGCAGTCGCAGCCCCTGCATGCCGCCGTCGACGGCGAGTGCGGTGCCGGTGGTGGCGCCGGACAGCGGGCTCGCCAAGTAGGCGACGGCGCCCGCGACTTCGGACGCGGTGACGAGGCGGCCGGTGGGCTGGCGCGCCTCCAGGGCGGCCCGTTCGGTGGCGGGGTCCGTCGCGGCGTCGAGGAGGCGGCCGACCCAGGGGGTGTCGACGGTGCCGGGGTTCACGCAGTTGACGCGGATGCCCTCGCGGACATGGTCGGCGGCCATGGCGAGGGTCAGCGACAGGACGGCACCCTTGGACGCGGAGTACAGGGCGCGCTGCGGGAGGCCCGCGGTGGCCGCGATGGAGCAGGTGTTCACGATGGCCGCGTGCGAGGACTTCCGCAGATGCGGCAGGGCCGCCCGGGCGGTGCGGACCATACCGACGACGTTGACGTCCAGCACGCGGTGCCAGACCTCGTCGTCGTTGTCCTCGACGGTGCCCTGGGCGCCGATGCCCGCGTTGTTGATCAGCACGTCGAGACCGCCCAGGTCGGCGACCGCTGCGGCGACGGCCCGGCGTACGGAGTCGTCGTCGGTGACGTCCGCCTGGTAGCCGAGCAGGGGCTTCTCGACGCTCGCGGGGTCCAGGTCGAGGACGGCGACCTGGGCGCCCCGGGACGCGAGGAGTTCCGCGGTGGCCCGGCCGATGCCGGAGGCGCCACCCGTCACCAGGGCCTTGAGGCCCTCGAAGTCGCTCATGCCGCCTGCTCCTTCTGCCGGTCGAGGTCGGCGGCCCAGAAGGTGCCGCCGGGGAACGTGAACTCCGCGATGGACTCCGGCCGCATGGTCGCCGAGAAGCCCGGTGAGGTGGGTGCCATGTAGTGACCCTCTCTGATCACCACCGGGTCGAGGAAGTGGGCGTGCAGATGATCGACGTATTCGATCACGCGGTCCTCGGTCGTTCCGGACAGTGCCACGTAGTCGAACATCGAGAGGTGCTGGACCAGTTCGCACAGGCCGACGCCGCCGGCGTGCGGGCAGACGGGGACGCCGAACTTGGCCGCGAGGAGCAGGATCGCGAGATTCTCGTTGACGCCGCCGACACGGGCCGCGTCGATCTGCAGGACGTCGATGGCACCTGCCTGGAGCAGCTGCTTGAAGATGATCCGGTTCTGTACGTGCTCGCCGGTGGCGACCTTGACCGGGGCTATCGACTTGCGGATCGCGGCGTGACCGAGGACGTCGTCGGGGCTGGTGGGCTCCTCGATCCAGTACGGGTCGAACTCGGCGAGTGCCTTGGTCCACTCGATGGCCTCGTCGACGTTCCAGCGCTGGTTGGCGTCGATGGCGACACGGATGTCGGGGCCGACGACGGAACGGGCCACGCGGCAGCGGCGGATGTCGTCGGCTAGGTCCGCGCCGACCTTCAGCTTGATCTGGGTGAAGCCGTCGGCGACGGCCTGGCGGGCCAGCCGGGTCAGCTTCTCGTCGGAGTAGCCGAGCCAGCCGGGCGAGGTGGTGTAGCCGGGGAAGCCGCGCTCCTTGAGCAGCGTGACGCGTTCCGTCGCGCCCTCCCGGCCCCGGGTCAGCAGGCTCAGGGCGTCCTCGGGGGTGAGGACGTCCGCGATGTAGCGGAAGTCCACCTGGGACACGAGCCATTCGGGCGTGGCGTCGGCGAGCAGCTGCCACAGCGGCTTCTCGGCGCGCTTGGCGGCCAGGTCCCAGACGGCGTTGACGACGGCACCGATCGCCATGTGCATCACGCCCTTCTCGGGCCCGAGCCACCGCAGTTGGCTGTCCCCGATCAGGTCCCGGCTCAACGCGCCGGGATCCGCGCACAGTTCGTCCACCGGCCGGCCCAGAATGTGCGGGCGCAGCGCCTCGATCGCGGCGACCTGGACATCGTTGCCCCGCCCGATGGTGAAGGTGAACCCGTGCCCCTCCAGGCCGTCGGCCGCGTCGGTACGCAGCACCACGTACGCGGCCGAGTAGTCGGGATCCGGGTTCATCGCGTCGGAGCCGTCAAGCTCACGCGAGGTGGGGAAACGGATGTCGTAGGTGTCAACCGCGGTGATGCGGGCGGCAGATGAGGACACAAAATTACCTTTCGATCGAGCCCCTTCAGGGGCGCGGGGAACTGCGCGGCCAGCCACAGCGCACCCGCAGGTGCACACCACGCTCAGTCCTGCGCCCGGCCGGTGGTCACCCGAGCGATCATCAACGCGACCAGGATGATCCCCCCATAAATGGCCTGGATCCAGAAGGACGGCACCTGCGCAAGAGTCAGCAAGTTCTGCACAACCCCAAGAAGGAGGACGCCCGTAAGGGCACCGAACATCGTGCCCTTGCCGCCGTCGAGGCTGATACCGCCGATGACCGCCGCCGCGAACACCGTGAAGATCATGTTCTGACCCTGGTTGGCATTGATCGCACCGACGTAGCCGGTCTGCATCAGCCCGCCGACCGCGGCGAGCGTCCCGGCGACGACGAACACGCCGAGCATCACGCGCTCCACACGGATACCGGCCGCGCGGGCCGCGTCCGCGTTGCCGCCGATCGCGTACAGGGCCCGCCCCAGGCGGTGGTACTTGAGGAAGAACCCGGCGACGCCGAACGACGCCGCCGCCAGCCACACCGAGATCGGCACGGTCAGGAACGTGGTGGTGGCCAGCGTGTAGAAGGCGTCGGGCATCCCGAACAGCGTCTTGCCCTCGGTGGCGCCGACCAGCAGACCGCGCAGGATGATCAGCATCGCGAGCGTCACGATGAACGCGTTGAGCTTGAGCTTCACCACGAGGATGCCGTTGAATCCGCCGATGATCGCGCCCACCACGAGGATCGCGAGCAGGGCGACTCCGGCGGGCAGTTCGGTGCCCCAGCCCGACTGTGCGGCGGGCAGCAGCAACAGCGCTCCGACGGCGGGCGCGATGCCGACGACCGACTCAAGGGACAGGTCGAACTTGCCGGTGATGAGCACGAGCGACTCGGCGAGCACCACCATCGCCAGGGCCGCCGAGGCGCCCAGGATGGAGATCAGGTTCTGCTCGGTGAGGAAGGCGTCGTTGACGAACGCACCGAGGACCAGCAGCAGCAACAGGGCCGGTACGAGGGCGAGTTCGCGTGCCCTGCGCAGGAGTACGGCCTTGGCGTCGGCCTTGCTCTTGAGTGGCCGTAGGGGGGTGGAGGCCGAGGCCGACGGGGCCTTGGTGTCAGCCATGGTGGTCCACTCCTTCGATGGAGGCGATCAGCTCGTGGTCGCGCCAGCCCGCCGGGTGCTCGGCGACGACGCGGCCGTGGAAGAGGACGAGGACGCGGTCGCAGCGGCGCAGGTCGTCGAGTTCGTCGGAGACGACGAGGACGGCGGTGCCGTCGTCACGGGCCGAGTCCATGCGGGCGAGCAGGGACTCCTTGGACTTCACGTCGACGCCCGCGGTGGGGTTGATCAGGACCAGCAGCCGGGGATCGGATGCGAGGGCCCGGGCCATGACGACCTTCTGCGCGTTGCCGCCGGAGAGGTCGGACACGGGCTGATCGGGCCCCTGGGTGTGGATGTCGAGGCGGTCGATCAGCTCGTCGGCGAAGCCCCGCTTGCGGTCGGTGCCGACGAAGCCGTACCGGCCGAGGCGGTCCAGGACGCTCATGGTGGCGTTGTCTCCGACGGTCATGCCGAAGACGAGCCCCTGTCCGTGCCGGTCGCGCGGCACACAGCCGACACCGGCGCGCAGAGCGGCGGTCACATCGCCGAACGGCAGCTGCCTGCCATCCAGTTGGGCGGTCCCGGCGGTCGGCGTGTGCAGTCCCGCGAAGGACTCGGCCAGCTCGATCTTGCCACTGCCGCTGGATCCGGCCAGACCCACGACCTCACCACCGCGCACGGTGAGGTCGATGCTCTCGTACGACTCCGAGGTGAGCCCGTGCGCTTCGAGGACGACGGGCGCGCCGGCGTCCACGTCACCGCGGGAGGCCTTCTCCTCCACGGCGGCGATGGACTCCCCGGCCATGGCCTCGACCAGGGCCGCCCTCGGCAGTTCGGCCACCGGGGCCGTGGTGATCCAGCGGGCGTCGCGCAGGACCGTCACGGCCTGGCACACCTCGTACACCTCCTGGAGGTGGTGCGAGATGAACAGGAACGTGACGCCGGACTCCTGGAGCGCGCGCATCCGGGTGAAGAGGCGCTCGATCTCCCGGTTGTCGAGCTGGGCGGTCGGTTCGTCGAGGACGATGAACCGGGCGCCGAAGCTCAACGCCCGGGCGATCTCCACCATTTGGCGGTCCTCGACCTTGAGGTCGGCGGTCCGCGCCTCCGGGTCGACGTGGACGTCCCAGGTGTCGAGGACCTCGGCGGCCTCGGTCCTCAGCCTGCGCCAGCTGATGAAGCCGCCGCGGCCCTGCGGCTGCCGGTTGATGAAGAGGTTCTCGGCGACCGTCAGCTCGGGGACCACGGTGGGCTTCTGGTAGACGCAGGCCACCTTGCGCCGCCAGGCGTCCCGGTCGGTGAGGGCGGGCGCGGGCTCACCGTCGAAGCTGACCGTGCCCTCGTCGGGGGCCTGGAGGCCGGTGAGTACGGTGACGAGGGTGGACTTGCCCGCGCCGTTGCGGCCGACGAGGGCATGGGACTCGCCCGCGTGCACGGTCAGCTGTCCGTCGGCGAGGGCGACCGTGGGGCCGTACCGCTTGGCTATGCCCCGCGCCTCAACGAGTGGTGTGCTCATTTGACCGTGTTGCCCCACAGCTCGGGGTCGTCGACATTCTCCTTGGTCACCAGCGGCGCGGGCAGCTGGTCCTCAAGGATGCCGCTGGGCAGCTTGACGATCTCGGAGTCGTGGTCGGTCGGGCCCGGCTTGAAGGTCTTCCCCTCCATCGCCGCCTTGATGTAGTACATGCCGTACTTGGCGTAGAGGTCGGCCGGCTGCGAGACGGTCGCGTCGATCTGGCCCTTGCGGATGGCGTCGTACTCCTGCGGGATGCCGTCGTTCGAGACGATCGCGATGTGGCCCTTCTCGCCGACCGTCTTCAGCAGCCCCTTGGACTTCAGGGTCTGCAGCGTGGGCGCGAGATAGACGCCGCCCGCCTGCATGTAGATGCCCTTGATGTCCGGGTTGGCGTTGAGGAGCGTGTCCAGCTTGGAGGCCGCCGTGTCGGACTCCCACTTGGCCGGGATCTCCAGGACCTTCAGCTTCGGGAACTTCTCCTTGACGCAGGCCCGGAATGCCTCGGAGCGGTCCCGGCCGTTGACCGAGGCCAGGTCGCCCATGATCTGCACGACCTTGCCGGAGGGGATCTGCTTGCCGAGGTACTCGCAGGCCTTCTCCCCGTACGCGACGTTGTTGGCGCGTACGACCATCGCGACCTTGCCCTTCTCGGGCGCCACGTCGACGGCGACCACGGGCACGCCCTTGCGCTCGGCCTGGTCGAGGCCGGCGGAGATCGCGGCGCTGTCCAGGGGCGCCACGACGAGGCCCTTCACGCCCTGGTTGAGCTGGTTGTTGATGTCCGTGATCTGCTGCGACGGGTCACTGTTGGAGTTCACGGTCTTGAGGGCGTCGACGTCCTCGGTCTTCGCCATCTTGGGTACGTAGTCGTTGTACGACTGCCAGAACGGCGAGGTCAGCAGGGGCAGGATCACCCCGACCTTGCCGCTGCCGTCGCCTCCGCCGTCGCCCTTGGACGCGACGTTGTCCTTGGTGCTGCCGCATGCCGCGAGTACGAGCGTGGCGCAGGCGGCCACGGCCGCCGCACGTATCGCCCGTGAGGTGTTTCGACCGTTCCGGTACCGCACAGTTCTGCCGGCCATGTATCGGCTCCTCGTTGAGCGTGATCGAGCAGGTGCCACGCATATTTATCAGACCACTTCCCCCTGACAACACCCCCGGACCGCAATTTTCCCTGGTTTTCATACGTAGTGGTCCGACCACCTGAGTGGTTAGACTGCGGCGCACCCGGCAACAGGAGGACATGGCGTGGACGAGAGCCTGCCCCAGGGGACGACGGCCGCCCCGCAGAAGGGGACCGTGACACAGCGCGCCATCGACCAGATCAAGGCGATGATCGGCGAGGGCCGTCTGGAGCCGGGCGCGCGGCTTCCGACGGAACGGGATCTGGCGTCACAGCTGGGCATCTCGCGCAGCTCGATGCGCGAGGCGATCCGGGCGCTCACGGTCCTGGGCGTCCTGGAGGCCCGGCACGGGTCCGGGATCTACGTCACTCAGCTGGAGGCCGGGGACCTGCTGGAGACCTTCGGCGTGGTCGCGGACCTCTCCCGGGGGCCGGGGCTGGTCGAGCTCCTCGAAGTGCGGCGCATCCTGGAGTCGACGGCGACGGCGCTCGCGGCGGCACGGATCACCCCCGACCAACTGGCCGAGGTCGAGAAGCACTTGACGGCCATGAACGCGACGGACGACCCGGAGGAGATCCTCTCCCACGACCTGGCGTTCCACCGCGCCATCGGGGTCGCCGCGGGCAACGACACGATGGCGGCCATCCTGGAGGGGTTGTCCTCGCGGACGTTTCGCGCCCGGGTCTGGCGCGGGTACCAGGAGGAGGGTGCGTTCGAGCGGACTCGGCGGGAGCATGCGGCGATCCATCGTGCGCTTGTCGCCCGCGATCCGGAGGCCGCGCGGGCCGCTGCGGCGGCGCATGTGGGTGAGGTTGAGCAATGGCTTCGGACCCAGCTCCAGCCTTGAGGGCTTGAACCGGGTCCGAAGTCGGGTCGAGGGGCGGTCGAGGGGTGTCTGCGGGCCGGTGGGGGCTGGTCGCGCAGTTCCCCGCGCCCCTGAAAAACGGGGCTGCGCCCCGGTCTTTCGCCTTTAGGGGCGCGGGGAACTGCGCGAGCAACCACAGCGCACCCGCGGCCAACAAGAAACCTCAGCCACGCTTGAGTCGCAGCGTCACCAGTTCGAACGGGCGGAGTTTCAGGGTGAGTCGGCTGCCGTCCCGCTCCGGGGCGACCGCGTCGGCCAGCGGCCGTTCCAGCAGGTCCGTCACCGTGACGGACTCGACCTCGAAGCCCGCCGTGAGGGTGGCCCGGCTGCGGCCGCCGCGCGACTCGTGGAAGCGGACGATCACGTCACCGCTGCCGTCGTCGGCGAGCTTCACCGCGGTGACGACGACGGCGTCCTGGGCGACGGTCACCAGGGGCGCGACCTCGGAGGCCCCGCCGACGACCTTCCGCTCGGGCAGGTTGATCCGCCAGCCCTCGCGCACCGCGTCGCCGATCCCGGCACCGGGCACCAGCGCGTGCCGGAAGCGGTGGACGCCCTGGTCGGTCTCGGGGTCGGGGAACCGCGGGGCGCGCAGCAGCGAGACACGGACCGTGGTGGTCGTACCACCGTCGTCGCGCACCGCCCGCGTCACGTCATGGCCGTACGTCGAGTCGTTGACGACCGCGACGCCCCAGCCGGGCTCCTCCATGTGGACGAACCGGTGGTTGCAGGCCTCGAACTTGGCGGCCTCCCATGACGTGTTGGTGTGCGTCGGCCGGAAGAAGTGCCCGAACTGCGTCTCGGACGCGTACCGCTCGGCGTGCACGTCGAGCGGGAAGGCCAGCTTCAAAAACTTCTCCGTCTCGTGCCAGTCGACCTCGGTGCCGATGTCGAGCCGCCACTCCCCCGGCGCGAGCGACAGCACCTGCGTGACCTTCGACGCCCCGAAGGTCCGTACGATCCGGACCGAGACGCCGTCGTCGCCGGGGGCGACCTCGTCGGCGTCGACCAGGTCGGTGACCGTGTTGCGGTAGAACTCGTCGACGTCCCAGGCGTCCCACATGTTGGGGAAGTCGGGGTGGATCTGGAGCAGGTTGGCCGCCTTGCCGGGGGCGAGGGTCTCGCGGTCCGCGGCGAGGTCGAACGCGGAGACCACGAGTCCGCGCTCGTCGATCTCGATCCGCAGCCGTCCGTTCTCGATCACATAACCGCCGTCCGTGCGCGGCACGAGCGTGCACTCGCCGCCGACGGCCGGGGTCCGCGCTCCGCCGGCGGGCACCCCGTCGCGAGTGTGCGGCGCCGAGTTGAAGGCGAGGGCGGTCGTCCCCTCACCGGCCAGCGCGCGCTGGGCGGCGCCGATGATGCCGTTCAGCTCCTCGGCGACGGCCTCGTACGTCCTACGGGCCTCCCGGTGCACCCACGCGATGGACGAGCCGGGCAGGATGTCGTGGAACTGGTGGAGCAGGACCGTCTTCCAGAGCCGGTCCAACTCCTCGTACGGGTAGGTGAATTCGGTCCGGACGGCCGCGGTCGCCGCCCACAGCTCGGCCTCGCGCAGGAGGTGCTCGCTGCGGCGGTTGCCCTGCTTGGTCTTCGCCTGGCTGGTGAGCGTGGCGCGGTGCAGCTCCAGGTACAGCTCACCGACCCACACGGGGGCGTTGGGGTACTCGGCCTCCGCCTTCTCGAAGAACTTCTCCGGCGTCTCCCAGACCACGGTCGCCGAACCTTCGAGGTCCCGCAGCCGGGCCGCCTTGGCGACCATCTCGCGGGTCGTGCCGCCGCCTCCGTCGCCCCAGCCGGTCGGCGCGAGGGAGTGCCGGGCGACACCCTTGTCCTTGAAGTTCTTCGCCGCGTGGGCGATCTCGCTGCCCTTCATGGAGCAGTTGTACGTGTCCACGGGCGGGAAGTGCGTGAAGATCCGCGTGCCGTCGATGCCCTCCCACTGGAAGGTGTGGTGCGGGAACTTGTTGGTCTGGGACCACGAGATCTTCTGCGTGAGCAGCCACTTGGAGCCCGCCGCCTTGATGATCTGCGGCAGTCCGGCGGCGAAGCCGAAGGTGTCGGGCAGCCACGCCTCCTCGTTCTCGACGCCGAACTCGTCGAGGAAGAACCGCTTGCCGTGCACGAACTGACGGGCCATCGCCTCCGAGCCCGGCATGTTGGTGTCCGACTCGACCCACATGCCGCCGGCCGGTACGAACCGCCCGTCCGCCACGGCCTTCTTCACCTTCGCCCACACCTCGGGCCGGTGCTCCTTCGCCCAGGCCCACTGCTGGGCCTGCGACATGGCGAAGACGAAGTCCGGCTCGTCCTCGATCAGGGCGGTCATGTTGGAGGTGGTCCTGGCTACCTTGCGTACGGTCTCGCGCAGCGGCCACAGCCACGCCGAGTCGATGTGGGCGTGGCCGACCGCGCTGATGCGGTGGGCGGAGGGGACGGCGGGGGCGGCCAGCACTCCTTCGAGGTGCGAGCGGGCCGCGGCCGCCGTGCCGCCCACGTTCTGCAGGTCGACGGCGTCGAGGGCCTTCTCCACCGCCCGCAGGATGTCCCAGCGGCGCGCGGACTCCACCGGCAGCTCGGCCATCAGCTCGCCGAGCACCTCCAGGTCGATGACCAGCTGCCACACCGTCTCGTCCAGGACGGCCAGGTCCATCCGCTCCAGTTTGTACTGCGGTTCGCTGCCCGCCGTCTCCTTGTCGCCCAACTGCGTGGGCCGGAAGGGGTGGTAGTCGAGGATGACGGGGTTGGACGCGGCCTCGACGTGCAGCCGCACCTCCTCGCCACCCTCGACGGGGGCGCCGATCCGCACCCACTGGTTGCGCGGGTTGAGGCCCTTCACCGGTGTGCCGTCGGGCCGGTAGACGAGGCCCTCGCACTGGAAGCCGGGCATGTTCTCGTCGAAGCCGAGGTCGAGGATCGCCTCGACGGTCTTCCCGGCCCACTCCCGGGGCACGGTTCCGGTCACCCGGAACCAGCTGGTGCCCCACGGAGCACCCCACCGCGCGCCCGCCTCGATCGGTTCGACCGGGGCGGACAGCCCTTCGTCGACCGGCACGGGCTCGCCGGGCGCGTGCCACACCGCCACTTCCAGTGGTACCGACTCGGGGTACACGGCGGGTCGTATGCGCTCGTCGAGCACACGCTTGAGGCGGGCTTCGACCAGGCTGCGGTCGTCATGCATGTGAGGTGCTCCGTAACTCCGTTGTGCGGGTTGTTCTTCGGTGTCGGTGGTCAGCACCGGCTCTCGGTGATGACCACCTGGTCGGCGGTCACCAGGTGTGTGTGACGGTAGCGGGGGCCGACGCGGTGTAAAGCTCCCCCACGGCCCGCAGTTCGAACCTTGCCGTGGACTCACCGCCCTCGGGTGTCAATCCGCCGACGAAGAAGGCCCGCTGGGCGGTGCCTCCGAGGAAGCGCCGGGTGCCGTCGGGCAGGACCCGGTGGAGCGTGTAGTGGCGTACGTCACCGGGGACGGCCTGCCACGCGAAGCGCAGGTCGCCTCCCGTGGCGCCGGTGATGCTCAGGTCGGCCGGGACCGACGGGCTCTGGGCGGCCTGGTTCCGTACGGCTATTCCGCCGAGCCGCCACTTCACTGCGCCGCCGGCCCCGGTGAGCCGGACACCGAGGGCGTGCACCGTGCCGCCCGCCGGCAGCCCGGTCAGCCGTACGGTCGAGGTCCCCCAGCCGCTGCCGACGGTGACCGGGTAATACGTGTACCCGTACGGCTGGCCCGCGCCCGACGGCTCGGCGGTGGCGACGGCCAGCTCGACCGTCACGCTCCCCGAGTCGGCGCGGTGGGTCAGCTCGACGACCGTGTCCTCGCCGATCGGCAGTCTGGTCGCGTACAGGTCCAGCGTGGCGGGCGCGTCGAGGGCTCCGGCGACCAGGACGCTGCTGCCGCCGTGCCACGCGTCCGCGAAGTCGAAGGTGACGGCGGGACGCGCGCCCGTCGTGCGTACGACCCAGCGCCGGGAGGGCAGCCGGTCCTGGAGGCCGAGGTGGTTCCAGGGGGCCGTCGAGGTGACCTTGCCGTCCTCGTACCAGCGCAGGCCGTGCCCGGTGTTGAAGGTGCTCGCGAACGGGGCGGCGGTGACCGTCGAGCGGTCGGCGACGGAGACGGCGGGGGCCCGCCAGGTGTCGGTGGCGTCCGGCTTCGCCGGATCGAGCGAGCGTCCGGTCCAGAAGCGGTCGTCTGCGGCGTGGAAGTCGCCCGGGGTGCGCCCGGCAGGCAGGTGGTTGCGGGTCCACTCGGGCCGGTAGAAGCCCACCGATACGACATGGGCCGAGCCGCTGGGCACCATGGCGTCCCAGTTCACGGAGCGGTTCCAGCCGTTGGCCTCCACATCGACACCCGCCCACAACTCGTAGCGGCTGCGACCGAGTTGCTGGGCCGCCGTTCCCGAAGAGGCCAGACTGCTCGACGACCAGCGGAAGTCGACGAACATGGAGTCGGCGGCCTGGAAGAACACCCTGTTCTGGTTGTTGAGGGCACCCTGCCAGCTCACCGAGCCGCTCACCGTCATGGAGTCGTACCAGGTGACGCGCTGCCCCTTCGCCGCGCCGAGCGTCTTGAGCTCGGTGAGGAAGCCGAGCATGTCGGTGGCGAGGGCGGCGTTCCCGCCACTGGTCTCGGCGTTGATGAACCAGCCGTCGAACCCGTACGCCTCCGCGACCGCCACGAGTTGCGCGGCCAGCGGGTAGTGCCCGGACGCGTCCTTCTGCACCAGGTCCCGGGTCCACTGCAGCTGTCCGCCGTACGCGACGGGCGGCAGGAAGACATTGCCGAGGACGGGCACGCCGTGCCGGTGGGCGGCGTCCACGATCGGCGCGTTCGGGGCCAGGATCAGGCCCTCGCCGGAGGAGCCGCCCCAGAAGATCAGCTCGTCGACGTACGACCAGTGGGTGAGGGCGTAGTAGTCGGCGTTGGCCGCGCCCTGCGAGGGGTTGCTCGCGGTCGGGCCGAAGGAGACCAGGGACTGGATACGGGCCTGGCCCGAGCGGGCCGTCGTGTTCGCCGGTGTCGGGGTGAAGCGGGCGGCGAGCGGCACGGACGCCGCGTTGAACGCCAGGTCGGTGTCGTCGGCGGCGCGCCATGCCTTCAGGCTGCGCCAGGTGATGCCCGCGCCCGGTGAGCCCGAGGGGAACGAGTCCGGGTACCAGTAGGACGCGTACGGCTGGAGTGCCGCGGCGGCATTCGCCTCGGCGGTGGCGGGCGAGGCCGGGAGCAGGGCGGCCGCCGCCCCGGTGCCGGCGGCGAGCAGGACGGTGCGTCTGGTGGGGTTCACGAGCAAGTGCCTCCTTGTGGGAGTTCTTGTGGGGGTCTACGGAACCTGATCGGGAGTGACGACTTCGGTGATGCCACGGGCGGCGAGGTGTTCCTCGTCGCCCGCGCGTGAGGCGAGCACGGTGGCCGGGCGGGCGCCGTCGGCGGTCAGCCGGAAGAACGCCTCGAAGACGGGTCCGCCGGGCGCGCAGAGCGAGCGGCCGGCCGGGCTGTCGGGGACGACGAGCGCGGTCGTGCGGGTCTTGGGGGCGTAGGTGTGCTCGCGGGCCGTGCGGGCGAGCGCCCGTGCACTGTCCTTGGCACGGCGGTCGTTGGTCAACAGGCCCAGCCCGTATTCGAGTTCGGGGAAGTCGGCGAGATCGCGGGACACGTCGTGGGAGCACCACCAGGTGATGCCCCACAGATCGGTGCAGTCGAGTGCGTTCGCGACGGTCGCCTCCGTGAACGCGGCGGCGTGTTCGGCGGGGACCAGCGGCGCCGGTGCGCCGACCTCCTGGAGCCAGACCGGACGGGACGGGTCGTCGGCCCAGGCCTTGGACAGCTCGATCAGATAGGCCGCGTGGTGCTCGGTCGCGACTGAGGTACGTCCGTGCCGCTGGGCCGTGCCGTTGAAGACCCACGAGTGCACGGCGGTCACCGCGCCGCGCCGGGCGGCCTGGGCCGGGGTGAACGGCATGTCGTCCTGGTACCAGGCCGCGTCGTACTCCGCGTGCAGATGCAGCCTGCCCGGCGCGCCCTTCTCGCAGGCGGTGAGCATCCGCTCCAGCCAGGCGTCAATCTGGGCGGGCTCCGCCCTGTCGGGGTCCGGATGGGGGCCCGCCGAGAACTGGTTGACCTCGTTGCCGACGGTCATGCCGATGAAGTTGGGCCGGTCCGCGAGGGCCGCCGCGAGGGTCCGCAGGTACTCGGCCTGCCCCTCCACGACTTCGGGGTCGGTGAACAGATTCCGCCGGTGCCAGGTCTGTGTCCACGCGGGCAGGAAGTCGAAGCTGGACAAGTGACCTTGCAGACCGTCGACGTTGACGTCGAGGCCGCGCTCGGCGGCCGCGTCCGCGAGGTCGACGAGCTGCTCGACGGCCCGTGGGCGGATCAGCGAACGGTTCGGCTGGAAGTAGGGCCAGATCGGGAAGACCCGGATGTGGTCCAGGCCGAGTGCGGCGATGGAGTCGAGGTCGGCCCGTACGGAGTCGAGGTCGAAGTCCAGCCAGTGGTGGAACCACCCTTCACTCGGGGTGTAGTTGACGCCGAAGCGCACGACAGAAGGCGGCATGCGGGAGTCCTGGTTCTGGGGTGCGTACGTGGGGGTGTGGGGCCTTGCGGGCGGGTGAGCCCGTGGTGGTGTGGGCGGGTGAGCCCGTGGTTGCCGGGGGCTCAGCCCTTGACCGCGCCCTCGCCGACACCGCGGAAGAAGTACCGCTGGAGACAGGCGAACAGGGCGATCAGCGGTGCCACCGCGATGATCGTGCCCGCGGCGACGAGCCGTTCGTCGTTGGCGAAGGTGCCGTGCAGGTAGTTGAGGCCGATGGTCAGGGTGAACTTGTCCGGGTCGCTGAGCACGATGAGCGGCCACAGGAAGTCGTCCCAGGCGCCCATGAAGGCGAAGATCGCGACGACTGCGAGGGTGCCCTTCACGGAGGGCAGGGCGATCCTCAGGAACCGCTGCCAGACGTTCGCCCCGTCCACGTAGGCCGCCTCCTCGATCTCGTAGGGGAGGTTGAGGAACGCGTTGCGCATCAGCAGGACGTTCATCGCGCCGATGCAGCCGGGCAGGACGACCCCGATGAGGGTGTTGTTCAGACCGAGCTCACGCATCGTCGTGAACTGGGCGATGATGATGCCCTCCACGGGCACGAGCATCGCCAGGATGAACACGAGCGTGGTCACCTTGCGGCCGCGGTAGCGCAGCCGAGCGAGCGCGTAGCCAGCGAGCGCCGAACCGACGCAGTTCGTCACGACGTTGGCGGTGGCGACCTTCAGCGAGTTGAAGGCGTAGTCCCACACGGGGATGGTCTCGGCGACCCGTTCGTAGTTGTGCAGGGTCGGGTCGCTCGGCAGGAACTTGGGCGGCGAGCTGAAGATGTCCTCGGTCGGGCCCTTCAGCGAGGTGGACAACTGCCACACGAACGGCCCGACGGTCAGCGCGAGGACCGCGATCAACAGCAGGTAGCGCAGGGCGAGTTCCCACACTCGGACGTTTCGGCCGTGCTCGTCGGTGACGCGCTTGCGGCGGGGCGCCGCCTCCACGGCGGCCGGTGCCTCGCGCACCTTCTCGGCGACGCTCACGCGTCCTCCTTCCGGTCGGCGCGCAGCACGAGCAGCATCAGCGCGACGGTGACGACAAAGACGACGACCGAGATGGCGGAGGCATAGCCGACCCGGCCGGTCAGGCCGGTGCCGGTGCGCTGCACGAGCATCACGAGCGTGGTGTCCTCGCCCGCCGGGCCGCCGTCCGGGCCGGCCATCAGGTAGACCTCGGAGAACACCTTGAAGGCGGCGACCGAGGAGAGCGCGCCGACCAGCACCATGGTGGAGCGGACGGCGGGCACGGTGACCGTGAGGAAGCGGCGGATCGCGCCCGCGCCGTCCACCGACGCGGCCTCGTGCAGCTCGCGCGGCACGTTGGCGAGCGCGGCGAGATAAATGATCATGTAGTAGCCGAGGCCCTTCCAGACCGTGACGGCCATGGCGCTCAGCAGGAGCAGCCACTGGTCGCTGAGGAAGCCGATCCTGCCGACGCCGATCGTCTCCAACAGCGAGTTCACCAGGCCGCGTTCGTCGAGCAGCCACACCCAGATGAGTCCCACCACGACGATGGACGCCACGACCGGGGTGTAGAAGGCCGACCGGAAGAAGGCGATGCCGGGGATGTTCTTCTGGACCAGGAGCGCGAGCAGCAGGGGCAGCAGTACGAGCGCGGGGACCACCCCGAGGACGTACAGCGTGCTGTTGCGCAGGCCGATCCAGAACATCTCGTCGTGCAGCAGCTCCCGGAAGTTGGCCAGACCCACGAACTCGCCGGGGATCAGGGTCCGGCGGTCCGTGAAGGCGTTGACCAGCGTCGAGACGAACGGGTAGAGGATGAAGATGCCGACGACCAGCAGTCCCGGGGCGGCGAACAGCCAGGGACTGGTGGGCAGTTGGCGCCGCACCCGCGCGGTGCCGGCCGACCCGATGCCGGCGGAAGCGCTCTTGGAGGTCGCGGTGCTGGAAGAACTCGCCATGTCGGTCAGCCCTGCTGCTGGAGCAGCCGGTCGCACGCCTTGACAGCGTTGTCGAGCGCTTCCTCGGGGCTCACCTTGCCCTGCAGCGCCTTGGCGACGGAGTTCCGCAGCTCGGTCTTCATCTGCTCGCTGAACAGGACCGGCGTGTAATTGACCGCGTTCTTCAGGGACTTGGCGGCGGCGATCCGGACGCGGGTCTCGTCCGTGCCGTCCTCCTCGGTGAAGTACGGGTCGTCCAGCGAACCTGCGGTGCTCGGGAAGATCGCGACCTTCTTGGCGAACGACATCTGGTTCTGCGCGTCGGTGACGAAGTGCGCGAAGGCGACCGCGGCGGGCGTCCGCTTGGTCTGGGCGTTGACCATCACACCCATCACATACATGTTGACCTTGCCGGTGCTGGTGATCTGGTCGGTGATGCCGATGTTCTTGTAGAGGTTCGGCGCCTGCTTCTTGAAGTTGCCGAGGTCCAGGGCGCTGCCCGGGTTCATGGCGACGGCCTCGGTCAGGAACTTCTTGCCGGACGACTCCGGGGTCGCGGTCAGCGCCTGCGAGTCGAGCGCCTTGGCGTCGTACAACTCCTTGTACTTGGTGAGGAGTTCGACCCCCTTGGCGTCGTTGAACGCGAAGGCGGTGCCCTCCTTGTTCATCAGCTCGACGCCGTACCGGCCGAAGTCCTCGATCGTGGGCACGTTCGCGAGGGTGGCGACCTTGCCGTCGCTCTTGTCCGCCAACTCCAGGGCGTCGTCGAAGAGTTCGTCGTACGTCTTCGGAGGCTTCGAGGCGTCCAGGCCGGCCTCCTTGAACAGCGACTTGTTGTAGAAGAGCGGGCCGGTGTTCAGATACCAGGGGAAGGCGTACGTGCCCTCCATGCCCGGTATCTCGTGGCTCGCCCAGGCGCCCGGCAGGTACTCCTTCTTGTACTTCGCGGCGGACTTGTCGAGGTCGAGCGCGAGTCCCGCCTTGGCGAGCGGGGCGACGAGGTCCGGCGAGACGTTCACGACGTCGGGCAGGGTGCCGCCGGCCGCGTCCGCGCTGATCTTGTCGGCGTAGCCCTCGGCGGGCTGGTCGACCCACTTCACCTTCGTGCCGGGGTGCTTCTTCTCGAAGTCCGCGATCAGGCCCTCGAAGTACGGCTTGAAGTTGGCCCTCAGATTCCAGGTCTGGAAGGTGATGTCGCCCTCGACCTTGCCGGAGGCGTCCGTGGAACCGCCCTCGTCACCCCCGGAGCCGCAGGCACTGAGCGGCAGGGCTAGGGCGACGACAGCGGCGGCGAGTGCTCTGCGAGGCATGCGCACAGTGACCGGGCTCCTTTGCGACGGTGTGGTCGGAGGTGACGGGCAGACCTTGCATCCATCCCGGTGGGGAAGTCAATGGATTCCGCCCCGCTAAATTCATTAGCTGGACATCAGTCCAGGTCACAAGCTTGCATATCGCCTCTTGCAGCCGATCACTAATGCGCTTTAGAGTGTTCGAGCTCAAGCGCATTAGTGCGGAGCCCCATTGAGCGGGGCTTCATTGAAATGGGGAGCAAGGTTGCCAGCCAAGCGGTCTCCCGCGCGCCGGCCGACGATGAAGGACATCGCGCAGCGCGCCGGGGTCTCCGAGAGCGCGGTCTCCTTCGCGCTCAACGACCGGCCGGGGGTCTCCGAGATCACCCGGGACCGGGTGCGCCGGGTCGCCGAGCAACTGGGCTGGCGGCCCAGCACGGCCGCGCGCCAGCTGTCCGGCGAGGGCGCGGCGACGGTCGGCCTGGTCCTGGCCAGGCCCGCGGACACCCTGGGCGTGGACTCGTTCTTCCTGCAGCTCATCTCCGGCATACAGGAGGTCCTGGCGGAGCGTCATCTCGGCCTGCTCTTCCAGGTCGTCGAGGACGTCGACGACGAGTGCGCGGTGTACCGGCGCTGGTGGGCGGAGCACCGCGTGGACGGAGTGCTGGTCGTCGACCCCCGGACTGACGACGCACGCCCGGACCTGCTGGACGAACTGGGGCTGCCCGCGGTGGTCATCGGCGGTGCGCCGGACGCGCGGCACCCGGGTCTGTCCACCGTCTGGGCGGACGACGCGGGCGCGATGGCCGCCGTCGTGGACGAGCTGTCCGCGCTGGGGCACCGCCGGATCGTGCACATCGCGGGCCTGCCCGGCCTCGCGCACACCGAGCGCCGGATCCGTACGCTGCGCGCCGAGGCCGAGCGGCGCGGGCTCGCGGAGGTGCGCTCGGTGACCACGGACTACTCGGACGCGGAGGGGGCCGCCGTCACGCGGCGGGTGCTGGGGGGCGGCGTTGTGGAGGGCGGTTCGCCGCCGACCGCGCTGATCTATGACAACGACGTGATGGCCGTCGCCGGGGTCGCCGCGGCGACGGAGCTGGGCTTCTCGGTGCCGGGTGACGTCTCGGTCGTCGCCTGGGAGGACTCGGCGCTGTGCCGCATGGTCAAACCGTGGCTGTCGGCGTTGTCCCGGGACACGGTGGAGTTCGGCCGGACCGCGGCGAAGGAGTTGACCTCGCTGCTGGACGGGGGGCCGGCGCGGGCTGTGCGGGTGCCTGTGCCGCGGTTGATTTCTCGGGAGAGTACGGGGCCCTGCGGGGCTTGAGCGCGAAGGACGGGGGCGGTGGTGTTTCGTCTGCGGGGCAGTGGGGGCTGGTCGCGCAGTTCCCCGCGCCCCTGAAGGGGCGCGCCCTGCTGAACGGGCGCGCCCTGGACTGCGGGAATCAGGTTCGCGAGCGGTACAGGGCGAACTGGGCCAGGTGCGGCCGTTGACGTGACTGTGTTACCCGTACACGCCAGTGCCTCGCCCGTACGGGAGTCGGCAGGAGCAGGATGCGGCTCGCGCCGAGTGTGCCCGAGCCTGTGACGCGCTTCCAGGCTCCCTCGGTGTGGGTCTCGACCACGAAGCTCTCCACCTGTTGACCGTGGCGGATGTCCTCCGCGAGGCGGATCCGGTCCACCTCGCGGGTCCGGCCGAGGTCGACCGTGATCGTGCCCGGGGAGGTGGTGACCCGGGCGCCGCGGGCCAGGTCCTCCGGCAGTTCGCGGTCGATTCGTTCGCGGAACTCGCGTAGGCGGGTGACGTCGGCGGCCGGGAGGAGCCCCTGCTTGTCCGGTGGGATGTTGAGCAGGAGTACCGCGTTGCGGCCCACCGAGCCGAAGTAGATGTCCGTCAACTGCTGGACCGACTTGGGCTGTTGGTCGGCGTGGTAGAACCAGCCGTCGCGGATGGAGACGTCTGCCTCGGCCGGCCACCACTGGAGGTAGTCGGCGACGGGCTGCGCGGCAACCAGGGCGTCCCGGCCGCCCATGTCGGGTGCGTCGTACGAGAGCGCGAAGTCCATGCGCCCGTTGTCCTTCTCCTGGACGGGGACGACGCTCCACTCGTTCTCACGGGCGAAGCCGCCCTCGTTGCCGACCCAGCGCACGTCGGGTCCGGACACGGCGACCGTGGCGTCCGGCACGAGCGTCCGGATCAGCGTGTACCAGCTGTCCCAGTCGTACTTCTCGACCTTGTCCGGCGGGATACGGCCCTGGGCGCCGTCGAACCAGACCTCGTCGACGGGCCCGTACTCGGTGAGGACCTCGTAGAGCTGGTCGAGCATATGGGCGCCGTAGTCGGTGGCCGGGAGCGTGAAGGTGGGTCCGTCCGGGCGGTCGTCACCCGGGACCCGGGTGGGGATGGTGCGCTCGGAGCGGGCACTGCCGTTGGCGTACACGCCGTGCAGGTACTGGTTCTCGTCGGCCGGGGAGATATAGACGCCGACCTTGATGCCGTGGCGCCGCATCGAGTCTGCGAAAGAGCGCAGGACGTCGCCCTGTCCGCCCTGCCAACTGCTCGACGCCACCGAGTGGTTGGTGTAGCGGGACTGGTAGAGCACGAAGCCGTCGTGGTGCTTGACGGTGAGGATGGCGAGCTTGAACCCGCCGTCGCGCAGGGCGCGGGCCCACTGGTCGGTGTCGAGGCCGACCGGCTGGAAGAGGTCGGGGTCCTCGTCCCCCATGCCCCATTCGAGGCCGGTGAAGGTGTTCACGCCGAAGTGCAGGAACGCGGTGCGTTCGAGGGCCTGCCAGGCGATCTGCCGTTCCGTGGGCCGCACTTGGGAGGCCTTGCGGACCAGTTCCTCCGGGGTGTCGTCGGGGCTTACGGGGATTCGGTACCACGGTTCTTCGGCCGAAGCGGAAGCCGTGGAGTCGGGTGCGGAAGGGGAGGCGGATGCCGAGGACGCCAGGGCCAGGGACGTACCACTCGACGCCACGAGCGAGGCGGCGGCCGTGACGAAGAGACGTCTGGAGACTGCCATGCGGGTCGGACTCCTCAGGTCAGGGGGTCAACAGGGCTGCCGGCGACGGCTCTGCGGGTCATTCGGCGGTCAACTGCCACACAGCGGGCCGCTGTTGGTCCGGCGGGTACTGCACGAGGCGACCGCCGTCGGTCACGTGCACCGCCATCTGCGTGATCGCGTTGACGAGCCGGTAGCCGTCCTGCGCGGGCGCCAACTGCCAGCGCTGCAGGGTGTTCTCGGGGTCGCAGGTCTGCCGGGACACCTCGACACCGGGCCGGAGCGGCACATTGAGGGTGAGCTTGCCGCCGCGTACTTCTAGACAGCCGTTCGCGGTCCTCAAGGTCACGTAGCCGTCCGGGGTGCGCTTCACCTCGGCCGTCACGGCCGCGGTCCCCGCGCGGAAGGTGTACGTGCCGTCCGCGACCGGCACTCGGGTGAGGTCCCGCCATCCGGGCGCGTGGCCCACGGCTGCCGCGCGGTCGGTGAACTCCGCGTACGTGGCGTCCGGGTGGGGGCTGCCCCAGGTGGCCTGGGCGACGTGACGAAGGGCCGGGTCGGTGTCCTCCGCGACCTCGTTCTCGGTCTCGCCGCGCCCGTTGTCGGGCCAGAGGCTGATCTTCGCCCCGGTGATGCCCTCACGTGAGGCGAGCTTCTCGCCCTCGAAGCTGCGCGGGTCCCAACTCTGGTCGTACAGGCCCTTGGTGTCCGAGTGGAAGCCGCCGCGCACGAGGTAGAGGGCGTAGGCCGCGTTCATCAACGGGTAGCCCTGGGCGCGGAGTTGGCTGGGCTTCGTCGCCACGTTCAGCCAGTGCTCGACCGTCGTCCCGGCCGTGACGGGCACGGTGTTGGCGCCGGTGAGCCCGTCGTTCCAGATGCGCAGCTTCTTGCCCTTGCCCGCCGCGTAGTCGTGGACACGGTTGACGAAGTCGATGAACGCGTCCTGGGGCGTTGCGTTCGCGCCGTACTTCGCCCGGGCGTACTCCAGGACCTGCGGGTACTTGGCGAAGTCGGAGCCGAGCATGTACTCGTCGGCGCCCATGTGCCACGAGTCGGCCTTGAAGACCTCCGCGTACTCGTCCATCAGGCTCGTGTAGTAGGCGAAGGCCTCGGGGCGCGTGATGTCGAGCCGGGACGGCTGCTTGTTGCCGTCGGAGTCGGTGAGCTGGAGATCCGGGCGGTTCTCGATCCAAGGGTCCATGTGCCCCGGGGAGTTGATCTCCGGGATGATCGTGACGTGGTACTTCTCGCCGAGGGCGACGAGGCGTCGTATCTCGTCCTTGGTGTAGTAGCCCCAGGTGTTGGCCTCGGGGTGCGCGTCGCTCTTCACCTTCAGTTCGAGCAGCAGCTGGTTGAGCTTGTTGTACGCCATGTCGCGTACGAGGTTCTCCAGCCAGTCCGTCGTGATGTGGATGTAGCAGGCGCAGACGCCGACGCCGCGCTCCTCGTACTGCGGCACGTCGACAGTGCGTCCGGCGGGCAACCGGTCGCCCTGGGCGAGGAGTTGGAGGATGGTCCGGGTGCCGTAGAAGGCGCCGGTCTCGGTGGCGCCCGTCACCGACAGGCGTTTGCCCGCGCGGAGTTCGTACCCCTCCTTGCCGAGCCCCTTCTCGCCGGGCCCCTTCTTGCCGAGCGCGGCCCGCTGCGGTGCGACATCGACAACGATGTCTCCCGTACGCGCTCCCCCGCCGACGACGGGGACACTGCCGTGGCCCGCCGCCCGCAGGTCGTCGGCGAGGGTGTCGGCGACGCGGCGCTCGGCCTTCCCGTCCGCCACCAGACGCGTACCGCGGCCGTAGACGTACTGTCCGGATTCCGGCGCCCAGCCGGACAGCGCGGGCACGGTGACCGGGGTCGCCGGGCCGGCCTCCTCGGTCCCGCCGGCCGCCTGGGCCGCCGGGACCGGGGCCGCGAGCAGCAGCAGCGCCGCCACGACGCCGACCAGCCTGGACCGTCTTGGATACGTACTCCTGGCATCCGTACGCACGGGCACCTCCCAATCATCGGAGGTGTGATGATTGGGCTGGCTTCAGGGCCTGTCAATGGGGTCTGAACTCAGCCAAGTTGACCCAGTGGTCGGATGACCTGCCACTCCGCGCGAGGAGCGGGACGGCCTCGGCGCGAAAAGTCCAAGAGGACCGGAGCGAATGTCCAAGCGCGGCGGCTCTCGACGGGATGCCCCGCGCCGGGGCACAGTGCTCCTCGTACTCGCTCGTACTCACCGGTAATCACACGCCCCCGAGGAGCCATCGTGACCAGCTGGGCCGGCCGGACCGCCGCCGAGATCGCCGCCGCAGTACGGGAGAAGCGGGTCACGCCCCGCGAGGTGGTGGCCGAGCATCTCGCCCGGATCGAGCTGCTCGACGCCCGCGTGGGTGCCTTCCGGACGTTGCGCGCGACGGCGGCGCTCGCCGAGGCGGACGCGGTGGCGGCCCGCGCCGACCTGGCCGAACTCCCCCTCGCGGGCGTACCGGTGGCGGTCAAGGACAATCTGGCCGTACGGGGCGAGTCCACCCGCAACGGCACCGCCGCGAGCCCCGACACTCCGGCCGACGAGGACCATGTCACCGTGGCGCGGCTGCGGGCGGCGGGCGCGGTCGTGGTGGGGCTGACGAACTGCCCTGAACTCTGCGTCTTCGGCACCACGGAGGGCGTGTACGGCACGGCCCGCAATCCGTGGGACACCACGCGCACCGCGGGCGGCTCGTCCGGTGGCAGCGCGGCCGCGGTCGCCGCCGGCATGGTGCCCATCGCGCTCGGCAACGACGGCATGGGGTCGCTGCGCATACCCGCCGCCAACTGCGGGCTGATCGGGCTGAAGCCGGGGCATGGCGTCGTCCCTGCGGGCATCGGCCACGGTGACTGGTTCGGGATGTCCGAGAACGGGCCGTTGGCGACGACGGTCGAGGACGCGCGGCTGATGTTCTCGGTCCTGGCCGGAACGGCAGGCGCGACGGGGGCCGAGGCCGCGAGCGGTGTCGTACGGGCCGGGGAATCCGTCACCCGGACGGTCGCCGTCTCCGTGCGGAGTCCTCTGGTGGGGGTTACCGTCAGCCGGCCCTACGCCGACGCGGCCCGTGAGGCGGGCGAGTTGCTGGCGGGTGCGGGGCATCGGGTCCGGCGGGCGGATCCGCCGTATCCCGTGTGGCTGGGGACTACCTCGCTCGCGCACTGGACCGCGGGGACGGCGGTGGATGCGGAGGGGCTCGATCCGCGGCGGCTGGCTCGGCGGACCCGGGTGCATGCGGCCTTGGGGCGGCGGTTTGTGGGGTCTGTGCGGGGTGGGGTGCGGCGGGAGCAGTTGCGGAAGCGGTTCGAGCCGTTCTTCGCGGAGCACGAGGTGTTGTTGACGCCCGCCCTTGCCCGGCGGGGGCCCGCGGCGGCGGAGTGGCACCGGCGGGGGTGGCTGCGGAATGTGTTGGTCAACACGAACTGTTCGCCGTTGACGCCGCCGTGGAATCTGACGGGGTGGCCGGCTGTGGCCGTGCCGTTCGGGACGTTGCCCTCGGGGGTGCCGGGTGCTGTCCAGCTGGTGGGGCGGCCCGGTAGTGAGGCGGTGTTGTTGGAGTTGGCGGGGCAGTTGGAGGAGTTGCGGCCTTGGACGCGGACGGCTCCGCTGGGGGGTGCGGGGGGAGGGTTGTAGGTCGGCTGCGGGTGCGTGGGGGCTGGTCGCGCAGTTCCCCGCGCCCCTAAAAGCATGGGGGTTGCCCGGGGCCCGAGTGAGAAAGGTGCTGCCCGCGGCCCTCAAAACGGCAGTTGCCCGTGCCCGGCGCAAGAAGGCGCATGCGGCCCGCAGCCCCGAGATCAGCCCTACGCCCCGTCCCCCCGTCGGTCAGAGGACCCGGTGCATCACGTGCAAGCCCACCCGTCCGTGCGTCGGATGGTCGTAGGCGTCCGGGATCGTGCCCACGATGGTGAAGCCGAGGGAGAGCCAGAGGTTGACGGCGGGGTTGGTTTCGACGACGGCGTTGAAGACCATCGCCCGGTAGCCGTCGGCCTTGGCCGACTCCAGGATGTGGTTGGCCAGGGCCCGGCCGATGCCGCGGCCCGACTGGGCGGGGTCGACCATGAAGGCGGCGTTGGCGATGTGGGAGGCGGGGCCGCCGTAGTTGGGGGTGACGTAGGCGGAGCCGACCACCGCTCCGGTGGCGTCCTCGGCGACGTACACACGCTTGCCCGGGGCCATCCACAGAGCGCGGGCGTCCTCCTCGGACGTGTCCGGGTCCCACGCGTAGGTCTCGGCGGCGGCGACGATGCGGTGCCAGAAAGGCCAGATCCGCGGCCAGTCACCGGCCGCGGCTTCTCTGATCAGCATGGACGTGAGTCTTGCACGCCCATGCCGATCAGCGATCGTGCGGGTCCTGCGGTAAACCTGGGCGGTCAGTCCACGCTGGGCAGGATGTGGGGCTCGGCGAGGTCGTCCTCGTAGCCCGCCAGGCGGATGGGTGCGGACCTGGCCCAGACGTCGAGGCTGCCGAGCTTCTCGGCCCGGCCTGCGAGCTCCGTACGTTCCTTGGGGCCCTGATCGAGATTCGTCTTCTCCGGTGTCACCGCGCACTCCTTTTGTGTCGGTCACCCTCGGGGCGTGCAGGACCACTCTGCTACTGGTCGCCTGACGCCCGCTCGGGTCTGAGTAGAGGCAGATCGGACGCGGTGGCGCCAGTCAACTCATATGAGAGCAGGCCGTGGTGACCGGCTTGTCCCGGGACGGACCGTGGGTGTGGGTGGGACCCAAATAAGCTGTCCGTCCCGTACAGGGTAACCAAATGAGCGGACGTCCGCTCGATGGGGCTGAAAACAAGGTGTAACCGTCTGAAGTCTTTCAGGGTCCGTTCAGGCCCCGGTCGGGCGTGTTTCACTCGGTTGTCCACAGGCTCGGATCCACTCGACCGGCCCTGTGCCAACATGATCAACGCCCCATTGTCCACGCGAAGGAGCCGACATGGCCGCCCAGCAGGTACGCGGTGTCATCGCCCCCGGCAAGAACGAACCGGTGGAGATCCGGACGATTCTCATCCCGGACCCGGGTCCCGGCGAGGCCGTCGTGAAGGTGCAGGCCTGCGGGGTCTGTCATACCGACCTGCACTACAAGCAGGGCGGCATCAGCGACGACTACCCCTTCCTTCTCGGCCACGAGGCGGCCGGTGTGGTGGAGTCGGTCGGCGAGGGCGTCACCGATGTGGCACCCGGCGACTTCGTCGTCCTCAACTGGCGTGCGGTGTGCGGCCAGTGCCGCGCCTGTCTGCGCGGCCGCCCCTGGTACTGCTTCAACACGCACAACGCCAAGCAGAAGATGACCCTGGAGGACGGCACGGAGCTCTCCCCCGCCCTGGGCATCGGTGCCTTCGCCGAGAAGACCCTGGTCGCGGCCGGCCAGTGCACCAAGGTCGACCCGTCGGTGTCCCCCGCGGTGGCGGGCCTCCTCGGCTGCGGTGTGATGGCCGGCATCGGCGCCGCCATCAACACCGGCAACGTGGGGCGTGGCGACTCGGTGGCCGTCATCGGCTGCGGCGGCGTCGGGGACGCGGCGATCGCCGGTGCGAACCTCGCGGGCGCCGCGCGGATCATCGCCGTCGACATCGACGACCGGAAGCTGGAGAAGGCCCGCACGATGGGCGCCACCCACACGGTCAACTCCAAGGAGACGGACCCCGTCGAGGCGATCCGGGAGCTGACCGGCGGCTTCGGCGCCGATGTCGTCATCGAGGCGGTCGGCCGTCCCGAGACGTACAAGCAGGCGTTCTACGCCCGGGATCTCGCGGGCACGGTGGTCCTGGTCGGTGTGCCGACACCGGAGATGAAGCTGGAGCTGCCCCTGCTGGACGTCTTCGGCCGCGGCGGCGCCCTCAAGTCGTCCTGGTACGGCGACTGCCTTCCCTCCCGCGACTTCCCGATGCTGATCGACCTCCACCAGCAGGGCCGCCTCGACCTGGCGGCCTTCGTCACGGAGACGATCGAACTGGACGCGGTGGAGCAGGCCTTCGACCGCATGCACCAGGGCGACGTCCTGCGCTCGGTGGTGGAGCTGTGACGGCGGCCCGTATCGAGCATCTGGTCACATCGGGCACGTTCAGCCTGGACGGCGGCACCTGGGACGTCGACAACAACGTCTGGATCGTGGGTGACGACTCCGAGGCGGTGGTCATCGACGCGGCGCACGACGCCGACGCCATCGCCGAGGCGCTCGGCGACCGCACGCTGAGGGCCATCGTCTGCACCCACGCCCACAACGACCACATCGACGCGGCCCCCGCCCTCGCGGCCCGCACCGGGGCTCCGATCCTGCTCCACCCGGACGACCTCCCGCTGTGGAAGCAGACCCACCCGGACCGTCTGCCGGACGGAGAACTCACCGACGGACAGCGGCTCTCCGTCGCGGGCGTGGAGCTGACCGTCCTGCACACGCCGGGACACGCACCGGGCGCGGTGTGTCTGTACGCCCCTGAGCTGGGCACGGTCTTCACCGGGGACACCCTGTTCCAGGGCGGCCCGGGCGCGACGGGCCGGTCGTTCTCCCACTTCCCGACGATCGTCGAGTCGATCCGGACGCGGCTGCTCGCCCTTCCCCCGGAGACGGCGGTCCGTACGGGCCACGGCGACGCGACGACGGTCGGCGCCGAGGCCCCGCACCTTCAGGAGTGGATCGACCGAGGGCACTGAGCCGAGGCCACCGAGACGGGCGCCCCGCCCCGGGAACCGAAGCCCGGGGCGGGGGCCGGGGCATCCGGGGGCATTCCACGGCTCGCAGTTCAGTTCCCGTTGGTTCGGTTGAAAGCTGGCCATGATCTGCTGACGCGTGGCAACGGCCTTTCTCGCCCGCAGGGAGGACTGGCGCATGGAGCTGCGCAGTGTCGAAGAGCTGATGGATCTGCTGCACGCCTGCCGAGGGTCCCGGAACACCGCCGGCCACGGCGGCGCTCCGGTCGATCTCCACGACCACGCGCTGCAGACCGCGGCGCTGCTGCGTCGAAGTCGCCCCGCCGACAAGGAACTCCAGGTGGCAGGCCTGGTCCATGTCATCGGGCAGCTGTTGAGGCCCGGTGATGTCGCGGGGCACGCGGACCACGCGGCCGACACGGTCCGCCCGCTGCTCGGCGAGCGCGTCTCCCGTCTCGTACGCCTCCACCGGGACGGGTGGGAGGACGATCCGGTCATGGAGGACGTCCAGACCTTGCGGCAGGCGGACGAGGCCTCGTGGGCGTCCGGCCTGGACGCCGGAGTCCTGGAGGACTGGCGCACGGTACTGGAGCTGGTCGCGGCACGTCACGCACGGCCCAGGACCGTCGGCTGACGGCCACCCGCCCACCGGTCGAGCACGCTCCGACGCAGGCCTGTTGACTGACGGCCCGTCATGAGACCGTACGCGGATGACGTCGCCGTACGGACTTCAGGGCAGGGTCGCCGTCGTCACCGGGGCCTCGCGCGGGATCGGCCTGGCCGTCGCCGAGGGGCTCGTGGCCGCGGGGGCTCGGGTGTGTGTCACGGGCCGGGGTGCCGAGGACGTACGCCGTGCCGCCGCCGCGCTGGGTGGCGTGGGGATCGCGGGCACCGTCGCGGACCCGGCGCATCTGCGCGAGCTGACCGAGCTGGCGATGGACGAGTTCGGCCGTATCGACATCGTGGTGAACAACGCGGCGACCAACCAGCCGTACGGCCGACTCATGGAGGCCGACCCGGACCTCTGGCGCGAGGCGTTCACGGTCAATGTCGAGGCACCGCTGCGGCTGGTCCAGTACGCGTGGCGGGCCTGGATGGCCGACCACGGCGGCTCGGTGATCAACATCTGCACCGAGGGCGCCACGCACGTGGGCCCGAACGTCGGCGCCTACTCCACGACGAAGGCAGCCCTGCTCCACCTCACCCAGCAGCTCGCGGGCGAACTGGCCCCCGGGGTCCGGGTCAACTCCGTCTCCCCCGGCCTCGTCCGCACCGAGATGGCCCGCTTCGTATGGGAACAGTCCGAGGACGACCTCGCGTCCGGCCTCCCCCTGGGCCGCATCGGCGAACCGGAGGACATCGCGAGGGCGGTGGTCTGGCTGGCCTCGGACGCGGCGGAGTGGATCACGGGAACGGACCTACTGGTGGACGGCGGCACGAGGGTACGCGCAGCGCACACGGCGACCCCGGGCGGCAGGGGCGCCCCTCAAGGGGCGCGGGGAACTGCGCGACCAGCCCCCACACACCCGCGGACTCACCACTTACCGGGCGCGTAGTCCTTCAAGAACACCCCGAACAGGTCCTCGCCCTGCTCCCCCCGAACGATCGGGTCGTACACCCGAGCCGCCCCGTCGATCAGATCGAGCGGCGCGTGAAACCCCGCGTCAGCGAGCCGCATCTTGTCCGGATGCGGCCGCTCATCGGTGATCCACCCGGTGTCGACCGCGGTCATCAGAATGCGGTCCTTCTCGAACATCTCCTGCGCACTGGTGCGCGTGAGCATGTTGAGCGCGGCCTTGGCCATATTGGTGTGCGGATGGCCCGCACCCTTGTAGCCGCGGTTGAAGACGCCCTCCATGGCGGAGACGTTCACGATGTACGTCCGGTCGGCCCCAGCCGCCGCCATCGCCGCCCGCAGCCGGCTGATGAGGATGAACGGCGCGGTCGAGTTGCAGAGCTGGACCTCCAGGAGCTCGACCGGCGTGACCTCCTCGACGGCCTGGATCCAGCTGTTGGTGTCGTGCAGGTCGGGCACGAGGCCGCCCGCGTCGATGGCCGTACCGGCGGCGATCCGCTCCAGGGACGCGGAGCCGGACACCAGCGCCAGGTCTGTGACCTCCTTCGCGGTCAGCGCGCCGCCCCCGGCCACCGGAAGCGCGGACACGGCTCCGGAGCCGAAGGTGCCGATCACCTCGGCGGGCGGCAGTTCACCGGTGGGCAGCGGTCCCGACTCGGCGGCGAGCAGCTCGCTGTAGGCGCCCGGGGAGCGGCGTACGGTCTGGGCCGCGTTGTTGATCAGGATGTCGAGCGGGCCCTCGGCGGCAACGGAGTCGGCGAGCGCGACGACCTGGGCGGGGTCGCGCAGGTCGATGCCGACGATCTTCAGGCGGCCGATCCACTCGTCGCTGTCGGGCATGGCCTTGAAGCGGCGGATGGCGTCGTTCGGGAAGCGCGTGGTGATCGTGGTGTGCGCGCCGTCCCGGAGCAGCCGGAGGGCGATGTACATGCCGATCTTGGCGCGCCCGCCGGTGAGCAGCGCCCGCTTGCCGGTGAGGTCGGTGCGGGCGTCGCGGCGGGTGCGGTTCTCGGCGGCGCAGTTCTGGCAGAGCTGGTGGTAGAAGTAGTCGACCTCGACGTACCGCGCCTTGCAGATGTAGCAGGAGCGGGGGCGCTGGAGTATCCCCGCGATCTGGCCCTCGTCCGTCACCGACGACGGCAGGATGCCCTCGGTCTCGTCGTCGATGCGCTGGGCGGAGCCGGTGGCCGTGGCCTCGGTGACCGCCTTGTCGTGGGCGGTCTTGGCGGCCCGGCGCTCCTGGCGGCGGCGCTGCTTGACCGTGCGGTAGACGCCCGCGGTGGCGCGGCGCACGGCGATGGCGTCGGGGTGGTCGACCTCGATCTTCTCGAGTTCGTCGAGCACGCTGAGGCAGACGGCCAGCCGCTCCGGGTCGATACCGGGACCGTACGAGCCGTCCGGGGCCTCTGCCGTGTCCACGGCGGGGGCCGCCTGGCTGTCCTCTGTCACCGTCATCGCCGTTGCCGTTCCTAGGGTTCCGCGCCGCGCTCGAACCGCGTTCGCTTTCGAAGGCGGAATTTTACGGAGCGCAGGGCACAGGCACCAAACCCGAGATGATCACCGGTCTCTTCCGGGCCCGTGGCGGGCGGTCCACGGGACCCGGAATCGGCGCCTCAGGGCATGCAGGCGGCGAGCAGTTCCTCCACCTCGGCGGTGAGCGCCTTGGCGAACCGGTCGAGGTCGGGTACGGCCTCCGCGTCGGCGACGAGCCCGTAGTGGACGCGTCCGCGGAAGGTGGAGACCGCGACCGCGAGGGACTGGCCGCGGGCCAGCGGCGCGAGGGGGTAGACCTCGGTGAGCGGGCAGCCGCCGAGCTTCATGCCGAGGCTGGGCAGCGGCACGCTGGTGACCAGGATGTCGAAGAGCAGCCGGGCGGCCTGGCCGACGACGGGTCCGCCGAGCCGGTGGCCGAGCGCCGGCACATGGTCGGCGAGCAGCGCGACGGCGCCCGCACCGCGGTTGGGGCCGGCGTCCTTGTTGCGGTCCATCGCCCTTCGGACCGTGTCGAGCCGTCCGAGCGGGTCCGGGTCGTCGACGGGAAGCCGTATCAAGTAGCCGGAGAGCCGGTTGCCCTGCGGGTGGGCGGTGCGCGGGCGGCGCCGCGAGACGGGGATCAGGGCCCGGGGCGCCACACCCTCGCTGCCGTCGCCGCGCTCGTCCAGCCAGCGGCGCAGGGCGCCTGCGACGACGGCGATCAGCACGTCGTTCACGGTGCCGCCGACGCTCTTGCGGATCTTGTGGATCTCGTCGAGGTCCACGTTCACGCCCGCGACGCGGCGGGTGCCGGTCGGCTCGGAGACCAGGGCGGAGGAGGAGCGTACGCCCCAGGTGGCGCGGGCCACGGAGGCGCCGATGTCGAGGGCCCGGCCCACGTCGGAGAGCGTGCCGCGGACGAGTCCGGGCAGCTTGCGCACGTCGGGGAGTAAGCCGCGCGAGGCCTCCTTGGGGCGGGGGCGGGGCGTCGGCATGTCCATGGGGTCCATGAGCGCCGCGGCGAGCGTCAGTGCCCGCAGTCCGTCGGCCAGGGCGTGGTGGAACTTGAAGAGCACGGCGAACGAGGTGCCGTCCACGCCGGGCACGACATGGGCTTCCCACGGGGGCTTTCCGCGCTCCAGGGGGCGTTGCATGATGGCGCCCGCGGCGGCGTGGAAGTCCGCGACGGGCGCGTGCAGCCGGATGTGGTCGAAGGGTTCGAAGTCGGTCGCGGGTTCGCGGGCCGCGCCGCCGAAGGCGAAGGCCAGCGGCTGCCGCAGGTCGAGCGGCTGCCAGATGTCGCGGATCCGCATCCGCAGTCCGGGGACGCCGACCGCGCGGGCCGCGAGGAGGTCGGCCGCGTGCGCGGCCGCGGCGGGCGAGTTGGCCGCGAAGATCCCGAGGGCCCCGAGGTGCATCGGGTGCTCCGCGGACTCGATGTTCCAGAACGCCAGGTCGAGTGGTGCGAGAAGGTCAGAGGTCAAGGGGTCGGCTCTCGCGTCGACGACGGGTGAGCCAGCAGTCAATCCTGGGCAGGCGATTACGGTCAAGTACGATCAAGCTACGCTCAGTTAACAGCAGATTAAGTCCCGCCACCGATGGCGGTGGCGGGACTCGTGTGGCCTATGGGGTCGGCTGAGTGGGCGATGTCACTTCAGTACGGGCGGCGCGGCGTCCGGGGTCGTGCCCCAGCCGGACGGCTTCCCGCCCACCGTGAAGGCGAGCTCGCGGATGCCGTGCAGCTCGTCGGTCGTCAGGTACGTACGGTCGTGCGCGGCCCCGTCACCGCGTACGGACCGGATGTACCGGCGTCCGTCGGAGACGTCCGGTCCCGCCGTCACGGTCAGCGCGCCGAGCGGGTGGTAGCGGCGGTCGAGGGCCAGGTCGACCCGTTCGAAGACCGGTGTGGACAGGCCCCAGGTGTCGAATCCGGGCTGCACCGGGAAGATCCCGATGGCCGACAGGACGTGCCAGGCGGACATGGTCCCCAGGTCGTCGTTTCCGGTCATGCCGGTCGGCGCGTCCGTGAAGAGGGTCAGCGCGGCGTGCACCACGTCGGTGGTCTTCCAGGGCGTGCCGGTCGACAGATAGGTGTAGGGGGCGATCAGGTCGGGCTCGTTCTGGGGGTTGTACTTGTCGGCGTTGTAGTAGGCGTACGGCCCGTTGACCCACACCTCGCGGGCCGTCTTCGCGGGGTCCTGCATCAGCCGGTCGTAGGCGAAGAACGCGTCGAGCCGGTCGTTCGCGGCCTTTCTGCCGCCGATCAGGTCGATCATCCCGGGCAGGTCCTGCGGAACGAGCCACTGGTACTGCCAGGACGTGCCCTCGTGGAATCCCTCGGTCCGGGCCGGATCGGCCGCGCCCGTGAAGGCGCCCGAGGCGTCCCGGGCCCGGAAGAAGCCGGTCGAGGGGTCGAAGATCCGGCGGTAGTTCTGGGCGCGGGCGGCGTACCGCTCGGCGTCCGCCTCGTGCCCGAGGTCCCGTGCCATCTGGGCGAGCATCGCGTCGGACAGGGCGTACTCCAGCGTCGCGGACGCCCCGTGGTCGTAGTCCGAGTCGCCGGGCTTGGCGTGCGGGCGCCCCTTGAGGCGGGGCACGAATCCGTCGGCGATGTACTCCTTGTTGCCCTCCCGTCCCAGCGCGGGCGAATCGGCTGGCGGCACCCCGTCGGCGTTCTTCTTCAGCGCCCGGTAGGTCCGCTCCTCGTGCCCGTCCAGCAGGCCCTGCTGGTAGGCGTTGGTGAGGAACGGGGTGACCGGGTCGCCGGTCATGATGTTGGTCTCGATCGTCCCGTAGCCCCACTTGGGCAGCCAGCCGCCCTCCTCGTCGATCTTCAGGACGGAGAGCGCCATGTCACGCGACTCACGCGGCGCGAGCAGGGCGAGGAGCTGTGCCTGGGTGCGGTATGTGTCCCACAGCGACCAGTTCTGGTAGTAGGTGAAGCCCTTCTCCCTGTGGATCTTCCTGTCCCAGCCGGTGTAGCGGCCGTCCGCGTCACTGCCGATGTTCGGGGCGAGGAAGGACCGGTAGAGAGAGGAGTAGAAGGTGCGCCGCAGCGTCTCCTCGCCGCCTCGCACCCGTACGTCGTCGAGCCGGTCCTCCCAGGCCCGCCGCGCCGAGTCCCGGACACTGTCGAAGGAACGGCCGCCTTCGGAGCGGAGGTTCACGGCCGCACCGCGCGCGTCCACGTACGACAGGGCCGTGGTCGCCTCGACCGTGCGGTCCCTCGTGGTGTCGAAGCGCAGGTACGCGCCGTTGCGGCCCGTGCCGGCCGAGCGCGTCGAGCCCTCGGTGACCGTGTCGCCCTGCCAGGTGCCTGACGTGGTGAACGGCCGGTCGAAGCGGGTGAGGGTGTGCACGGTGTACGGCCCGGTGGCCCGGCAGAAGCCGCTGCCGGTGATCGTGCTGCGCACGGTGCGGTCGTCCAGGATCTCGATCGTCGTCGAGACGGTCTTGTGCAGCGACTGGCCGGCGTTCAGGAGGACGTTCGCCTTGTCCGTGGCCGGAAAGGTGTAGCGCTGCACACCCGTGCGCGCGGTGGCCGTCAGCTCGGCGTCGATGCCGCTCTTCAGGCCGACCTTGTAGTGGCCGGGGCTCGCCCTCTCCGAGTCGTGGCCGAACTCGGCGGCGTACTTCGCGTAGTCGGTCTGTGTGACGTCACCCGTGGTCGGCAGGACCGGCAGATCCCCGCCGAGGCGACAGCCGACACCGGACAGGTGGACGAGGGAGAAGCCGCGGATGTGGCGCTGCGAGTAGTCGTAGCCGGTGTTGTGCCCGGTGTCCGGGGACAGCTGGACCATGCCGAAGGGCACGGCGGCGCCCGGGAAGGTGTTGCCCTCGTTCTGGGTGCCGATGAACGGGTTGACCAGCTCGGTGAGGCGGCCCTCCCCCGGCTCGGCGGCCCGGACGGCGGGAGCGGTGAGCCCGCCGCCCAGCCCGAGCAGGGCGGCAGCGATCACCGCCGCCGTACGCGGGCGCGGGCGTCCGGTCCATCTCATACGCAGGTCCTCCGTGTCGGGCTCGATCACCGTGCGGTCGTACTTATAAGACCGCTCGGCCCGCCCGTCACCCCGGACCTGCCGGGGTGGGCCGCGCCATTGCCACCCCGGCAGCCCAACGCGCCCGGCCGCTACGACACGTGCTGGCCCTTCCCGAGCCCGATCACGCCGCCCTTGGAGACCGTGTAGAGCTCCTGGTCCCGCTCCGGGTTGACGCCGATCGTCGCCCCCGGGGGCACCTGTACGTTCTTGTCGAGGACCGCGCCGCGCACGACCGCACCCCGCCCCACGTGCACGTTGTCGTGCAGCACCGAGCCCTGGACGACCGCGCCCGGATCGATGACGACACCCGGCGAGAGGACCGACCGGGTGACCTGGCCGCGGATCAGGCAGCCCGCGCTGATGATGGACTCGCTCGCCATGCCGCCGGCGTTGAAGCGGGCCGGCGACAGCTGGCCGGAGTGGGTGTAGATGGGCCAGCTGCGGTTGTAGAGGTTGAAGGCGGGCCGCTCGGCGATGAGGTCCATGTGGGCGTCGTAGTACGCGTCGAGGGTTCCGACGTCCCGCCAGTAACCCTGGTCACGGACCGTCTCACCGGGCACGTGGTTCTGGCTGAAGTCGTACAGCTGGGCTTCACCGCGGTCGGTGAGCGTCGGCAGGATCGAACCACCCATGTCGTGCACGGAGTTCTCGTCCTCGGCGTCCCGGTGCAGCGCCTCCACCAGGGTCTTGGTGGTGAAGATGTAGTTGCCCATGGACGCGAAGACGCACTCCGGGTCGTCCGGGAGGCCCGGCGGGTCGGCGGGCTTCTCCAGGAAGCCCCGGACGCTCTGGCCGTCCGTCCCGGGAGAGATGACACCGAAGGCCGAGGACTCGGTCCGGGGCACGCGGATGCCCGCGACGGTCACTCCGGCGCCGCTGTCGATGTGCTGGGTCAGCATCTGCCGCGGGTCCATGCGGTAGACGTGGTCGGCGCCGAACACCGCTATGTAGTCGGGCTGTTCGTCGTGCACGAGGTTCAGCGACTGCAGAAGCGCGTCGGCGCTGCCCAGGTACCAGCGCGGGCCGAGCCGCTGCTGGGCCGGGACCGGCGTCACGTAGTTGCCGAGCAGGCTGGACATCCGCCAGGTCGTGGTGATGTGCCGGTCGAGCGAGTGCGACTTGTACTGCGTCAGGACGCAGATGCGCAGGATGTCGGCGTTGACGAGGTTGGAGAGTACGAAGTCCACGAGGCGGTACGTTCCGCCGAAAGTCACCGCGGGTTTCGCCCGGTCGGCGGTCAGGGGCATCAGCCTCTTGCCCTCGCCGCCCGCCAGGACGATTCCCAGTACCGAAGGTCCACCGCGTCGCATGCCGCCGCCCCTCTACCGCCCGGTTCGGGCCACGTTCTTGAACTACACCTGCCAGAGGACTACCCCCGTGGACGGGCGATCCGCGCCCGCGGGCTACCCCTGTTTGAGGATTTCCTTGTACAGCTGGACGGTCCGCCGGGCCACCGCGTCCCAGCCGAACTCCCGCACCGCCCGTTCCCGCCCCGCCTCGCCCATGCGCCGGGCGGCCTGCGGATCGGCGAGCAGCGAGTCGAGGGCACGGGCCAGCTGCGTCTCGAAATCGTCCTCGACGGACACCAGCAGCCCGGTCTCGCCGTCCGCGACGACCTCGGGAATCCCGCCCACCCGCGAGGCCACGACGGCTGTTCCGCAGGCCATCGCCTCCAGGTTGACGATGCCCAGGGGCTCGTACACCGAGGGGCAGACGAACACGGCGGCGTGCGTGAGGAGTTGGATCACGTCCGCACGCGGCAGCATCTGCGGGATCCAGTGCACGCCCTCGCGGACGCTGCTGAGCTCCTGGAAGAGGTCGCGGAACTCCTGGTCGATCTCCGGTGTGTCGGGGGCTCCCGCACAGAGGACGACCTGGGCGGCCGGGTCGATGTCCCGTACCGCGCGCAGCAGATGGGGCACGCCCTTCTGGCGGGTGATGCGTCCGACGAACAGGACGTACGGGCGGCCGGGGTCGAGGCCGATGCGGTCGATCACGTCCGTGCCGTGGTCCGGCCGGTAGAGGGAGGTGTCGATGCCGTTGTGCACGACGCGCACCTTCGCCGGGTCCAGGGACGGGTAGCAGCCGAGGATGTCCTCGCGCATGGCCGTGGAGACGGCGATCACGGCGTCGGCGGACTCGATGGCGCTGCGCTCGGCCCAGCTGGAGAGGGCGTAGCCGCCGCCGAGCTGCTCGGCCTTCCAGGGGCGCAGGGGCTCAAGGGAGTGCGCGGTCATGACGTGCGGGATGCCGTACAGCAGCTTCGCCATGTGACCCGCGAGGTTGGCGTACCAGGTGTGCGAGTGGACGAGCTCGCGGCCTTCGAGGGCGGCGGTGATGGAGAGGTCGACGGAGAAGGTGCGCAGCGCGTCGTTCGCGCCGTCGAGCGTGGGCCAGGGCCGGTGGCGTACGACTCCGCCCGCGGCGCCCTCGCCCCAGCAGTGCACGTCCAGCTCGGTGAGGGGCCTCAACTCCCGGGCGAGGAACTCGACGTGAACCCCCGCACCGCCGTACACATCCGGCGGGTACTCCCGGGAAAGCAGTCCCACACGCACCCGGAACCCCCTGTCTCAGCGGCTGGTTCCCACATGGTCACCCAGAAGTGGCCCTTGGGGAAGAGCGCGAGGGAACGCATGCCTCGCGGCTCGCCGCCACGGTGCCCGGAGTCGCGGCACCACCGTGCTCAGAGGCGGCCGGGAGGGCGTACGAAGCAGCAGTCGCCGCACACTCCGCCGCCGGGTACCCGGTAGTAGAGGCAGCAGCTGCGCCGCCGGAACGCCGTGCCGTTCAGGGTGCCGGTGTCCCGCAGGTCGGGGTGGTCGAAGAGTTCGGCTGCGAGTGAGCGGGCCCTCTCGCCGACCTCCGGGCGGCCGCCCGCGCGGGCCCAGCGGTCGAGTTCGCGTGCGGCGCCCGCGAGCGCGGAGGCCGCGTTGCCCCACAAGAGCCCCGCGGAGACGGGCTGCCGGGCCCGCAGCGCCGCGGCGAGGGGTTCGAGATGACCGTCCTGTACGACCCGCCGGACGGTGGCCGCGTCGCCGGGCAGGGGGCGTGTCTCGGCCAGCCACAGGTCGTCGGGCGCGCTGCCGTCCGCGTCCCAGTGCAGCAGCCGGGGGTCGAGGTCGGGAATCTCTCCGTAGAGGACCGCCGCGCCCAGGGCCACCGACCACAGCCGGGCGGCGAGTCCCTGCTGCGCCACCGAGACCCCGATACGCGTCTCGGGGGCGCCCAGCAGCCGTACGACCTTGCGGACACGGAAAGTGAGCGGATCCGACTCGACGGTGACGCTTCGTGTCTCATACGCCTCCGCGAGGGTCGGCAGCGACGGCCGTCCCGTGCGCAGGGCGAAGAAACCTTCGAGAGAGGCGAGTCGATTCAGATCCGGATCGAGGTTCACGAAGACCAAGTACACCAAGGGGGCATAACGGAGCCACTAGGGGGGTTGTACCCGGTGTCACCCGACCTGGGGAGGACTAGGCCCAAGACGTACTCCATCGGCAGTAGGACCCAATGACTGCTCAGGTACGACGACACGGGCGCTTTCAAAAGGGATCGTATTAACCATGGAAGCCGACCGATCGTCGCACCGGACTCCCCGCCTTCGGGAGAACGTCCGTCACACGCAGAGGAGGAGCGACACATGAACGCACTCGTGCTGTCTGTGCTGCTCTCTCTCGTCTCCGCCGTCGCGTACGCCGGCGGGGCGATCGTGCAGGAACGGGTCGCGGCGAACACGCCCGGCACGACGTACGCACCCATGCACCAGCTGGCCTGGTGGATCGCGGTCGGCCTCAACGCCCTCGGCGGGCTCCTGCACGTCGTGGCGCTCGCCTACGGACCGCTCAGCCTGGTCCAGCCGCTGGGCGCGCTGACCATCGTCTTCGCGCTGCCGATGGCTGCCCTCTTCGTACGCCGCAGGGCCGGGGCGACGGCGTGGCGCGGCGCGATCATGGCGACGGTCGGCCTGGCCGGTCTGCTCGCCCTGGTCGGCACGGCCGATTCGCAGTCCCTGAACAGCACCCAGCGTGTGGTGGTGGCCCTGGTCACCGGCGGTGCCGTGGTGGCCCTGATGATGGCCGCCCGCGCCGTGCACCGGCACCCGGCCGTGCGCAGCGTGCTCCTCGCGACCGCCGCGGGTGTCGCCTTCGGTATGTCGTCGGTGTTCACGAAGACGGTCGCGGTCGACTGGACCGGCGGTGTGTCGCTCGCCGACGTGCCGAGCCTCGCCGTGATCGGTGTCCTGGCGACCGCCGGAATGCTCCTGTCGCAGGCCTCCTACCGGGGCGCCGGCCTCGCCGCACCGCTGGCCACGCTGACGGTCATCAACCCGATAGTCGCGGCCGCGGTCGGTCTCACGATGTTCGGCGAGACGTTCCGCTACGGCGAGACGGGCACCGCCCTCGCGCTGGGCTGCGGGGTCGTCGCCGCCGGCGGTCTGATCCTGCTCACCACGGAGCGCATCGGCGATTCGGAGCGTACGGCGCCGGTGTCCGTGCCCGCACCCGCACTTGTGCCCGCAGTGGCAGTGGCCGGAGCGATGACGGACGCGGCCGTCAGGACCGAGCCGGGCCCGGCCGCCGAGCCGAGCCTCATCGAGGAGACCGCCGCCGTTCCGCCCGACCGTGCACTACCGGAGCAGCTTGTCCCGGCGGAGCGGATGGTGGTCTCGGCGGGGGTACGGGACGAGGCGCGCACCCGGGAGGAGACGCTCGCCCACGTCGGGATGTTCGCCTCCGCCTCGGCGCGGCAGGACGCGCTCCTGCCGCCGCCCGGGTCCAACGGGCCCCCGCCGCCCGGCGACACGCCGGACGACATCGAGGGCATCGACGAACAACCGTCCTGGCCCAACGGCGGCTACTACGGCCTTCCCTTCCTGCCGTTGCTCCCCGCCCCGGTCGTGATCCGCTCCAGCGTCAAATCGTGACGCCACCGGCGCGCAGGTAGGCGACCGGATCGACGTCGCTGCCGAACCCGGGCCCCGTCCGCACCTCGAAGTGCAGATGCGGGCCCGTGCTGTTGCCCGTGGAACCGGAGCGGCCGATGCGCTGGCCGCTCACCACGCTCTGCCCGGCCTTCACGGAGATCGCCGACAGATGGGCGTACTGGGTGTAGCGGCCGTCGCCGTGCCGGATGACCACCTGGTAGCCGAAGGAACCGCCCCAGCCCGCGGTCACCACGCTGCCCGCGCCGACCGACTTGACGGACGTACCGGTGGGCACCGGGAAGTCGACGCCCGTGTGGTAGCCCTTCGACCAGGAGGAACCCGCGGCGTGGTACGGCGTTCCCGTACCGGCGCTCACCGGGGCGGTGAGGCCGCGCGTGGTCGACTGGGTCCTCTTCTCCGACTTCTCCTCGACCCTTGCCTTGGCCTTGGCCTTCTCCTTCGGCTTCTTCTCCGTCTTCTCCGACGTGTCGGAGGTGGAGGCGGCCCCCGCGCCCGGCGACGCCTTCGCCTTCAGGTTCAGCCGCTGACCGGGGATGATCATGTCCGGGTCGGCGCCGACCGTCCTGCGGTTGGCGTCGTACAACTGCCGCCAGCCGCCCGGGACCTCGCGTGTGCCCGCGATGCCCGAGAGCGTGTCGCCGCGGACGACGGTGTACATCTCGGCGGTGCCGGCCTGCGACTGGGGCGTGGTCTGCGGCTGTACGTCGCGGACGGTGCGCTTGGGCGTCTGGGCGGACTTGCCCGAGGGGTTGATGTCGGGCGTGTCACCGCCGCGGGTGAGGCCCGCCCGTACCGAGCAGGTCGGCCAGGCGCCGGGGCCCTGGCCCTTGAGGACCTTCTCGGCGACGGCTATCTGCTGGTCCTTGGTGGCGAGGTCGGCGCGTGCCGCGTAGGCCCTGCCGCCGTACGCCTCCCAGGTGGACTGGCTGAACTGCAGCCCGCCGTAGTAGCCGTTGCCGGTGTTGATCTGCCAGTTGTTGGTGGACTCGCAGGCGGCCACCTTGTTCCAGGTGTCCACGTCTGCCGCGTTCGCGACGCCGGTACCGATGAGCGGTATCGCCATCCCGGCACCGCCCACCGTGACGGTGAGTGAGGCGCGGTTGATCCTGTTCGGCTGATACCGGCGGTGCCGGCCGCGTACGGCCATGAAGGTGCCCCCTCGACAAGCGTCAGGAGCGGCAAAAGTAAACGCTCCTAACAGGCCATGACAAGAGGGCAATCGGCCGCCCTATCCCGCCAAGTGACCAGGAATCGCCGCTCGTTCACGATCGCCGGCACGTATGCCCGGGGCAGATGTGACAGCGAAGTTCGGCGAGGCACTGAGGCGGGGGCGGCTCCGCTGCGTACACACCGTCGGAAAGTCAGGATGTGCGGTCGGCGAACCTGCAAGTCAGGATGGTCGGTGGGGCAAACTGGCAGGCATGACCGGCACTACCGATTCAGCACCTCTAGGAGCCAACCGTATGAGCACTTCAGCCCAGATCGGCGTCACGGGACTCGCGGTCATGGGGCGCAATCTCGCCCGTAACTTCGCGCGCAACGGATACGCGGTCGCCCTGCACAACCGGACGGCGGCGCGTACGCACGCGCTGGTGGAGGAGTTCGGCAGCGAGGGCACCTTTGTCGCGACGGAGACCGCCAAGGAGTTCGTGGCCGCGCTGGAACGCCCGCGCCGCCTTGTGATCATGGTGAAGGCCGGCGAGCCGACCGACGCGGTGATCCAGGAGTTCGCCCCGCTCCTGGAGCCCGGCGACATGATCATCGACGGTGGCAACGCCCACTTCGCGGACACCCGGCGCCGGGAGCGCGACCTGCGCGAGCAGGGCATCCACTTCGTCGGCGCGGGCATCTCCGGCGGCGAGGAGGGCGCGCTGCACGGTCCGAGTATCATGCCCGGCGGCCCGGTGGAGTCGTACGAGTCGCTCGGCCCGATGCTGGAGAAGATCTCCGCGAAGGCCGCCGACGGCGCCCCGTGTGTCACGCACGTCGGCCCCGACGGCGCCGGACACTTCGTGAAGATGGTGCACAACGGCATCGAGTACGCCGACATGCAGCTGATCGGCGAGGCGTACCAGCTGCTGCGTGACGTGGCGGGCTACTCCCCCGCGCAGATCGCGGACATCTTCCGCACCTGGAACACCGGGCGGCTCGACTCCTACCTGATCGAGATCACCGCCGAGGTCCTGTCGCACGTGGACGCGGCGACGGGCAAGGCCTTCGTGGACGTGGTGCAGGACCAGGCGGAGCAGAAGGGCACGGGGCGGTGGACCGTGCAGATCGCCCTCGACCTGGGTGTTCCCGTGTCGGGTATCGCCGAGGCCGTCTTCGCGCGGTCCCTGTCGGGTCACACCGAGCTGCGTGAGGCCTCGCGGGGGCTGGCCGGGCCCAAGGCCACGGCGCTGAGCGAGGCCGAGGCCGCGGCCTTCGCCGACCAGGTGGAGCAGGCGCTGTACGCGTCGAAGATCGTGTCCTACACGCAGGGCTTCCACGAGATCGCGGCCGGCAGCGCCGAGTACGACTGGAACGTCGACCTGGGCGCGGTCTCCGCGATCTGGCGCGGTGGGTGCATCATCCGGGCGGCCTTCCTCGACCGGATCCGCGCCGCGTACGACACGCGCGCCGATCTGCCGAGCCTGCTGGCCGACGAGACGTTCGCCCATGAGATCGCGGCCGCGCAGGACGACTGGCGGGCAGTGCTCGTCTCCGCCGTGCAGCAGGGGGTGCCGACGCCCGGGTTCGCGGCGGCGCTGGCGTACTACGACGCGTTGCGTGCGGAGCGGTTGCCTGCGGCGCTCACTCAGGGGCAGCGGGACTTTTTCGGTGCGCACACTTATCGGCGGACCGATCGGGAGGGGTCGTTCCACACGTTGTGGGGTGGGGACCGGTCCGAGGTGGCCGGCTAGGCGCTCCGCGCAGGGGGCGGTTCTCGGAGTGCGGGTGCGTGGGGGCTTGTCGCGCCCACGCGGCGGAGCCGCACGATGTAACGGCCCCGCGCCCCTGAAGATCGGGTGGCCCGGTGCGGATTCTCCGCACCGGGCCACCCGATCTTTTGTGGCGTGTCAGCCCAGTGGGCCCGGCTGGGGCTCCGGGGGTGGGGCCGGGGATGGATCGGGGGGCTGAGGGAGAGGGGACGGGGACGGTTCTGGGACCGGGTGGGGTTTGGGGGACGGGACCGGGTCCGGTTCCGGAAAGGGTTGGGGGTGGTCGGGGCCCGGGCCCGGTGTGGGGCCCGGCTTCACGGGGTCGGGGTACGGGTGCGTCATGGCGTCCTCCAGCCAGTCGGTGTCTCGGCCCTGGACTTCTCCCACGCGTACCCGTGCCCCGCGCGCCCACTCACCCCGTCGCGGGACGAACGCGGGACCAGGTGGGCCTACGCCCCGACGGCCGCGCCGGCCATGCCCGCCGCGGCCGCTCCCGCCGCCAGGCCGGGGCGCGGGCTGGACAGCACCGGTACGGCGGTCGTGGTGAGGTGCTGGGCCGGGGTCATCGAGGCCTGGGCGAGGACGATCGCGTCGGCGTCCGTGACGCTGTCGGCGGCGGACGCGACGGCACGGGCGTAGGCGTCGAGGTCGCCCGCCGCGAAGCGGTCCCAGGCGTCGGCCGCCAGCAGGGTGCGTACGGCGGCCGGGGATCCCGCGCGGGCGGCCTCCTCCTCGACGAGAGCCACCGTCGGGCCCAGGGTGCTCTCGACCGTGGCGAGCACGACGACGCGCGGGCCGGCCGCCACCGCGGCGGCCGCCATCGGACGGTCCACCCGGAGCACGGGCACACCGGGGCAGGCGGCCTCGGCGACCGCGCCGATGGTGGAGCAGGTACAGAGGACCGCCACCGCCCCGTCGGCGACGGCCCGGTCCAGCATCGCGCGTACCTCGTCGGCCACCGCCTCCGGTCCTTCCGCCCGGGCCCGTTCCAGGAGTTCCTCGGACACGAAGTGCCGTAGTTCCAGGGCCGGGTGGTCCTCGTCGCGGAGCGCGTCGAACACGGGGACATGGACGGGCGAGGTGTGCAGCAGGGCCAGGGGCCCCATCAGAACCGGCCCGGGTGGGCGTCCAGCCATGCCATCGCCGCGCTCAGCAGCTCGGGGTCGGCCGCCGGGGCCTCGTCGGGGTGGCGGGCCGCCCATTTGACGACGTACGGGCAGAGCGGGGCGACCGGGACTCCCTCGCGGGCCGACATGGCGTACAGCTCGCGGGCGAGGGAGCCCGCGATGCCCTTGCCCTCATGGGCGGGCTCCACGATCGTGTGGACCGGGACGAGCGCGCGACCCGGGCTTTCGAGGACGAAGTACTCGATGTGGCCGACTACTTCGTCACCGGCGTACGCCTCCAGACGGCCGGCCGCCCGGTCGTCGCGGATCGCGGTCTCGCTCATGGTCTCTCCTTGCGGATGCGGATGCGGGTGCCGAGGCGGGTGCGGATGGCGGTCAGGCCGGGACGGCCTGGGGACTGCGTTCCTGATCCGAGCCCGGCACCGGCTCGGACGGATCCGCGCCGAGGGCCACGATCCGGTTCCCGGCGTCCACGTGCACGACCCGCGGCCTCAGCGACCGGGCCTCGGCGTCGGAGACCTGAGCGTAACTGATGATGATCACCAGTTCCCCGGGGTGCACGAGGTGCGCCGCCGCCCCGTTGATACCGATGACACCGGACCCGCGCTCCCCCTCGATGACATACGTCTCCAGGCGTGCGCCGTTGTCGATGTCGACGATGTGGACCAGCTCGCCCGGCAGCAGATCGGCGGCGTCGAGAAGATCGGCGTCGATGGTCACGGATCCGACGTAGTGCAGGTCGGCCTGGGTGACCGTGGCGCGGTGGATCTTGGACTTGAACATGGTGCGCAGCATGAGGCGTTGCTCCTGGGGTGAGAGGGTCGCGTCCCGGGGTGCGGGTACGCGCCGACGCCGTCAGGGTACGGCGGCGCCGTGCGCGATGCCTATGCCACCGTCTCCTCCGCCACAGCGATCTCCGTCACGCCGTCCCCGACCCTGCTCAGCCGGCGTTCATGGCATCTATCAAGCTCTTGGGGCGCATGTCGGTCCAGGTCTTCTCGATGAAGTCGAGGCACTCCTGACGCGCCGCCTCTCCGAAGACCGACTCCCACCCGTTCGGCACGTCGACGAATGTGGGCCAAAGCGAGAACTGGCCCTCCTCGTTCTTCAGAACAAGATAGTTGGCGTCTTCGTCCTCAAAAGGGTTCGTCATCATTCGGTCCTTTCTGTTACTCGAAGGTAGAAGTACACGGGTGAACGATTATCTACTCTTTGCCGTGGACAGCCAATCAGCGACGAAATTCCACAGCAGCGAGAGCATGGGAGGATCCGCCATTTCGTCGTGAGAACAAGGCAGCCGTGACTCACTTATGCGACCGGAAACATAAGGCTGCCACATGGCACGGCCCCAACCGTCCTCGAGTTCGTCCGACGAGATGAAGAGGAGATCGCCGTGGAATCTGCGAGGATAATGATTAACGTAGATGCGGGTATTGTTTGCAATGATTCTCGCCCGCACTTCGGCCTCTTCGTCTGAAATCTCGCTGCGGAAGTAGTCGGGAAGTCCGGCGAGATCACGGAGAGAAGGCGCCTCGTCGAGCACGTCCGACGCACTCTCATGACCGTCCCGGCCGGTCTCGTCCGAGTCGAGTGTGTCGAGTGGGGCGGGTGCGTAGCCTCCCATGATGACCAGTGCCACTTGCTGGCCGTCTTCCTGCAGTTGCACAGCCATCTCCTGCGCCACGCGGCCCCCCATTGACCACCCCAGCAGATGATACGGACCGGACGGTTGCACGGTGCGCAACTCTTTTACGTACTCTTCCGCCATTTCCCGGATGGAACTCGGCAACTCACCCGCGCCGTCGACATCCCGCGCCTGCAGGCTGTACAAGGGGATGCCAGACGGTACGAATGCGGCCAGAGGCGCGAAGCACCAGCTCAACCCGGATCGTGGGTGGACACAGAAGAGGGGTGGCCGGCTCCCGTGCGTCCTGATGGGAAGAAGCGTACGAAGGGATTCCTTTGTCTCGGGAAGACTGAGCCGAGGTGCGAGTCCCGCGACGCTGGGTGCTTCCATCAGCATCTGGAGGGAGACATCGACGCCCATGACCGTACGAATCCGACGCACCAGCTTGACCGCCAGAAGTGAATGTCCACCGCGTTCGAAGAAGTTGTCCGCGACGCCGATGCGAGGCACATTCAGTTCTTCGGCGAAGATTCTGCACAGGATTTCCTCCTGGACCGAGGAGGGCTCCGGGCTCGGCGCGGACGCAGTGTGGTCCGGCGCCGGGAGTTCCCGTCGATTCAGTTTCCCGTTCGCCGTCAGCGGGAGACTCTCCAGGACCACCAGCGCGGACGGCACCATGTACTCCGGCAGCATCGCGCCGAGATGGGCGCGCAGGGCGGCCAGGTCGACGTCGGCGGTTTCGCCGTCACTGCCGGTGTTGCCGCTGTGGGGGACGAGGTAGCCGACCAGGCGCTTGTCCCCTGGGCGGTCCTCACGCACCATCACCGCCGCCTGGGCCACGTCCGGGTGCCCGGTCAGCGCGGCCTCGACCTCACCCAGCTCGATACGGAACCCACGAACCTTCACCTGGTCATCCGTACGGCCCAGATAGTCCAGTTGTCCCTCGGCGTTCCAGCGGGCCAGGTCGCCGGTGCGGTACATCCGCTCACCCGGAGCGAAGGGGTTGGCGACGAACCGCTGAGCGGTCAGCCCCGGCCGGGCGTGGTAGCCGCGGGCCAGTTGGGCGCCGGAGACGTACAACTCGCCCGCGACACCGACCGGCACCGGCTGCAGAGCCTGATCCAGGACGTAGACCCGGGTGTTCCACACCGGACGGCCGATCGGGGCGGCACCCCCGGGCCACGCCGCCCGGTCCGCCGGGAGGGTATGGGCGGTGACCACATGGGTCTCGGACGGGCCGTAGTGGTTGTGCAGCACCGTCCCGACCGCCCGGCACAGGTCACGGACCCGATCACTGAGCACAAGGGCCTCGCCGGCCTGGGAAACATGACGCAGCCACGGCAGGTCCGTGCCCTGCTCCGCCAGGGCCTCACCAAGAGCGTCCACCATCAAGTTGGGGGCGTACAACTCGGTGGCCTTCTGCTCCCCCAGCCATGCCGCGAACTCTTCCGGGTTACGCCGGATCTCTTCGTCCGGTACCACGAGCGTCTTGCCGTCCAGGAGAGCCGAGAGGATCTCCTGGGCGGAGACGTCGAAGCTGATCGCGGTGAACTGAGCGACCCGCGAACCGGCCTCGGCGGGGATGACGGAAGCGTGCCAGGACATCAGGTTGACCAGCGCGCCGCAGGACATCACCACACCCTTGGGGCGCCCGGTCGAGCCGGAGGTGTAGATCAGGTACGCGGGGTGCTGCGGCAGCAGCGGACCGGTCCGCTCCTCATCGCCTGGAGCGTCGGTCGGCAGTGCGCCGAGTTCGGCGACAACCGGGGGGTCGTCCAGCAGCAGCACGGGCCCGGTGGCCATACGCCCGGCGACCTCTGTGGTGGTCAGCGTCAGAGAGGGGACGGCATCGGCCAGCATGAAGGCGATCCGCTCGGCCGGGTACTCCGAATCGATCGGCAGGTAACCGGCGCCCGACTTCAGCACCGCCAGCAGACCCACGACCAGGTCCACCGAGCGAGGCACGGCCAGCCCGACGATGCGCTCGGGACCGATACCGCGACGAATCAGCAACCGGGCAAGCCGGTTCGCACGCTCGTCGAGCTCCGCATAAGTCACCGCGACACCCTCGAAGACCACCGCTACCGCATCAGGATGCTTGGCGACCCGGGCCTGGAACAGCTGCGGCAGCGCCGCCCCAGGCACATCCTGGACGGTGTCGTTCCACTCCGCCACAACCCGGTGCCGCTCCTCCGCCGACAGCACTTCCACGCCGCTGACCCGCTGGTGCGGTTCCCTGGTGACGGTGTCCAGGACGCGGACGAACCGTTCGGCCAGGGTCTCCACCGTTTCGCGGTCGAACAGGTCGAGGGCGTAGTCGATACCGCCGTGCAGACCGGCCGGGCGATCACCACTGTCGGTGTCGGTGCCGCTGCTGGTGCTGGTGTCGGTGTGGAAGGTTTCGCTCAGGCTGAAGAACAGGTCGAATTTGGCTGCTGGTTCGCCGGTGGGCAGCGGTGTGGCGTCGATGCCGGGCAGGTCGAGAACGGCCGGGGCGTTGTTGTGCAGCGCGAGCATGACCTGGAACAGCGGGTGACGGGCCATCGAACGGGCCGGGGCAAGGTCCTCCACCAGCCGCTCGAAGGGCACGTCCTGATGCGCGAACGCCGCCAGCCCGCTCTCCCGAACCTGCTCCAACAAGCCTTCGAACGTGGGATCACCCGACAGATCGGTACGCATCACCAGCGTATTGACGAAGAACCCGACCAGATCGTCCATCGCCTCGTCAGTGCGCCCGGCCACCGGAGTACCCACCGGAATGTCACGGCCCGCGCCCACCCGGGACAACAGCACCGCCAGCGCCGCCTGAAGCACCATGAACACCGTCACACCCCGAGCACGGGCCAACCCGGCCACCCGGGCATGCACCTCAGCCGGCACACGAACCTCCACCCGGCCGCCCCGATGCGAAGCCACCGCCGGACGCGGCCGGTCGAACGGCAACACCAACTCCTGCGGCACCCCGTCCAAAGCCCCGCGCCAATACCCCAGTTGCTCGTTCAGCAGACCTTCCGGGCCGCTCTCCTCACCGAGCAACTCACGCTGCCACAACGTGTAGTCCGCGTACTGCACCGCCAACGGACCCCAGTCGGGAGCCTGCCCGGTAGCACGGGCCGTGTACGCGACCGACACATCCCGCGCCAACGGCCCCATCGACCACCCATCACCAGCAATGTGATGCACCACCATCACCAGGACATGCTCGCCCGGCCCCACCCGCAGCAGCCACGCCCGCAACGGAACCTCAGCGGCCAGGTCGAACGCATGACCCGCCAGCTCGGCAACCACCCCCGCCAGATCCTCCTTGTCCACCTCGACCACCGGCAGATCAAAGGAGGCAGGCGAGGGAAGGACCTGCTGATACGGCCTGCCCTCATTGGACGCGAAGACCGTCCGCAGCACCTCGTGCCGACCCACCACATCACCCAACGCCAACCGCAACGCCTCAACATCCAGGCCACCGGTCAACCACAGAGCCACGGGAATGTTGTAAGTCGCCGACGGGCCCTCCAACTCGCCCAGGAACCACAACCGCTGCTGCGCGAACGACAACGGCACCGCCTCGGGCCGTGCCACAGCCACCAGCGGGGGGCGTACCGCACCCGAATCCGCCAGCCGCTGCGCGAGTCCAGCCACGGTCGGCGCCTCGAACAGCGCCCGCATCGCAACTTCGACTCCCAGAGCCGTCCGGATCCTGTTGGTCAGCTGCACCGCGAGCAGTGAGTGGCCGCCCAGTTCGAAGAAGTTGTCCTCCACGCCGACCGTGGGCAGGCCCAAGACCTCGGCGAACACCGAGCACAGGAGCTCCTCCTGCACCGTGGCCGGCCCCCGCCCACGGTCCGCCGCCTGGTAGTCCGGAGCGGGCAGAGCCCTGCGGTCCAGCTTGCCGTTCACCGTCAACGGCAGCGCATCCAGCACCACCAGCGCGGACGGCACCATGTACTCCGGCAGCACGCCCTGCAGATGCCTGCGTACTACGGCGATATCCAGACCCTCCGGACCACTCGCCGGGACAAGGTAGCCGACCAGGCGCTTGTCCCCGGGGCGGTCCTCACGCACCACAACCGCCGACTGAGCCACGTCCGGGTGCGCGGTCAACGCGGCCTCGACCTCACCCAGCTCGATACGGAAACCCCGAACCTTCACCTGGTCATCCACACGGCCCAGGAAGTCCAGAGCACCGTCCGGTCGCCATTTCGCCAGGTCGCCGGTGCGGTACATCCGCTCACCCGGAGTGAAGGGGTTCGCCACGAACCGCTCCGCCGTCAGCCCCGGCCGGTCGAGATAGCCACGGGCCAGGCTCGCGCCGGCGAGGTACAACTCCCCCGCCACCCCCGGCGGAACCGGCCGCAGAGCCGGGTCCAGGACGTAGACCCGGGTGTTGGCTATGGGCGTGCCGATGGGCGGGGTGTCGTGGCCGTCGGCGGACAGGGGGTCGGTGGTGGTGGCGCAGACGGTGGATTCCGTCGGTCCGTAGGCGTTGACGAGACGACGGCCGTCGGCCCAATCGGCAACCAGGTTCTGGCTGAGGGCTTCGCCGGCGGTGATGAGGGTGGTGATCGACGGCAGGCTGTCCGGTTCCAGGAGAGCCAGTGCGGCGGGGGGCAGGGTGGCGTGTGTGACCGAATGCTCCGCGACCAGGCCGACGAGCGCCTGGCCCGGCAGCAGGTCGTGCGACGCGGCGGACACCAGGCAGGCCCCGTTGCACAAGGCCATCACCATCTCCCAGACCGCCGCATCGAAACTCGCCGAAGCGAACTGCAACACCCGGCTACCCGCCGTGATCCCGAACTCCTCCGCCTGCGCGGCAGCCAGGCTCGGCAGCCCTTGGTGAGTGACGGCCACACCCTTCGGCCGTCCGGTGGAGCCGGAGGTGTAGATGACATACGCGGGGTGGGCGGGGAGCAGGGCGGCACGGCGCTCGGCGTCCGTGGGGTCCGAGTCGTCGAAATCCTCCAGTGCGGCCGTGATCCGGGGGGCGTCGACGGCCACGTACGGCGGGTGGCTGTCGGTGAGCCGGGAGGCCAGATCCGTGCTGGTGAGCACCAGGAAGGGCTCGGCGTCGGTGAGCGTGTAAGTGATGCGGTCGGCGGGGTGGTCGGGGTCGATGGGCAGGTAGGCGCCGCCTGCCTTGGTCACTGCGAGGGAAGCGACGATCAGGTCGATGGAGCGCACCAACATGACTGCGACCAGCGACTCGGGTCCCACTCCACGGTCGATCAGCAGCCGGGCGAGGCGGTTGGCGCGGGCATTGAGTTCCGTATAACTCAGCTCCACGTCCTCGAAGACGAGGGCGGTCGCGTCGGGGGTGCGGGCGGCCTGAGCCTGGAACAGTCCCGGCAGCGTCGCGGCAGGCACGTCGCGGGCGGTATCGTTCCACTCGGCCAAGACCCGGTGCCGCTCCGCGGGATCGAGGACGTCCACCGTGCTGATCCGCTGGTGTGGTGCTGTTTCCAGGGCGGTGACGACGCCTTCGGCGGCGGTGTGGACCATGGCGCACAGTGACGCACCCGAGACGGGTTCGGCGACCTGCACGGTGAGGGTGAAACCGTCACCGGTGTCGTCGACACTCAGCCCGATCGGGTAGTTCGTCCGCTCCTGGTCGTACAGCAACTCGATGCCGTCAAGCCTGCTGTTCGTCTCTGACTCAGCGCTCGTGGAGTGCCGGTAGTTGAACAAGGAGGTGAACAGCGGGGTGTCCGCCTTGATGCCGCTGGCCTGGCGGGCGAGTTTCAAGGGGGCGTGTTCGTGGACGAGCAGGTCCGCCAGTTGGTTCTGCACCGACCGGACCGTGTCCATCACCTGCGCGCCGTGCGTCTGCACCCGTACCGGCAGAGAGTTGATGAACAGGCCCAGGACGCGGTCGGCGCCGCTTCCCGCGGCCATACGGCCGAACAGGACGGTACCGAAGACGACGTCGTCCCGGCCCGAGGTGGCCGCCAGAACCCGTGCCCACACCACGTGCAGGACCGTGGCCGGGCTCACGCCAAGCCGACGTGACTGGTCCCGCAGTCGCTGCGCGAGTTCCGCGTCCATCACGCGACGGAACTCCGCCACACCGGTGCCGTCGCCGCGGACATCGAGCAGACCGAACGGCGCGGTCGGCTCGGTCACGTCCCCCAGGAGGGTGGAGAAGTACCTCTCGTGTTCCTCCTGCGCCACGCGCAGGCGGGCCTGGGCAACGAAGTTCCGGAACGGCAAGGGAGCGGGCAGGGTGTCCTCGCGGCCCGTGACGAACGAGCGCACCTCCTGGAGCAGCACGTCCAGGGTGGTGTGGTCCGAGATCAGGTGATGGGCCTGAACGAGTGCGAGCCACTGACCGGTCACCGGGTCGGTCGCCGTGTACACGCGGATCAGCGGTGCCTGGCCGATGTCCATCGATCCAGGACACGCGGCCAGCATCCGGCCGGTCACGTTGTCGTCAGGCCCCTCGGGCAAGTCGACGCTTTCCACCGGGATCGCGGCACGGCGCACTACCACTTGAACCGGTTCGCGCAGTCCTTCCCACACGACGGCGGTCCGCAGGATGTCGTGCCGGTCGACGACCTTCTGCAGTGCGTCCACGAACCCGTCGAGCCGTTGCCGGGAATCGAACCCCAACAGCACCGGCAGCACATACACATCGGTCCCGTGCCCGGAGTCACCCATCAGGTGGTGGAAGAGGATCCCTTCCTGCAGCGGAGCCAGCGGGTACACATCCGCCACGTTGCCCGCTCCGCCGGGAACCCGGGCGACGATCCGGTCGATCTCCCCGCGGGTCAGATCCACCAGGGGGAGCATGTCGGGAGAAATGGTCAGGGCGTTGTCCGGGATCCGGTTCTCCGGCACCGCCACCTCGGCCCGGCCGCCGTCCGACGCAGCCAGTCCGGCAGCCGTGGGCGCCGCGAACAACGACCGCACGTCAACCGATACCCCCCGGGCACGCAGCAGCTCGACCACCCGGACCGCGAGCAGTGAGTGGCCGCCCAGTTCGAAGAAGTTGTCGTCCACGCCGACCGTGGGCAGGTCCAGGACCTCGGCGAGCACCGAGCACAGGACCTCTTCCTGCACCGTGGCCGGCCCCCGGCCGCGCTCGGCCGCCTGGTAGTCCGGAGCGGGCAGAGCCCTGCGGTCCAGCTTGCCGTTCACCGTCAACGGCAGCTCATCCAGCACCACCAGCGCGGACGGCACCATGTACTCCGGCAACATCGCGCCGAGATGGGCGCGCAGGGCAACGATGTCGACACCGTCCGTGTGACCGGTGGCGGGAACGAGGTAGCCGACCAGGCGCTTGTCCCCGGGGCGGTCCTCACGCACCACAACCGCCGACTGGGCCACGTCCGGGTGCGCGGTCAACGCGGCCTCGACCTCACCCAGCTCGATACGGAAACCCCGGATCTTCACCTGGTCATCGGTCCGCCCGAGGTATTCGACCTGCCCGTCGGCGTTCCAGCGGGCCAGGTCGCCGGTGCGGTACATCCGCTCACCCGGGGAGAACGGGTTCGCCACGAACCGCTGTGCGGTCAGCCCCGGCCGGTCGAGATAGCCACGGGCCAGGCCCGCACCGGAGACGTACAACTCCCCCGCCACCCCCGGCGGAACCGGCCGCAGAGCCGGGTCCAGCACGTAGACCCGGGTATTGGGGACGGGTGTGCCGATGGGCGGGGTGCTGGGTTCGTCGGCGGACAGGGGGTCGGTGGTAGTGGCGCAGACGGTGGATTCCGTCGGCCCGTAGGCGTTGATGAGGCGACGGCCGACGGCCCAATCAGCAACCAGGTTCTGGTTCAGGGCTTCGCCGCCGGTGATGAGGGTCGTGATCGACGGCAGGCTGCCCGGTTCCAGGAGAGCCAGTACGGCGGGAGGTAGGAGCGCGTGTGTGACCGAACGCTCCGCGACCAGGCCGACGAGCGCCTGGCCCGGCAGCAGGTCGTGCGACGCGGCCGACACGAGACAGGCCCCGTTACACAAGGCCATCACCATCTCCCAGACCGCCGCGTCGAAACTCGCCGAAGCGAACTGCAACACCCGGCTACCCGCCGTGATCCCGAACTCCTCCGCCTGCGCGACAGTCAGGCTCGGCAGCCCTTGGTGAGTGACGGCCACGCCCTTGGGCTGCCCGGTGGATCCGGAGGTGTAGATGACGTAGGCGGGGTGGGCGGGCAGCAGGGTGGTGCGGCGCTCGGCGTCCGTGGGGTCCGAGTCGTCGAAATCCTCCAGTGCGGCCATCGTCCGGGGGTCGTCGACGGCCACGTACGGCGGGTGGCTGTCGGTGAGCCGGGAGGCCAGATCCGTGCTGGTGAGCGCCAAAAGGGGCCGGGCGTCGGTGAGGAGGTACGTGATCCGCTCGGCGGGATAGTCCGGGTCGACAGGTACGTACGCCCCACCGGCCTTCACCACCGCGAGAAGAGCGACCACTAGGTCCACCGAGCGGTGCATCATCACCGCGACCAGCGACTCGGGTCCCACACCCCGGTCGATCAGCAGGCGGGCGAGACCGTTGGCCCGCGCGTTGAGCTCCGCATAGGTCACCTCGACACCCTCAAACACCACCGCGATCGTGTCCGGAGTGCGGGCAGCCTGGGCCTCGAACAGCTCTGGCAGCGTCGCCGCGGACACCTCCCGGGCGGTGTCGTTCCACTCGACCAGGATCCGCTGCCGCTCCGCCGGGTCCAGTACCTCGATCGAGTCGATGTGCTGGTGGGGGTTGACGGTGACGGTGTCCAGGACGCGGAGGAACCGTTCGGCCAGGGTCTCCACCGTTTCGCGGTCGAACAGGTCGAGGGCGTAGTCGATACCGCCGTGCAGACCGGCCGGGCGATCACCGCTGCCGGTGTTGGTGCCGGTGCTGGTGCCGGTGCTGGTGTCCGCGTCGGCGTGGAAGGTCTCGGCCAGGGCGAAGGACAGGTCGAATTTGGCTGCCGGTTCGCCGGTGGGCAGTGGTGTGGCGTCGATGCCGGGCAGGTCGAGAACGGCCGGGGCGTTGTTGTGCAGGGCGAGCATGACCTGGAACAGCGGGTGACGGGCCATCGAGCGGGCCGGGGCAAGGTCCTCCACCAGCCGCTCGAAGGGCACATCCTGATGCGCGAACGCCGCCAGCCCGTTCTCCCGAACCTGCTCCAGCAGGTCGGCGAACGTGGGATCACCCGACAGATCGGTGCGGATCACCAGCGTGTTGACGAAGAACCCGACCAGGTCGTCCATCGCCTCGTCCGTGCGTCCGGCGACCGGGGTACCCAACGGAATGTCACGGCCCGCGCCCACCCGGGACAACAGCACTGCCAGCGCCGCCTGAAGCACCATGAACACCGTCACACCCCGGGCACGGGCCAACCCGGCCACTTGGGCATGCACCTGGGCCGGAACACGGACCTCCACCCGGCCGCCGCGGTGCGAGGCCACCGCCGGACGCGGCCGGTCGAACGGCAACACCAGCTCCTGCGGCACCCCGTCCAACGCCCCGCGCCAATACCCCAGTTGCTCGTTCAGCAAGCTGTCCGGGCCGCTCTCCTCACCGAGCAACTCACGCTGCCACAACGTGTAGTCCGCGTACTGCACCGCCAACGACTCCCAGTCGGGGGCCCGCCCGGCAGTACGGGCCGTGTACGCGACCGACACATCCCGCGCCAACGGCCCCATCGACCACCCATCACCGGCAATGTGATGAACCACCATCACCAGGACATGGTCATCAGGACCGGTCTCGAACAGCCGGGCCCGAAACGGGATCTCGGTGGCGAGATCGAAGCGATGACCCGCGACCTCGTTGACCGCCGACTCAAGCGCCGTCACCTGCTCGACCGCAAGGGACACCGAGGCCTCTTCGGCCGAAAAGATGCGCTGATAGGGCTGTCCGTCCACCGTGGCGAACACCGTCCGCAGCACCTCGTGCCGACCCACCACATCACCCAACGCCAACCGCAACGCCTCGACATCCAGCGGCCCGGACAGTCGCACAGCTACGGGAATGTTGTAAGTCGCCGACGGGCCCTCCAACTCACCCAGGAACCACAACCGCTGCTGCGCGAACGACAACGGCACCACCTTGGGCCGTGCCACAGCCACCAGCGCGGGACGTACCGCACCCGAATCCGCCAGCCGCCGCGCGAGTCCAGCCACGGTCGGCGCCTCGAACAGCGCCCGGATGGGCACCTCCGCCCCGAAGACCGACCGGATACGGCTCACCAGCCGGGTCGCCAGCAACGAATGGCCGCCCAACTCGAAGAAGTTGTCCTCCACCCCGACCACGGGCAGGCCCAGAACCTCGGCAAACACCGAGCACAGGACTTCTTCCTCCACCGTGGCCGGCCCCCGGCCGCTGTCGGCTGCCTGGTAGTCCGGAGCGGGCAGAGCCCTGCGGTCCAGCTTGCCGTTCACCGTCAACGGCAGCACATCCAGCACCACCAGCGCCGACGGCACCATGTACTCCGGCAACACCTCGCCAAGACGAGCGCTCAGCGCGGCAAGCTCCGTACTGTCGTGGCTGCCGCCGTTGCCACCGGCGGGGACGAGGTAGCCGACCAGGCGCTTGTCACCGGGACGGTCCTCACGCACCACCACCGCCGACTGAGCCACGGACGAGTGCGCGGTCAACGCGGCCTCGACCTCACCCAGCTCGATACGGAAACCCCGGATCTTCACCTGGTCATCGGTCCGCCCGAGATACTCCAACTGCCCGTCGACGTTCCACCGGGCCAGATCGCCGGTGCGGTACATCCGCCCACCCGACCCGCCGTAGGGGTTGGCGACGAACCGCTCCGCCGTCAACCCCGGCCGGCCCAGATACCCCCGCGCCAGCTGAACACCGGCCAGGTACAACTCACCCGCCACCCCTGGCGGTACCGGCCGCAAGGCTGCGTCCAGCACGAAGGCTCTCGTGTTCGGAACTGAATGGCCGATGGGGACACCACCCAGTACATCCGGGTCCCCGGGACGGATGGTGAAGGTGACACACCCGACGGCCGCCTCGGTCGGACCGTACTCGTTCGTGATCAGGACGTCGTGGTGCGCGGACCGCCACCGTGTGAGCTGCTCGCCTGTAAGGCTTTCGCCGCCGACGACGAGGTCTCCCCGGGGGAAGGATCCGGCGGGCTCCTCGGACAGAAGGCCCAGGTGGCTCGGCGTCACCTTCAGGAAGGTGGGGGCCAGTTCAGCGGGAAGCCCATCCTGGATGTCCGCGATGTGCAGGGCGCCGCCCGAGATCAGCGTGCCGTACAACGGTGTGACGGTCAGGTCGAACGCAGCCGACGAGTGCAGCACGGTCCGACCGCTCAGCCCGGGGTACGCGCTGATTGCCCAGTCGAGGTAGTGGGAGACTGCTGCGTGGCTCACGACGACGCCCTTGGGGCGACCCGTGGAGCCGGAGGTGTAGATCACATAGGCGGGGTGGGCGGGCAGGAGTGCCGCTCCTCGCTCGTGGTGCGTGAGGTTCTCCCCGGCCATGGTGGACAGGGCCGCCGTGGTGTCCGGGGCATCAGTCACGATGCGTGTCACACCGTCATCCGCTGCGCCTGTCATGGCCTGGTGTGTGACCAGCACTGTGGCCTGGGCGTCGTTGAGCATGTAGGTGATGCGGTCGGCAGGGTAGGCCGGGTCGATCGGGACGTACGCTGCTCCGGTCTTGACCACTGCGAGGAGTGCGACGACGAGGTCGGTGGAGCGGTCCATCATCACCGCCACACGTTCTTCCGGCCGGGCGCCCCTGTCCACGAGGACGCGGGCCAGCCGGTTGGCCCGCGCGTTCAGCTCCGCGTAGGTCACCTCGGTGCCGTCGAAGACCACCGCGATCGCGTCGGGGGTGCGCGTGACCTGGGCTTCGAACAGGTCGGCCAGCGTGGCCCGCGGAACTTCGTGTGTGGTGTCGTTCCACCCGGACAGGATCCGCTCGCGCTCCGCGGTATCCAGGACATCGATGCGGCTGACCGGCACCGACGGATCCGCGATCACTGTCTCCAGGACCATGAGGAAGCGACGTGCGATCGCTTCGGCACTCGCGGGATCGAACAGGTCGGTGGCGTAGATGATCAGTCCGGTCAGGCCCGCCGGGGTGCCGCCGTCTGTGATCTGCTCGGCGATCTGGAAGTCCAGGTCGAACTTGGCGGGAAGAACGCCGGCAGGCAGTACCTCGACGTTCAGCCCGGGCAGATCGAGACGGGCCTGGACGTTGTTCTGCAGGGTGAGCATGACCTGGAACAGCGGATGGCGGGCCATCGACCGGGCCGGGGCCAGGTCCTCCACCAGCCGCTCGAACGGCACATCCTGGTGCGTGTAGGCGCCGAGGTCCGCTTCCCGCGTTCTGGCCAGCAGTTGCAGGAAGGTCGGATCCCCGGACAGGTCCGAGCGCAGGACGAGGGTGTTGACAAAGAACCCCACCAGGTCGTCCAGTGCCTCGTCGGTGCGGCCGGCGATCGGGGTGCCGACCGGGATGTCGTCCCCGGCCCCGAGCCGGTGCAGCAGGACGGCCAACGCCGCCTGCACCACCATGAACACCGTCACACCCTGTGCTCTGGCCAGCTCCATCAGGGCGCTGTGGAGGTGAGCGTCGATGCTCAGTTCTACGCTTCCACCCTGGTGGGAGAAGATCGTTGGGCGTGGCCGGTCGAACGGCAGCGTCAGTTCCTGGGGCAGGTCGGCCAGTGCCTCGCGCCAGTAGCCGAGTTGCCGGGCCAGCACACTGGCCGCGTCGGCCTCCTCGCCCAGCAGTTGACGCTGCCACAGGCTGTAGTCGGCATACTGCACCGACAACGTTGCCCAATCCGGCGTCCGGCCGGTGGACCGGGCCGTATAGGCAGCTGACAGATCACGGGTCAGCGGGGCCAGGGACCACCCGTCACCGGCAATGTGATGCACCACCATCACCAGGACATGGTCATCAGGGCCGGCCTCGAACAGCGAGGCCCGAAACGGGATCTCGGTCGCGAGATCGAAGCGATGACCCGCAACCTCGCTGATCGCCGACTCAAGGTCCGTCACCTTCTCGACCGCAAGGGACACCGGGACCTCTTCGGCCGAAAGGATGCGCTGATGGGGCTGTCCGTCCACCGTGGCGAAGACCGTCCGCAGCACCTCGTGCCGGCCCACCACATCACCCAACGCCAACCGCAACGCCTCGACATCCAGCGACCCGGTCAACCGCACAGCCACGGGAATGTTGTAAGTCGCCGACGGACCCTCCAGCTCGCCCAGGAACCACAACCGCTGCTGCGCGAACGAGACCGGCAGCCGCTCCGCCCGCTCCACCCTCACCAGTGGCTGCCGCCTCGCACCGGACGAGGCCAACCGGCCCGCCAGGGCGGCCGGAGTGGACGCCTCGAACAGCGCCCGGATCGGCACCTCCGCCCCGAAGACCGACCGGATACGGCTCACCAGCCGGGTCGCCAGCAACGAATGGCCGCCCAACTCGAAGAAGTTGTCCTCCACCCCGACCACGGGCAGGCCCAGAACCTCGGCGAACACCGAGCACAGGAGCTCCTCCTGCACCGTGGCCGGCCCCCGGCCGCGGTCCGCCGTCAGGTAGTCCGGAGCGGGCAGAGCCTTACGGTCCAGCTTGCCGTTCACCGTCAACGGCAGCACATCCAGCACCACCAGCGCGGACGGCACCATGTACTCCGGCAGCACGCCCTGCAGATGCCTGCGTACTACGGCGATATCCAGGCCCTCCGGACCGCTCGCCGGGACGAGGTAGCCGACCAGGCGCTTGTCCCCGGGGCGGTCCTCACGCACCATCACCACCGACTGAGCCACGGACGGGTGCGCGGTCAGCGCGGCCTCGACCTCACCCAGCTCGATACGGAAGCCACGAATCTTGACCTGGTCATCGGTCCGCCCGAGGTATTCGACCTGCCCGTCGGCGTTCCAGCGGGCCAGGTCGCCGGTGCGGTACATCCGCTCACCCGGAGTGAAGGGGTTGGCGACGAACCGCTCCGCCGTCAGCCCCGGCCGGTCGAGATAGCCACGGGCCAGCTGGACACCGGCCAGGTACAACTCACCCGCGACGCCCACGGGCACCGGCCGCAACGCCGCGTCCAGCACATAGACCTGGGTGTTCCACACCGGGCGGCCGATGGGGACACTGCTCCTGCTGGCGTCGCTGTCATACGTCCATGCGGTGACCTCGACCGACGCCTCGGTGGGACCGTAGAGATTGTGAAGCGGAACGTCCAGTACGTTCCGCAACTGTCCGGCGACGTCGCTGGGGAGCGCTTCGCCGCTGCAGAACACGGCTCGCAGGTCGGTAGACGCGGCGGCGGCCGGTTCGCGGAGGAAGACCTGCAGCAGGGACGGGACGAAGTGCGCGATCGTGACACGTTCGCGTTGGATCAACTCGGCCAGGTACCCGGGGTCGCGGTGGCCCGAGGGCTTGGCGACCACCAGCGTCGCGCCCTGGAGCAGCGGCCAGAAGAACTCCCGTACCGACACGTCGAAACCGAAGGGTGTTTTCTGCAACACCCGTTCCGAGGCGGTCAAGTTGTAGGTTCCCTGCAGCCACGTCAGCCAGTTGACGATACCCGCATGAGGTACGGCCACGCCCTTCGGCCGTCCGGTGGACCCGGAGGTGTAGATGACGTAGGCGGGGTGGGCGGGCAGCAGGGCGGTACGGCGCTCGGCGTCCGTGGGGTCCGAGTCGTCGAAATCCTCCAGCGCGGCGATCGTCCGGGGGTCGTCGACGGCCACGTAGGGCGGGTGGCTGTCGGTAAGCCGGGAGGCCAAGTCCGTGCTGGTGAGCACCAGGAGGGGCCGGGCGTCCGTGAGGAGGTACGTGATCCGCTCGGCGGGGTAGTCCGGGTCGACGGGTACGTACGCCCCACCGGCCTTCAGCACCGCGAGCAGGGCAACCACCAGGTCCACCGAGCGGTGCATCATCACCGCGGCCAGCGACTCGGGTCCCACGCCCCGGCCGATCAGCAGACGGGCGAGACGGCTGGCCCGCGCATTGAGCTCCGCATAGGTCACCTCGACACCCTCGAAGACCACCGCGACCGCGTCCGGAGTGCGGGCAGCCTGGGCCTCGAACAGCTCAGGCAGGGTCGCCGCGGACACCTCCCGGGCGGTGTCGTTCCAGTCCTCGAGAACCAGACGCTGCTCGGAACGGCTCATCAACGTGATCCGGTGTACGCGTTCCTCCGCAGCGGAACGCGCCATCCAGTTCATCACGTCAAGGAATTTCGCAGCATGCTCATGCACTGCTGCCCGGTTGTAGAGATCCGGGTTGGCGTCGACAACGACGGACATGCTTCCGTCGGACGATCTGTCGTACACGGAAATCGACAGGTCATTGAAATTTATGCCGCCGAGCCCGTGCGCACTGCTCGGGGCGTCACCAAATCTCAGATCGTAATCAAAGGAGACGATATTGACCAGTAGGGGGTACAGTCCGTCGCGGCCTATGAGCTTAAGGTCTCTGAGGATGTCCTCGTAACGGTATCGCTGATGCCGCAAGGCATCTCTCACCCCGCGAGACACCTGCTTCACGAGTTCCTGCACCGTGGCCTTCGGCTGCACCGTGAGGCGCAGGGGAACGATATTCGCCGTCATTCCCGGGATGTCCCGCAGTGCAGTTTTTCTGCCCATTACGGGGACCCCGAGAATGATGTCCTCTTGTCCCGTCGCGCGATGCAGGTAGGCAGCGCTCGCGGCTACGGCCAGACCCGAGAGGCTTGTTCCCAGCCGACGTGCGGAGCTTCTGAGTTCCGCAGCGGCGCCGGGCGGGATGTGGAGCGTGTGCCGTGTCAGTTCATACGGTGTGGTGGAAGGTTCCCGGCCACTCAAGCTGACCGCTTGAGGGCGATCGGAGAGACGCTCCGTCCAGTACTGCCGGTCCAGTTCGAACTCTGCGGACGCCCGGTAATCGGCGTCGGCATCCATCAGCACGGAACTTGAGGGAAGCGCACTGCCCGTGAGGGATTCACCGGCCAACAGTGCCGTGTAGACCGCGGCCACTCGGGATGCTATCCGGGGTCCCGCGAGTCCGTCGGCGATGATGTGGTGTATTCGCTGATACCAGAAGAAGAGATCTTCATCCACCTTGAAGAGGGCGTGGGTGAAGAGTTCACCGCCCTGGAGATCCACTGGGCGTCGCATGTCCGCCCGCATCCAACTCTCCGCGCTGGAACCGGGGTCTTCCTCACCGCTCATGTCGATCACATGAAAAAGCCAATCGCTCCGCGGGTCAAAGTATTGCCGCGGAACCTTTTCTGCATTCTCCTCAAAGCGCAGACTCAAACAGTCGATTTCCAATACGGCCCTTCGCGCGGCCGCCTCGAATAAACTCGTGTCCACCTTTCCGTGAATCGCTATGTATTCACCCATGTTATAGATCGGACTATCCGGATTCAGTTGCTGCGCATGCCATAAGCCAAGCTGTCCGGCCATCAGCTCACGACGGCCACCACGCGATCCAGACATCTCCACACCCCGGTCAACACTCGCGCCCCACACCAGGAGCAAATCAATTCAGAAATTTGACAGCAATGTTGATCCACTTCACCCTCTCAAGCTGAACTGGACACTGTCAATCTTCTTGGCGATGTGGGTAATTAGCGACGCTTGATGTTGATTTGCGGTGGATATTTTGAACCGCCTTGCCGTATTTGTCACCAACACTCGCGGATTGAAACGCCCGGAATCTCCACGATGGCGGGAATTTTTCTCCTACTCATCAATTCCGCTGCGCAGCGTGGTAGCGCCACCTGCCAGAGATTTCCGATTCGGAAATGTGCAACCAGTAAAACGTGACACAGCGCGCGTCGCTGCCACCATTCGGGCTTCGCCGCTGCGAAGTGCTCGCCCGTTGAGTATTCGGTCGTCCTGCGTGTCGAAGTCGCCCTCCTCGGGCTGCTTCCCCAGGCCGTCGCGGAAACGGATTGTGAACGAATGCGCGCACCGCGTCGGCCTGGCGCAGCCGCCTATGCCACCGCCTCCTCCGGCACAGCGTCCTCGGCCCCGTCGGTCCGTGCAGGTTTCTCGAACTGGGTCCGGTAGAGCTCGGCGTACCGCCCGTTCGCCGTGAGGAGTTGGTCGTGGGTGCCGCGTTCCACGATGCGGCCGGCCTCGACGACGAGGATCTGGTCGGCGGCCCGTACCGTCGAGAGGCGGTGGGCGATGACGAGTGCGGTGCGCCCTTGGAGGGCCTCGGCGAGTGCCTCCTGGACGGCGGCCTCGGAGGTGTTGTCCAGGTGGGCCGTCGCCTCGTCGAGGACGACCACCCGCTGGCGGGCCAGGAGCAGCCGGGCGATGGTCATGCGCTGGCGTTCGCCGCCCGAGAGGCGGTAGCCGCGCTCGCCGACCACCGTGTCGAGGCCGTCGGGCAGGGAGTGCACGAGGTCGTCGAGGCGGGCCCGGCGCAGGACGTCCCACAGTTCGGCCTCGTCGGCGTCGGGCCGGGCGAGGAGCAGGTTGGCGCGGACCGAGTCGTGGAAGAGGTGGCCGTCCTGGGTGACCATGCCGAGGGTGGCCCGCATCGACTCGGCGCTCAGATCACGGACGTCGACGCCGCCGATGCGTACGGAGCCCTCGTCGGTGTCGTACAGCCGTGGCAGGAGTGAGGCGACCGTGGACTTGCCCGCGCCGGACGAGCCGACGAGGGCGACGGTCTGGCCGGGTTCGGCGCGGAAGGAGATGCCGTGCAGGACCTCGGCGCCGCCGCGGGTGTCGAGCGCGGCGACCTCCTCCAGGGAGGCGAGGGAGACCTTGTCGGCGGACGGGTAGGCGAAGCGGACGTCGGTGAACTCGACGGAGGCCGGGCCCTCGGGAACCGCTCGGGCATCCGGCTTCTCGTCGATCAGCGGCTTCAGGTCGAGGACCTCGAAGACCCGCTCGAAGCTGACCAGGGCGCTCATGACCTCGACTCGGGCACCGGCGAGGGAGGTCAGCGGCGCGTACAGGCGGGTGAGGAGCAGGGCCAGAGAGACGACGGCGCCCGGTTCCAGGCTGCCGCGCAGGGCGTACCAGCCGCCGAGCCCGTAGACCAGGGCGAGCGCGAGGGCGGAGACGAGGGTCAGGGCCGTGATGAACGCGGTCTGCGCCATCGCCGTGCGCACCCCGATGTCCCGCACCCGCCGGGCGCGCACCGCGAACTCCGCGGACTCCTGGCCCGGCCGGCCGAAGAGCTTGATCAGGGTGGCGCCGGGTGCGGAGAAGCGCTCGGTCATCCGGGTGCCCATGGACGCGTTGAGGTCGGCCGCCTCGCGCTGGAGTTTCGCCATCCGGCTGCCCATCCGGCGGGCGGGCACCACGAACACCGGAAGGAGTACGAGCGCGAGCAGGGTGATCTGCCAGGACAGGGTGAGCATCACGGCGAGGGTGAGCAGCAGGGTCACCAGATTGCTCACCACTCCGGAGAGAGTGTTGCTGAACGCCCGCTGGGCGCCGATCACGTCGTTGTTGAGTCGACTGACGAGCGCGCCCGTACGAGTGCGTGTGAAGAACGCGACCGGCATGCGCTGTACATGATCGAAGACCGCTGTGCGCAGATCCAGGATGAGTCCTTCGCCGAGGTTCGCCGAGAGCCAGCGGCCCACCAGTCCGATCGCCGCCTCCGCGAACGCGATCAGGGCGATGAGCAGGGCGAGTCGTACGACCGTGCTCTCGTCGCCGCCGGAGACGATCGCGTCCACGACGCGTCCGGCGAGGACCGGGGTGGCCACGGCGAGCAGTGCCGTCACCACACTGAGCACCACGAACTGCGCGATACGGCGGCGGTGCGGGCGGGCGAATCCGGCGATGCGGCGCAGGGTGGCTCTGGCGAAGGGGCGGCGTTCGTGCTCGGCGTTCATGACGCTGTGGAGCTGCGTCCAGGCTGTGGTCTCCATACTCATGGGACAGACCGTAGAACCTCAAGCAATCTTGAGGTCAACCTTGAGGTCAACCTTGAGGTCGACAGCGAAGTGGTGACGCGTGCGCGGGCGCACGACCCGATGTGCCCGGCGTGTCAGCCCCTGTCCCCGTGCCCGCAACCCCACGTTGGTGCGGTGTGGAAACCCTCTCCCGATGTGACGGTCGAACGCTTTCCCCTGGGATTCGCCAGACGCCTTCCGGTTCGGCAGATTCTGTGCCTCCTCCCGCTCGCCCTCGTGGCCGTGGTCGCGGTGCAGCACAGGTCCGTGCTCGCGGACGGCTTCGGGCATCTGGCGTCGGCCAAGTGGCCCTGGCTGCTGGCCGCGGTCGCCGCGACCTGTCTGACCTGGGTGGCGGCCGCCGTCACCCGGCAGGGCGCGCTCGTCGAACGGCTGCCCAAACGGCGGCTGCTGGCCACGCAGTTCGCTGCCGGCGCCGCCAACCATCTGCTGCCGACGGGGCTTGGCGCGAGTGCCGTCAATCTGCGGTTCATGACGGTGTGCGGGGTGCCGCTGGCCCGTTCGTCGGCCGCGCTCGCGCTCTACCTGCTGGCGGAGTCCATCGCCCGGGTCGGGCTGCTGCTGGCCCTGCTGATCGCCTTCCCCGACGCACTGCGGGTCGGGGCCCTCCTGCCGGACGGCGCGGTCGGCCCGCTGCTGCTCGTCGTCGGTGCGGTGGTGTGTGTCGCGGTGATGGTCCTGTTGCTCGTACGACGGGTGCGTACCGTCATCTTCACGTTCCTGCGGACCGCGCTGGGCGAGGCCCGGTCCGTGCACACACGGCCGGCCCGCGCGCTCGCGCTGTGGGGCGGCTCCATCTCCTTCCCGATGTTCCAGGCGGCCGGGCTGGCCGCGGTGGGACAGGCACTCGGGCTGCCGGTGCCGCCGCTGCACATGGCGCTCGCGTATCTGGCGGCCACGGTCGCCGTCGCCCTGGTGCCGACGCCGGGCGGGATCGGCTCGGTGGAAGCCGCACTGATCCTGGCGCTGGTGGCGGCGGGCGGTCCGGTGGCGGTGGCGACTGCGGTGGTACTCGCGTACCGCATCATCACGGTGTGGCTGCCGCTGCTGCCGGGGGCGCTGACGCTCGGCGCGCTCGTGCGGCTGAAGATGATCTGAACGCGTCGGCCGCCGGGGGTGATCTGAGCGCTGCGATCGTCTGAGCGCTTCGGCCGCCGGGAATGGTCTCAGCGCTGCGATGGCCTGAGCACTGCGGCCGCCGGGCCGGAAAGCACTCTTCTCAGGCCGCCCCGAAGTTGACGGGGACGGCCTGAACTCGTCGGTGTGACCCGGGAGTAGCCTGCTGGCGTCGCCACACGAAGTCGCCACACAGAGTCGCCACCCGAAGGGTCCACGCGATGCCGGTCCGGATCGAGCGCCAGGAGCACGTCACCACCGTCGTCCTCTCCCGCCCCGAGGTCCGCAACGCGGTGGACGGACCCACGGCGGCCGACCTCGCCGACGCGTTCCGCGCGTTCGAGAGCGACGAGGCGGCCCGGGTGGCCGTGCTGTGGGGCGAGGGCGGCACGTTCTGCGCGGGCGCGGACCTCAAGGCGCTCGGCACGGAACGCGGCAACCACGTGACGGAGGACGGCGACGGCCCGATGGGCCCCACGCGAATGCGGCTGTCGAAGCCGGTGATCGCCGCGGTGGCGGGCCACGCCGTGGCGGGTGGTCTGGAACTGGCCCTCTGGTGCGATCTGCGGGTGGCCGAGGAGGACGCGGTCTTCGGAGTCTTCTGCCGCCGCTGGGGCGTGCCCCTCATCGACGGCGGCACGGTTCGGCTCCCCCGTCTCATCGGTACCGGCCGCGCGATGGACATGATCCTGACCGGCCGCCCGGTGGCGGCTCCCGAGGCGTACGAGATGGGCCTCGCGAACCGGGTCGTCCCGTCGGGCCGGGCGCGTGCGGAGGCGGAGGCGCTGGCCGCGTCGATCGCCCGCTTCCCGCAGGCCTGTCTCCGCGGCGACCGCGGTTCCGTCCTCGACCAGGAGGGGCTGAACGAGCGCGCCGCCATGCGGGGTGAATTCCGTCACGGGACAGGTGTGCTGGAGGAGAGTATGGAGGGTGCCGCGCGGTTCTCGGCCGGCGCGGGGCGGCACGGGTCGTTCGGCGAGATCTGAACGTCCCGTACGACGTATCCAGGCCAAATTGGGGCGGGATCGGCAAAGGGGCCGGTCGACGCCCGCCGGGCCGGACGGCGAGGGTGCCTCGACGCTCGGCCGAGGCGGGGAAGACGCCAATCATGCCTACGGCATGGCGAGTTGGCGGCGATGCTGGTGGGAGTTGGCCTGACCCGAGCGGTCCTGGCACGGAACACCTGTGCGCATGTAGCAAGATGAGCGAACCCGCCGGTCAACGACTTGTCGTTCCCGGCGGAGTCGTACATCCAGGAATCGAGCAGCAGGTGGCAACAAGGTGACGACACATCACATACCGGGCGGGAACGCCCTTCGCGGCACGACGGGAGGCAGTTGGTGAACCGGGACCTCACTGTGCACGACTGGATCGTCGCGAGTGTCTGGCTGGCCGTCGGACTCGCGGCGGGTGTCCTGCTGCGCCTCCTCCTGCGCTGGCTGGGCAAGCACGCGACCCGGACCAACTGGAGCGGCGACGACGTCCTCGTGGACGGGCTGCGCGCGCTGATACCGGTCGCCGCCCTCACGGGCGGGATCGCGGCCGCCGCGGCGGCGCTGCCGCTGACCGGCAAGGTCAATCACACGGTCAACCAGATCCTGACGGTCCTGATCATCCTGGCCGCCACCATCACGGCGGCACGCGTGGTCGCCGGCCTGGTGCGGGCCGTCACCCAGTCACGCTCCGGGGTCGCGGGATCGGCCTCGATCTTCGTCAACATCACCCGGGTCGTCGTGCTGGCCATGGGCTGCCTGGTGGTCCTGCAGACCCTGGGCATCTCCATCGCTCCGCTGCTCACGGCCCTCGGCGTCGGCGGTCTCGCGGTCGCCCTGGCTCTCCAGGACACCCTCGCCAACCTCTTCGCGGGCATCCACATCCTCGCCTCGAAGACGATCCAACCCGGCGACTACATCCGGCTCACCAGCGGGGAGGAGGGGTACGTCGTCGACATCAACTGGCGCAACACCGTCGTACGCAACCTCTCCAACAACCTCGTCATCATCCCGAACGCGCAGCTCTCCAGCACCAACATGACCAACTTCAGCCGTCCGGAACAGGAGATGACGCTCACCGTGCAGGTCGGCGTCGGCTACGACAGCGACCTCGACCATGTCGAGCGCGTCACCTCCGAGGTCGTCACCGAGGTCATGACGGACGTCGAGGGCGCGGTTCCGGAGCACGAACCCGCCATCCGCTTCCACACGTTCGGGGACTCGCGGATCAGCTTCACCGTCATCCTGGGCGTCGGGGAGTTCAGCGACCAGTACCGGATCAAGCACGAGTTCGTGAAGCGGCTGCACAAGCGGTACCACGTGGAGGGCATCCGCATTCCCTCTCCCGCGCGCACCGTCGCCCTCCAGCAGAACGGCGTGGCGATTCCGCCGCAGCGCGACGGATCCCTGTCGATCCCGTAGAACATCGGGGTGGGGCGGTCACGCCGGGACCGCCCCTGAACCGGTGCGGGTGAGCGGGGAGACGTGAGCGTATGACGGTGGTCGGGGTCGACATCGGTACGTCCAGCAGCAAGGGCGTGCTGGTGGACGAGGACGGAACCGTCATCGCGACGGCTGTCCGCCCGCACGCGGTCGACCGTCCGCGCCCCGGGCACGTCGAGATGGACGCACGGGTGTGGTGGGACGAATTCGCCTCCATCGCCCGGGAGTTGCTCAACTCCGCGCCGGACGGCACCTCCGTCACCGCGGTCGGCGTCAGCGGCATGGGCCCGTGCGTCGCCCTCACCGACGCGACGGACACGCCGCTGCACCCGGCGATCCTGTACGGCGTCGACACCCGGGCCACCGAGCAGATCGCGCGCCTGGACGGCGAGTTGGGCGGTGACGCCGTACTGCGGCGCTGCGGGTCCCTGCTGTCCACCCAGGCCGTGGGCCCCAAGATCGCCTGGCTGGCGGAGCACGAACCCGATGTGGTCGCCCGGGCCCGGCGGCTGTACATGCCCAGCTCGTACCTGGTGGTCCGGCTCACCGGGGCCTATGTGCTCGACCACCACTCGGCGAGCCAGTCCGTTCCGCTGTACGACTCCGTGGCCCAGGAGTGGTACGAGCCGTGGACCCGGCACATCGCGCCCTGGCTCGAACTCCCGCGCCTGCTCTGGCCGGGAGACATCGCCGGACAGCTCACGGCCGAGGCCGCGGAGGCCACCGGGCTGCCCGCCGGGATCCCGGTGATCGCCGGCACGATCGACGCCTGGTCGGAGGCGCTGAGCGTGGGGGCGCAACACACCGGCGACCTGATGCTGATGTACGGCAGCACCATGTTCCTGATCAACACCCTCTCCGAGCGTCTGCTGGTGCCCCAACTGTGGAGCACCGTCGGGGCGTTGCCCGGAACGCGCAGCCTCGCGGGCGGCATGGCCACCTCCGGCATGATCACCGACTGGCTCCGGGAGCTGTTCGGCACGCCCGAGCACACCGGTCTGCTCGCCGGGGCGGAGGCCTCCGGACCCGGTGCGCGGGGGCTGCTGATGCTGCCGTACTTCGCGGGCGAGCGGACGCCGGTGGCCGATCCGCACGCCCGCGGGGTGATCGCCGGACTGACGGTCGAGCACACCCGCGGCGACCTCTACCGTGCCGCCCTGGAGGCGACGGCCTTCGGGGTACGGCACAACGTCGAGGCGATGCGCGCGGCGGGCGCGGACATCCGACGTGTCGTCGCCGTGGGCGGAGGCACCCGGGGCGGCCTGTGGACCCGGATCGTCTCGGCCGTGACGGGCCTGCAGCAGGAGATCAGGACCGTCACTCTCGGGGCGAGCTACGGCTCGGCGTTCCTCGCTGCGAGCGCGGTCGGCGGCCCGCTCATCGACGAGTGGAACCCGGTACGCGAACGGGTCACCCCGGACCCGCAACTGCGCTCCGACTACGACGAGTTGTACGCGCTGTACCTCCGGCTCTACCCGGCGACACGGGACATCGCCCATGAACTGGCCGCGCGGCAACGGGGTTAGACCGAGGCCGCCCGCCCCGGCCCCGCCCACAACACCGCCGACTGCTCAGCTGCTCATGCCTCTCAGGCGATCGGTGTCGGCGAAGCGAGCCCGAACCTCTCCGCGCTCTCCGTCAGTTCGCGCCATACCTTCGGAGTCACCGGCACTCCCTTCTCCGCCCGCTCCGCGGCCACGGCGGCACTGCGCTCGCCGGGGTAGAACACTCCTGCCGCGCCGTCCGCCGAGGGCAGTCCCTTGAGGGTGCTCAGGGTCGTGTCGACGTCCGCCGTGAAGCGGTCCGGGTCGCCGAAGGCCGCCGGGTCGAGGGCGATGAGCAGGGCGTTCTGCCGGTGCCTGCGGGCCTTGGGGTCGTCCGAGTGGAAGGCGGAGAAGATCGGCGCACCGACGAGCACGCTGGTGAGCAGCTCGAACGCGAGTGACATGCCGGACCCCTTGGCGCCGCCCAGCGGCAGCGGCATGACGGCCTTCTCCGGGTCGGTGGTCGGGGTGCCGTCCTCGGTGGCGGCGGCGCCCTCGGGCAGCGGAGTGCCGCTCGCCCTGGCCTGGCGGATCCTGCCGAGGGCGATGGTGGCGGTGGCCATGTCGAGCAGCAGCGGGGCGTGCCCCGACGACGCGGCCGTGGGTACGGCGATGGCGAGCGGACTGGTCGCCACGGCCGCGCCCTGCACACCCGTGTAGCCCATGTTCGGCATACCGGCGACGAACCCGATCCCGACCAGGCCCTGTTCGGCGATCTTCGAGACGTAGTAGCCGATGGCGCCGGTGTGGACGGTGCCGCGCACGCCGACGGACGCGATACCGGTGGTCCGCGCCCGGCTCACGGCCTCCTCGGCGGCGGCGCTGAGGGCCACCGGGCCGGGGGCACGGTCGGCGTCCAGGACGGCGGCGGCCGGTGTGGCCGACTCGACCGTGATCGCGGCCCGCGGGTTGGCCACGCCCTTGGCGAGGAGCTCCAGGTACGCGGGGACGCGGGCGATGCCGTGCGAGTCGACGCCGCGCAGGGCGGCCCAGACGAACACGTCGGCGGTGGTGGTGGCGTGCTCGGGGCTGAGCCCGCCCTTCTCCAGGAGGCCGGCGGAGAAGGTGCGCAGGTCCTCGGCCCGGACGCGGACCTGGCCCGGCTCGGGGGTCGTCGAGGTGTCGGTCATGGTGGCGGGTGCCTCCTGGGTCAGCGGGTGACGAGGACGTCGACGACGGCGGTGGTGCCCTCGGACACGGCCTTGAGGGCACGCTCCAGCGCGGGAGCGAGCGCGTCCGGCGCGTCGACGGTCTCGGTGTGCATCCCGAACGGCTCGGCGAACGCGGCGAGTCGGGGCAGCCGACGCAGATCGGTGCCGAGCCACTCCCCCGTCTCGGCGGCGGCGCCCTCGGGGTAGAACCTGCGATGGTTGAGGTTCATCGACTTGTAGACACGGTTGTTGAACACCACGATGAGCAAGGGGAGTTCGTACGTCCTCGACGCGTCGTACGACGGGATGACCGGGTTGTAGGCGAAGGCGCCGTCGCCGATCGTGAGCACCACCGGGCGCTCCTGGGCGGCGAGTTTGACGCCGAGCGCGACGGCGATGCCCTGCCCGAGGCCGCCCTGCACGTAGAAGTACGAGTCGGGAGCGTCGGTCCGCAGATGGCGCCTGACGATCCGGCTGTGGGTGATGGTCTCGTCGACGACGATTCCGTCCCGGCCGTCGAGCAGAGTGCGCAGGGTGACGGCGAGGAGGACGGGGTCGATGCCCTCGGTCTGCTGTTCCGCCTTCGTCTCCGCGGTGGCTGCGGCAGTTCGCTCGGCGGCGCCCCGGGCCTCCTGTACCGTGCGGCGTTCGGCGAGTGCCGTCTCGTCGAGGTCCCTCGCCCGTTTGGTGAGCTGGCGAAGGGTGTTGGTGACGTTGCCTTCCAAGTAGGCGTCGGCAAACAAAACTTGGTGGACGACGTGCGGGCGTTGCGGCACCTCGTCGATGACGACGATCCGCGCCCTGGACGGCCGACGCGAAGGCGGGTAGAAGGGCGCACGGCAGTTGACGAGCAGGATCAGGTCCGCCTCGTCCATCCAGGGCCCGATGTCCGAGCCCGCGTGCAGCGGGTGGGTACGCGGGAAGTTGCCGCACACCGCCGAGTCCGGCTCGACGACCGGGATGTGCCAGGCCTCGGCGAAGGCGACCAGTGCCTCGAAGCCGCCCTCCTCACGGCCGGACGTCTCGGTCACGATCACGGGATTGCGGGCCTCCCGGATCAACTGCGCGACGGAGTCGGCCTCTTCGGGCGAACTGTGCGTGGAGCCCGGTGGCACGACGGGCTTGGCCTCGCGGCCGTCCCAGTCCTCCAGGAGGATCTCCAGCGGGATGTTGAGGTACGCCGGTCCGGCCGGGGCACGCCAGGACAGTTCCGCCGCCCTCGTGATCATCGTGGGCAGGGTGTGGACGCTCGCGGCCTCGTTGGACCACTTGGTGAACGGCTGCGCGATGCCGTGCGGGCCGCCCACGATCGACAGGTTGCGGTACCACTGGCCGCCCGGGTCCTGGCCGGGCCCGTCGCCGTACGTGGTCGACTCCGAGGAGGCCACCACCATCGGCACACCGGCTAGCAGCGCCCCGTGCACGGCCATGGAGCCTTGCAGCAGGCCGGGGGCCGCGTGGAGCAGCACGCCCTGCGGGCGGCGCCTGACTAGTCCGTAGCCGGTGGCCATGCCGACGGCGACTGTCTCGTGCGTCAGGTCGAGGTACCGCGGACAGGGCAGCCCGTCGCGGTGGCGCCGGGCGAGGGACTCCCACACCGGGGCCCACTCGGAACCGGAGGAGCAGAAGAGGTAGTCGGCGCCGGCGGCGTGGAAGGCCGATACGAAGGCATCGCCGCCGTCGACGCCGGCACCACCACCGATGCCGTCGATACCGGGGGTGCCATGGTCGCTGGGGCTGCTAGGGCTGCTGGGGGTGTCGGCCGTGTTCTGGGTGTCCGTCATCTCCGACGCTTCCTCAGCCCTCGATCGGCCAGTCGAGGACCTCGGAGATACCGCGGCCCATGATCCATTCGAGTTCCTCGGGAGTGAAGTCCCAGTGCTTGGTGAACTGTTCGATCGTGTCGGTGTAGGTGATGCCGTGGCCGAGCAGCCGCGTGATGTCGGTGCCGTAGAAGCAGCGCCGTGGGCCCAGCTTGTCGACCATCTCGCGCACGTACTTCTCGATGTTCTTGTTCGGGAAGGGCTGCGTCGAGTAGCCGGGCAGGGCCGAGACCTTGACGTAGATGTTGGGGTGCTCGGCGAGGTCGGCGGTCTCCTGGACCCAGTAGCCGATCGCGTCGTCCACACAGCGCGCCATGATGCCCATGTGATCGATGATGATCTTCAGTCCGGGGTGCTTGGCGGCGATCTGGCCGAGCTCGCGCTTCCAGATCGGGGCGTGGACCATGGTCGGGATGCCGAGCTCCTCGGCGATGGGCCAGTACCAGTCGTTGGTGCCGTCGATCATCCAGTTGCGGTCCTGCGGGCGGTGGAAGGTGAGCCGGGTGCCCTTGATGTACGGGTTGCCGGCGAAGTCCTTCAGCAGGGCGGTGCCCTCGACCGGGTCGTCCTGGGGTACGCGGGCCATGATGCCGAAGCGGTCCGGGTGCGCCTCGCAGGCCTCCAGGGCGTAGTCGATGCGGTTGCCCTCCCATGAAGGGGGCAGGATCAGCGCCCGGTTGACGCCCGCCTCGTCCATCAGCTCCAGGGCCTCCTCGTACGAGAAGGGGTCCTCGCGGTGGCCGTTGAGGCGGATGCGCTCCCGCGCCCCGGGGACCCAGGGGCGGTCCGGGGTCTCTTCCTTCCAGATGTGGATCTGTGTGTCGACGACGAACATGTCTTCAACTCTTCCTCTGGGACGGCCTGGTGGGGTGGTGCGGAAAGGAACGCTAGGCGGGACGTGCGGTCTTGCAGAGCGCTGGGAGCGCAAGCTGTTGTTGCACGGAAGTGCGGTGTGAACAGCACGTTCTCAGGGTGCGGGCGCCTCGTCGAGGACGGCGTCGACGATGTGTTCGGCGATCGCCATGGAGGCGGTGGCGGCCGGCGAGGGTGCGTTGCGGACTGCGGTGATCCGGCCCAGCCGGTGGATGCGGAAGTCGTCCACGAGCGTGCCGTCCCGGTCCAGGGCCTGGGCGCGTACACCGGCTCCGCCGCGCACCACGTCCGGGACACCGACGCCGGGCACGTACGACTGGGCGGCTTTCATGAAGGCCGCCCTGGACAGTGAGCCCCGGTACTCCTTGATGCCCGTCCGCCAGTGCCGGGCGGCCATCCTCCAGGTGCCGGGGTAGGCGGCGAGTCCCGCGAGGTCCCTGGGCGAGATGCTGCCGAGCCGGTAGCCCTCCCTCGCCAGGGCCAGGACGGCGTTCGGGCCGACCTCGACGGAGCCGTCGACGCGCGGGGTGAAGTGCACGCCGAGGAAGGGGTAACGCGGGTCGGGCACCGGGTAGATGAGCCCGCGGACCAGGTCCCTCGACTCCGGTTTGAGGAGCAGGTACTCGCCCCGGAAGGGCACGATCCGTGGCTCCTTCCGGTCCTGGGCCAGCTTCGCGACGGAATCCGAGTGGAGCCCCGCGCAGAGGATCAGCCGGTCGACGCGGAGCCTTCCCCCGTCTTCGTTTCGGTGGGCGCGGTTCTGCCCGGAGGCCACCTCGATGCCGCCCGGCACGTCGGTGATCGATGCGACCGGGAAGCCGAGCCGTACCTCGCCGCCCGAGGCCTCGATGTCCTTGGCGAACTCCAGGGCGATCGCCGGGTAGTCGGTGATCGCGGTGCGCGGGGAGTGCAGGGCCGCGATGCCTCCGGCGTGGGGCTCGATCTCCTTGATCTCCTCCTTGGAGATCCTCCGGAGGTCGGGCACGTGGTTGTTCCGGGCCCGCCGGTAGAGGTTCTCCATCCGGTCCAGCTCGTCCTCGCGCACCGCCATCACGAGCTTGCCGGTCTCCTCGTACGGCAGGGCCCGTTCCTGGCAGTACTCGCGGAGCATGGACACGCCCCGGACGCACAGGTCGGCCTTGAGGCTGCCGGGGGCGTAGTAGATGCCGGCGTGCACGACGCCCGAGTTGTGGCCGGTCTGGTGGACGGCGATCCGCTGTTCCTTCTCCAGCACGACGACCCGGGTGCCGGGGCGGCGCAGGGCGATCTCGCGGCCGGTGGCGAGGCCGACGATGCCGGCGCCGACTATGCCGATCGTCTCGTCAGCCATCGGCGTCCTCCTCCTCTCTCCTCATGTCGCTCGCCAACGGCACGACCGTCGCGCGCCGAACTCGCCACGATCACGCCCGTCACGCCCGTCACGCCCGTCACGCGCCGAAGTGGACGGCGACGGTCTTCACGCGGGTGGAGAAGCGCAGGACCTCGTCGCCCTGCTCCTTGTAGGCCGTGCCGGAGTCCCGGAACCCGCCGAAGGGCAGGTGGACGTCCCAGCCGGTCGTGGTGGTGTTCACCGCGACCTGCCCGCACTCGGCCTCGTCGACGAACCGGTACGCGGCCGTGAGGTCGCGGGTGAACACGGCGGCGGCGAGCCCGAAGTCGGAGTCGTTCACCGCGTCGACGGCCCGGTCGAAGTCCTCGACCACGCGGACAGCGAGGACCGGGCCGAAGACCTCCTCGCGCCAGATCGCCGTCTCGGGGGTGACGTCGGTGAGGACGGTCGGCTGTACGTAGCAGCCGTGGGCGCGGTCGCCCTCGGTGTCCGCGCCGCCGCCGGTGAGGACGGTGGCGCCCTGGTCGATCGCCCTGTTGAGGTCGGCGAGGACTCTGTCGCGCTGCTGGGGACTGGACAAGGGGCACAGGGTGGTGGCCGGGTCGCTGCCCGGACCCGTCGTCAGCGCCTCCACCTCGGTGACCAGGAGCCGGGCGAACTCCTCGTACACCGGCCGCTCGACGACAACCCGGCTGGTGGCGGTGCAGCGCTGTCCGGCCTGGCCGAAGGAGGCCGCGACGACGGCCTTCGCGGCGGCCGGCAGATCGGCGTCCCGCAGGACGACGGAGGCGTTCTTGCCGCCGAGTTCGCCCTGGAAGCGGACGTTGCGGTCGGCGAGGCGGCGGCGGATCCGGTTGCCGACCGCGTTGGAGCCGGTGAAGGTGATGCCCGCGATCCGCAGGTCGTCGAGCAGCGCCTCCTCGATCTCGGCCGTACGGCCCGTCACCACGTTCAGGACACCCGCCGGCAGGCCCGCGTCGTGCAGGGCGCGGGCGAAGTGCAGCCCGGAGAGCGGGGTCTGGGTCGCCGGTTTGAAGACGGCCGCGTTGCCGGCCGCGAGCAGCGGGGCGAGCTTGCGGGCCGGGGTGATCAGCGGATCGTTCCACGGGCTGATCACGAGGATCACGCCTATCGGTTCCCGCTGGGTGTGCGTACGGGTGTCGGGGCGGACGTCGTGCAGCAGCGTGCCGTAGCCCTGGCGGGCCAGGCCTGCGTAGTAGTCGAGGAAGTCGGCGGACTTGAGGGTTTCGCCGCGGGCCTCGGCGCCGGTCTTGCCGTTCTCGGCGGTGACGTCGGCCGCGATCGCGTCGGCCCGCTCCCGGATCAGCCGCGCGGCCTCGGTGAGGATCCGGGCGCGTTCGAAGGGGCTGGTGCGCTTCCAGGCGGCGAACCCGCGCTCGGCGTGGTCGTAGGTGCGGGTGACGTCCTTGGCGGCGAGGGCGGGAACGCGTGCGAACGGGGTGCGGACGTCGGCGGGGTCGTGGACGTCGATCCACTCGCCGGTCGCCACCCACTCTCCACCGGAGAGGGTTTCCAGGGTTCGCATGAAGATCACTTCCTTCGTCCGCCGCGGCGCGGGTCCGCGGTCTGCACAGGGAGCGGCCGTACGGGCCGGATGCGACAACACACCACGGGCGAACGGGCCACCAGCCCCGCGTGGGCAGTCATTGCTTGCGCCGCGCGCAGGTCGGCGGGCGGTTGATCCGTGCTGGAATCGGCAGGCCGGAGGCGCCTGACGGGCCGCCGGGAGCCGAGATTCCGCTGATGCCGAGGAGAGACAGACATGGCCTACGCAGTCATCGCCCGCTACCACTGCGCGCCCGCCGACGAGGCTTCGGTGCGTGCCGCACTGCTGAAGGCGCGCGAGCACACCCGTGCCGAACCGGCGAACCTGGCGTACGAGGTGCACGCCGAGGCGGACCGTCCGGGGAGCTTCGTGCTGTACGAGCAGTACACCGACCGGGCCGGATTCGACGCGCACAAGGCCGCCGGGCACTTCGACGAACTGATCGTGGGGACGGTGTGGCCGCTGCTGACGGAGCGGACGGTGACCTTCGCCGAGGTCCTGTGAGGCGCTGCCCCGCCGGGAAGCGTGGGCGTGCTTCCCGGGCGTATCGGGGTCATCGACTCAGAACTCGTTGCCCCAGCAGTAGCGGGCGACGGTCTCCACCAGGACCAGTTTGCGGCGCTGGTCCTCGGCGCTCAGCAGCGGCCGGGTGGCCGAGTCGGCGAAGCCGCGGGACGGTGAGACGGCCATGTCCTCGATGTCCTTGACCTCGGCACCAGCGTCGATGCGGGCCAACACCGTGTCGATGTCCTCCAGTTGGGGCACGGTCGCGTCCACGACGCCCAGGCAGGCGTCCCGGTCCTCGGGCAGCGCCCTCAGCAGGTCGAGTTCGGCCGCGGTGCCCTTGTGGTACGGCAGGATCCAGCGATCGGCCGGGACCTCGCCGAACAGGCTCTCGGCCCCGGCCCGGTCCACCACCGCGGGGGCCTCCCAGCCGGGGCAGACGCCGATCCGTACGCCCTCCGGTCGCGCGTCGAGCCGTACCGCCTGTGCCTCCACGGCCAGCGCGTCCTCGAAGGAGAGCGGGCCGGGAGCGGCCGGGTCGGTGGCGATCTGGCCGAGGAGGAGCGGGTTGTTGAGCTGGATCAGCCGGACGCCCCGGGAGACCAGCAGCTCGATCTCCGCGTGGATGATCTCCGCGAGAACCTCGCCGAGTTCGCGTGCCGAGGCCGGGCCTCCGGAGCCGGCCAGCTCGGGGGCGAAGGTGGTCGCGGCCAGATAGGCCGGTGACGGGAGCGAGACCTTGGGGGCGATCACCGTGAGGTCCACGATCCGCCCGGCCCAGTCGGCCGGCAGCGGGCCGTTGGCCTTGGGCAGGGCCTCCGCCACCCAGCGGGGCAGCCCGTCGGCGGTCCGCTCCCGCGTACGCCGGAAGCCGGGGAGCGCGTCGAGGACGGCGCTGCGGAAGTCCTCCCGGGGGAAGTCGCCGTCGGTGACGATCGTGGAGCGCAGGCGGCGCTGGTAGGCCACCGCCTCCTCGACCGCGGTGAGTTCGGCCTTGTGCAGGGCCTCGGGGTCGCCCGCCGCCCGGGCCGCGAGGAGTTCGGCTGGGCGGACCAGGCTGCCGTGGTGGTCGATGCGGTAGTTGAAGGTGTCCGCCATGGCTCAGGCCTCCTTTTCCGTGGTGCCGACCTGTTCCGTTTCCGTGGTCCCGGCCTGTTCCGTGGTGCCGGCACGTTCCGTGGTCCCGGCCGGCGTGCCCGCGACGCCCCATGCCGCGAACTCCAGCTCGTAGCCGAGGGATTCGAGTACGTCGTCGGCGACCTGCTGGTCCTCGTCGGCGGTGCCGCCCGCGATGCCTAGGCCGCCGATGATCTCGCCGTCCTTCTTGATGGTGACGCTGCCCTCGGTGGCCATGATCGGCAGGGCCGCGCCCGGGAGTTGGGACAGCTGGGAGAAGAAGACCGGCTGGCTCTCCTGCCACTTCTTCAGCATCTTGCCGGGGCGCTGCATCACGGCCGCGGTGTACGCCTTGGCGCGGGCGATGTCCGGCGTCAGCGGGCGGGCGCCGTCCGAGCGGCGCACGCTGATGACGAAGCCGCCCGCGTCCACCACGGCGACGCTCACCGCCTTTCCCAGGGACTGGGCGCGCTTGAGTGCGGCGTCGACGATCTCGTCGGCGGCGTCGAGCGTGAGGGTGCTCATGCTGCTTCCTTGGGTGTGGCGCTCATGCGGCTTCCTTCGGTGTGGTGAGGGTGCGGCGCAGGTGGGCGACGGCCGCGTTGTACTTGTCGGGCGTCTCCCAGTACATGGAGTGGGGCGCGTCCGGGACGATCTCCAGGTGGGAGCCGGGGAGCAGTTCATGTGCGCGGGTCACGGTCTTCACGCTGAGCACGGCGTCGCGCTCGCCGGCCAGGAAGGCGACCTTGACGCCAGAGTCCTGGATGTCCTGCAGTGAAGGCCCGTTCGTGTCGAGGTTGCGCAGGTCGGCCATCTTCGCGACGTTGAAGGTGCCCATCTGCTGGAAGAGGAACGTGAGGTCGGGGCGCTCCTCCTGGAACCGCTTGGTCAACAGGCGGTCGATGACGGGGAGTTTGACGGCCTCGGCGCGGTCGGCGGCGGCCAGCTCCTTCAGTTCGGGGTGACTGATGCCGCCGAGGGAGTGACCGAGGGCGACGGAGCCGACCCGCTCGGGGCGTTGGAGCGCGGCGCGCAGTGCGGCGACGGAGCCGATGGACTGGCCGACGAGCATGACGTCGGTCAGGTCCTCGGCGTCCAGTACGGCGACCACGTCACCGGGGAAGTCCTGCCCGTCGAACTCGGGCATGGAGGAGTCGGACTTGCCGAAGCCGCGCAGGTCCACGGTGACGACCGTGAACTCCCCGCGCAACGCGGCCACTTGCTGCCACCAGGCGGCGTGGTGCCCGCCGCTGCCGTGCACGAACAGGATCGCCGGACCGCTGCCGTGGCGTTCGTAGTAGATGGAGGTGCCGTCGGAGTCGGCGTAAGGCATGTCGGTGAACTCCCAGTCACACGCGGTCAGTTGGGGCGCTTGCTGTGCCAGACCAGCTCGATCATGGTGTGGTCGGGGTCGTGGATGTAGCAGAACTTGGACTGGTTCTCGGGGCGTTGGATCGGGCGGGTGTGCCGGATGCCCAGGTCCTTGAGGTGGGCGAGGAAGTCGTCCCAGTCGTCGACCTCGACGGCGAAGTGATAGGGCGCCATGCGCTCCATCTCCTCGACCGGGGTGAAGTGCAGATCGAAGTTGCCCCGGGTCATCAGCACCACACGAGTGTTGGACTTGGGCATGATCCGCTTCATTCCGAAGACCTTGGTGTACCAATCGGCGGTCCGGTCGGCGTCGGTGGTGGGGAAGTTGACGTGGTGGATGTAGCGGGGTGCGCTGCTCATGACTGCTGCCTTTCCGTGACGGGGGCTTCTCCTTGGGCGGGGATTTCTCCTTGGACGGGGGCTTCTCCCTGGACCGGGTTGGACAGGACACCGATGCCGCTGATCTCGATGTCCACGGTGTCCCCGGGTTCGAGTTGGCAGGTGGACTCGGCGCCCATCCACAGCACGTCGCCCGGGTGCATGGTGATGTGTCTGGTGATCTCGACGATGTGGTCGAAGGGGTCGAACACCATGTCGCCGGTGGCGAACGAGGCGCGGACCTCCCCGTTCACACGGAGCGTGGTGGTCTGCGCGAGCGCGTCGACGTCGGTCTCGATCCAGGGGCCCATCGGCTTGAACGTGTCGCTGTTCTTGCTGCGCCAGAACGTGCGGTCCTGGTGCTGCCAGGTCCGGGCGCTGACGTCGTTGCCGATCGTCCAGCCGAAGACCGACTTGCGCGCTTCCTCCTGGGTGGCGTGCCGCAGGGTGCGGCCGATGACCGCGACGAGTTCCGGCTCGGCCTCGAACCGGCCCTCGACACCTGCCGGTTTGACGATGGGCTGCCCATGGCCCGTGAGCGCGTTGTTGGCCCGGTAGCCCACCTCCGGCCGGGCGGGCGTCTCGGCGCCGGCGTGCTCGATGTGCCGCGGGTAGTTGAGGCCGACCGCGTAGAACACGGGCGGTACGACGACGGGCAGCCAGGTCGCGGTGGCGCGTGGCACCGTGCCGAGCACGGTGGGGGCGCCGTCGATCGGGGACTCGGACAGCAGCTCGATGTCCGCCTCCCCCACGCGTCCCCACACCGCCCGGCCGCCGACCGAGACCCTGGAGTACCTCATGGCGGCTCAGCCCGCCAGCAGATGGGAGACGCGCTTGGTGACCAGGTAGGCGTCCAGGGCTTCCGGCCCGCCCTCCCTGCCGTGGCCGCTCTCCTTGACGCCGCCGGAGGGTGCCTCGCTGACGGAGCCGCCGCAGTGGTTGAGGGAGAGGATCCCCGCCTCCAGTTCGCGCACGAGCCGCTCGGCGGTGGCGGCGGACTCCGTGAAGCCGTACGCCGCCAGCCCGTACGGCAGTTCGTTCGCGGTCGCGAGCGCCTCGTCGAGGTCGGTGAACGGCACGATGGGCGCGATCGGTCCGAACGGCTCCTCGCGCATGAGATCCGCGTCCGCCGGTACGTCGGTGAGGACGGTCGGTGCGAAGAAGTACCCGGCGCGGTCGAGCCGTTCGCCTCCCGTGCGCACGGTGGCGCCGCGGTTGACGGCGTCCGCGGTCAGGCGCCGCATGGCGCGCAGCCGGCGTTCGTTGGCTAGCGGCCCCATGGTCGTGCCCTCCGCCAGGCCGTCACCGACGACGATCGCCTCGGCGGCCTTCACGAACTCGGCGGTGAAGTCCTCGACGAGGCTCTCGTGGACGAGGAACCTGCTCGGCGAGGTGCACACCTGGCCGGCGTTGGCGAACTTCGCCTGCGCTGCGCGGCGGGCGGCCACGGCCGGGTCGGCGTCGGAGCACACGATCACCGGGGCGTGGCCGCCCAGCTCCATCAGGGAGGGCTTCATGACCTTCCCGGCCGCGGCGGCCAGCAGCTTGCCCACGGGGACCGAGCCGGTGAAGGCGACGACGCGGGTGACCGGGGAGCCGATCAACTGGGCTGAGACGTCGGCCGGTTCGCCGAAGACGAGGTTCAGCACCCCGGCCGGCAGACCCGCGTCCTCGAAGCAGCCCACCAGGGCCGCGGCGGTGGCCGGCGTCTCCTCCGAGGCCTTGATGACGATCGAGCAGCCGGCGGAGAGCGCGGAGGAGATCTTCCGCATCGGACCGCCCGCCGGGAAGTTCCACGGGACGAACGCGGCGACGGGGCCCGCCGGTTCACGCCGTACGGAGAGCAGGGTGCCGGGTGCGGACGGGATGATGCGGCCGTACGCGCGGCGGGCGTCGTCGGCGTGCCAGCGCAGGGTGTCCGCGACGCGGCGGGCCTCGCCGGTCGCCTCCGCGAGTGGCTTGCCCTGTTCCAGGGTCATGATCCGGCCGACGGCGAAGGCCCGCTCGGTGAGCAGGTCGGCGGCCGCGTGCAGGATCTCGGTACGCCGGGCGACGGGCGTGTCCCACCAGGTCCTGAAGCCCTCGTCCGCCGCGTCGAGGGCGCGGTCGAGGTCGGCGGTGGTGGCGAGCGGTACGTCTCCGATCACCTCCTCGGTGGCCGGGTTCACGATCGGGGCGGTACGTCCGGTGCCGCCCTGGCACCACTCGCCCGCGATGTACATGCTGACGGCGGGGTAGCCGTGGTCGGTGGTCATCAGTGGGTGCCCTCTCAGGGTCAGGACTGGGCCGGGGCTTCCTGGTCGCGGTTGGTGCGCAGTGCCCAGATGTGGTGGGGCGGAGTCGTCTCGTGGACACGGGTCTCGTAGGTGTCGTCGACCCGGTCCATGTCCGCGGCGTACTCGACCCGGCCGCCGCACGGCGCGTGCAGGAAGCGGAAGACGTTGGACCCGATGGTGTGGCGGCCGAGCCTGCGGGCCTCCCGCCATCCCTGGTCGATCATGTGGTTGCCGCCCTCGACGACGTCGTCGAAGCCCGGGACCTCGTACGCGATGTGGTTGACACCGGGCCGGTCGGGGCGGTGGCAGAGGAGCATGGTGTGCTGGTCGTCGTCGCCCGGTGCCTGCAGGAAGACGCCCATGGGTTCGACGACGTCGGTGGGCCGGAAACCGAGGCGCTCCACATAGAAGGCGACGGCTTCCTCCCGCCCCTGCTTGGCGATGTTCAGGGCGACATGGCACATGCGCAGCGGGCGTACGCGGGTGATCGGTTCCAGGGCGGTGTTCCAGCGGTTGACGTTGCCCAGGGCGTTGGCGGGCCGGGATGTGACGGGCACGGCCTTCGGCCGGGCGAGGGCCAGTCCGACTCCGAAACCGGTCTCGTCCACGGTGTGGTGGACGCCGTCGGCGCTCTCGTGGGCCTTGCGGTCACGGCTCGCCGCGGCGACCAGCCGCTCCAGTTCCGGCAGGGTGTCGACGCCCCACACCACCTCGCGCAGGGTGGGGCCTGCTTCCACCGGGGGCGGCAGCCGCGGGCCGGGGCGGGAGTCCAGGTGGAGGGTCTGGCCGGTGAGTGTCTCGAAGACCGCGTGCTCGTCGGTCCGCTCGACCGGGAACAGCCCGAAGTCGTCGAAGAACCGGACGCATTCGTCGACATTGTCGATGCCGTAGGTGACCGATTCGATTCGCTGGATTCCCATGGATGCCTCGTTTCGCTGGTCGCCCGGCGAGCGTAGATTTCGGATCGAGGAGCCCTCAATGACCTGGGCTCTGCTGAATTCGCAATCGTTTCTTGCGGCTTGTGACTACGAACGGATCGCGGGAATCGGATTCTGTGAGAACCACTCGGCGAGGAAGTCCAGAAACACACTGACCTTGCGGGGCGTCGCCTGCCCGGGGCCGTAGATCGCGTACAAGGGCCGGTCGGGTACGGCCAGTTCGGGCAGCAGGACCTGGAGGGCGCCGGACATCAGGTCGTCGTACGCCGGACGCTGTGGCAGCAGGGCGATGCCACGGCCGTGCACGGCGGCTTTCTGCAGGGCGATGTACGAGTTGGACGAGAAGGCGATGTTGCGGATCTTGTGGAGGGTGCTCGCGTGTCCGTGCCCGATGCGCCAGACCGGGTCGTTGACGTGCACCAGGCAGTCGTGGTGGGCGAGGGCGTTCGGTTCGGTGAGCGGGCCCTCACGGTCCAGGTAGCCCTTGGCCGCGCAGAGCACGAAGGGCAGCGAGGCGATCTTCTTCAGGCGGACGCTCGAATCGCGCAGGTCCCGGGTGTGGAAGGCGATGTCGAATCCGCTGTCCAGGAAGTCGTAGGTGCGGTCGGACATACCGCCGAGCTCGAAGCGCACGCTGATTTTCGGATGGGCGGCGGAAAAGGCGGCGATCGCGTCTCCGAGGTCCAGGCTGCCTATCCACTTGGGGCAGATGATGCTGAGCGAGCCCTCGGCGCGGTCGTGGAGGTGGGAGAGGCTGGCGTCCTCGGCGTCGATCTCGTCGAGGATGCGCGCGGCGAACTCGGCGTACCGCAGGCCGGGTTCGGTGAGGCTCACCGAGCGGGCGGTGCGGTTGACCAGGCGGACGCCCACCTGCCGTTCCAGTTCGGCGACGTGCCGTGACACCAGGGAGCCCGAGGAGCCCAGCTTCTTGGCGGCTCCGCTGAAGCTGCCGGACTGCGCGACGGTGACGAAGCTGTGCATGAGCAGCAAGCGATCCATGATTCCTCCGGGGGACGCGTGGGACGGACATCGCGTCCCGTACGGGGCTCGCTCACTTGGGGCAGTACTGAGGTGCCTCGCTCACGTTGTCCTTGGTCACCAAGACAAGTGGAATGTTGGCAATCTTGTCAACACCTTGCTTGTCATCGAGCAGACCGATCGTGTTCTCGACCGCTGTCCTGCCGATCTCCATCGCCGAGTTGGACACCGTGGCGGCGAGTTTCCCGCTCTCCACGGCCGCCAGGCCCTCCTCGGTGCCGTTGACGGTGACAATCCGGACGTCGTCGGCGCCGGCCGCGTCGAACGCCTTGCGCACGGCGAGGGCCATCTCCTCGTTGGCGACGAAGGCGTAGTCGAGGTCGGGATGGGCCTGGATCATGTTCTCGGCGACGTCCTGTGCCTTGGCCGGGTTGAACATGCCTGGCTGGTTCGCCACCACCTCGGCGTTCGACGGCAGGGCGTCCTTGAATCCGCCCACCAGCAGGTCGGAGGCGGCACCGGGGGCGCCCGCGACGATTCCGACGGTCACGTTCCTGCCCGCCGCGTCCTTCTCGATCCAGCCCGCGTCCATCGCGCCGACCTTCTTGAGGTCCACCACTGCGGCACCCAGGACATCGGACATGTCGGAGGTGGCCACGGAGGTCAGATAGATCGGGATGCCGGCGCTCTTCGCCTTGGCTATGTCGCCCTCCAGGGCGTCGACGTTGACCGTCTGGACGATCAGCGCGTCCACGCTCCGGGAGATCATGTCCTCGATGTTGGACAGCTCGGTCCCGGCGTCCTGCTTGGAGTTGGCCGAGTAGATCTTCGCCCCGTCCGCCTTCGCGGTCTCCTCCGCCGACTTGAGGAGACAGGTGTGGAAGTGGGTGTTGGCGCCGTTGACGAACCCGAGGGTGACCGAGCCGTCGGCCGCGCCCCCGGCGTCGTTCTCCGAGCCGCACCCGGAGAGGACCAGCGCGGCGGCGCCGACGAACGAGACCGCGGTGGCGCGGCTGGAGCGGACCTTGGGCTTCATGGGGTTGGCCTTTCCTGCGTCGTGAGAGGAGGACGTGCGTGACGTGGTGCGGGGGTGCGGGGGTGCGGGGGTGCGAGAAGGAAGACGTGGTGCGGGGGTGCGTGACGGAAGAGGGGCGGTACGAGCGGGACTTGGGCCCTGGGTGAGGCCGGCGCCGGACACCCCGGCTCGGTGCCGGTCGTCCGACTCAGCGCCGGTCGTCCGACTCATTGCCAGTCGTCCGGCTCGGCGCCAACGGCCCGGGGCGGCGCCTGCGTTCGGCTCGGTGCCACCGGCCCGCCCGGTACCTGTGGCCCGGCCTGGCGACGGTTGTCCGGCCCGGCGCCGGTTGCCCGGCCCGGCGCCTATGGCCGTGCCCCGGCGCTAGTGCCCCGGCTCGGACTTGCGCTGGAACTCGTTGATGATCGCCGCGACGAGCAACACCCCGCCGGTGACGACGAATTGGTAGTAGCTGTTGACCTGGAGCAGGTTGAGCGCGTTGGCGACGACGCCGAGCAGCATCACGCCGAGGACCGTGCCCACGACGGTGCCGTGACCGCCCGCGAGCGAGGTGCCGCCGATGACCACCGCGGCGACGGCGGTCAACTGGAGTTGCAGGCCACCGGTGTTGGGGGCGGCGGCGCCGAGCCGCGAGAGCAGCATCAGTCCGGCCAGACCCGCGAGGGCGCCGGCGAGGGCGTAGAGGGCGAGTTTGCGTCCGGAGACGTTGATGCCGCTCAACCGGGCCACGTGTTCGTTCCCGCCCATCGCGAACGCGTCGCGGCCGAAGGTGGTGAACCTCATGGCCAGCCCCACCGCCGCGAGTACGAGCAGCGCAACGATCAACAGGTAGGGAATGCCGAGGAGTTCGGAGTTGCCCAGCGCGGACATCCTGTCGCCGATGGTGACGCTCATGCCGTTGAGGACCAGCAGTGCGACACCGTCGAGCAGCATCGCGGAGGCGAGGGTGGCGACGAACGGGGCGACCCGGGTGAAGGTCACGACCAGTCCGTTGACCAGGCCCACCACCGTGGCGAGGAGCAGGCTGATCACGACGGTCATGGGTGTCGACCAGCCGTCGTGCAGGAGTTGGGCCGCCACGGACACGGTAACGGCCGCGTTGCTGCCCATGGAGAAGTCCATGCCGCCCGCGGTCATCAGCAGGGTCAGCCCGGCCGCGATGACGGCGGTCACGCTGATCTGCCGCAGCACGTTGAGCAGGTTCTGCGAGCTGGTGAAGGAGTCCGCCTGCAGTGCGGTGAACAGTGCCACCAGGACGAGCACGGCGATCAGTCCGGCGTGCGGGATCCTGAGCAGGGCCCGGGGTGTCAGGCGCGACGCGGTGCGCTCGGGCGGGTCGGCCACCACGTCCGGGGAGGCGGCGGGGGTCTTGAGGCTCACTGGGGTTGACCTCCGAGAGCGGTGGCGACGAGCTCGTCGCGGGTGATGGCGGTGATGTCGTGCTCGGCGACCGTGCGGCCGGCGCTGACGACGACGACACGGTCGGCGAGGCGCATCACCTCCTCGGCGGAGGAGGAGGCGAGCAGCACGGCGACACCACTTGAGGCGAGGTCGTCCACAAGGGCGTGGATGTCGGCCATGGCCGCCACGTCCACCCCGTTGGTCGGGTCCTCCAGGAAGCAGGCGACCGGATCGGTCTCCAGCCATTTGCCGAGCAGGACCTTCTGCTGGTTGCCGCCGGACAGCGCGCCCACCGGCGGATTCCCGGCGAGGGCGACCACTCCGTAGCTGCTGCGCAAGGGGGCGGCCCGGCGGGCGAGTTCGGCACGGCGGTGCAGCCGGCGTCCTGCCAGGCGGTCGCCCGCGAGCATCAGGTTCTCGTCCAGGGACAGCCCTTGGACCAGACCCAGGCTCCGGCGGTCACCCGTCACGCAGCGCAGTCCGGCGGCGAGCGGGGCCGCCACCCGGCCGAAGGGGACGGACCTGCCGTCGATCCGCAGTTCGCCGGTGTCCGGGCGCTGCCGTCCGGACAGCAGGTCGAACAGCCGGGACTGCGCGTCGCCCGCGGGCCCGAGGACGGCGACGATCTCGCCCTTGCGCACCTCGACGGTGAAGTCCCGCACCGCCCGTCCGTGGCTCAGTCCGTGTACGGCGAGTCCGCTCTCGTCCTTCGGTGCGGGACGCTCGGGACGGCTGGAGACCACGTCCCGGCCGACCATGCTGCGGACGAGTCCGGCGCGGTCCATCTCGACGGCAGGTGCGGCGGCCACCACTCCCCCGTCGCGCAGGACGGTGAGGCGGTCCGCGACGGCCATGACCTCGTCGATGTAGTGCGAGATGTAGACGACCGCGACGCCCTCGTCGCGCAGGGTCCGCACCAACTCCCGTATCCGGTCGGCGTCCTGGGCGCTCAGACAGGCGGTCGGCTCGTCGAGGATCAGGATCCGTCCGCCGCGGCGGACCTCCCTGGCGACCTCGACCATGGTCTGTTCGGCGACGGTGAGGGACCCCGCGACGCGCTGGACGTCGATGCCGATGCCGAGTGCGGACAGTGCCTTCCCCGCCTCGTCCCTGACCGCCTTCCAGTGCACGGTGCCGCGCCGGGTGGGGAGATCGCCGAGCATGACGTTCTCCGCCACGGTCAGACCCGTCGCGAGTTCGCGGCGCTGCGGCACCGAGGCGATGCCGAGGCGGCGGGCCCTGCGCACGGTCAGTGCGGTGTGCGGCCGGCCGGCGACCTCGATGGTGCCCGCGTCGGCCTGGTGAACGCCGGAGAGGATCTGCACCAGGGTCGACTTGCCCGCGCCGTTCATGCCCATCAGCGCGTGGATCTCGCCGGGGTACAGGTCGAGGTCCACGCCTTTCAGCGCGGCGGCTCCGCCGAAGCTCTTGGTGACGCCCCGTACGCGAAGGAGGGGATTCACGGCCGCGGCCGGTCGGCGCCGGGGACAACCCGCTCGTAACCGCGGATGTCCGGGAAGGGCGGCTCACGGTCGGCCTGCAGGTCCACCTGGAAGGTGTTGAGGCACATGCCGAGCATGGTGAAGTTGCCGAGCGCGCCGATGGTGTCGACCAGCCCCTTGGCGCCGAAGTGGTCCAGTGCGCGGGCGAAGGTCTCGTCGGAGACGAAGTGCTCGTCGAGGATCTCGCGGCAGAACTGGTAGAAGGCCTGGTCCGGTTCGGTGTCGAGGACCGCCTCGCGCTTCTCGGCGATCGCCTTGACGGCGGCCTCCGGAATGCCGGCCTCGATCGCCTGGCGCACATGCGCGTTCCAGGAGTACTGCGCGTCCCAGTTGCGGGCGGCCATCAGCAGGGCGAGTTCACGCAGATGCTCGGGCAGACCGCAGTCGAAGCGGGCGAACGCGCCGAGGGATTCGGCGCGTTCGCACATCTCCGGGCTGTGCAGCCAGACCCGGAACGGACCACGGACGGCACCGCGGCGGCCGGCGATACGGGCGGCCAGCTCCTGCTGCCGCGGATTCATTTCCTCTTCACTGAGAACGGGGAGCCTCATGTGGCCGATACCTGCCTTTTCTTTCCGGCGCGTTTCCGGCACGGATCGAGAAGCCGTGCGATGGCAGCCGACGGTACAACCGGGTTCGAGAAGCTCACCCCTCCCGGAATGCAACGTAAAACTGCACGCCGGAGGGCACCCATTCACGGCCGCGCGACCTAACGTCGTTCGACGCGGAGTCGGGAAACTCGAGAGACCCCAGAGACCCCAGAGAGCCGAAAGACCCCAGAGAACGGTGAGGAACCCCGGATGACCACCATCGTCAAAGTCGCGTCCGTGCCCCCGCTCAGCCGAGGTGGTGCCGTCGTGAGCACCCCGCTCATCACGACGACCTCGGCGGGCGGGGAGAACCGGATCACCAGTGGGATGAGCGTGTATCCGGTCGGCTCCGGGGCGCCGTTGCACTCGCACAACTGCGACGAGCACGTGACGATCCTCGAAGGGGAGGCGGAGGTGGTGGTGGACGGTGAGGTGAGGAAGCTGGAGCGCTTCGACACGACGTACGTCCCCTCCCCTCTCCCCCATCTCTTCCGGAACACCGGCGACACGCCTCTGCGCATCCTGTGGGTCTATACGTCGGGGACGGTGACCCGCACGTTCACCGAGACCGGGGTGACGGTGGAACACCTGTCGGCGGGCGATCGGATGGGGTAGGGCACCAGGTCACGGGTTCAGGAGGCAAGACCCCTCCAGAACGCCGTGTTGTGCTCGGTGCCGAACCGGTCGCTGGTCCTGGAGCACGCGGCCGGAGGCAGACCGGTGGCCGGTGAGGTGCCGCAGGCCGACAGCGACATCATCACGTCGGCCCGGGGGTCGTACTTCGGCCACTTCGGGGTGCGTTCGCCGTTCGGGTCACCCTTCGCCGCGAACCTGCCCCAGTACCGGATCATCTGGTCGGACAGCTCCAACTGGTCGTCGCTGTACGGCAGGGTCTGCCCGAGGTACTCCCAGAGGTAGCCCAGGTCGTCGACATGGGTGGCGCCGAACGGGAACTTCCGGGCGACCTCGCTCTTCTGCTGGATCAAGTAGATGGACGCGAACTGCGGTGTGTCGCTCTCGGCGAACTCGTAGGCGTACGTGGGCACATACCGCGCCAGCTGTCCCATGACCTGCTGACGGGTGTACGAGGTGGAGTCGTTCTGCACGGTGGTCCACGCCACCCCTGGGGAGTCGAACCCGGTGACGGGATACTCGGCGAGGACCAGGTCCGCGTCGGTGCCGTACGTCGACCTCACCAGTGCCTCGTACTGCGGTGCGGTCAGTGGTTTGCCCAGGTAGTCGTAGTTCTGGAAGGTGGACAGCGCCCGCTCGTTGTTGACCTGCCCCAGCATGACCGGAACGCGGTTGAACCTCCCCGCCGGGACCGCGACCGCGGGATCGGCCGGGAAGGCGGAGCCGCCGAGGGAGGGCCGGACGCCCGCCTTCTGCTGGGCGGTGACGATGTCGGCGGCGGGCTTCCCGCGCAGACACGCGAGGACGTCCGAGGCCGTCGAGCAGCCAACCTCCTTGACGAAGGCGAGACTTGACGCCTCCCCTGCCGCGGCGGACTGCAGACTGCAGCCGCCGCTCATGACGACCGCCCGGGAGAAGAGTCCCTTGGCGGTCGGTGAGGCCAGCTGTGCGCAGACCGACGAGCCGCCGGCGGACTGGCCGGCGATGGTGACGTTCCGCGCGTCACCGCCGAAGCCTCCGATGTTGGCCCGCACCCAGCGCAGGGCCGCCTGCTGGTCGAGCAGCCCGAAGTTGCCGGGGCCGTCGGCGTTCTCCTGCCGCAGCTGGGGCAGATTCAGGTAACCAAGGGCGCCCAGGCGGTAGTTGACGGTGACGACGACCGCGTTCGCCTGCTGCGCGAACTTGCGGGGGTTGGTGTCCTGCCCCGCGCCACCCGTGAAGCCGCCGCCGTGGATCCACACGAGCACCGGAAGCCGTCCCCGCGCTCCGTCCGGCGTGTAGACGTTGAGCGACAGGCAGTCCTCGGTGAGCGTCGGGTCCTCGTAGCCGGGGTCCCAGCCACTCGCCTGGGCACAGCGGTCGCTGAACCTCGTGGCGTCACGCACCCCGGTCCACCGCGCGGCCGGCCGGGGGGCGGTCCACCGCAGCCTCCCGGCCGGGTCGGCGGCGTACGGGATGCCGAGCCACTGGTCGTACCCGGTCTGGCTGCGACCGCGTACCTTCCCGTTCGTGGTCTCCACCAGCGTGGACGTGGGCCGGGCCGAGTCCTCCGCGGACCGTGTCTGCGCCACCCCAGGGGACAGGAGCCCGAGGCCGATCAGGCTCGCGCTCACCAGGGCGGTCACAGCTCCGCCGAGTGGTCTCATGCGTCTCATCGATCCCTGCTTCCTGTTGACGTGCCAGGCATGAACAACCAGGAGGGGTGGGCTTGTTGAGGGAGGTTCCGGTGGGCGGCGAGGTGCCTGCTCCGTGGCGGTGAACGTAACCGCGCGACCATTGCGTCGGCAAGATGCGGAACGTAATTGTTGACAGTTCTTGGGGCGGGCGGGACGGCCCGGGTTTGTCCGGGTGAGTTCCGATACGCCCCTGAGTCGGCCTCACCCTCGAACCCGGCCCGGGCAGATGTCCCCGTGGTGGGTCAGCCGCTGGCGATCAGTTCCTGCCGCGTGCTGCCCTGCGGTGTCTGTCGCGAGCTGCGCAGGGCGGCGATGCCGATGAAGACCATCGACGACAGGCCCGCGATCGCGAAGGCGGTGAAGCCCCAGTCCCCGTTGCCCGCGGCGAGCAGCTGGCCGCCGAGCCACGGGCCGAACACGGCACCGAAGCGGCCCATGCCGGAGGTCCAGCCGACGGCGGTGGCGCGGTTGTCGGGGGTGGAGCGGATCGAGACCGTCGCGTAGATCATGGTCTGGGCGCTGTTGAGGAACACACCGGTGAGGAAGACCACCGTGAAGGTCACCGCGAGCGGCATGTGGACGCTGAGCAGGAAGACTCCGGCGGCGGTCAGCGCGAACCAGACCGACGAGATGCGCGGTGCGCCGAACCGGTCGGCGGCACGGCCCGCGACCAGCATGCCCACGATGCCGCCGAGGTTGAAGAGGACGACGAAGGTGAGCGCGGAGCCCAGTTCGTAGCCCTCGCTGCGCATCAGGGTGGGCAGCCAGGTGGCGACGCCGTAGACGAGGAGCAGTCCGCCGAAGGAGGCCAGCCAGTACAGCAGGGTCTGGGTCCACTCGCCGCCGCGGAACAGGTTGACCAGGGCGTTCCAGCGGTCGGCGGGGGCCTTCTTCTCGGCCGCGGCGGGCAGTTCGACCTCGAAGCGGCCGGCCAGCTCACGGGCCTCCTCGGTACGGCCCTTGGCGACCAGGAAGCTCAGCGACTCGGGCATGAACCTGGCGAGCACCGGGACGAAGAGCAGCGGGGCCACACAGACCCAGAAGGCGGCGCGCCAGCCGAGGGGCTCGACGATCCACAGGGCGACGTACGCGGAGAGGATGCCGCCGGCGTGGTGGGCGGTCATCAGCATGCCGATGGTGAGGGCGGTGCGGCCGCGCGGGGCGTAGTCGGAGACCATGCTGATCGCGGTCGGGAGCAGTCCGCCGAGGCCGACTCCGGCGAGGGTGCGGCCGAGGCCGAAGACCGCGACGCTGCCCGACATCGCGCACAGGCCGGAGGCCAGCGAGAAGAGCGTGACGCAGGCGACCATCAGCTTCTTGCGGCCGATGCGGTCGGCGACCGTCCCCGCCGTCAGCGCGCCGACCAGCATGCCGAAGGTGGCATAGCTGCCCAGGTCACCGGCCCGGTCCGGGGTGATGCCGAGGGCCTTCTCCGCCAGCATGTGCGGCAGCACCGAGCCGTAGATGAACATGTCGAGGCCGTCGAAGAGCACAGCCAGCCAGCACAGACCGACGGCCAGCGCCGCCAGCTTGCCGCCACGGGCGGACAGGGCGAAGGAGGAGGACATCGTTGTTTCCTCTCGTCCAGGAGTCGTGTCCCTGGAGGGGATCGGGGAGGCGGGGAGCGCGCGGCGCGAGCGGTTCGTGCGACTGGCCCCGTGATGCGCATGACGCTAGAAATCCACTCCATGATTGTCAACGTTTTTGTCAACAATCTCAGGAACAATGAGCGGCGCCGAGACGGCACACAGCGGTGGTGTGCCGTCCGCGCAGTGGGGATACCGGTGTCAGCCGACCGGCGGCGTGCCGTGGGTGTGGAAGGACTCGATGGTCTTCAGACCCCAGGCCTGGCCCTTCTTCCGCTCCTCCTCGGTCCAGGTGATCAGCGGCCAGTCGGGCGCCAGGACGAGACGGGTGAGCGGGTTGCACAGCTCGACGCGGTTGCCGCCGGGCTCGTAGACGTACAGGAAGAACGTCTGCTGGATGGCGTGCTTGTGCGGGCCCGTCTCGATGAACACACCGGTGTCCAGGGCGAGATCGGCGGCCCGCAGGATGTCCTCACGGGTGTCCGTGGCGAACGCGATGTGGTGCAGGCGTCCGTTGGAGCCGGTCCAGTCCTCGGTGTAGACGATGTCGTACGACTTGCTGCTGAAGGTCAGCCACTGGGCGGCGGTCCTCCCGCTGTCGAGCCGGATCTGCTCGGTGGGGCGGGCGCCGAGCACCTCGTGGACGAAGTCTCCGTTGGGCTCGACGTCGGCGGCGAGGAAGTTGACGTGGTCCAGTCGGCGTACGCCCACGCCGTGGCCGGGCTTGGCCTGCGGCTGGTTCTTCAGGCCGGGCTTCAGCTCGTCCGGCGCCTGATACCACTCGCTCTCCCAGTAGAGGGCGAGTTCATGGCCGTCGGGGTCCGTGGTGACGTACAGCGGTCCGATGCCCGGCTCGTCCTCGACCCAGCGGCCGGGGCGGCCCGCGTTCTCGGTCTCCTTGACCCGGCGCTGGAGCGCTTCCTCGCTGGAGGCGCGCAGGGCGGTGCGGCGGATCCCGGACGTCGTGTGCGCGGTCAGGGTCACGCTGTGGTGTTCGTAGTCGTCCCAGGTCCGCAGGTATACGGAGTCTCCGGAGCGGCCGTTCTCGGTCAGGCCGAGGTAGTCGGTGAAGAACCGGACGCTGGCTTCCAGGTCGGGGGTGAGCAGTTCGACGTGCCCGAGGTGGGCGATGTCGCCGAGCGGCGGGGCCATGGGGCCTCCTCAGGGGTGTTGTGCGACTCCGGCCGGCCGGGGGAAGACCGTGCCGTCGAAGATCTTGCGTGCGGTGCGGACGACGGCGGTACGCCGGGCCACGGGGACGGCGCCCGGAGCAGCGCCCGAAGCGACACTCGTTGCGGCGCCCGGTTCGGCGCCCGAAGCAGCACTCATCGGGGCGCCCGGTTCGGCGCCCGGGGCGTCGTACGCGAGGGTCGTTTCTATGTCGAGGAAGCCGGTGGGGTGCTCGATACGCACCCGGTCCCCGTGGGCCGGCAGACGTGCGACCGTCTGGCCGACGCCGCCCTCGATCCGCAGTCCGGCGGCGACGCTCGCGGCTCCCAGGACCCCGATCGACGTGTGGCAGCGCACCGGGATGAAGGTGCGGGTCATGACCGCACCACCGTCCAACGGCGGTGCCAGCAGGCTGAGTTTGGGCACGGTGGCGTTTTCGACATCGCCGAGCCCCATCAGCTTTCCGGCCTCCAGCCGGATCTCCCGGAGCCGTTCCGCGAGGGTCCGGTCCGCCTCCAGGTCGGTGGGCGTCTCGTAGCCGGTGACACCGAGCGAGGACGCGGCGATCAGCACGGTCGGCATACCGTTGTCCACGCAGGTGACCAGTACGTCGGCGACGAGGTCACGCACCCGGCCCGTCGGCAGCAGCGGACTGCCGCCCTGCGGGAACTCGATGACCACCGGCGCCGCGGCCCCCGGCACCCCGGAGATCTCGGCGGAACCGGTGTAGTCGACGCGCCCCTCCGGGGTGGAGAAGGACGCGACGGCGAGGTCCCCGGTGTTGAGCATGCGGATCCGCACCGACGTACGGCCCTCTCCCGCGGCGACGAGTCCGCGTTCGACGGCGAACGGGCCGACCCCGGCGAGGAGGTTTCCGCAGTTCTGACAGTCACTCACCACCGGTGTGTCGACGCCGACTTGGAGGAAGAGGTAGTCGACGTCCGCCTCGGGGTCGGCCGACGCGGCGACCACCGCCACCTTGCTGGTCAGGGGGTGCGCCCCGCCCAGGCCGTCGATCTGGCGCGGGTCGGGACTGCCCATGACACACAGCAACAGGTCGTCGCGCGGGGCGGGTTCGGCGGGCAGGTCCTCGGCCAGGAAGTAGGCGCCCTTGGAGGTGCCGCCGCGCATGAGCATGCAGCGCACCTCCTCGGGCCCGGCCCCGGTCACGGGCCCACTCCGGCCCTGAGCCCGGTCACTTTCCGGCCCCGTCCCACGGATCCCGCCGCTCCTGCCGTTCCTGCTGCTCCCGCCGCTCCCGCCGGTACTCCTCGTACGACTGATAGCGCACGCCGAGTCGTACGAGCGTCTCGCGCAACCCGTAGCGGTCCAGGCCGAGTTGGCCCTCGGCGAAGGCGGCGCGTGTGGCCTCCTCCTTCGCGGTGCGCGCGGCGGACGCGTCGACGGCCTCGGCGGACCGCTCGCGCGGGACGACCATCACGCCGTCGTCGTCGGCGAGGATCACATCGCCAGGCCGGACGCTCTGCCCGCCGAGCACCACGGGTACGTTGACGGATCCGCCGGTGGCCTTCACGGTGCCCTGCGCGGACACGGCAGCCGCCCAGACGGGGAAGCCCATCGCGCGCAGTTCCTCGGTGTCGCGCACTCCGGCGCCGGTCACCAGACCGCGTACGCCCCGGCGTTGCAGTGCGGTCGCGAAGAGTTCGCCGAACATGCCGTCCGTGGAGGGCGAGGTGGTGGTGACGACGAGGATGTCTCCCTCACCGCACTGCTCCACCGCCGCGTGGATCATGAGGTTGTCGCCGGGCCAGCTGAGCACGGTGACGGCGGTGCCCGCGACCCGTACGCCCTGCTGGATCGGGCGCAGGTCGCTGCCGAGGAGGCCGGTGCGGCCGAGGGCCTCGTGGACGGTGGCGACACCGTATCCGGACAGGGCCTCGACGTCCTTCTCGGGCGCCTTCGGAGGGTTGGTGACGATCAGGCCGCTCATGCCAGTTCCTCCGTGACCTGCGGGTACGGGCGCATGTACGCCTCGGCGTAAGTGGTGTGCGGCAGGCCGAGGTTGGGGCCCGCGTTGCGCTTGAGCTGCACTCCGCGGCGGACGGCGAGGTCGGTGTAGTAGTCCCACAGATGGCGCTGGGCGGCCAGGCACTCCATGGCCTTGCGCTTGGTCTCCCACACCTCGGAGATGTCGAGGAGAACCTCCGGCTTGAAGCCGCACATCTCGGGCTGGTGCGGCTCGAAGAAGAACACCGGCGGGGCACCGATGATCTCCCCCTCCGCCGGGTAGCCGATGGCCTGTGCCAGCACCCGCGCGTCCAATGCCATCCGGGCGGCCGCCGGGTGGTCGCCGTTGTACGGGTCTTCGAGCGGGTGGGTGAGGACGACGTCGGGCTGCGCCTCGCGGTAGACGGCCACCAGCCGGTCCGTCAGCTCGGGAGTGACGGTCAGGGGGTAGTCGCCGGCGTCGAAGAAGACGACCTCGGCGCCGAGGGTGGCGGCGGCGGCCTCGGCCTCCGCTCGGCGCATCTCCTTGATCTCCTCCAGCGACCTGCCCTCGCGCCAGGCTTTCGCGGACTCACCGCGCTCGCCGTAGGTCAGGCACGCGATGGTGACCTTCTCACCGCGCGAGGCGGCGAGGGCGACGGCTCCACCCGCCCGCCACACGAAGTCCCCGGCATGCGCGGTGACGACAAGGGTGGATCGTGGAACGGGGGGTGTCGGGGGTGGGGCGGCGGGCGCATTGCCGTGCGTCATTGATGCAATCTCCTTGATGGACAGGCCGGTTGGCCCACCCCCGCGGTGTCACTCGCGCAACACGTCGGTCACTCGCGCAACGCGTCGATCACTCCCGCGAGGTGGGCGCGGACGGCTGCTTCGGCCGCCTGCGGGTCCCGGGCCCTGATCGCCTCGATCATGGCCAGATGCTCACCCAGGGACTTCTGGGGCCGCCCCGGTCGCAGCGCGAGCTGGAAACGGTGGCGCACCAGCTGCCCGTTGAGCCGCTCCAGCAGTTCCACGGCCGTCTGCTGACCGGAGAACTGCCTGATGAGGGCGTGCAGTTCGTGGTTGAGGTCGGAGTAGGTCACCGGCTCGCCGTCGGCGACGGCCTTGGACATCGCCTCGCCCACGTCGACCAGCCGGGTCAGCTGCTCGTCCGTGACCGCGACGGCCGCCTTGGCCGCGCACAGCCCTTCGAGGGCCATGCGGCACTCGGTGATGGCGACCGCTTCCTCCACGGTCACCACCCGAACCCGCGAACCGCGGTTGCGGATCCGCTCGACCAGTCCCTCGGACTCCAACTCGATCAGTGCAGCCCGCACACTGGCCCGTGTCACACCGAACTGCTCGGCGAGTTCGTTCTCCACCAGCCGCTGGGCCGGTGCCATCTCGCCACGCAGGATCGCCTGCCGCAGCTGCGCGAACGCGTGCTGCCTGGCCTGCTCTCCGGTGCTCGGACGGGCTTGTTTCGGCATGTGTGCCCCCTGAGTGAGTGCCTGTCGAACCTAAATCTAGACGAACAAGATTGTCAACAATTTTGTTCCCCATATGGTCCGGGCATACCACCGAGGGCCCTGGCACCCGCGGTTGCGGATGTCAGGGCCCTCAGGAGTCCGTGCGAGCGGTTCCCCGCGATCAGGCGGCGACGGGGAACCCCGACGTGCGGAAGACACGACGCCCGGCGTCCACGGCGAACACCTCACAGCCTTCGCGTGCGGCGGCCCAGTCGATCCCGTCCGCGCCCATCGCGAACGCCGCGGTCGCCGTCGCGTCCGCCTCGGTCAGGGACGGCGCCACGACGGTGAGACTCAGCAGCCCGGTCGCCGGACGTCCGGTGCGGCCGTCGAGGATGTGGTCACCCCGCTCGTACCGCCCGGAGGTCGCCACCGCGCCGTCGGTGATCTCCAGGACCGCGCACAGCCGGTCGGCCTGTTCCGGGTGGCGGACTCCCACCCGCCACGGACGGCCGGCGGAGACCACATCGCCGCCGGCGTTCAGACAGAACGTCGTCACGCCCTCGGCGAGCAGCAGTTCCGCCGCCCGCTGCACCGCCCAGCCCTTGACCATCGCGCAGGGGTCGAGGCCGCGGCCGGGCAGCCGCACCTGGAACGCGCCCCCGCTCGCGACCCGGTACTCCTCGCACAGGTCGAGCACCTCGACGAGGTCCGCACTGAGCTCGTGGGATTCGAGCTCTCCCCGGCCCAGCCGGGACACCTCGCTGTCGGCGATGAAGGGGCTGAACCGCGCGTCGACCTCGCGCAGCCAGGCGAACACCGGGTCCGCGGCGACGGATGCGCCCCCGGCGGGGTCACCCCCGTCAGCGTCACCGCCGTCGATCCGCAAAGAGATCGGCAGCCCCATGATGTGCTCGACGCGGCGCACTTCCTCAGCCGTCGACATCGCGATCAGCCCTTCGCGTCGATGGCGGCCTGGAGGGACTCGACGTACCCCTCGCTCGTGATCGTGGCGCCCGAGACGGCGTCGATGTCGGAACTCTGCGCCTCCAGCGTCTCCGCGATCAGCTTCGGCACGGCGGCCTTCGTCTGCGGGTGGTTCGGCTGCTGCAGCATCCGCACCGCGCCGATCTTGTCGCCCTCGAAGGTCACCTCCACCTGCACGGTGCCCTTCTCCGTGCCGACGGCCGAACCCGCGACGACCTGCGAGGCGGCGGCGGAGGCGGACGGCGAGGCCGAAGAAGAGGAGGAGGACGAAGACGACGAGGAAGACGCCGGCTTCGCGTCGATGGCGGCCTGGAGGGACTCGACGTACCCCTCACTGGTGATCGTGGCGCCCGAGACGGCATCGATGTCGGCGCTCTGTGCGGTGAGCGTCTCCGCGATCAGCTTCGGGACCGCGGCCTTCGTCTGCGGGTGGTTCGGCTGCTGCAGCATCCGTACGGAGCTGATCTTGTCGCCGTCGAAGGTCAGCTCGACCTGGACGGGACCCTTCTCGGTCTTGATGGTCGAACCGGCGACGACCTGGTTCGAGGTACCCCCCGAGGAGGACGTGGAAGGTGTCGAGGCGGGTTCGGCGACCTCCGTGGTGGACGACGTGTCGGTCGAGGGCGCGTAGCGCCACACCGGGATCAGACCCGCGACGGTCAGGACCAGGACAGGAATGGCTCGTTTCACGGTGTCTCTCTCATCCCGCCAGGCTGAAGCGCTCGAAGTGGATCTGCTGCTTGGGCACGTTCAGCACTCGCAGGCTGCCCAGCACCGCGTTCATCATCGGAGGCGGTCCGCACAGGAAGACGTCCCGGTCGCCGATGTCCGGCACGAGCCGTACGAGCTCGTGCGGCGCCAGCTTGTCGGGGCTGACCGGCCCGGACACCAGGTGCAGTTCGGCACCCTTGGCCTCGGCGAGTTCCCGCAGCTCGTCGTAGAGGACCGCGTCCCGGTCGGACCCCACGCGGTAGATGACCACGGCGTGCCCTTCCACCTCCTCCAGCAGGGCCCGGATGGGGGTGACGCCCACGCCGCCAGCGATGAGCACGGACTCGGGCCGGGTGCGGTGCATCGCGGTGAAGGCGCCGTACGGGCCCTCGGCGAAGACCCGCGTGCCCACCTTCAGATGCCGCAGGGCCGCGGTGCCGTCGCCCGCCGTCTTGGCGGTGAGCCGCAGCGTCCGCCCGTCCGGTGCCGCCGACAGCGAGAACGGGTTGGCCTGCCACCACCGGTCCTTGGTCAGGAACCGCCACAGGAAGAACTGGCCCGCGCGCGCCGGCAGCCGGTCCAGGTCGCGCCCTGTCATATAGATCGACACGACGTTGTCGGACTCGGGCACCACGGCCGAGACCCGCAGCTGGTGGCGCATGTTCCGCCACAGCGGCAGCACGAGCCTGCCCAGGGCGACCGCACCGAGCGCCACGCCCCACACCCCGTACCAGTACGCCGTGGCGAAGGACGACGCGGTGAAGGTCGTACCCACCGCGACCTGGTGCGTGAAGGCCAGCACGACCGCGAGGTATGTGTAGAGGTGGATGAAGTGCCACGTCTCGTAGGCCAGCCTTCGGCGGGCGTAGCGGGCAGAGACGCCGCCGATCAGGAGGATCAGCACCAGCGCGACGACTGCGCGCAGTACGCCCTCGACGGTCTCGGCGAGGTCCACCACCTGGCTCACCGGGTCCAGGCCTGAGGAGTCGGCGTAGCCGAAGGTGATGAACACGGCGTGGCCCAGCAGCGTCCACAGCAGGCCGAAGCCGACCCAGCGGTGCCAGGAGGTGAGCCGGTCCATGCCGATCCGGCGGTCGAGCCACGGCAGCCGGGCGACCAGCAGCAGCTGGAATGCCATCAGGAGCGCGCCGTACAGACCGAGGAGCCGGCCGATGACGATGAGGGCGTTCGAGGCGAACCCGGCCTGCACGAAGAACACGGTCACCACGGCCACGTTCACGGCCAGCACGCCGTACAGGCCGGCGCGGGCCACCACCTTGGGGCGTACAGCCGCGGGAGGCGGCGGAACGGTCGTCTGGACAGTAGTCACGGACGGCAACTCCTAGATCGGGTCCTGGGACTCTGAGCCTGCCTGCCGGGTGCTGTCGTTTTCCTGTCGGTCAACTTTCAAGTTTTTATCGATATGAAGTAGACAGGCCCGCGGCTATGGCGTCAGGAGGCGCGTGAAGCACTATGGGCACGTGGAAAAAGTACGACTTCTCGTCGTGGACGACGACCCGCCCATCGCCGACCTGGTCGCGACGGTCGCCCGCTACGAGGGCTGGGAGGCGGTGACCGCGAATTCCGGCGAGGAGGCGCTGCACCGGGCCGCGGACTTCCATCCGGACATCGTGGTGCTCGACCTGATGCTGCCCGGGCTCGACGGCTTCGCCGTGCTCGACCGGCTGCGGCTGTCCGGGACGATGGTGCCCGTGGTGTTCCTGACCGCGCGGGACGGCGTGGCCGACCGGGTCGCGGGCCTGACCAGGGGCGGCGACGACTATCTGGTGAAGCCGTTCGCGGTGGAGGAGCTCATGGCCCGGCTGCGGACCGTGCTGCGCCGCAGTGCGGGACCGGCGTTCCAGCGGTCGGTCCTGAGTGTCGCGGACCTGACCATGGACGAGGACACCCGCGAGGTGCGCCGCGGCGACCGGCTGCTGACGCTCACCCCGACCGAGTACGAGGTGCTCCGCTATCTGATGCGGAAGTCGCCGACGGTCCTCACCAAGGCGCAGATCCTCGACCATGTCTGGGAGTACGGCTTCGGCGGCCGGTCGAACGTGGTGGAGCTGGTCATCAGCCGGCTGCGCCGCAAGCTCGACGGCAGCGACGACGACGAGGCGCCGCTCATCCACACCGTGCGGGGCGTCGGATACGTGGTGCGGCAGGTCGCCGAGTGATCCGCCGTTTCAGGGAGACCTACCGCAGGCTGCGCCTCGGCACCCGGCTGGCTCTCGGCATGGGCGTGCTCTCGCTGGTCGTGTTCGCCGTCGTCGGGGCGTCGCTCTCGATGTACATGCGGGACTATCTGGAGCGCCAGCTCAACGACCAGATGAAGCTCGTCCAGCTCACCCAGTCCAAGGACGTCGAGGCGTACGGCACCGTGCAGGGGAAGCCGTACTACGGCTGGTACACCGCCTCGTACGAGGTCTCGGCGAACTCGGCCGTGCTCCGCGAGCCGGCGGACGTGCCGGCGGACGCCGACGAGCTCGCCGTCGTCGCCCAGGCGGTACGGGACTCGGGCGACGACCCGGTCTTCCGCACCGCGCACATCAAGGGTGAGGGCACGTACCGGCTGCGGGCCTGCGAGCCCGAACCCGGGGTGGTCCTGGTCACCGCGGCGCCCATGGACGACATCGAGGACACCATGGACCAGCTGGCCACGGTCCAGGTCGTCGCCTTCGCCCTCGCGCTGGTCGGGCTCGTGGTGTTCGGCCGTGCGGTGCTGCGGCGGGGCCTGAAGCCGCTCAGCGACATGGCGCACACGGCCCGCGGCATCACCTCGCACGACTTCACCGACTCGGCGCGGCTGCCGGTGCGCGCCGACCGCGGGAACGGCGGCCCGGAGGTCGAGGAGCTGCGGACCGCGTTCAACACCATGCTGCAGCACATCGACGACTCGCTGGCCGTCCGCACGGAGGCCGAGCAGCGGCTGCGCCGATTCGTCGCGGACGCCTCGCACGAGCTCCGTACGCCCCTGATGTCGGTACGCGGCTATGCGGACCTCTTCCAGTACGCGGCGGCAAACGAGCCCGAGGAACGGGAGAAGCACCTGGCCCGGCTGCGTGCCGAGGCGGCCAGGATGGGCATCCTCCTGGACGACCTGCTGCTGCTCGCCCGGCTGGACGCCGCCGAGGTGGAGGCACCGGTGCGGCTGGAGAACGCGGACCTGGCGGAGCTGGTGCGCCAGGCCGCGGAGGCCTTCCGCGCGGCCCGCCCGGACCATCCGCTGGCCGTGACCGCCGGTCCCGGTCCGGTGCGGCTGCGCCTCGACGCCCTGCGCATCCGACAGGTCCTGGACAACCTCCTCACCAACGCCGCCGTGCACACCCCGGCCGGTACGAAGGTGTCCGTCGAGGTGTCGGTCGTGGCCGACGCGGCAGTCGTCAAGGTCACCGACTCCGGTCCCGGCATTCCGGCCGCCGACCAGGAACGCGTCTTCGACCGCTTCTTCCGCATAGACAAGGCCCGCAGCCGAGACCGCGGAGGCAGCGGCCTCGGCCTGGCGGTAGCCCGCTCCCTGGTCCAGGCCCACGGCGGCACGATCACCCTGACAAGCGGCCCGGGCGCAACAACGTTCACGATGAGCCTCCCGCTGACTCCGTAATGGCGCCCCTTCAGGGGCGCGGGGAACTGCGCGACCAGCCACAGTCGACCCGCACCCGACGCCCCACGGGGCGAGCCCCCCGCCTACTCGGCGTAAAACGTGGCGTCAGCCCGAGCCGTCGCCGTATCGACAGCCTGCGTCACGAGCAGATAGTTGAAGTGCCGGACATAGCTGCCCGCAACGTTGTACGACTCGAACGAAACCCCCGCCGCCGCATCGGCCAGCCCCGCCCGCCGATAGAAGCTCGCGTCGCCCTTGAAGGCCGTACTCCCGTCACTCTTGTCCACCCACACCTCGCCGTTGCTCCGATGGCGAAGGTAGTAGCCCGGGAAGTTCGCCGACTCCAGCGAGACGGTCCCGGTGCCGGCAAGCCCGGTCACCACACGGAACTGGGAGTCCGCGAGGTTGGTGACGTTCGGCTCGATCTTCGCCCGGTACTCCCAGTGCCGGATGAACCGGTCGGGGAAGTTGTACGAGGAGAAGCGGACCGGGGTGACACCGTCGGCCACCGGGATGCCCAGGTTGGGCGTGCCGTCGGCGTTCCAGTACAGCTTCTGGTAGCGGGTACGGCGGTTGGGGTCGTTGAGCGGGTCGCCGCTGATGTCCTTGTAGTTGCGGTCGTGGTAAACGAGGATGTCGGACTTTCCGTCCTCGGACGTGGTGAAGGTGTTGTGGCCGGGGCCGTACTGGCCGGTCGCGTCGTTGCTCTTGAAGACCGGGGTCTGGGTCTTCGTCCAGGAGGCCGGGTTCATCAGGTTCGCGGTGGCGTTGGCGGTCAGCAGGCCGAGGCAGTAGTTGGCGTCGGTGGCGCTGGCGGAGAAGGTCATGAAGACCTTGCCGTTCCGCTGGATGACGGCCGGTCCTTCGTTGACGCGGTGGCCGACGATCTCCCAGGAGAGCGTCGGGGTGGAGATGCGCGCCGGAGTGCCGCTGATGGTCCAGGGGTTGGACATCGGGGCGAGATAGACGCTGGTTCCGGTGCCGACCGCCGGGTCGTTCTGCGCCCAGCTCAGATAGCGGGTGCCGCCGACGGTGAAGGTCGTCGCATCGAGCGAGAAGGTGTCCAGCGGCAGGGCGATGCGGCCCTTCTCGGTCCAGGTCCCGGTCAGCGGGTTGGCGGCGCTGGTCTCCAGGACGTACGGCCGGATCTTCCAGATGTCGTTGGAGGCACCGGCGGCGAAGTAGACGTACCACTTGCCGTCGATGAAGTGGATCTCCGGCGCCCAGATGTGCGCGCCCATGTCACCGCTGGCGTGCTTCGTCCAGATCGTCGTCTCGGTGGCGGTGGACAGGCCCTGGAGGGTGGTGGCCCGCCGCATGACGATCCTGTCGTACGCGGGCACGGTGGCGGTGAAGTAGTAGTAGCCGTCGGTGTGTTTGAAAATGTGCGGGTCGGCACGCTGTTCGGCGACGGGGTTGGTGAAGGTGACGGCGGGCGAGGCGGGGGCGGCGGCCTCGGCGATGCCGGAGGTCAGGGCGGCCAGGATGACGAGCAGCGCCGTGACCACCCTTGCGATCGTGCGTCTCACTGAGTTCCTCTCGATCACGTCGAAGTCGAATCCGTCTCGGTCACGTCGAGCGCGTCGGTCGAGCCACTCGAGCCGGTCGATCGGGATGCGCGCCGGTCACGTCGTGGGCTTGAACTGCCACTGCTGGCAGGTGTTGTTGAGCCAGGTCCACTGGCGTACGTCGACGCCGTCGCCCGTACCGCAGTTGGCGACGTCGGCGACCTTGCCGGTGCTCTCGTTGACGATCCGCACGTAGTCACCGGTGGCCGTGTACACGAGGCGGTACTTCTGGCAGTTGTTGTTCAGCCAGGACCACTGGGCGATGTCGGTTCCGTCGGCGGCGGCACAGCCGGCGGTGTCCATGACCTTGCCGGTGGCCACGTTGACCAGCCGGCTGGTGTCGTTGCCCTGGTCCTCGATCCGCCACTTCTGGTTGGCGCCGCCGGTGCAGGTCCACTGGAAGATGTTGGCGCCGTCCGCGGTGCTGCCGCCGGCCACGTCCAGACACTTGCCGCTGTTGCGGTTCACCAGCGTGTACGCCGTCGGGGTCGCCGCGGTCTCCCCCGCCGGGCCGGGCAGGGTGGTGCCGAGGGCGACCGGGGTGCCGAAGTTCGGCGTGCCGTCCGCGTTCCAGGTGAACTTCTGGGCGCGGGTCGTCCGGCCGTTGCCGCAGCCGCCGTTCGCGGTGTTGTTGCCGTGGTAGACGATCCAGTTCTCGGTGCCGTCGGGCGAGGTGAAGAACCCGTTGTGACCGGGACCGTAGACGCCGGCCGCATCGTTGCGCTGGAAGACGGGGGTCTGCTTCTTCGTCCACGCGGACGCCAACAGCGGGTTCGCGCCGGTCAGTTCGAGCTGGCCAAGCTTGTAGTCCGCGGTCTGGCAGTGGCTGGCGGAGAAGGTGAGGAAGGTGCGGCCGTCGTGGTACAGCGGCTCGGGGCCCTCGTTGACGGCGCCGCCCGAGGTCTCCCAGCTCAGCGTGGGGCTGGAGATGACGCTGAAGGTGGAGCTGCTCAGCGTGTACGGGTTGCTCATCGGCGCGATGACCAGGCTCTGCGTACTGCCGTTGATGAAGCCGCTGCCCAGCAGATACAGATTGCCGTTGTGCCGCAGGACGCTGGCGTCGATGAGCCAGCCGCCCGGGGTGAGGTTGGAGCCCGTGAGCTGGTTCTTGAAGGTGTACGGGCCCATCGGATCGGTGCCCGCGCTCTCCAGGACGTAGGTGCGCTGGGAGTCGCAGCAGGCGACGCCGCTCTGCCCCGCGGAGTAGTACAGGTACCAGTGCCCGTCGACGAAGTGCAGTTCGGGGGCCCAGAAGTTGGTGTTGCGGGTGGAGGTCGTGTCACTCCACACCTGGACACTGGGCGCCACCGACAGACCGGCCAGGGTCGGCGACTTCCGCATGGTCAGCACACCGGTGAACGACGTGGTGACCAGGTAGTAGTTGCTGTTGTAGTACTCCAGCCAGGGGTCGGCGCCCTTCTGCGCCTTGACGGGGTTCGTGTACGGCCGCCCCTCCGCGGCCGTGGCCGGCTGCGTGGCGACGGAAGCGAGCATCACGAGCAGCGCTGCCACGAGGGTGCACCAGTGACGGGCACGGAACACGGCGTATCCCCTTCCGATGAGCACGACGTTCGCGATGTTCGAAATACCGTACGACGTGCGTAACTTCGACCAGAAGATAGGTACGCAACAGGTACGCGTCAACGCTTCTGACACGTTTGGTTCCGGTCGGCTTTCCGTGACGTAAAACCACGAACGCCACGCGGACCTACGGATGTTGCGCGAAGCCCTCGACCCGTTCGGCCCGCCGGACATTGTTCGGAACCTCTTGACGCCCCCGTTCACACCGCTTCACACTCTCGCAACGCGACGTCACACAGGCGAAATGGCATGAGCCCGCTGCTGAGACCTCGCGGTCCTTTCCTTCCGGCATGTCTCAGCAGAGGAAGTTGAAACGATGCGACTCGCGAGACCCCCGAGACCCCTTGGCCGTACAAGACGTTGGGCAGGAGGGCTCGCGGGGCTGACCGCGGCCTCACTGCTCCTCGGCCTCGCCGGGCCCGTCGCCCCCGCCAGCGCGGCCGGGAGCGCGGACATCACCGACGGCCTGGCCCTCTGGTACAAGCTCGACGCCGCCTCCGGCACCGCGGTCACCGACGCCTCCGGCAACGGCCGGACCGGGACGGTGAACGGCACCGCCACCTGGTCGGACACCGGTGAGGGGCTCTCGTTCAACGGCTCCGACACCTACGTGAAGGTGCCGGACAACATCATGAGCGGCATGAACTCGATCTCCGTCTCGATGGACGTGAAGGTCGACTCCGCGCAGAACACCCCGTACTTTATCTACGGCTTCGGCAACACGAGCGGATCCGCGGGCAACGGCTATCTGTTCACCACCGGCAGCACCTTCCGGACGTCCATCGCCTCCGGCAACTGGTCGACGGAACAGACCACCCAGCCCTCCCCCGCCCGCGCCATCACCCGTGCCGTGTGGAAGCAGGTCACGTACACCCAGACCGGCAACACCGGTGTCCTGTACGAGGACGGCGTCGAGGTCGCCCGCAACACGGCGGTCACCATCACGCCCGGCTCCATCGGCTCCGGCACCACTACCGCCAACTACATCGGCAAGTCGGTGTACCCGGGCGACAAGCTCTTCAAGGGCAGCATCCGCGATTTCCGCGTCTACGACCGGGCGTTGGCCGGCTCGGAGGTCGAGCAGCTCTCCCTCCCCGTCGCCACCCGGGGCGTGGCCGACGACAAGGCCGCCCTCACCCTCGGCGACACGAGCGCCGTCGTCGCGGACCTCACCCTGCCGACCACGGGCACGGCGGGCGGCTCCACCATCAGCTGGAAGTCCGACACACCCTCGGTGGTGTCGGACTCGGGTTCCGTCACCCGCCCCGCCGCCGGCGAACCGGACGGCCACGCCACGCTCACGGCGACCCTGAAGAAGGGGCCGGTGACCGACATCAAGTCGTTCGACATCACGGTCCCGGCCGCCTTCGACGACGACACGGCCACCGAACAGGCCGCCGAGGCGCTGAAGGTCGACAACCTCGACGACGTGCGCGGCAACATCACCCTGCCGACGACCGGTTCGTACGCCACGAAGGTCGCCTGGACCTCGGCGAAGCCGGACGTCGTCTCCGCCGACGGCGTCGTCCACCGTCCGGCGCACGGCGACGGCGGCACCACCGTCGAGCTGACCGCGACTGTCACCAAGGGCGACGCGCAGGCGACCCGCGTCCTCACCGCGAAGGTGCCCGAACTCCCCGCCGAGGCGCCCCTCAAGGGCTATATGTTCAGCTACTTCACCGGCGAGGGCACCTCGGACGGCGAGCAGCTCTACGCGGCCCTCAGCAAGGGCAACGACCCTCTCAAATGGCGGGAGTTGAACGACGGCAAGCCCGTCCTGACCTCCACGCTCGGCGAGAAGGGCCTGCGCGACCCGTTCATCATCCGCTCCCCCGAGGGCGACAAGTTCTACCAGATAGCCACCGACCTGCGTATCTACGGCAACGGCAACTGGGACGCCTCCCAGCGCACCGGCAGCAAGTCCATCATGGTCTGGGAGTCCACCGACCTGGTCCACTGGACCGACCAGCGACTGGTCAAGGTCTCACCCGACTCGGCCGGCAACACCTGGGCACCCGAGGCGTTCTACGACGAGAAGCTCGGCTCGTACGTCGTCTTCTGGGCGTCGAAGCTGTACGACAACCCCGAGCACTCGGGCGACACGTACAACCGGATGATGTACGCGACCACCCGTGACTTCCGCACCTTCAGCGAGCCCAGGGTGTGGATCGACCGCGGCTACTCGGTCATCGACTCCACGATGATCAAGCAGGGTGACACCTACTACCGCCTGTCGAAGGACGAGCGGAACAACTCCTCATCCACCCCCAACAGCAAGTTCATCTTCCAGGAGAAGAGCGACTCGATCCTCGACGAGTCCTGGGACTTCGTGGCCGAGGGCATCGGCAAGGGCGCGATGAGCGCCGCCGAGGGACCGCTGGTGTTCAAGTCCAACACCGAGGAGAAGTGGTACGCGTTCCTCGACGAGTTCGGCGGTCGCGGCTACATCCCCTTCGAGACGACGAACCTCGCCTCGGGCAACTGGACCCCCTCCACCGGATATGACCTTCCGTCAAGACCCCGCCACGGCACGGTACTTCCGGTCACGCAGGCCGAGTACGACCGGCTGCTCAAGGCGTACCAGCCGGACCAGATCGTCGAGTCGGTCGAGGACGTCAAGGTGACGACGGGCATCGGTGACGCTCCGGTCCTGCCGGGCACGGTAATCGCCGAGTACGCGGACGGCGTGAAGCGCCCTGTCTCCGTCACCTGGGACGACGTGCCGGCCTCGGCGTACGCGCAGGCCGGCACCTTCACCGTGAAGGGCAGCCTGCCCGACGGCGCCGCGCTCCGGGCCGAGGCCGAGGTCACGGTCTCGGCGGAGGGCCCCGACGTGCCCGCCGACCTGGTCCTGCACTACGGCTTCGACGAGACGGGCGGCAGCATCGCCCGTGACTCCAGCGGCCATGGCTACCACGGCACGTACGTCCGTACGCCCGACTTCGGGACCGGCGTGGACGGCGGCTCGTTCAAGATGTCCGGCGGTTCGAGCAGTTCGACCACCTCTCCGTACGTGCGGATCCCGAACGGCGTTCTCAAGAACACCGACAGCGTCACCGTCTCCACGTACGCGAAGTGGAAGGGCGGGGACAACTTCCAGTGGCTCTTCGGTCTTGGCCCGGACAGCGACAAGTACCTCTTCGCCACCCCGTCCAACGGCGGTGGCAAGCTCTTCTCCGCGATCACCAAGGCCACTTGGTCGGGCGAGAAGCAGATGATCGGCGGCTCGCAGCTCACCCCCGGTGAGTGGCAGCACGTCACGGTGACCGTGAACAGCGCGACCGAGACCGCGATCCTCTACGTGGACGGTGTCGAGGCGGCCCGGGCGACCGGCGTCACCATCAAGCCGTCCGAGCTGTACGACGCGTCGAAGGGCTACTCCGGCTACATCGGCAGGTCGCTCTACTCACCCGACCCGTACTTCGGCGGCGAGGTGGACGACTTCCGGATCTACAACCGGGCGCTGTCGCCCGCCGAGGTCCTGGAGCTGAGCGGGAACACCACGGGGATCGCCTCGGCGACCCACCCCGCTCTGAAGGTCGACGCGATCATCGACGACGCGGACAGCAGGATCACGCTGCCGCTCGCGGAGGGCAGTGATGTCACGGCCCTGGCACCGGAGTTCGGCCTCGCCCACGGGGCGTCGATCAGCCCCGCGTCCGGCTCGCTCCACGACTTCACCGAGCCCGTGCAGTACGAGGTGACCGGCTCGGACGGCAGGAAACGCACCTGGACGGTCCGGGCCATGGAGATGAAGAGCCCGGTGCTGCCGGGGCTCAACGCCGACCCGAACATCACACGCTTCGGCGACACCTTCTACATCTACCCGACCACGGACGGCTTCCCGGGCTGGAGCGGCACACAGTTCAAGGCGTACTCCTCCAAGGACCTGGTCCACTGGGAGGACCACGGCGTCATCCTCGACCTCGGTCCGGATGTCAGCTGGGCCGACAGCAGGGCCTGGGCGCCGGCGATCGAGGAGCGGAACGGCAAGTACTACTTCTACTTCTGCGCCGACGCGAACATCGGTGTCGCGGTGTCCGACTCGCCCACGGGCCCGTTCAAGGACGCGCTGGACAAGCCGCTGCTGAAGGCGGGCCTGTATCCGGGCCAGATGATCGACCCGGCGGTGTTCACCGACGACGACGGCACGCCGTACCTCTACTGGGGCAACGGCAGGGCGTACGCCGTCCCGCTGAACGACGACATGGTCTCCTTCGACGCGTCGAAGGTCACCGACATGACTCCCAGCGGCTACAACGAGGGCACCTTCGTCATCAAGCGCAAGGGCACCTACTACTTCATGTGGTCGGAGAACGACACCCGGGACGAGAACTACCGCGTCGCCTACGCGACCGGATCCTCGCCCACGGGCCCCTGGACCAAGCGGGGCGTGATCCTGGAGAAGGACCTGTCCCTGGGCATCAAGGGCCCCGGCCACCACTCGGTGGTCAAGGTGCCGAACACCGACGACTGGTACATCGCCTACCACCGCTTCGCCATCCCCGGCGGCGACGGCACGAACCGCGAAACCACCATCGACAAGCTGGAGTTCGACGCCGACGGCCTGATCAAGAAGGTCGTCCCGACCCTGTCGAGCATCGACCCGGTGACGATCGTCCGGGCCGGTCCGGACGCCATGGGCACCGAGGGCAGCGCGATCCCGGTCACCGGCACGATCTCCGGGGCGGGCAAGCCGCGGTGGACGGTCGAGGACGGTTCACCCTGCGCCTTCGCCGACCCCGAGGCCATCCTCACCTCGATCACCTGCGCCGACGACGGTACGTACGAGGTGACGCTGACCGGGGGCCGCAGCAGTGACACGCTCACCGTGACCGTGGACAACGCGGCGCCGGTGATCACGTCGGCGAGGGGGCCCGCCTCGGCGGTGTCCGTCGGCAGGAGTGCGGCCGTCAAGGCCGCGTTCACCGACCTGGGTTCCGACGACACCCAGACGTGCAAGGTCGACTGGAAGGACGGCACCGAGCCGACCACCGGCAAGGTCACCGCCACCGGCTGCGAGGCCACGCACACCTACAAGAAGGCGGGCATCCACCGTCCGGTGGTCACCGTGACCGACGACGACGGCGGCAAGGACAGCACCCAACTGCCCGAACTGGCCGTCTACGACCGCGGGGCGGGCCCGATCGCCGGCGTCGGAGTCATCTCCTCCCCGGCGGGCGCCTACCCGGCGAAGCCCACGCTGACCGGTCTCGCGGGCTTCTCCTTCGGCGCCGCGTACAAGAAGGCGAAGGACACCGTGCCCAGCGGCAACGCAACCTTCGACTTCGCGGCCGGCAAGGTGAAGTTCCGCTCCACCGCCTCGGACTGGCTGGTCGTCACCCGCACGGAAGCCCACTACCAGGGCTCGGGCACGGTAAACGGCACCGGCGGCTACGCCTTCCGCATCACCATCACGGACTCCCCCGACACCTACCGAATCAAGATCTGGAAGAAGTCCACGGGCGACATCGTCTACGACAACCGCAACGGCTCGAAGGCCTACGGCATCGTGTTCGGCTGACGGCCGGCGCACCACCCGCAGCAGCAGAGGCGCCCGGGGCTCTTGGCCCCGGGCGCCTCTATTCGGCTGGGCTATTCGGCTCGGCTATTCGGCTCGGCCGGAAACGTACTGGGCCGCGTACTCACCGGTGGCCGGGACGGTGGTGATGACGTCGACCATGACGCCGTCCGGTGCCCCGACGATGAAGTGACGCTGCCCGAACTCCTCCGTGCGCAGCGTGAGGAGGACGGGCAGGCCCGCCTCCTCGACCAGCCGGTGGTGCTGGGCGTCGACGTCCTCGACCTCGAAGTTGAGCAGGAGCCCGCCCCGGACGGGGACGCGATGCCCCTCGGGGAGGGTCGGGTGGGTGTGGTCGAGCAGCGCGAGTTCGTACTGCGGGGCCTCGGTGTGCCTGAGGCTCACGTACCAGTCGGCCTCGAAGGTCGCCTCGAACCCGAAATGACGGACGTAGAAGTCGCGCGACGCGGCGACGTCACGGGTGGCGATCACCGGGTAGAAGCCGCTGAGCCGGGTCTTCATGGCATCTCTCTCCTTCATGACAGCTCTCCTCCGTTCGCACACCCCGTTTCGCATACCCAGGGTATGTGAAAAAGAACGTTAACATACCCTGGGTATGCGAACTCGATGAGGTGGAGCGCGGATGGCTGTCACGAGGGCCGAGCAGCGGGCGGCGACCCGGCGGGCGCTGTTGGCCGAGGGGCGTCGGCGGTTCGCCGCCGACGGCTACCACGACGTGGTGCTCGCCGAGGTGGCCCGGGCCGCCGGGGTCACGAAGGGCGCGGCCTACCACCACTTCGAGAGCAAGGCGGGGCTCTTCCGGGCCGTGGTCACCGAGGTGCAGCGCGAACTCGGCGAGAGGGTCGCGGAGTCCGCCGAGCGGTACGACGACCCGTGGGAGCAGCTAAGGGCCGGCTGCCGGGCCTTCCTGGCCGCCGGGTCCGACCCGGCCGTGCGCCGGATCCTGCTGGTGGACGCCCCGACCGCGCTCGGCTGGGACGAGTGGCGGGCCATGGACGAGGAGTCCTCCGCCCGGCATCTGGGCGAGGCGCTGGAGGCCCTGGTGGAGGCCGGGATCATCGCCGAGCAGCCGGTGGAGCCGCTGGCCCGTCTGCTGTCGGGAGCGATGAACGAGGCCGCGCTGTGGCTGGCCCGAGTGGCGGACCCGGAGGCGCAGGCCCGGACCGAACAGGCCCTGGACCGGCTGCTGAACGGGCTGCGGGCCTGAGGCCCCGACCGAACTCACCCTGCCCGCGGCCCTGTTGGCGACGGCAGACGGCGAGGGGCCACCTCCCCTGAGGTGACCCCTCGCCGCGCCGCGGACGGGAGAGAGCCGTCAGGTTCCCCCCGCCACCGCTTTCTTGCGGCTCGTCATCGCCCGCTGGATCAGGATGAACGCGCACAGGAGTACGCCCGTCGCGATCTTCGTCCACCATGAACTCAGCGTGCCCTCGAACTGGATGAGGCTCTTGATGAGGCCGAGGACGAGGACGCCGAAGAGGGTGCCGATCACATAGCCGGAGCCGCCCGTGAGGAGCGTGCCGCCGATGACGACCGCGGCGATGGCGTCGAGCTCCATGCCGGTGGCGTGCAGCGGGTCGCCGGACTGGATGTAGAGAGTGAAGAGGAGACCCGCGAGCGCCGAGCAGAAGCCGCTCACCGTGTAGACGGCGATCTTGGTGCCGCCCTGCGGAAGCCCCATCAGCAGGGCCGACTGCTCGTTGCCGCCGATGGCGTACACCCGGCGTCCGAAGCGCGTGTAGTGCAGGACGTAGAACGCCGCGGCCAGCACCACCAGCGCAACGATGGCCCCGATGGAGAGGAATGCCCCGCCCAGTGACACCTGGGTCTGGGCCATGCTGCTCACGGAGGAGTCGCCGATGGAGATGGACTCCTTGCTGATGACCAGGCACAGGCCCCGGAAGAGGAAGAGGCCGGCGAGGGTCACGATGAAGGGCTGGATCTCGAAGTTCTGGATCACATAGCCCATCAGGAAGCCGCCGAAGGCACCCACGGCGAGTGCCATGGGTATCACCACCACGATCGGCAGTCCCTGACGTTCCACCAGCCATGCCGTGAACATGGTCGTGAAGCCGATGACCGAGCCGACGGAGAGGTCGATGCCGCCGGACAGGATGACGAAGGTGGCACCGACGGCCGCGACCAGCAGATAGCTGTTGTCGATGAACAGGTTCAGGAATACCTGTGCTTCGGCGAAGCCGTAGTTCTGGTACCGGCTCAGGCCGATGCCGTACATCACGAGGAAGAGAACCGCCGTCACCAGGACGGGCAGCCGCCGGTCGCCGAGTACGCGTGACGCCTTGCCTGCCGTGCGGCTGTCCGCCGCGGTCGGCCGCTGGGTGGTCGTGCTCATCACGACACCTCCATCTTGGGAGAGGCCTCGGCCGCCGGGGCGGTCTCCGCCGGTGCCGGTGGCGCGGCCTTCTTGCCGCCGCCCTTCGCGCCGAACACCTTGGCGCGGAACTTCGGCGACTGCATCAGGCAGACGATGATGACGACGGCGGCCTTGAAGACCAGGTTGGTCTGGGTCGGCACGCCGATGGTGTAGATCGTGGTGGTCAGGGTCTGGATGACGAGGGCGCCGACGACCGTGCCGCCGATGGAGAACCGGCCGCCGAGCAGTGACGTACCGCCGATGACGACCGCCAGGATCGCGTCGAGCTCGATCCACAGACCGGCGTTGTTGCCGTCCGCGGCCGAGGTGTTGGAGCTGATCATCAGGCCCGCGATACCGGCGCACAGCGCGCAGAACACGTACACCATGATCTTGATCCGCATGGACCTGATGCCGACCAGGCGGCTGGCCTCGGCGTTGCCGCCGACGGACTCGACGAGCAGGCCGAGGGCCGTGCGGCGGGTGAGTGCCACGGTGACGGCCACGACGGCGGCCACGATGAAGATGGAGAAGGGCAGCGTCAGCCAGTAGCCGCCGCCGATCAGCTTGTACGGCTCGCTGTTGACGGTGATGATCTGCCCGTCGGTGATGAGCTGGGCGACACCGCGGCCGGCGACCATGATGATCAGCGTGGCGATGATCGGCTGGATGCCCATCCGGGCGACCAGGAAGCCGTTCCAGAGGCCGCAGACGATGGCGGCCCCCAGTCCGATTCCCAGGGCCAGGAACACCCCGGACAGGGCACTCTGGTCGGCCTGGTCGCTGATGTACGAACAGGTCAGGGCGCCGGTGATGGCGACCACGGCGCCGACGGAGAGGTCGATGCCTCCGGTGGCGATGACCAGGGTCATGCCGACCGCGACCAGGATGAGGGGCGAGCCGAACAGGACGATCGAGACGAGGCTGCCGTAGAGGTGCCCGTCCGTCATCTTGACGGCGAAGAAGTCTGGTGTGAAGGGAACGTTGACGAGCAGCAGGATGACCAGCACGGCGACCGGCCAGAACAGGTGATGGTGCGTCAGCGCTCGCCATCGGGGAGTGGTGGTCACTGGTGCTCTCCGCTCGCGATGGTCTCCAGGATCCGGGTGGTGGTGATCTCGGGCCCGTTGGCGAGCTGCGCCACCAGCTTGCGGTCGCGCAGCACTCCGATGGTGTGGCTGAGCCGCAGGACCTCCTCCAGCTCGGCCGCGATGTACAGCACGGCCATGCCCTCCTCGGAGAGCGAGACCACGAGTTTCTGGATCTCGGCCTTGGCGCCGATGTCGATGCCGCGCGTCGGCTCGTCCAGGATCAGCAGTTTGGGCTGGGTGATCAGCCAGCGGGCGAGCAGCACCTTCTGCTGGTTGCCGCCGCTGAGCTGGCCCACCCTGGCCTCGGGGTTGGCAGGCCGGATGTCCAGGGCCTTGATGTACTTGGCGACGAGTTCGTCGCGCTGGGCGACCGGGATGGGCCGGGTCCAACCGCGGGTGGCCTGCAGGGCGAGGATGATGTTCTCCCGCACCGTCAGGTCCGGTACGAGGCCCTCGGTCTTGCGGTTCTCCGAGCAGAACGCGACGCCCGCGGCGATCGCGTCGTTCGGGGCGCTCATCGAGACCTGCTTGCCGCCGATGGTCAGCCTGCCGCTGTCGGGGTGGTCGGCGCCGAAGAGCAGCCGGGCGAGTTCGGTGCGGCCCGATCCGAGGAGACCGGCGAGTCCGATGACCTCGCCCTTCTTGATCTCCAGGTCGAAGGGGGCGATGCCGCCGACGCGGCCGAGGCCGTCCGCCTGGAGCAGCGGTTCGCCCACGTCGGAGTGGAGTTGCTGGTCGTGCAGCTCCTCCAGCTGGTCGAGGGCCTTGCCGATCATCAGCTGGACGAGGCCGACCTGGTCGAGGTCGCGGACCATGTGCTCGCCGACCAGGGCGCCGTTGCGCAGGACGGTCATCCGGTCGCAGACCTCGTAGATCTGGTCGAGGAAGTGCGACACGAAGAGGATCGCGACGCCCTCGTCCTTCAACCGCCGCATCAGGGCGAAGAGTTCGAGGACCTCGTCGCGGTCGAGGCTGGAGGTCGGCTCGTCGAGGATGAGCACCTTGGTGCCCGCTCCCTGACCGTCGGCGTCCCCGGTGCCCACCGACCGTACGATCGCGACCAGTTGCTGCACGGCCAGCGGGTACGAGGACAGGGGCGCGGTGACGTCGATGTCGAGGCCGAGCCGGTCGACCAGCTCGGCGGCCTCACGGCGCAGCCGCTTCCACTGGATGCGGCCGAAGCGGGTGGGTTCGCGTCCGATGAAGATGTTCTCCGCCACCGACAGGTTGGGGCAGAGGTTGACCTCCTGGTAGACCGTGCTGACGCCGGCCTGCTGCGCCTGCGACGGGCTGGCGAACCGTACGTTCGTGCCGCTGAGGGTGATGGTGCCGCCGTCCAGGGAGTGGACCCCGGTCAGCACCTTGATGAGGGTGGACTTGCCGGCGCCGTTCTCGCCGAGCAGGGCGTGGATCTCGCCGGGGAAGAGCCGGAAGTCGACACCCGACAGAGCCCGTACCCCCGGAAACTCTTTGACTATGCCCGTCATCTCCAGGACGGGCAGCGGCTCTGCCATGGCAGCGCTCCTCATGGATTTCGTTCAGGCCCGCAGGGAGCCCCCTGAGCCGAGGTCTTCGGCCGGACGGAGGCTCCCTGGCGGTGGGTGCGGTCGGTCAGTATGTGACGGTCAGTACTTGCGGGTCGGGAGCGCGTCCTTGGCCTGCTCCTGCAGGAAGTCGCCCTCCTCGGTCTTGATCCGGCGCTCGACCGTCTCACCGTCGTTGACCTGCTTCACGAGGTCCATGAGCTGGGGGCCGAGCAGCGGGTTGCACTCGACGATGCCGTTGATCTTGCCCTCGGACATCGCGACGAAGCCGTCCTTCACGCCGTCGACCGAGACGATCAGGATGTCCTTGCCGGGCTTCTTGCCGGCCGCCTCGATGGACTGGATGGCGCCGAGGGCCATGTCGTCGTTGTGCGCGTAGAGGACGTTGATGTCCGGGTTGGACTGCAGGAAGGCCGCCATGACCTGCTTGCCGCCGGCCCGGGTGAAGTCGCCGGTCTGGCTGACGACGACCTTCCAGTCGTCCTTGTGATCGGCGTCCATGATCTCCTTGAAGCCCTTGGCGCGCTCGATCGCGGGGGCGGCACCGGTGGTGCCCTCCAGCTGTGCGATCTTCACCGCCCCCTTGTGGCCGGCCTTCTCGAGGACCTTCTCCAGCATCTTGGCCGCGCGCCGGCCTTCGTCGGTGAAGTCGGAGCCGATGAAGGAGACATACAGGGAGTCGTCGGAGGTCTCGATGGAACGGTCGGTGAGGATGACCGGGATCTTGGCGGACTTGGCCTCCTTGAGCACCGCGTCCCAGCCCGTGACGACCACCGGCGAGAAGGCTATGACGTTCACCTTCTGCGCGATGTAGCTGCGGATCGCCGAGATCTGGTTCTCCTGCTTCTGCTGGGCGTCGGAGAACTTGAGGTTGTAGCCGGCCTCCTTGGCCGCCTCCTTCACCGACTTGGTGTTGGCGGTGCGCCAGCCGCTCTCCGAGCCGACCTGTGCGAAGCCGAGGGTGATCTTCTTGCCACCGCTGCCGCCGGCGGAGGAACTCGAGCCGCCCTCGTCCTCCTTGGCACAGGCCGCCAGGCCGCCCGCCGCCGCCACGCCGACCGCCGCGGTGAGGAAGTTCCTTCTGTTGAGCATGTGTCTTCTCCTTTGAAGAGCCGGTCCCTGGGGGACCTGCTGGTACGCCGTGCTACTCGCCGGGACAGGCTGCCCTCGTCCAGCCTGTCGATCATTGTTCGACATATCGGCCATGCTGATGCGGTGAAAACCGGCCGTCGGGTGCTGTGCGCGGTGTCAGGTGGGGGCCGCGCCCGGGTCCGCGGTGTACGGGAAAGTGCTTGCGCGGACCACGAGTTGGGGCTCGATGGCGAACCGGGGTGTCCCGGCCGGGTCACGGCCCTCGATCAGGTCCAGGAGCAGGGCGATGCTCCGTTTGCCCACCGCCGAGAAGTCCTGCCGGACGGTGGTGAGCGGTGGGGCGAAGAACTCCGACTCCGGTATGTCGTCGAAGCCGACCACCGCGACGTCCTGGGGAGTTCGCACGCCCGCTTCCCGAAGGGCCCGCAACACCCCCAGTGCCATCTGGTCGTTGGCGACGAAGACCGCGGTCAGCCCTCTGCCCACCCAGCCGGCCAGTTCCTGGCCCGCCCGGTAGCCCGACAGCGGACTCCAGTCCCCGCGCAGCGACATCGGCGGCTCGACACCGGCCTCTTCGAGGGTCGCCCGCCAGCCGGCGGCCCGGTCGGCCGCCTCCTGCCAGTCCTCGGGTCCGGCGAGGTGCCAGACCGTACGGTGACCGGCGGCCAGCAGATGACCGGTGGCCAGCCGCGCGCCCATGTACTGGTCCACGTTGACGCAGGGAATGCCCACGCCCGGTCCGCTGCCCACGGTCACCACCGGGAACGGGTGGCGGAGTTCGGCGAGTGCCTCGACCGCCGACCGCTGCGGGGCGATGGCGACCACTCCCTCCACCCCGCCCTCGCTGAGGTGGTCCAGGGCTTCGGACAGCGCGTCGACGGTCAGCTTGCGCAGGCTGACCGTGGAGACGAGGTAGCCCTCGGCACGCGCCGCCTCCTCAAGTGCGAAGAGCGTGCTGGCCGGACCGTAGAGCGTCGTGTCGGAGGCGACGACACCCAGGGTCCGAGTGCGCCGGGTGACCAGGGCTCGTGCGGAGGAGTTGCGGCGGTAGCCCATTTCCTCGATCGCGTGCAGCACCCTGGCCCGAGTCTCGTCCCGCACGTTGGGGTGATCCCCCAGAACACGGGAAACAGTTTGGTGGGACACGCCCGCCAGTCGCGCGACATCGGCCATGGTGGGCGGCCGAAGCTGCGATTGTGCCATGGCCGCACCTCCTTGGCGGTCGTATACCGGAAGATTTCTGTGACACCCGTGGACGTCTCCGCGCGGCGGGGCCCGGCCCGCAACGACGGCAACCGGCCCGCCGCCAAGCCGGGTAACTCTCCGGGCGGGAGCTCCACGACAGTTGCCACGGAGGCGAGTTGGGGCGTCGCGAACGCCATGGTCGTACCTCCCTGGAAGTCGGCTGGTGATTGCGGAGGTCATTGTGAGCGCTAACAATTCATGCCGGTCAAGGGGGCCGACAGCAGGAGGACGTCACGTTTGAGTAACGCGGCGGAAGCATGCGGTGTCGGGCCGGCGGCCCACAACGCGGGTTCACGGCAAGGGTCTTGACGCACTTCGGACACGGCTCTATTTTCGGCACCGAAACTTCGAACTACGAACGAAATATCGGACGTTGATGATGATCGGTTCCAGCCAGAGGCACGCACCCCTCCCCCGACGATGCTGAACATCGCCCCAACACCCGCACGCGAACCCGTACGCGAAAAGGGCCCTCACAGGCTCTCGCCTGCGAAGACCCTTCGCTCTGTCGGGACGACAGGATTTGAACCTGCGACCCCTTGACCCCCAGTCAAGTGCGCTACCAAGCTGCGCCACGTCCCGTTGCGCTTCGTCGCGGAGTTCCGCGTGAACACGCAGGTGAACCTTACCGTACGCGCCTGGTGACCGAGGTCGGCACAGTACGCGTGACCGGTGTCCGTCAGTCCACGAACAGGCCCCGTGCCGCGGCCCTCGTGTCGAACTCCTCCAGGCGGGCCTGGGCGTCGGGCAGGGCGTCGCACATCGCTTCCAGGAGGACCTGGCCGAGGAGCATGGGGGCACTGACGGTGTCGAAGACCAGGTCGGTGCCGACGGCGGCCGGGAGGAGCAGGTCGCTGTGGGCGGCCACCGGGGCGAAGGTGCCGTCGGCGATCGTCACCACGGTCAGTCCCGTCGCGCGGGCGTGGTCGAGTGCGGCGTGAAGCTCGGCCGGGTGGCGCGGCAGGGCGAAGCACATGAGGGCGCTCGCGCCGGCGTTCCTGGCCATGTCGATGCGGTCGGCGAGCCGTGAGCCTCCCTCGTCGAGGAGCCGTACGTCCGGGTGGACCTTGGCCGCGAAGTAGGCGAAGCCGCGGGCCTGGGCGGCGGAGGCACGCAGGCCGAGCACCGGCAGGGGCCGCGAGGCGGCGAGCAGCCGGCCCGCGCGTTCCACGGGCCCCGAATCGGCGAGCAGGGACGCGAGTTGGAGCAGGTGGTGGATCTCGGCCCGTACCGCCTGTTGGTACGGGTTGGCCGGCCGCGCGTCCACGGCCGGCCCGGCGGGTGCCACGTCCCGCAGGTGTCTGCGCAGGGCCGGGTAGCCGTCGAAGCCGAGGGCGACCGCGAAGCGGGTCACCGACGGCTGGCTCACCCCGGCCAGTTGGGCCAGTTCCACGCTCGACAGGAAGGGCGCGGCCGCGGTCTGCCGGACCAGACAGTGGGCGATACGGCGCTGCGTGGGCGTCAGCCGGCGCCCCTCGAACAGCTGGTGCAGCCGCGCGGGCGCGACGGCCCCCTGGGGCGCGCCTGTACCGACGCCGGTCCCGTCCGTGTCGGTCACCTTGGTCCCCTCCCTGCCGCGCGTACGGACTCGTCACCGGCCCTGCCTGACTCCGTGCCGGCCGAATCGGACTCCTCGGCCGTCCTGCCTGACCCCCGTGCGGTCCTGCCCAACTCCATGCCGGACCTACCGGACTTCCCCGGCCGTCCTGCCTGACTCCGTGCGGCCCCGCCTGACTCCGTGCCGGCCGTATCGGGCTCCTCGGCTGTCCTGCCTGACCCCGTGCTGTCCTGCCTGACTCCGTGCGGTCCTGCCCAACTCCATGCCGGACCTACCGGACCTCCTCGGCCGCCCTGCCCGACTCCGCCGGGCTACCGGACTCCTTGGCCGTCTCGCCCGACTCAATACCGGCCTGCCCAAGTCAGTGCCGTCCCGCCCAGGTCAGCGCGGTCCCGCCCAGGTCAGCGCGGCCCTGCCTGACTGTGCCGGGCGTGCCGGACCTTCGCCGGGCATGCCGGCTCTTCGTCCGGCGGGCCGGACCCTCCTCAACCGGTGCGGAAGGTCCGGGCGGCCGTCGGCGTCAGCCCGCGAGGCCGGCGTTCGTCAGCCATTCCTTGGCGACGTCGGAGGCGTCCTCCTTGTCGTTGACGAGCTTCTTCATCATCTCCAGCAGGTCCTCGGTGGTGAGCTTGGCCGAGAGGGCGTTGAGGGCCGCCTTGGCCTTGTCGTCGACCGCGGACTTGTAGACGAGGGGCGTGACGTTCTGCGAGGAGAAGAGGTTCTTCGGGTCCTCCAGGACGACCAGCTTGTCCTCGACGATCGCGGGGTCGGTCGTGTAGAGGTTGGCGGCCTGCACCTTGTCGTCCTTCAGCAGCTTCAGCAGGGTGCTCTGGGCACCCGCGTCCAGCGGCTGGAACTTCCCGAACTCGACGCCGTAGACCGTCTTCAGACCGACACCGCCCTGGGTGCGGGTCTTGAACTCCGAGCCGGCGCCGATGGTCATGTCCTTCGCGACCGGCTTCAGGTCGGCCAGGGTCTTGAGGTTGTGCTTGGCCGCGGTCTCGGCGGTGACCGTGACCGAGTCCTTGTCCTCGGCCGCGGCGGAGTCGAGTATCTCCACGGACGACGGGAGCTTCGCCTTCAGCTCCGCGTTGATCTCCTCGGTGCTGGTGGCGGTGCTCTTCTTGTCGACCGCGACGGACAGCAGCGCGCCGTTGTACTCGGGGAAGACACCGATGCCGCCCTTGACCACCTGGTCGTAGTACACCTCGCGGGCTCCGATGTCGAACTTGCGGGTCACTTTCAGGCCCTTGTCCTCCAGGGCCTGGGCGTATATCTCGGCGAGGAGCTGGTTCTCGGGGAAGTTCGCCGAGCCGACGACGATGGATTTGCCGCCTCCGCTGTCCTCGCTGCTGCCCGACAGCGGGTTGTCGTCGCTGTCGCCGCCCCCTCCGCAGGCGGTCAGGGCGAACGTGGTGATGAGGCCGAACGCGGTGGCGCGGACGATGGCTTTCATGGGTGTTTCCTTTCTTGGGAGCCCTCAGGAGCTCTCGGGGCCTTCAGGAGCGTGGGAGCTCGAGAATTCAGGAACTCGGGAAATCAGGAACTCGGGACATCAGGACTTGGTCGCCGAGGGCTGCAGCCCCGGCGAGACGACGAGGCGCCGCAGCGCGGTGAAGACGGCCTGGACGACGAGCGCCAGCATGACGACGACGGCGGAGCCGCCGATGACCAGTTCGTAGTTGTTGCGGGCGAGTCCGTCGACGATGAAGCGCCCCAGACCGCCGAGACCGGGGTACGCGGCGACGGTCGCCGTGGCCACGACCTGGATCGCGGCGACCCGCAGCCCGAGCAGGATCAGCGGCAGCGCCATCGGCACCTCGACCTTCAGCAGGACCTCCCAGCCGGTCATGCCCATCCCGCGCGCCGCGTCCCTGGTGTCGGGATCCACGCCTCGTACGCCCTCGAAGGTGTTGATGAGGATCGGCGGGACCGCCAGCGCGACCAGGGCGACCAGCACCGGTGTGGTGCTCAGCCCGGCGACCGTGACGACGAGGACGACCAGGCCGAAGGTGGGGATGGCCCGCGCGAGGTTCGCCACGCTCGCGACGGCGAACGCGCCCCGGCCGGTGTGCCCGACCAGCAGTCCGAACGTCAGCCCGATCAGGGTGGCGAACACCAGCGATATGCCGCTGTACGTCAGATGCTCCGCGAGCCGGTTCGGGATGCCGTCGTCCCCGCTCCACTGCTGGGACGACGTCAGCCAGTCGCCCACCAGCTCGATCTGGTTCAGGAAGTCGTTCACGCCGTCGCCCCCTTCCCACGCGCCCATGGTGTGAGCAGCCGCTGTGCCAGCACGAGCAGCGCGTCGGTGACGAGGGCCAGCAGCATGATCAGTACGGTCGCGGTGATGATCGGCGTCGGGAAGTCGAGCTGGAGACCACGGGTGATGTAGTAGCCGAGGCCGCCCTGTCCGATCAGCTGCCCCACGGCGACGAGGCTGATGGACGACACGGCGGCGACCCGGACGCCGGCCACGACGACGGGTACGGCGATCGGCAGCTCGACCTGGACGACACGGCGTACCGTGCTGAATCCCATGGCGGTGGCCGCCTGCCGTACCGGTTCGGGGACCGAGGCCAGTCCGTCCACGACGTTGGGTATGAGCACCGACAGCGTGTAGAGCGTCAGCGGGATCATCACCGTGCGTTCGGTCAGCCCTGTGTAGCGCACGAAGATCATGAACAGGGCCAGCGACGGGATCGAGTACAGCACGTTGGCCGCGGTCAGGGTCGGCGGGTAGATCCACCGCCAGCGGTGGCAGAGGATGCCGAGGGGTATGGAGATGAGCAGTCCGAACAGCACCGGCAGGAGTCCGAGCCGCAGATGGACGCCGGTGTAGTCGGCCAGCTCACCGATGTGGTCGCCGATCCAGTCCCAGCGTATGAGGGGTTCGCCGTCTCTCATCGCCCGTCACCGCCCGAGCCCGAGCCCGCTCCGTCGGCGTCGCCGCCGCTGCCGCCGTCCGTTTCGTCCTTGGCTACCGGCACCTTGGACACCGAGCCCTCGGCCCCCGCAGCGTCGGCCGTCCCCGCGTCGGTCGCCACCGCCTCGCCGCTCTCGGCTTCGGTCGTCGCCGCTCGGTCCTTCTCAGGTGCGGCCGCAGCGTCGCCGGCCGTCTTCTCCTCGGCTGCCGCGTCGACGCCCGCCCCGTCCCCGGTCATCGCCGCGGACAGCTCGTACGCGTCCGCGACCCCGACGACCGCGCCCTGGGGGTCCACGCCCACCGCGAGCCGGGACGGGGACAGCAGGGCCGCGTCGAGGGCGGCCCGGGCCGAGTCGCCGGCCAGGCTGAACGTGTGGCCGAGCGGGGTCAGCGTGGCGTCCGCGAGCGTGCCGCCGGTCGGCAGTTCGGCGACCGCGGCCCAGCCGAGCGGCCGCCGGTCCCCGTCGACGACGAGCACCCAGGGTTCGTCCGCCGCCCGGGCCCGGGCCACCGGGGAGTCGGCCGGCAGGACCAGCCCCTCCCGCAGCGGCAGATCGGCCGCCTTGACGAAGGACAGGCGGCGGATGCCACGGTCCTGACCGACGAAATCGGCCACGAAGTCGTCGGCGGGATGCGCGAGCAGCCGCTCCGGGGTGTCGAACTGCGCGAGCTTGCCCCCGGTGCGGAGCACCGCGATGTGGTCGCCGAGCTTGATCGCCTCGTCGATGTCATGGGTGACGAAGACGATCGTCTTGTTCAGTTCCTTCTGCAGCCGGATGAACTCCGCCTGCAGCTCCCCCCGGACGATGGGGTCGACCGCGCTGAACGGCTCGTCCATCAGCAGCACCGGCGGGTCCGCGCCCAGCGCCCTGGCCACCCCGACGCGCTGCTGCTGTCCGCCGGAGAGCTGGTACGGATAGCGCTTGGCCATGGCGGCCGGCAGCCCGACTAGCTCCAGCAGCTCCGCCGCCCGCGAGCGTGCCTTCTTCTTGCCCCAGCCGAGCAGCAGCGGCACGGTCGCTATGTTGTCCAGCACCGTGCGGTGCGGGAACAGCCCCGCGTGCTGGATCACGTATCCGATGCCCCGGCGCAGCTCCGGGGCGGCGATCTCCCGGATGTCCTGGCCGCGCAGGCTCACCGTGCCGGCCGTCGGCTCCACCATGCGGTTGACCATGCGCAACGTCGTGGTCTTGCCGCAGCCGGAAGGGCCGACCAGGACCGTGATGCCGCCCTCCGCCAACTCCAGCGACAGCTCGTCCACGGCTGTCGTGCCGTTGGGATAGTTTTTGCTCACCGCGTCGAATCTGATCAAAGCTGCCCCTTACCCGACTGCATATGGTCATGCAGAGTTGTGTGTGGCTGAATTACAGTCAATCCCCTTTTGTAAACGGCACGTTACGTTCGTCCGAAGAAAGTGAAAGGGCGCCCGAAATGCAGGCGTTTGACCCGGTTTGGTTCACGTTCCTGAACGGCTCGGACATCGAACAGCTCGAACTTGACGACACCGAGGTGCTCGACGCCGTCGAGCAGGGGCTGCGTGCTCAGGGCCGCGGGGAAACGGTCATCGAACCACGGGTCCACCTCACGCCCGATCCCTCGTTCAACGGCCACTTCAACGTCCTGCGCGGCTATATCGCGCCACTGGGGCTGGCCGGAGTCAAGATTGTGGGCGACTACGTCGGCAACTACAAGGCCGGGCTGCCGTCCGAGATGGCGCTGCTGAACCTCTTCGACCCGCGTACGGGCATGCCGGTGGCCGTGGTCGACGCCACCGCCATCACCGAGATGCGCACCGGAGCGCTCACCGCGCTCGGGGCACGGCAGCTGGCCCGCCCCGGCTCCAAGGTGCTCGGTCACATCGGCGCCCGCGCCACCTCGTATTGGAACGTCCGCCTGCTCGACCGGATCTTCGACTTCGAGGAGATACGTGTCCACTCGCGCCGTCCGGAGAGCCGCGAGGCCTTCGCCGAGCGGCTGGAGCGCGACCTCGGCAAGCCCGTGACCGTCACCGACGACTGGAAGTCGTGCGTCGAGGGCGCGGACATCGTCGTGGAGGCGTCCCGGCTGGAGCGGCCCGAGCCCCTGCTGAAGACGGAGTGGATCGCGCCGGGGGCGCTTGTCGTACCGTACGGAACGATGAGCGCGGTCGAACTCTCCCTCACCGACATCATGGACAAGGTCGTCGTCGACGACTGGGGCCAGTGCCGGTCCGGGCCGTTCGGTGCCCTGCGCGCGCATGTCGAGTCGGGGCGGCTCAGCGAGGAGACGCTGTACGGCGAGCTGTGCGAGATCGTCGTCGGTGACAAGCCCGGCCGTGAGCGCGACGACGAGACCATCCTGTTCTGGCATCGCGGCCTCTCGTTGTCCGACATCGCGCTGGGCGCGGCCATGCTCAAGAAGGCCGCAGAGCGTGGCCTCGGGCAGAACCTGCGGTTCTCATGACCGGTACGCCTCCCGCTCCTACCCCGGCAGTCGCCGCTGACGCCGTTGTCCTCGACGGGCGCGCGCTCACCTGCGACGACGTCGCCGCCGTCGCACTCCGCGGCGCCCGCGTCGCGTTGGCCGAGGAGGTCCTGCCCCGGCTGGAGCGCGATCGCGCGGTCGTCGACGACGTGGTCGACCGCGAGGTGCCGACGTACGGCCTGACGACGGGTCTCGGCAGCCGGTCGTCGTACGCGCTGCCGCGGGCCGAACTCGGCGAGTTCAGCGTGCGCACGGTCCGGGGCCGGGCCAACGCGGTCGGCGATCCGCTGCCGGGTCCCGTCGTACGCGCCGCCCTGCTCGCCCGGGTGAACGGCATCGCGGGCGGCGGCAGCGGGGTACGGCCGGAGATCGTGCCGCTGCTGGTCTCGATGCTCAACTCAGGGGTGCACCCGGTGATCCCCGAGGTGGGGTCGATCGGCGCCTCCGACCTGTGCCAGATGGCCCATGTCGGCCTGGTCGTCATCGGCGAGGGCCGCGCCGAGGTGTCCGGCGAGGTGCTCGACGGTGCGGTGGCCTTGCGGCGGGCGGGGCTGGCCCCCGCCGAACTGGGGCCCAAGGACGGGCATGTGCTGTGCAGCGCGAGCCCGCTGGCCGCCGGTGTCGGCGCCCTCGCCCTCCACGAGGCGGCCGCCGTCCTCACCCTCGCCCAGGCGGTCACGGCCCTCACCTTCGAGGGGTTCCGGGCGAACATGAGCCCGCTCGACAGCCGCGTACTGGGCCTGCGTCCGGCCCCCGGTCAGGCCCGGGCGGCGGGCGAGTTGCTCGCGCTGCTGGACGGCGGCGAGCTGGCCGATCCCCGGCACGCGCGGCGCGTCCAGGACCCCGTGAGCCTGCGCTGCGCCGCCCAGGTGCACGGGGCGCTGCACGCCGCCCTGGACTTCGCCCGGGCCGCGCTGGAACCGGAGCTCAACGGCTGCGGCGACAACCCGGTGGTGCTGGCCGACACCGGGGAGATCCTCTCGTCCGGCAACTTCCACACCCCGGCCCTGGCTCTCGGCTTCGACACCGTCGCGCTGGCGCTGACGCAGACCGCGGCGATATCGGCCGAGCGCATGCGGCGGCTGCTGAATCCCGCTGTCAGCGGACTGCCCGCGAACCTCTCGCCGTACGGTCCTGAGCGTTCGGGTTTCGCGCCGCTGGCCAAGACCGCGCAGGCGCTCGTCGCCGAGATCCGCGCCCTGTCCGCGCCCGTGTGCACCGACCCCCGGCACGGCGCGGACGCGGTCGAGGACGACTCGACCAACGCGGCACTCGGGGCGCGACGGCTGACGACGATGCTGGTCAGGCTGCGGCAGCTGCTCGCCGTCGAGGCCTTGGCCGCGGCGCAGGCCGTGGACCTGGCGGCCCCGGCGACCGTGGGACGCGGACCCGGTCTCCTGCACCGCGCGATCCGCGAACTGGTCCCGCGCCTGGACGACGACCGGCCCTGCGGAGTGGACGTGGACCTGGTGAGCCGGGACGTCCTGGGGTCCGGCGAGGTACGAAGCGCTCTGCACGCCTTGGTGGAAGGACCTTCGTGACCAACGTCGACGTACACCAGCATCTGTGGACCGCCTCGTTCCTCGCGGCCCTGCGCGCGCGTGACGAGCCGCCGTTCCTGGACGGCTGGACCCTGCACACCGCCGGGGAGCCGCCCTACGAGGTCCCGTCCGCCGACCACGACGTCGCCGGGCGTGCCGAACTGGCCGCCGCCGACGGGCTCGGCAGGGCGCTCGTCTCGATGTCCGCCCCGCTCGGCGTGGAGTGGCTGCCGTCCGACGAGGCCCGCCCGCTGCTCGCCGCCTACCACGAGGACGCGGCCGGCCTGCCCGAGCCGTTCGGGGCCTGGGCCGCCGCCTGCGTCCGGGACATCGACGCCGACGCGACCGCCGCGCACCTCGACCTGGGGTTCGCCGGGCTCCAGCTCCCGGCGAACGCCCTGACCGACGCGGCCGGGTACGCGCGCTGTGCCCCGCTGCTCGATCTGCTCGAAGCGCGCGGGCTCCCGCTGTTCGTCCACCCCGGCCCGGCGCCCGGTGCCTCCCCGGGGCCCGGCTGGTGGCCCGCGATGGTGCCGTACGTGCAGCAGATGCACTCCGCGTGGTTCGCCTTCCGGGCGTTCGGCAGGCCTCGTCATCCCCGGCTACGGGTGTGCTTCGCGCTGCTGGCCGGGCTCGCCCCGCTGCACGGGGAGCGCTTCGCCGCCCGTGGTGGGGACGAGGGGCGCGGCGGGGTCGATCCCGACGTGTTCGTCGAGACGTCCTCGTACGGTCCGCGTGCCGTCGACTCGGTCGTCCGCGTCCTCGGTACCGACGTCGTCGTGATGGGCTCGGACCGGCCCTACGCGGAACCGCCGCAGCAGCCCGGCTTCGGTCTGGGCGGGGCCGCCGCGTACGCCTTCCGCATCACCAATCCACGCCGTCTGCTCACCGGAAAGGACTGACCGCACCCGACGGACTCACGCGGCGGCCACCCGTGACCATCGTCCAACTCGCCACCGGCACAAGGGGGATGACCATGAACCCGACCCCGATCGACACGACCGCGCTCGCCGAACTCGGCGCGTCCGACCGGCCGTTCCGGCCCGAGGAGTGCGCGGACCGGGCCCGCCGGGCGGCGGCGTTCGTCGACACCGCCGCGCTCGACCGCTCCGGCCCCGGCTCGTATCTGCTGCTGTGGCGGAACGACAACTCCGAGGCCTGGCTGAACACTTGGTGGGAGTCGCGCGACACCGGCTACCACGACCACCAGGGCTCCTGCGTCGGCGTGCACGTGATCGAGGGCGCCGCCTGGCAGGAGGGGCTGCCGGTGGGCGGCCCGCGGCGCGCCCGCCGGTACGGGCCCGGCGAGTCGTTCTCGTTCCCGGGTTCGGGCGTCCATCGGATGGACCACGACGCCGGAGCCGTGACCATCCACGTCTACTCGCCGCCGATCGAGGCCATCGGGCACTACGAGATCGTCGACGGCGAACTCCACCGCACGGCCGGGCCGCCCGACGAGGGCTCCCCGGCGAGCCCCCGGCTGCTCGACGCCCTCAACTCGATGGGACGGTGAGCGGGTTCGGAGAGGGCCGCTACTCCGGCGGAGTGGGCGTGTCGTGCGTGCGGTACATCGCCTGGACGTCCAGTTCGAGCTGGATCGTCGGACCGACCACCGCGATGCCGCGCGCCAGCATGGAACGCCAGTTGAGCGTGTAGTCCTCCCGGTGCAGTTCGGCCTTGGCCAGGGCCGCACAGCGCAGCTCCTCGCCGTAACCGCCGTTCACCGTGCCGAGGTAGGTCGTGTCCAGGGCCACCGAGCGGCTCACCCCGTGCATCGTCAGCGAGCCCTGCAGGACCCACTTGCTGCCGCCGCGGTACGCGAACCGCGTGCTGTGGAAGTCGATGAACGGGAACCGCTCGACGTCCAGGAAGTCCCCCGACCGCAGGTGGTTGTCGCGGGTCGTGTTGCCGGTCGTGATGCTCGACGCGTCGATACGGACATGGACGCGGGACTCGGTGATGTCCTGCGCGATCTGGATGCCGCCGTCGAAACGCTCGAAGCGCCCGTGCACATGGGCCATTCCGACGTGCTGGGCGATGAAGCGGATCGCCGTGTGGGGCGGGTCGAAGAGCCAGGTACCGGCCGGCGGCAGGTCGAGCTGACGGGCCGGCTCCAGGCGGGCGTACAGCGTGGGGAGGGTGACACCGGCGACGATCTCGACGGTCTCGCGGACCGGGGAGAGTCCCTCGGCCGTGACCATCATGCTGTAGCCGCCGGGCGGCAGCACGGCCATGAAGAAGCCGTACGGATCGGTGGTGCCGCGGGCCGCTACGCGGTGGGAGTCGAGCGCCGTGACCGTGACGTCGGCGCCGCCCATGGGCTGGCCCATGGGGTCCGCGACCTCGCAGCCGACCGCGCCCGCGCCGGGCGGCAGGGGCAGCGCGAGGCCCGCCGCGGCGGCGGAGGCGCCCTTGGAACGCCGACGCCGAAGCAGTCCGAGGGCCATGATGTTCACCTGTCTTCTCAATTCGGTTGCTTGCCACGGCTCGACGCCCTTCCACGTGCCCCTGGGCCCGTGGGCCGCACGGACACGGGCACGGCGAACCGGGACGTGAGCCACTCATGATCATGATCCGGCCGTCCACGGCATGGGTGTCTCAATTCGAGACAGTGCGCGCCGTCCCGATCGAGCCAGTGCGCGCCCGCCGGCTCACCGCGAGGGCGCGGGCCCCGTGGAGTCGCGTACCACCAGCGCATGGCCGGTGGATTTCCGGCGGGGCCGGGAGGCGGGCGGCCTGAGGGCCATCGAGAGGGCCTGGCGGCCCATGTCGGCGAGGGGCAGCCGCACGGTGGTGAGGCCGGGGGCGAGGTCCGCCGCGAACGACACGTCGTCGAATCCGGCGACCGACATCCGGTGCGGGACGGGTACGCCGTGGGCGCGGAGCGCGGAGAGGACACCGATGGCCATGGCGTCGTTGAGGGCGACGATCGCGGTGGTGTCCGGGTGGTCGCCCAGGATCCGCTCGGCCGCGTCACGCCCGCCGTCGCGCGTGAACTCGGCCTGTGCCACCGGCAGTTCGTCGGAGGGAAGGCCGGCCTCAGCGAGTGCCGCCGTCACCCCCGCGAACCGGTCGGCGACCGTGGACAGCAGCATCTCCCCCGCCGCCACCGCGATCCGGCGGTGTCCGAGGGACAGCAGATGATCAGTGACGGTCTCGGCGCCCTCCTTGTTGTCCGGCCGTACGGCGTCCGCGTTGAGGAAGTGACGGCCGATCACCGTGAGCCGCCCGCCGGCGTCCTGGAAGGCGGACAGCTCGGCCCTGGACTCGGCCTCCATCCGGGGATCGACGTATCCGGAGCCCGCGATGATGATGACGCCGACGCGCTGGGCGATCAGATGGCGGATCTGACGCAGTTCGTTCTGCGGATTCCGGCCGGAGTGGCAGATCTGGACGATCAGATCGCGTTCGTCCGCCGCCTGTACGACCCCGCCCGCGATCTCCGAGAAGTACGGGTCGTCGATCTGATGGACGATCAGCCCCACCGTCGACGCCGTACCGCCCGCAAGAGTGCGCGCATGGGGATTGGCGACATAGCCGAGCTCCCGCGAGATGCGGCGGACCCGCTCGGCCACCTCCTCGCGCACCCCGTCCCGTCCGGCGAGCGCCCGGGACGCCGTGGCCAGTGAAACGCCGGCGCGCTCGGCCACATCGGCGAGCCGCAGTCGTGAACGGGGCCTTGGCATTCGTCACCGCCTCCGAACAGGGCCTTGTCAATCGGTCCGTGCACGACGCTTGTCTCAACTCATGTGACGTGGCTTACATAGTACGCAAGCGCTCACGAAAGCGCTTTCGAACGGCGAAGAGAGTGCCTGCGGACAGGGGAGTCCAGCGATGAGCACAACACAGCGCCTTTCATGGAGAGTTGCCGCCCTCGCGTCCGCCACGGCACTCACTGCCGCCGGCTGCGGCTCGGGGAGCGGCTCGGAGGATTCACCCGACGACCCCATCACCATCGGTGTCTCACTGCCGCTCACCGGGGACTTCTCGGAGCCCGGCAAGGGTGTGGAGCGCGGCTACAAGGCATGGGCGAAGATCGTCAACGACAAGGGCGGACTGCTCGGCCGCAAGGTCGAGTTGAAGATCCTCGACGACCAGTCGAACGCCGACCGGGTGGTCTCCGACTACGAGCAGCTGATCGGCAGGGACCAGGTCGACCTGGTCTTCGGCCCGTTCTCCACCCGGCTCGTGGTGCCGGCGGCCCGGGTGGCGGAGGAGTACGGTCTGCTCTTCGTCGAGCCGGCCGGCGCGGCCCCGGAGGTCTTCGGCCAGGGCTTCAAGAACCTCTTCTACGCGGCCCCGGCGGTCGCCAACGACCACTACAACCATCTCGCCGACTACATCCTGGCGCTGCCCGAGGCGGAGCGTCCCAAGTCCGTGGCGTACGCCGCGATGGACGACCCCTTCGCCCAGGGAACGGCGTACGGGCTGAAGGACAAGCTGGAGAAGGGCGGGATCAAGACCGTCGTCGACGAGGTCTACCCGCCCAACACCACCGACTTCGGCTCGATCGCCGCGCAGATCGCCTCCTCCAAGGCCGACATGGTGGTGGGCGGCTCGCAGTACCAGGACGGGGTGAACCTGATCGTCGCCCTCCAACAGCTCGACTACCAGCCGAAGATGGCGGCCTTCTCCACCGCCCCCACCGAACCGGAGTTCGCCAAGGCCATCGGCAACAAGACCGAGGGCATCCTCGCGCCGACGGGCTACACCCAGCACGCGGACTATCCGAGCAACAAGGAGTTCGTCGAGAAGTACACCGAGCAGTTCGGCAAGGCCCCGGAGGAGGACGAGGCCAACGCCTACACCACGGGGCAGGTCGTCGCCGCGGCCGTCGAGGCCGCCGAGTGCGCCTCCCAGGACGAGGAGTGCCAGCAGAAGCTCGTGGAATGGCTGCGGGGCAACGAGGTGGAGACCGTCGTCGGCCCCCTCAAGTGGGACGACAAGGGGCGCCCGCAGAGCGCGCACATGATCCAGCAGTGGGTGGACGGCGAGATCCAGATCGTCCTGCCCGAGGAACAGAAGGAAGCCGATCTGGTCCACCCCAAGCCGAAGTGGTGAGCCTGTGCCCTCCGCGAGCCTCGTGTTCCAGAGCATCGTCCTCGGCGTGCTGCTGGGAGGGCTCTACGCCCTCCTGGCGGCCGGCCTGACCCTCTACTTCGGCGTCATGCGCGTCGTGATGATCGCCCACTCCGCGTTCCTGATCCTCGCCGCCTACCTCGCCTGGTACGCCCACCGGGAGACCGGCGTCGACCCGCTGCTCACCCTGCTCGTCACCGTGCCGCTGTTCTTCGTCGCGGGCGTGGCCATGCAACGGCTGCTCCTGACCCGGCTGCGCCCGGCGACGCTGACCATGATGTCCGTGCTGCTGACCTTCTCCGTCGCCCTCGTCATCGAGGGGCTCCTCGGGTACGCCTTCTCCGGCACCCAGCGGCGGATCCGGCTCGGCTACTCCTCCGAGAGCCTGGAGTTCTTCGGCGCGCGCGTCGCGGTGGTCAAACTCATCGCGTTCGGCCTGGCGGCCGCCGCCCTGCTCGGGCTGTATCTCCTGATGAGGCACAGCAGATTCGGCCAGGCACTGCGGGCGACGATCCAGCACCGGGAGGCCGCCGCGCTGGTCGGCATCGACACCGACCGGATCGCCGGATACGGCTTCGGGCTCGGTCTCGCCACGGCGGCGGTCGGCGGCACGGCACTCTCGCTCGACACGACCATCTACCCCTCGCTGCACTGGCACTGGATCGGTCCGCTGATGGCGATCATCGTGGTCGGCGGCCTCGGCAGCGTGCCGGGCGCGGCGATCGCCGCCATGGCCCTCGGCCTGACACAGAGCCTGTTGCAGCTGGAACTCAGCACGACCTGGGCGCAGACGGTCTTCTATGTCGCGCTCTTCGCCACCTTGGCCGTCCGGCCGCAGGGATTCTTCGGGGGTCGGCTTGCCCAGAGATTCTGAACGCCCGCGCCACACCGGCAGGTTGCTGCGGCTGGGAGCACTGCTCGCCGGTATCGCCGTCGCGCTGTCCTTCCCGTCCATGGCCCCCAGCCCGTACGAACTGACCGTGGGCATCGCCATCCTCAACTTCGCGGTGCTCTCCACCTCCTGGAACTTCGTCGGCGGTTTCACCGGCTACATCTCCCTGGGGCACGGCGCGTTCGCCGGGCTCGGCGCGTACGCGACCGGGCTGCTCGTGACCAAGGGCGAACTGCCGTCGTTCGTCGCGCTGTTCGTCGCGGCCGCCCTGGTCGCCGTGCTCGCGATACCCGTCGGCTACGCCGCGCTGCGGGTGCGCGGGGCGTCCTTCGTCATCGTCTCGATCGCACTGGTGCTGATCATGCTGCTGGTCTTCCAGAGCTGGGCCTCCTTCACCGGCGGCTCCCGCGGTCTGGTGGTCCCGCGGCCGTTCCCGGGCAAGTTGCGCTCCGAACATCACGAGATCTTCTACTTCCTGTTCCTCGGGCTGCTCGCGCTGGCGCTGCTGGCCTGGTGGATCATCGACCGCTCCCGGTTCGGCATGGGACTGAAGGCGATCCGCGAGGACGAGGACAAGGCACAGTCGCTGGGCACCCCCACCTACACGTACAAGCTCGTCGTCTTCGTGGTCTCGGCGACTTTCACCGCGCTGGCCGGCGGGCTCTACGGACTGTGGTTCGGCGACCTCGACCCCGTCTTCCAGTTCTCGATCCTGAGCGGGGCCTACATGGTCCTGATGGCGCTCCTCGGGGGCGTACGCCATCTGTACGGGCCGCTGCTCGGGGCGGTGATCGTCGGGTACGGGCTTGAGTACTCCAAGCTCGAGTACGGGGACACCCCGCTGCACCTGGTCTTCGCGGGCCTGCTACTGGGCGTCGTCGTGATGTTCATGCCGGACGGGGTCATCCCGGCGGTCACCGGACTGGTCGCACGAGTCCTCGGGACCGGCGAGACGTCGATCCGCGAGGTCACCGCAGCCGAACTGCGCGACGAGCGCGAGGCGGACGTCCGGCCGGACCACCGGCCGGACGGGAAAAGACCCGACGGGAAGAGAGAGGTGAGGCAGTGAGCGCGCACGAGGGTGAGCAGAGCCTGGCGACCGTCGGACTCACCAAGACCTTCGGCGGGGTTGCCGCCCTGGACGGCGCCACCGTGTCCTTCCAGCACGGGAAGGTCAACGCCCTGATCGGACCGAACGGCTCCGGCAAGACCACGTTCTTCAACTGCGTCACCGGCATGATCCGTCCCGACGCGGGCCGCACGACGTACCGGGGCCGGGACATCACCGCCAGGCCGCCCCACCGCATCGCCCGGGCGGGGATCGGCCGCTCCTTCCAGCTCTGCCGTGTCTTCCCCCGGATGACGGTCCTGGACAACCTGCTCGTCGCCGTACGCCCGCCGAACCTGCTGGCCCAACTCGCCGGTGCCCGCAAGCGGGAGGAGACGGAACGGGCCCGGTACTGGCTGACCCGCATGGGCATCGACCACCTGGAGACGGCGGAGGCGCGGAACCTGTCCTGGGGGCAGCAGAAGCTGCTGGAGCTCGCGGGCGTCCTGATGAGCGAGCCCGAGCTGATCCTGCTCGACGAACCGGCGGGCGGGGTCAACCCGGCGCTGATCGACCGCATCTGCGACCTGGTGCGCGAACTCAACGCCGAGGGCCGGACCTTCCTGATCGTCGAGCACAACATGGACCTGGTCATGTCCCTCAGCGACCACGTCGTGGTCTTCGACCGCGGGCGGCCGATCGCGGAGGGCCCGCCCTCGGTGATCCAGTCCGACGAACGAGTCCTGGAGGCCTACCTTGGCGTCTGACCCCGACTCCGGATTCCTGCTCGAACTCGACGACATCCGCGCCGGTTACGGACGGGCGGCCCTGGTGCTGCGCGGTCTTACGGTCCAGGTGCCGGCCGGGGCCGTGGTGTGCCTGGTCGGCCCGAACGGCGCGGGCAAGTCCACCGTGCTGAAGGTGGCCAGCGGGCTGCTCGCGCCGCGCTCCGGCCGGATCCTGGTCGACGGCGTGGACGTCACCGGCCGCGGACCGCAGCAACTGCTCGCCGCCGGAGTCGCCCATGTCCTCCAAGGACACAGCGTCTTCCGGGAGATGACGGTCGCCGAGAACGTCCTGCTCGGCGGCTACACCATCAAGGACAAGGCGGTCGTCGCCGAGCGCGCCGACTTCGTACGCAATCTCTTCCCGCTCGTCGCCGAACGCTGGACGAGCCTGGCCGGGCTGCTCTCCGGCGGCCAGCAGAAACAGGTGGAGTTCGCCCGCTCGCTGATGGTCAGGCCCCGGGTGGTGCTGCTCGACGAGCCGTCCATGGGGCTCGACCCGAAGACGACGGGCGTGGTCTTCGAGCAGATCGTGCGGATGCGGGAGGCGGGCACGGCCGTGCTGCTGGTCGAGCAGAACGCCCGCCGCGCGCTGGAGACCGCCGACATCGGCTGCGTACTCGACCTCGGACGGGTCCATATCTCGGGCCCGGCACGGGAGTTGCTGGCCGATCCGCAACTGGGCGAGCTCTACCTCGGAGGCAGGCCGGCACAGCCACCGGCCGCACCCAAGCGGTGACCAGCCGGAGAAAGCGGTGCCCCCTACGGGAAAGCGATGACAGGCAAGGACATCGATGTCATGACACGCCTCGCAAAGGAGCGAGCGACATGGTCAGACGCAGACGGTACGCGGGAGTGGCCCTCGCCGCTCTCCTGACAGCCCTCACGGCCCTGGCGGCGGCGCCACCGGCCGGGGCACGCGACGACGGTCTGCGGCCAACTGCCGTGCATCCGGGGCTCAGACCCGACCTCGCCGCCTACTACGACTTCGAGCATCCGGTACGCGGCAATCCGGCCCGGGAACGCGACCGGGGTTTCTCCGGCACCGACATCGACCTGGTGGGCGGTGGCGCCCGGATGCGGACACCGGACGGCGCGCACCGCGGCAGCCGGACCTCGCTGCAGGTCCGGCAGGTCAATCCGGACGCGGCGGGCAACGACGACTGGAAGGCGGGCGTGTACTCCGCGTCCGGCGTGCCGACGCTGAACGCCTTCAACGCGGTGCGCGGGACCACCGTGATGGGGTGGTTCAAGATGACCGGGCAGAACCCGAGCCCCAACTCCAACACGGCCTCCCCCGACGACCTTTACGGCGCGATCGGTCTTGCCGGGGTACTGTCCGGCGACTCCGACGGACATGGCGTACGCGCCCTCCTGGAACTCATCAACGTCAACGGCGAACTCCGGCTGGTCGCCCTCGGCCGGCGGATCGACGGGGCCGCCTCCCAGACGTTCGCGGCCTCCCAGGACTGGCGGACCCTGCTGCCGCCCGGCGAGTGGGTGTTCCTCGCCGCGACCTTCGACTTCGACACCGGTGAGATGGCGCTCTACCGCAACGGCAAGCCGCTGGACGGCTTCTACACCGTGCCCGGCGACCCCTGGGACCTCTCGGGCCCCGGCCCGCACCGCACCTCGGCCACCGACCCGCGAGGCCTCAAGATCGGCGGCAGCTTCCCGCAGAACACCCGGGAGGGCAATCCCTGCAACTGCCGTATGGACAGCCTGATGTTCCTCGACCGCGCGGTGGACGCCGCGCTGGTCCGAGCACAGTACCGACTGGTCACGCACAAGGCCGCAGAGGAGTGACAGCCATGACCGGATCCCCCGGCACCAGACCCAGACTCGCGCCCCGTCCCAGACCCATCCTGCTGACATCGTTACTCGTTCTGGCACTGCTGCTTTCCGTCCTCGTCGCCCTGCCCGGCGCCACGGCCCACGCGGCCGAACCGATCACCGACCCGATCACCGAGCGGCCCGCCACCTCCGGTATCGGACTCACCGTCGAGGAGTTCGCGGCCTTCCCGAAGAGCGAGCCGCCGGACGGTCCCGTGACCGACCCGCGGCTGCGGCGGCACGCCCGCATCAACTATCTGAGCGAACTGCCCGACGGCTCGGGCCGGATGGCCGTGCCCGACCTCAACGGCAAGCTGTATCTCGTCGAGAACGGCACCCCGCGCGTCTATCTCGACGTCGCCGGCACCTTCTCCCCCGCCTTCTTCGGCAGCCAGGGTCTCGGCATGGGCTTCGGGTTCGTCACGTTCGACCCGCGCTTCAAGAAGAACGGCCGTTTCTACACCGTCCACACCGAACTGGCCTCCGCCACCACCGCCGTGCCCGACATGCGGCAGGCGTCGAACACGGTGTACCACGGCATCGTCACCGAGTGGAGGGCCGAGGACCCCTCGGCCGACACCTTCGAGGGCACGCGCCGCGAGGTCCTGCGCATCGGCTTCACGGGCCGCGTCCACGGCATCCAGCAGATCGACTTCAACCCCACCGCCCGGCCCCACGACAAGGACTACGGGCAGCTCTACCTCGCCGTCGGCGACGGCGGCCAGGGCGCCAGGAACAGCGAGCCGCAGAGCCTGACCGTGCCGCACGGCAAGATCCTGCGCATCGACCCGCGGGGCACCAACAGCGCCAACGGCAAGTACGGCATCCCGTCCCGCAACCCCTTCGTCGGCACCCCCGGCGCGCTCGGCGAGATCTACGCGTACGGCATGCGCGACCCGCACCGGTTCAGCTGGGACACCGGCGGCCGCAATCGTATGTATCTCGGCCACATCGGTGAGCACGCCATCGAGGCCGTCTACGAGGTGAGGGCGGGCGACAACCTCGGCTGGAGCGAACGTGAGGGCGCCTTCGTCTTCGACAAGACCGCCACCGACCCCTGCGCCAAGATCCAGCCGCTGCCCGCCGACGACGAGAAGTACGGCTACACGTATCCCGTCGCCGCCTACGACCACGACCCGCCCGCCAACTGGAACTGCACCTCCGACGTCGGCCGGGCGATCGTCGGCGGCTTCGTCCTGCGCGACCGCGACCTGCCCGAGCTGTACGGCAAGTACGTCTTCGGCGACCTCGTCGACGGCCGCCTCCTCTACGCCGACACCAAGGACATGCGCCGGGGCGGCACGGACCTGGCCAAGCTGTACGACCTGATGCTGTACGACGAGAGCGGCGCCCGGGTGACGCTGCGGGACCTCGCCGGGGACAGCCGGGTCGACCTCCGTTTCGGGCAGGACGCCGACGGCGGGCTCTATCTGCTCTCCAAGGCCAACGGCAGGATCTGGAAGGTGACCGGCACCCGGAAGTTCGCCTCCTGCGACACCGACGGCACGAAGGTCACCAACGTCATGGCCGGGCGGAACTGGGCCCCGGTCACGCCGTCCAAGTGGCAGTTCCCGGGCCGTGAGGCGATCCTCGCCGAGGCGGGAGTGGCCCGCCCCGGCCCGCGCCGCCCGTTCGAGTACGCCGTGCTCACCGCGGGTCCCCCGGCCTTCGGCTCCGTACGGATCGACGCGCGGGTCCGAATCGACACGCCAGTCGAGGTCACCAACCGGGACGTGATCATCGTGTTCGGCCACCAGTCGGACACGAAGTTCTATTACGCGCACCTCTCGACCGACAACACCATCTATCCGCACAACGGGATCTTCGTCGTGAACGACGCCGACCGGCTGCGCCTGGAGGACCAGTGGAACGGCACCACCGGCGCGCCACCGGCCATCACCGACTCGGCCTGGCACAAGGTGCGGGTGGTCCACTGCCCCGGCACCGGTGAGATCGCGGTCTACCTCGACGGCTCGAAACAGCCCCTGATGACTGCCGTCGACACCACGCTCTCCTCCGGCCGGGTGGGCTTCGGCTCGTTCGACAACACCGGGCGGATGCGCGACCTGAAGGTCAAGGGAACGGGCGGGGCCGCCCTCACACGGTGACACCGTCGATCTCGAAGGTCTGCACCGAGGCGGCGGCGAACGGCACGCTCAGACTCTTGCCGTTGAGGTAGGTGTCCGAGCGTGCCGTGTACAGGTCGCCGCCGCCGGAGGTGAGGGTGTTCCAGCGCCGTACGAGCCCGCCGCTGCCGCCCGTGACCGTGGTGAAGCGGGACAGGTCGAAGGTGAGCGTCTGCGCGGCACCGGAGTTGACGGCCACGATGACGAGGCGCTTCTGTGCCGCGTCATGGGCGGCGACCGCGTACCCGACGCCCGTGTCGAGGATGGTCATTCCAGGGCGGATGTGGCGGCTGAACTGAGCCATCACGTAGTACTTGGTCTGCACGGTGGTCGGCTGCAGGGTGCTCGCGTCGTACGCGATCATCGCCCAGCCGGTGGAGGGGTCCATCACCTGCCAGTAGACCCAGGCGGTCGGGTGCAGCCAGCGGAAGTCCAGGCACAGGTTGCTCGCCAGGGTGAGCCCGGTGCCGTCGCTGTCACCGGTCTCGGAGTTCCAGAGCTTCTTGCCGGCGGTCGTCACGACGTCCGTGTGGAGGAGGTCGCGGCGGCCGCCCGAACCCTGGTAACCGTGCACGTTGACCTGACCGACGAGGGCCTTCGTCGACGCTCCGAAGGAGTTCCAGGTCGTACGGGCCAGGTCGTAGCTCGTCTCGTCGGAGGCCGAGATCATGATGCCGGACAGGCCTCGCGCGTCGAGTTCGCTGCGCATGTACGGGAGGACGGCGGCCTGGACGGCGGCGTCCATGTGACAGCCCTCCTGGGTGCCGGTGGCGGTCCACCAGGAGGACGAGGGTTCGTTGAAGGGGTCTACGGTCGCGAAGTTCACGCCCCAGTTGTTCTTGGCGCGCAGGGCAACGGCCGCCAGGTGGGAGGCGTGCTGGCGGTAGTTCCAGGACTGGAGGTTGTTGCCCCCTCCTGACGCGCCCGACGGGTTGTGGTTGAGGCACATCCACCACATGGGCGAGTTGGCGAACAGCTCGGTGACCGCGCCTCGTTGGACGGCCTTCACCAGGGCGGCACGCTGGTTGGCGTCCGCCGTCCAGTCCCAGGCGGAGGAGGCGGGGTCCTCGTTGTTCCAGTCCTGCCAGTAGCCCTCGATCTGCTTGAAGGCCGGGATGTTGGGCGAGGCGACCATGGACTGGCCGCCCACGCTGTTGGGGCTGCACGCGCCCAGGTTGTAGCGGGCGATGTTCATACCGAGGCCCGGCAGCGTCCTGCCGCCGTACGCCACGGACTTGGTGGTGAAGAAGATGTCGGCGAAGTCGTCCCGTGCGCCGAACACGTTGGCCCACCACGCGAGCGAGGTGCCCCAGCCTTCCCAACTCCCGTAGGTGCTACCGGGGTTGACGCCGATGGTCGCGTCGGCGCGGGCGGTGCCCGTCGCCAGCGCACTGCCCAGCAGCGTGCCGCCCGCCGCCGCCAGCAGCGATCTGCGCTTCATCATGGAGGTCTCCTGTCGCGCTCATGCCACAACCTGGTTGAAGAATGAGGCGGGGGCAAACGGTTGTCGAGACGCGTGACAGCGCTTTCTCTTTCGATACTTTCTGGGCGCGCCGGTGTCACCACCGAGGGAGCTTGAGCTCGTACTCCGGGTGGACGCGTCGCATGTATCCGGTGTCGTCGCGGCCCTTCATGCCCGAGTCGAGATAGACCCGGTGGAGCCGTTCCAGTGCGTCGTGGTCGAGTTCGACGCCGAGACCGGGACCCGTGGGGACCTCGACCGCGCCGTCCCGCACTTCCAGCGCCCCGGGGACGATGACGTCGTCCGCGAAGTTCCACGGGTAGTGGGTGTCGCAGGAGGTGTCGAGGTTCGGGATCGCGGCGGCCACATGGGTCATGGCGGCGAGGCTGATACCGAGGTGGGAGTTGGAGTGCATGGACAGCCCGATGCCGAACGCCTCGCAGACGGCAGCGAGTTCACGGGTGCGGCGCAGCCCGCCCCAGTAGTGGTGGTCGGTGAGGAGGACCTGGATGGCGTCCAGCTCGACGGCCGGCTTGATGTGCTCCCAGGCGACCACGCACATGTTGGTGGCCAGCGGCATGGGTGAGGCCTTCGCAACCTCGGCCATGCCGGGGATGGTGGGGGTGGGGTCCTCCAAATACTCCAGGCAGCCGTCCAGCTCCCGGGCCACGTACCGCGAAGTCTCCACCGTCCAGGCCGTGTTGGGGTCGAGCCGCAGCGGCTGCCCCGGGAATGCCTCGGCGAGCGCCCTCATCGCGGCGATCTCCTCGTCGGGCGGGAAGACACCGCCCTTGAGCTTGAACGAGGTGAATCCGTACCGCTGTTGCATCAGCCGGGCCTGCTCGACGATGCCCGCCGGGTCGAGCGCCTCGCCCCACTCGTCACCGACGGCCGGATTGCCGTCGAGCGCCGGGTGTTCGGCCCACTTGTAGAAGAGGTACGCGGCGAAGGGCACGGAATCGCGGACCGTGCCGCCCAGCAGGTCGCTGACCGAGCGTCCGAGGAGCTTGCCCTGGGCGTCCAGACAGGCGACCTCCACGGCGGAGGTGGTCCAGCCGCGCTCGTGGGAACTGGGCACGGTCGGCAGCAGGACGGAGTCGATCGCGGCCGCGACGGCTGTGGTGTCGAAGACGTCCATGCCGACGACCGCCCGCGCCGCGGCCCCCAGTCGTTCGATGCGGATGTCGCCGCCGGTCGACTCGCCGAGGCCCACCGTGCCGTCCTCCAGGACGAGTTGGAGAATCAGCCGCAGCGCGAGCGGCTCGTGCACGCCGCTGGAGTTGAGGAGCGGCGGGTCACGGAAGGCGATCGGCGTGACGATCAGTTCACGGATCCGACTGTCGGGGGTGGTCATGCGCGGACTGCCTCCAGGCGCTGGTCGATGAGCTTCACACACCCCATTCACACCCATGAACCTGCGTCACGAATCTGGATGGCGCGCAGCCAGCTAAGAATCGTTTCAGGTGTATGTCAAGACATGGGGAGTCAGGCGCGAGGGGCGTCCCCGGCGAACGCCGCCCTCAGCACGGCGAGTGCGCCCTCGTGCGTGACCTCGCGCGGATTGGCGTACGCCTGGCCCGCGACCTGCTCGGCCGCCACCGCCAAGTCTGCCTCGGCAAGACCCAGTTGAGCGAGGGACCGCGGCGCGCCCAGACGTCCGGACAGGGTCCACAGAGCGAGCGGGGCGTCATCTGTGCCGAGGGCGCGTTCGAGGGCCCTGATCGCCTCGGGAGCGGCGGGCGCGTTGTACGCGAGGGCGTACGGGAGAACCACCGTGTGCGTCTCCGCGTGCGGCAGGCCGAACGTGCCGCCCAGCACATGGCAGAGCTTGTGGTGCAGACCCATGGTGGTCGCGCCCAGGCAGGAACCGCAGAGCCAGGCCCCGTAGAGGGCGCGCCCGCGGGCCTCCAGGGACCCAGGCTCGGCGGCGATCTCCGGAAGGGCCGAGTTCATCGCCCGTACGCCCTCCTCGGCCATCAGGGAGACGAGGGGCGAGGTGTCGGGGGCGTACAGCGCCTCGACCGCGTGCGCGACGGCGTTGACACCGCTCGTGACGGACAGGGGCACGGGCATGGAGAGGGTGAGCTCGGGGTCGTACACCACGCTGCGCGGGAGGACCGACGGATCGCGCCCGGTGCGCTTCGCGCCGTGCTCGGTGAGGCCCCAGACGGGGGTCATCTCGGAACCGGAGTACGTGGAGGGCACGGCGATCAAGGGCAGCCCCGTGCGCAGCGCGATCGCCTTGCCCAGGCCGATCGACGAACCGCCCCCCACGGCGACACAACCGTCGGCACCGGCAGCGCGAGCCACCTCGACGGCACGGTCGGCGACCTCCGCCGGGACGTGCATCCGGGCTTCGGCGTGCAGTCCCGCGCACAGCTCGCCCAGCGAGTCGGCGACGGCCCGAGCGGTGTCCGCGCCACGCGCACCGGACACCACCAACACCCGCCGCAGACCGAGCCGTTGGACCTCCTCCGCCGTCGCGCTCACCGAGGCGCCGGGCCGGAAGACGACCCGCATGGGCTGGGCCTCGTACGAGAAGTTCACGCTTTCGCCCCAGGAGTCAGTACGAGATCGAACCGCGCGTGCCGGAACGGGTTCGGGATGCCGAACTCCCGTGCCAGGGAAGGATCGTCGGTCTCCGCGAAGTCCTCGACCAGACTGCTCTTCACCGCGAAGACCGCGTCCGAGTCGAGGTAGTCGCTGCCCGCCACGAAGATGTGTGTGGTGACGGGGGCGTGGCCCTCGGCGGTCGCGATGAAGTGGATGTGGGCGGGGCGGTAGGGGTGCCGGCCGGTGGCGCGGAGCAGGTCGCCGACCGGACCGTCGGTGGGGATGGGGTACGGGCTCGGTACACAGGTGCGGAACCAGAAGCGGCCCGTCTCGTCCGCCGTGAACAGGCCGCGGCCGTTGCCCGGCGGCTGGAGGTCCGGCTGCTGCACGTCGTAGAAGCCGTCGGCGTCGGCCTGCCAGACGTCGAGGACCGCGCCGGGCAGCGGGGTGCCGTCCTGGGAGAGCACCCGGCCGCTCACCACGCACGGTTCGCCGCTGCCCACCAGGTCGATGTCCGCGCCGAGTTCACGGACCGGGGACTCGGTCATGTGGAAGGGTCCGAGGACCGTCGACTCGGTGGCCCCGGGGCCACGGTCGGCGTTCAGGGTCTCGACCAGCATCGACAGCCCGAGCACGTCCGACAGCAGAATGAACTCCTGCCGGGTGTCGGTGCACGTCTGCCCGGTCGCCGTCAGGAACCCGATCGCCCGCTCCCACTCCTCCTGGGTGAGCCGCGTCTCCCGCGCGAAGTCGTGAAGGTGCCGGATCAGACCGGTGAGCAACTCCCGCAGCCGCGGATCGGTACCCGCACCAAGACTCCCAACGGCCTCCTCGGTGACCGCGGTCCCGCTGGCATCGATGGTCATGACGACTCCTGATTCACCGTGTCCCGATTCATCGTGTCCTGCTTCCCGACGATCACTGTCCCGCACAACCTGCCTCGCCCGGTGAGCGACGCAAGCCATTCACACCTCAGGGGCGCGGGGAACTGCGCGCCCAGCCACACACACCCCGCACAAACACGACAACCCAAGGCACCCCGAAACCCACCCGCACAACCAGCGGAGCTACCGGCTACCGCCCGAGAATCAGCCCCACCGCACCCCCCAACAACTCCCCCGCATCGCGAACACCCGTCGCGTACCGAAACGCCACATACCCGTCGGGCCGCACCAGCAGCACACCCGAGTCGGAGACCTCGCTCAGCCGCGCCCAGTCACCGTACGGATCCTCGTACTGCTGCCCGGGCCCGATGACGACGGTGGCGATGTCGAGGCCGACGGCCTCGGCGGCCCGCACCCAGCAGTCACCGCCGATACCGGTGAACAGCGTGAAGCGCCCCTGCCCCGCGGCATCGAGCGTGGACAGGGTCCGGGTCCCGTCCGTGATCCACGCATGGGGCAACTTCGCACCGGGCCGCGAGGACGGCTGGTGGTACAGCTCGGGGTCCCGCTCGAACCCGGGATCCTCCGTACCGTCGGGGACGACCGCGTCCGACACGTACCGCTGGTTGAGATCGACGCCGTGCGCGTTGAATTCGTACACCTTGAAGGCGATCGCCTCGCGGAGGCGGGCGCGCTGCTTCTCCGCGGCCTCGGTGGCGTCCTTGCGGGCGGCGATGTTGGCCCACAGCTGCTCGGGGCTCTGCGGGGAGAGACCGTCGAGCGCCTCGAAGATCGGTGCGGTCTCGCCGATGGACTTGTTGGCGCGGGTGACGATCTGCCTGCCGACCGGGGCGCGCTCGGCGGTGTACGTGTCGAGGAGCTTGGGCGAGGCCGTGCCGTCGAGGACGAGCTTGAGCTTCCACGCCAGGTTGTACGCGTCCTGGATGGAGGTGTTGGAGCCGAGGCCGTTGGACGGCGGATGGCGGTGCGTGGCGTCACCCGCGCAGAAGACGCGGCCGTTCGAGTACGACTCGGCGTACATCTCGTTGACCGTCCACGCCGAGGAGGACTTGATGGTCACGGGGATCTCGTCGTCGCCGACGAGTCTGCGGACGATGGACTCCGCGTACTCGGTGGTGAGGTCCGGGGCGCCCGCCGTCACGTCGTAGCCCCAGACGATCATCCACTCGCTCCAGGGGCGGACGTTGCGGACGAGGCCCGCGCCGATGCCGCCGACGGTGGCGCCCGGGGCGAGCACCCAGTAGAGCGTGGACGGCCGGTGCGCGGTGTACTTGCTCAGGTCCGCGTCGAAGACGATGTTGATGCTGCCGGCCACGCCCATCTGGCCGCCCATCGGCAGCCCGGCGTCCTCGGCGACCTTCGACCGGCCCCCGTCGGCGCCGATCAGGTACTTGGCGCGGATGGTGTATTCGTCGCCGCGCAGCCGGTCCTCGACGGTGACCGTGACTCCGTCGGCGTCCTGGACGAACGACTTGTAGACCGTTCTGAAGCGCAGATGGGTGCCACGGGCGACGGCGGCGTCGACGAGCACCGGCTCCATGAGGTGCTGGGGCATGTCGCACATACGGGTGGGGCTGGCGAGGTCGTGCGCGGCCTGTACGAGGGGGTCGTTGCCCCAGGACCGGACGCGGCCCAGTTCCTCGCCGGCCAGGCTGGTGCAGAAGGTGGTGTTGCCCATCAGGTGCTGGGGCGTGGCCCGCGCGACGACGTCCTGCTCGACGCCGAGGTCGCGCAGGACCTCCATCGTGCGCTGGTTGGTGATGTGGGCGCGGGGTGTGTCGGCGAGGCTCGCGTAGCGGGTGACCACGATGTTGGGCACGCCGTAGGTGCTCAGGGCCAGGGCGGCCGAGGCGCCCGCGGGGCCGCTGCCCACGATGAGTACGTCGGTCTCGACTACGGGCTCGACGGTGTGCACGGGCACGCTCCAGAGGATGAGAACAGCACCAACCATTCATGATCGTGGTGCGAAGCGCGGGAACGCGGGTGTCTCATTACGAGACACCGACACGGGTTTACGGGACATCGGCGCGGGCCCAACGGGACATCGGCACAGGCGCGGAACACAGCGGGGGCGCCCCTTTGTTACCTGTTCAACCATGCCCGGTACGGTGGGAGGCGCCGTGACGACCACCGAAGAGTCCCCCGCCCGTCCCGCTCTCACGCCGCTCCGCCAGGCGCGAGAGCGGTTCCTGACGGGACGCCCGCTGCCCGACGGAGTGCCGGACGAGATCGTCGCCGCCTGGCGGCGCGCCCGTTTCTTCGGCGTACGGCACGACCTGACGGAACCCGCCGAGCCCCTGCTTCCCGCGCGGTCGGCGCTGCTGACCGCCGCGCGGCCCGTGCTCGAACGGCTGGCCCCCGCCCTCGCCTCCGGGCAGTCGTCCCTCGTCCTCACCGACGAGCGGCTGCGCGTGCTCTGGTCGGCCGGGAGCGGGCCCGGCGACGAGAAGTGCCATGACCTGTCCGAACAGGAGGTCGGGCACAACAGTGCGGCCCTCGCCCTGCGCACCCGGCATCGCGCGGAGGTGCACGGCCCCGAGCACTTTCTCGACCTGTGGCAGGACGTGTCCGCCGTCAGCGTGCCGGTGCTGGCCCCGGAGAACGGCCAGGTCCTGGGGACGGTGACCGTCGCGTCCGGCCTGTGCACCGGGTGTACGCCGCATCCGGGCGCCGCCCTCGCCGAGGCCACGGCGACGGCCGTCGAGGCGGAGCTGCTGGCCCGGTCCCGTACGACGGAACGCGTGCTGCTCGACGCCTTCCAGCGGGCGGCCGCCCGGCCGGGGGCGGCGGTCGTGGCGCTCGACGGCAAGAACCGGCTGCTGAGCGACGCGGCGGCGGGAATGCTGTCGCCGGGCGCGGTGGCGGTCCTGGAGCGGACGGCGGCGGCGAACGGCTCGGGGCGGGATGCCACCGGGGCCTCCGAGGTGGACGACTCCTCCGAGCCGGCCGACACTTCTGAGGCGTACGGCCCCTCTGGACCGGCTGGCACTTCTGAGGCGTACAACCTCTCTGGACCCGTCGGCACTTCTGAGCCGTATGACCCCTCCGAGCCGTACGACTCGGCACGGCACAGGAACGTTTCCGTAGCCTTCGATCTCGAACTCCCCGACGGCACGGGCACGGCACGTGTCACCCCCGTACGCCATGAGGGCGCGGTCATCGGTGTGGTCGCCGTGGTCGAGCCGCCCGTCGGCGAAGCGGTGCGACCGCACGCGCGGCAGCCTCGTGTCGCGCTCGCCGGGCGCTCGGTGCCGTGGCGTCACGCGACGGCGAAGGCCGCCGAGCTGGCCCGGTCCCGGGAGCCGTTGCTCCTGACCGGGGAGCGCGGCACCGGAAAGACCGCCCTGGCAAGGGAGTTGCTGACAGCGCGCGGGGATCTGGATCCGCTGGTCGTGGACGCGGCGGAGGGCCCGGTCGACGAACCCGGCATCTGGGCGACGGCACTTGCGAGCGACCGCGCGCTTCTCCTCCGCCATGCCGAGCGCCTCGCCCAGGCCGACGTCGCCGCTCTCAACTCCCTGCTCGACGAACGCCCGGACGCGCCTCTGCTCCTCACGTACACACCCGGTACTCCCCCGGGCCCCTGCCTCCAGCGGCTGCTCGACACGCTGGCCGTCCGTTCGGTTACCCTTCCGGCGCTGCGTGAACGCCCGGACGACATCAGGGAGTTGCTCCCCGAACTGGCTCCTGGTCCGGTGCCGGGACGGCCTCCGCTCACCTGGACACTGGACGCGCTACGGGCACTGGAACGCCATCCGTGGCCCGGCAACATCACGGAACTCGCCCATCTCGTCAGGGCGTTGGCCGAGCACCGCCAGGTGGCGGGCCCGGTGCGGCGCGCCGAACTCCCCGACCCGGTCCGGGAGGGCCCCGCGACACGGCAGTTGAGCCCGATGGAACTCGCCGAGCGCACCGCCATCCTGGAGTCGCTGCGCCGCCACGGCGGCAACAAGGCGCGTGCCGCGGCGGCGCTGGGCATCGCCCGCGCGACCCTGTACCGAAAGCTGCGGGGCTACTCCCTGTGACAGCGGGATTCCGCCCCCTCCCCGTCCGCCGCTCCCCCTGCTAGCCTCCGGCCCGGGAACCGGTTGCCACGAGCGTTGCCGCACTTCCCGGGGGTGGGGCGCACCCGGACGGCGGACGAGTCGCTTCCGGGGCGGAGCAGAGGGGCGGGTCATGACCAGGAAGACCACCGGCGATGTCGCGGGCCGGCGCACCATCCGGGACGTGGCGGCACGGGCCGGCGTATCGGCGTCCACGGTGTCGCGCGTCCTCGGCGGCGACTACCCGGTCAGCACATCGACCCGTACCCGCGTGATGCGGGCGGTCCGTGACCTGGACTACGTGGCGGACGCCCGCGCCAAGGCCATCGCGGGGGCGGGCACTCCCATGCTCGCGTTCGTCCTGGACGACATCACGGGCCCGTCCTTCGCGCACATGGCACACGGTGTGGAACGCGAGGCGACCCGGCTCGGCCATCTGTCCCTCGTGTGCAGCACGGACGGCGACGCCGAACGCCAGCTGGAGTTCATCGAGATGATGCGCGCCCAGCGTGCCGCCGCGGTGATCCTGGTCGGCGGCACCGCGGACACCGCCGAGTACCGCGACCGCATGGCCCGTATCGCGGACTCCCTGGCCTCCGCGGGCTCCCGTCTGGTCCTCTGCGGCCGCCCGCCCCTGGACCCGGGCACTCCGGTGACCGTGATCGAGTACGACAACGAGAGCGGGGCGTACGCGCTCTGCGCCCATCTCCTCGCCCAGGGCCACCGCCGCGTTCTCTTCCTGGGCGGCAAACCGTCCAACACCACGGCCCAGGGCCGTGAACAGGGCTACCTCGCGGCCCACGGCCCGCGGCGTCACCGCGGACCCGGCTCTTCGCCTCTTCGGCGACTTCACCCGCGACTCGGGCCACCGCCTCGTCCGCCAGGCCCTCGCCCAGAGCCTCGACTTCACCGCGGTGATGGCGTCCACCGACATGGTCGCCTCGGGAGCCCTGACCGCCCTCCACGAGGCGGGGCTCTCCGTCCCGGGGGACGTCTCCCTGGTCGGCTACGACGACATCCCCTTCGCCCGGGACCTCAACCCGCCGCTGACCACCGTCCACGTCCCCTACGAGGACCTGGGCAGGCTCGCGGTCCGCACGGCCCTGACCCGCACCCCGGACGCCCCCGACGAACACCTCCTCCTGGGCACCCACGTGGTCGTACGGGCCTCGGTGGCACCCCCGCCCGACACACGTCAGTGACGGGCGGGGGCGCCTGCGTCCAAGTGCCGGTCCTCGGCGCCTACTTGGCGTACATCAGCGTCCCGAAGCCGAGCTGGTCGAAGCCCCCGCTGGCGGCACCGTAGTCACCGCCACCGCCCTCGGGCCGCACGCTCTCGGCCATGGCCGTGATGTACGGGACGGACAGCCCGCGCCGACGGGCGTAGTGGTAGTGGAGGATGTCCCACACCGGCCTGGCCTGCCCCCGGCTCGCCGCGGAGATCACGGTGTGCGACTGCTGGGCACAGTTCTGACCGGTGCCCCAGGTGTACGTCGTGAAGGGCACGTCCTGTCCGAGGTTGTACTTGGCGACGTACTGGGCGGCCTTCATGAACCGGTTGTCGCCGTAGCCGTACAGGTCGTCGCCCTGTGACCAGGCCATCTCGCAGAAGGCGCCCATCTGGCCCATGCCCATCATGGTGTGGCCCTGGTCGCGCCCGCTCTCCTGCCACTGGGCGAGACCCTGCGAGTCGTACACGAACGGGACGGCGTGGTTGATGGAGCCGTTGCCCGCGCCGTTCTTGAAGTAGTTCACGGCCTGGTCGTACTTGGCGGCGTCGTCGCAGAGGATGCCGATCGCCAGGACCGAGTTCATGTTGCAGAGGTCCCAGTTGGCCCAGTAGTTGGTGATGCAGGCGTCGTTGTGGTTGTTGAGGAACTGGTTGTTGAGCGGATAGAAGACGTTGAGCATCATCGTCTTGAACCGGTCGAGGTCGAATCCGCTGTAGCCGCGCATGAGTTCGGCGGCGTTGGCGAACTGGTAGCCGTAGATCCCGGCGGCCAGGAAGCGGTCGGCGTTGCCGGTGACCGTGGTGAGCGTGGCCGACCAGGCGTTGAGGATGTCGCGGGCTCTGTCTCCGTGGGCCGTGGTGCCGGCGATCCTCCAGCGCAGGGCGTTCTGGTAGGCGGCGTGGATGTCGTTGTACAGGAGGCTGTAGTTCTCGCCGGTGCCGCCGCGGACGATCGTGGCCTGCGGACGCGCTGTCCAGGTGGCGGCGGAGTGCGAGTTGGCGGTCAGCCGGTTCCAGCCGGACAGCCAGGGGTCGTTCCCCGCGGCCACCCTTACCTTGGCCCGGTTCAGTTCGCCGTACGCGTGCAGCATGCCCGGGTGGGTGAAGGTGGCCGGGGCCGCCGCTGCCGTACTGCCGGTGAGGGCCGTGGCGGAGGCGCCGACCGCGAGGGCGGCGGTGAGACCACCGGCGGTCCTCAGCAGTCCGCGGCGGCTCAACTCCGTGCTGGGGAGGTGCTGGTGGGGGGAAGTGCGGCTCATTCTGTGCATCTCCAATCCTGGGAAGGATCGGCGGCCCGGAGGCAGCACGGGAGCACACCCGCACTGCGGGAGACCGCTCAGGTGGGGGCGTCGCCGAAGCCGGGGATCTCTCCCTCGGCGAGGGGGGTCCGGGCGACGCGGTCATCGGGCGAAACGGCCGCGCCGGAGGCAGTCCCGGTGCGCGTCGGCCGCGGCACAGTGGCGGCACAGTGGGGAGGCTGACGGTCGCCGCCACCCACCCCGAGTTGCTGCCGCTTGCCTCCTGCGGGTTGGTGGCGGAGACCGTGCAGTAGTACGTACGACCCGCGCGTACTGCTCGGTTCGCACAGAAAGCGTTTCCGATCCCGACACGACCGGCTCCCTCTCACACGTTCCGGACGGTGAGCTTGAGGGACTTGGCCCCCGTGCCCGCCGTGTTCGTGGCCGAGACGGTGACCGTGCTGACGCCCGGCGCCTTCGGGGTTCCGGAGATCAGGCCCGTGCCCTTGTCGATGACCAGGCCTTCGGGCAGCCCCTCGGCGTCGAACGACGTCGGCAGCGCGGTCGCGGTGACGAGGTGGCTGAAGGCGCGGTCCCTGGTGGCCGTTACCTCGCCCGCGCCGCTGATCTCCGGGGCCATCGTGGAGGCGGCTGTCGCCTCGTCGAGGAAGCGGAGGTTTCGCACGTGCTCGTTGGCGAACATCGGCACCATGTCGGTGGTCAGGAACCAGCCCGGCTTCTCCATCCCGTCGTGGACGACCGTGCCGTTGACCGTCAGGTTCTGGAAGGTGACGTTCTTGACGGGCCGTTCGGCGTCGTAGCCGGCCAGGACCGCAGTGTCCGCGTGTACGCCGTCGTACGTCAGGTTCCGCACGTACACGTCCTCGATGCCCCGGCCGGGCGAGGCGTTGTACCGGTTGGCCATGACCCGCATGTTGACCAGCTGGCCGCAGGCGAAGTCCTCGACCCGGACGTCCTGGATGCGGACGTTCCGGATGAGGTTGTCGTCGCCGGGATTGAGGGCGATGCAGCCCTGGTAGAGCACCTGCGGCTCGCGGTGCTGGAGCACGTCGATTTCGCTGAGGACGATGTTCTCGATGACCTCGGGCTTCTCCGGGTTGCCGTGCGTGCCGATGTTCACCGGGTGCGCGACATCGGCCCACAGGGTGGAGTCGCGGACGGTGATGTTGCGACAGTCTCCGTAGTAGTCCCAGCGGTGGGCGTAGACGGCGACGCAGTCGTCGCTGTTGCGCATGAAGACGCCCTCGATCAGGACGTCCTCGCTGCTGAACACGTCGATGCCGTCGCCCCACTGGCCACAGCTGTACGAGTGCAGGTTGCGGACGGTGACCTGCTGGGACTGGCCGATGGCGCAGGAGTAGCCGGTCCTCGGGTCGAGGACGAGTATCCCGTCGATCTCGATGTTCCTGGAGAACGCCACCGTGGTGCCGCCGTCCGTGTCGTACAGGATGCCCCGGCCGATCAGCCTGGCGTTCTCGACGTTCGTGAAGTCCACCCGGGCCTTGAGCACCGCGCCACCGGCCAGGTAGACCGTCTTCCCGCTGGGCACCTGCAGCACGTCGTCCGGGACCGTGTGGATACCGGGGCCGAAGTGGATGACGTCCGGGTCGCCGGCGTCGGGCCGCTCCTGCTCGACCGGGTTGGCGTGCAGATGGAGGTTGTCGTAGAGGTCGCCGTCGATCTCGACCGAGAGGTTGCACGGCCCGGTGAGGCTGAAGCGGAGGGTGTCGCCGCTGACCTCGTGCTCGACGGCGTACGACAAGGGGCGGATCCGTGCGGAGCCGATGGCGCCCTTGGCGGAGGTGACCTCGATCTCGACGGTTCCGGTGAAGTCCAGGCCGGCGACCGAGGTGTTCCTGACGATGCCCGCGCCTGTCGTCTCGTCGACGGTCCTCGTCCGGGCGCGCAGTACGGGCACCGTCCGCCAACCGCCGCCGGGCTTGCGGGCCTTGACGGAGAAGCTGGTGTTGAGCGGCAACCCGGTCGGGACGGGATGCACCACCAGCCGGTCGGCGGCCTCCGGACCGTCCTCCTCCGCTCCGGCGGTGTCGGCCGCCGGCAGAGGAAGGAAGCGGTCTCGGCCGAGGGGAGCGACGGCGGGTGAGCGCATCAACTGGTCATCTCCTGCTTCGGGTTGTGTGCGTCGGCGATTTGGACAACCGGTTGTCATGAGTGGGTGCGCAGAGCTTCTTCCTGTCCGGAAACGGCGTCAAGGGTCTGCGCCGACTTTCGAAAAGTCCCGGTGAGCAGGGGATCGGCAGGTCGGTAGATCTCCTACGGCCGGCCGTCGAGCTCCCGCATCTCGAACCGGTCGAAGTCCGCCGGGGTGCGGGTCCCGCCCAGGTCCTGCGCGCAGATGCCGACGAAGGCGCCGGTGAACCTCAGCCGGTCCCCGTAGTCGTCGGAGAGCTTGCTCGCGTCCAGGACCGGTCCCACGGCATGCCAGTCCGTGCCGTCGGGCGACGCGGAGAAGCGGAGTTCCGTGCCGTCGAACCGGGCCCGCAGATGCACCGACGGCCAGTCGTCCGTGGCCAGTTCGCTGTCCGGGAGCTCTCCGTACGCGCCGTCGTCGGTGAGGACCACGCCCAGGACGCGACCCCGGCCCTCGACATGGGTGAGACGGAGATAGAAGTGCGTCGAGGTGTCGTACCAGCAGATGAGGCCCGCGAGTTGACTGAAGTGCGAGGGGCGGAAGTCGACGACCGTCGTCACCTCGCAGCGCACCGAGGTGAGCCGCCGCGCGACCAGACTCTGGTCGAACCGCGAGTGCAGGCTCTGCCTGCCGCGCAGCCGCAGATGCCCGGGACGCTCGCGGAGGCTCAGCCAGTCGGGGGTGGCGGGCGCGCGGAGCGTACTCCAACTCCCCTCCAGGGACGGCGAGTCGAAGTCGTCCCTGGCGGCGAGACGGGCGACCGGTCGAGGCTCCACTCCCTTGGGCGCCGGGACTTCCAGACTCGGCCGCCGTCCTCCGTCCGCCAGCCGCAGCCAGCCGTCGTCCGTCCAGGTCACGCGTTGCAGACAGGTCTCCCGGCCGAGGACGCAGCGCGGTCCGTCCGGCGTCCGTACGGGTCTGGAGGCCAGGTGGGCGAGGTACCACTCCCCCTCAGGCGTCTCGACCAGTTCGCCGTGGCCGGCCTTCTGCAACGGCCAGTCCGGGGTGTCCCGGGTCGTCAACAGCGAGCCGTGCGGGTCGAGTTCGTACGGTCCGGTCAGTTCGCGCGAGCGGGCCATCAGGATGCCGTGGTTCCAGCCGGTGCCGCCCTCGGCGAGCATCAGGTAGTACCAGCCGTCGCGCCGGTAGACGTTGGGCCCCTCGATCAGCTCCTCGTGGGTGAGGATCGTGCGCGGCTGTCCGATCAGGGCACGCTTGTCGGCGTCGTACTCCTGAAGCAGGATCCCTGCGAAGGACGGGTGGCCGTCGCGCGGGTCCCACTGGATGTTGAGCAGCCAGCTGCGGCCGTCCTCGTCGTGGAAGAACGACGGGTCGAAGCCGGAGGAGTTGAGGAACACCGGCTCCGACCACGGGCCCTCGATGGACGGGGCCGTGATCAGGTAGTTGTCGACGTCCTTGTACGGGTGCCCGATGGTCCGCACGATGCTGTACACCAGCCAGAACCGGCCGTCGTGGTGCGAGAGCGAGGGCGCCCACACGCCCGCCGAGTCGGCGACTCCGCGCAGGTCGAGCAGATCGGGCCGGTCCAGGATGTGCCCGGCCCGCTCCCAGCGGACGAGATCGGTCGAGCGGTGCACGGGCACGCCCGGGAACCATTCGAAGGTGGAGGTGGCGAGGAAGTACTCCGCGCCGACCCGCACGATGCTCGGATCCGGATGGAATCCGGGCAGCACGGGATTGCTGATGTGGCCCACGGTCATGCAGGTCCCTTCTCACGGAGTCCGCCACCTCTCGCCGAGGCGCGCTCAATGTAGGAACCGGTTGCGGCAGGGTCAACGCTCCCATCGCACGAGCACCACTATTCGAAACTTTCGCTGGGAACGCGGGGGGCGCCCCTTCAGGGGCGCGGGGAACTGCGCGACCAGCCAGGTACGCCCCGCACGCACCCACCGACCCGAAGCAACCCCCTACCCCCTCCCGGCCCACCGCCCCAACGCCACCGAGGCGATGACCAGTTGAGGCGGATCGATCGCCGTCTTCCCGTCCTCGATGTCCCACAGCGTGTTCTGAAGGATGCGCCCCAGCGTCCATCCACCCGCCCGCCGCCGGTCGAGGCCAACCGTCTCGGTCAGCACGTCGAAGCGGCGCAGCACCGCGCGGGCCTCGTCGCCGGTCGCCGTCACCGCGTCCCAGCGGCTGTCCAGCGCGGGCCACAGGTCGAACCCCGGGTCGCCTGCAAGGGGTTCGGGATCGATGGCGAGCCAGGGCTCTCGCTGCCCGGCGAGGACGTTGTCGTAGTGCAGGTCCCAGTGCAGCAGCCGGTCCCCCGCCTCGCCGACGAGTTCGGCCACCGCGGACGCGCAGGTGCGCAGCAGACGCCGTTCGGAGGGGTCGCGGAGGGCCGGCAGCGCGTGCGGTACCTGGGCGAGCATGGCGGCGGCGATGTCGGAGAGCCGACGCAGGCCGTCCGGCGCGGGCACCGCGACCAGGCGCGCCAACAGGTCGGCGAGGATCCGCAGCGCGGCGTCGTCATCGGTCAGCGACGACAGCGGCCGCGCCGCGTCAAGTCGCTCCAGCAGCATGGTGCCGGTGTCCGGATCGTGGTCGAGCAGACGCACCGCGCCGTCGCCGTTCCACACCCGCAGTCCCGGTGCGGCGCCCGCGTTGTCCTCGTTGAGGTCCTGGAACTTCAGGACCGCGGGCGTGCCGTCCGCGCGGGTCACGGGCAGGACGACGGAGGCCATGCCGCTCGCCGTCGGGCCGTCCGGCGTCAGCGCCCAGCGGTCCAGGAAGTCCCCGGCGGCGAACCTTTCGGGGATCTCCCCGGAAGTCAGTGTGCTCATCGGTGTCGAAGTATGGGCTCACCCAGCCCGTACGGGCCACGGAATTTTGGGCGTTCAGAATCCTTCGGGAAAATCAACCGCGCGGACGACGTGATTCATGTCACCCACATTTCGAGGCAATGCGGGGCCGCCGGCCGGGGCTCCGGCGGGTGTACCGTAATGGGGCGAGCCTGATGAAGATTCCCACGCCGAGCAATCAGCACCGTGGACGACAAGAATTCAGGATTCCTGAAGACCGAAGGTCTTGCTCGACATTGTTGAGTTTGCACAAAGAACTGAGGCACGGGAAGAGATGTTGACCGCAATGGAGACGGATACGCCGGAACAACAACAGGGGCAGGAGACTCTTCTGCTGTCCCCGGACTACGACGCCGACGCTCCCGAGCCCCGGCTCGGCTCCGACGGCGCCTCGGTGGATCCTGTCCGGGACTACCTGAAGGTGATCGGCCGGGTCCGTCTTCTCAGCGCGGCACAGGAGGTCGACCTCGCCAAGCGGATCGAGGCCGGCCTGTTCGCCGAGCACCGGCTGGAAGAAGAACCAGATCTTGATCCGGCGCTCCGGCGCGAGCTGAAAATCCTCGTCGAGGACGGCCACCGGGCGAAATCCCACCTCATCGAGGCCAACCTCCGCCTGGTCGTCTCCATCGCCAAGCGTTATACGAGACGCGGTCTCAATTTTCTGGACCTGATCCAGGAGGGCAACACAGGTCTGATTCGGGCCGTGGAAAAGTTCGACTACGTCAAGGGTTTCAAGTTCTCGACCTACGCCACCTGGTGGATCAGGCAGGCACTGACACGGGCCCTGGCCGACCAGAGCCGCACGATCCGCATTCCGGTGCACGCGGTGGAGGTCATCAACAGAATGGCCAGGCTCCGCCGGGAGATGCTTCAGGAACTGGGCGTCGAGCCCACGGTGGGGCAGGTGGCGGAGCGGATGGAGCTGCCCATCTCCAAGGTCATCGAGCTCGACGGGTACACCAAGGACCCCGTCTCGCTGCACCTGCCGCTCGGCGAGGACGGCGGCAGCGAACTCGGCGACGTCATCGAGGACAGCGAGAGCATCTCCCCCTTCGACGCGGTGACGTTCCTCCTGCTCAAGGACACCATCCAGGAGATCCTCGCCCATATGACCCCGCGCGAGGCAGGCATCATCACCCTGCGCTACGGACTGCTGGACGGGCAGGCGAAGACCCTGGAGGAGATCGGCCAGGTCTACGGAGTCACCCGCGAGCGCATCCGCCAGATCGAGTCCAAGACGATGTCGAAGCTGCGCCACCCCTCCCGCTCCCAGGCCCTGCGCGACTACGTCGGCCTCGACTGAGCCGAGCCGCCCGATTCTTGACTCGGTCCTGGTTCTTGACCCGGTCCCGGTTCTTGGGCCCGGCCCGACTCTTTGAGTCCAGCCCGATCCTTGCGCCGGCCCGCTTCCTTGAGTCCGGCCCGGTGCTCACTGGACCGGCAGTGCCTGCTCGGCCCAGATGGTCTTTCCCGTGCCGCTCGGCCGGGTGCCCCAGCGGTCGGTGAGCTGCGCGACGAGCAGCAGGCCCCGGCCGCCCTCGTCGAAGGTGCGGGCCCGGCGCAGATGCGGCGAGGTACTGCTGGCGTCGGAGACCTCGCAGATGAGCGTACGGTCGCGGATGAGTCTGAGCTGGATCGGGGAGCCGCCGTAGCGGATGGCGTTGGTGACCAGTTCGCTCACGACGAGTTCGGTGACGAAGGCGGCCTCGTCGAGCCCCCAGCGGGTCAGCTGCTCGGTGGCGTACTGCCGGGCCGTGCCGACCAGCGCCGGATCGGACTCCAGGTCCCAGACGGCCACCTGGTCGGCGTCCAGGGCGCGGGTACGGGCCAGGAGCAGCGCCACGTCGTCGGCGGGGCGCTTCGGGAGCAGGGCCTTGAGGACGTTGTCGCAGGCGTCCTCCAGATTCCGGGCCGGGGCGGCCAGTGCGGTGCAGAGGGCGGCGGTGCCCGCGTCCACGTCGACATCGCGTGCCTCGACGAGACCGTCCGTGTAGAGAGCGAGTACGGCGCCTTCGGGCACGTCCAGCTCGGTGGCCTCGAACGGGAGCCCGCCGACGCCGAGCATCGGTCCCGCGGCCACCTCGACGACCTTCACCGTCCCGTCCGGGTACAGCACGACGGGCGGCGGGTGGCCGGCGGAGGCGACGGTGCAGTGGCGGGACACCGGGTCGTACACCGCGTACAGGCAGGTGGCGCCGATCTCGCCGGTCATCGCGCTCTCGTCGGCCGCGAGGTGTCCGACCAGGTCGTCCAGATGCGTGAGCAGTTCGTCCGGCGGCAGGTCGACATCGGCGAGGGTCCAGACCGCCGTACGGAGCCGGCCCATGGTCACCGAGGCGTGGAGTCCGTGTCCGACGACGTCCCCGACGACCAGCGCCACCCTGGTGCCGGACAGCGGGATCACGTCGAACCAGTCGCCGCCCACCCCCGCCTGCGACAGCGCCGGAAGGTAACGGGAGGCGAACTCGACGGCCGCCTGCACCGCCATCACCTGGGGCAGCAGGCTGCGCTGCAGGGCCAGCGCGGTGGTGCGCTCCTTGGTGTAGCGGCGGGCGTTGTCGACGCAGACGGCCGCCCGGCTGGTCAGTTCCTCCGCGAGCGACACATCGTCCAGGTCGAAGGCGTCGGGATGTTCGGGAGTGAGGATCCGTACGAAGACGGCCACGCCCAGTGTCGTGCCGCGCGCCACCAGCGGTACGGCCATCAGCGACAGCTCGTGGTGCTCGCCCTCGCGCAGCTTGGCGGAGCGGGCTCCGTGCTCGGCGAACCAGGTGTCGAGGCCGCTGTCGCCGCTCCGGGTGAGCACCGGCTCGCCGGTGGCCAGGGCGCGGGCCGGCGGGGAGAAGGCCGGGTAGATGTCGGCGGCACCCAGGTCGATGGCCGCCTCCGGCACACCGGGGGTGTCGGAGTGGTGGGCGACCCGGCGCAGCTCCACGCCGCCCTCCACCGGCCCGGTCGACGGTTCCTCGCCCTGGAGCACCGAGTCCAGCAGGTCGACGCTGGCGAAGTCGGCGAGCCGGGGCACGGCCAGTTCGGCGAGTTCACGGGCGGTCTGGATCACGTCGAGCTTGGTGCCGATGGAGCCGGCCGCCTCGTTCAGCAGGGCCAGCCGCTGTCGCGCCCAGTACTGCTCACTGCTGTCGAACCCTGCCAGCGCGGTGCCCAGCAGCTCGCCGGCCTGGTCCCGCACCGGCCACATCTCGAAGCTCCAGGCGTGCATGCGACGGCCGGACGGTGAGCGGGTCCAGCTCTCGTAGTGGACCGGCTGCCCGGTCTCGACGACGATCTCCAGATGGCGCAGGAAGCCGCGGCTGTGCTCGGCGTTCTCCACGGTGTCGGGGAAGTACCGGTGCTGGAACGCGTCCTCGGGCTGCCCCATGACCTGGCACGCGAAGTCGTTCATCCGCAGGTAGCGCTGTCCGGTGTCGAAGATCGACATGGACATCGACGCCTGCTTGAAGGCCAGCTCGCCCAGGGGCCGCTTGTCCAGGGTCCGCTCGCCCGGGGTCCGCTTGTCCAGGGTCCGCTCGCCCGGGATCCGCTCGCCGGGGGGCCGCTCACCCGCTTCCGTGGTCGCGGTGACGACGAACCCCGGCCGCGGCCCCTTCCCGCCCTGCAGCGGGCACATCCGCAGCGCCAGCTCCAGCCGCCGCCCGTCCTTGTGGCGTACGGCCACGACCGCGTCGCCGTGTGTCAGCAGAGCCCGCCGGGCCGCCGCGGGCTCCCCCGCCACCAGCTCCGACGCCGGCCGGCCGGTCACGTCCTCGGCCGTGTGCCCCGTCAGCAGCCGCGCGCCCTCGCTCCAGCCCGTGACATTGCCGCTCGCGTCGACCACCGCCATGGCGTCACCGGCCGTGGCCGCCGGTCCTCCGTCGCGCGGCAATGTCACCATGTGTACAAGAATGGTCCCCTTCGGCATCCGCATCAAGCCAGATCACGAAGCCACGCGCTCACCCGGCCCATCGACGTCGGCATCGGCATTCGTACGGGAATCGGGATGGGCCAGGCCCAGGTGGTCGCGCAGGGTCGTGCCCTCGTACTCCGTACGGAACACTCCGCGCTCCTGGAGCAGCGGGACCACCGTGTCGGCGAAGGCGTCGAGGCCGCCGGGGGTGATGTGCGGGACGAGGATGAAGCCGTCGCTCGCGTCGGCCTGGACGAATTCGTCGATGGTGGCCGCGACCGTGGCCGGGGAGCCGACGAAGTTCTGGCGGTTGCCGGTCTCGATGACCAGGTCGCGGATGGACCAGTTGTTGGCGGCCGCGCGCTCCCGCCACTCACGGGCGGTGGCCAGCGGGTCGCGGTACATCCGCACCTGTGCCCGGCCGCGCGCGATGGTGTGCTCGCCGAGGTCGGGGTCGATGTCGGGCAGCGGGCCGTCGGGGTCGTACGCGGACAGGTCGCGGTTCCAGACGAACTCCAGGTGCTTGATGGCGGTCGCCCCACTGACCTGCCGGCGGCGCACCTCGCGGGCCAGTTCCTCCGCCTCCGCGTCGGTGTCGCCGAGGACGAAGGTCGCGGCGGGCAGGATCAGCAGCTGGTCGGGCGTACGGCCGTAGCGGGCCAGGCGTCCCTTGACGTCCGTGTAGAACGCCTGGCCGTCCTTGAGGGTGGCGTACCGGCTGAAGATCGCGTCGGCGCCTGCGGCGGCGAACTCGCGGCCCTCCTCGGAGTCGCCGGCCTGGAAGATCACCGGGCGGCCCTGCGGGGAGCGCGGCACGTTGAACTGCCCCTCGATGTCGAAGTGTTGGCCCTGGTGGACGAAGGCGCCGGCCTTCGCATCGCGCAGGAAGGTGCCGGTGTCCTGGTCTGCGACGATCTCGTCGCCGTGCCAGGAGTCGAAGAGTTCGTTCGCGGTGGCCAGGAACTCCTTGGCCCGGGAGTAGCGCTCGTTCTGCGGGAGGAAGCCGCCGCGGCGGAAGTTCTCGCCGGTGAAGGCGTCCCAGGAGGTGACGACGTTCCAGGCGGCGCGCCCGTCCGAGAGGTGGTCGAGGCTGGCGAACTGGCGGGCCACCTCGTAGGGCTCGTTGAAGGTGGAGTTGATGGTGCCGGTCAGGCCGAGATGCTGGGTGACGGCGGCTAGCGCGGTGAGGACGGTGAAGGTGTCGGGGCGGCCGACGACGTCCAAGTCGTAGATCCTTCCGCCCTGTTCGCGCAGTCGCAGCCCTTCGGCGAGGAACAGGAAGTCGAACTTGGCGCGTTCGGCGGTCCGTGCGAAGTGCGCGAAGGAGCTGAACTCGATGTGGCTGCCGGCCTCCGGGTCGCTCCACACCGTGGTGTTGTTGACGCCGGGGAAGTGGGCGGCCAGGTGGATCTGCTTCAGCGGCTTGCTCATGGTCCTGCGGTCTCCGTCCGGCTCAGGCGGTGGCGTTGGCAGCGGCGGTGGCGTCGGCGGCAGCGCCAGTGGCGTTGGCGGCGTAGCGGTTGGCCGGGCGGGCGAGTCCGAGCAGTCCGCGCAGGGTGTCGGCCTCGTAGGCGCGACGGAAGGCGCCCCGGCGCTGGAGTTCGGGGACCAGGCCCCGGGTGATGGCCGGCAGGTCGTGGCCGAGGACTGCGGGGCGCAGCCGGAATCCGCTCAGCCCGGCCGACCACAACTCCTGGAGCAGGTCGGCGAGTTGGGCGGGCGTGCCGGTGAACACGCGGGCATCGCTGGTGAACGGCGCTCCCGCGAGGGCGTCGAGACGGTCCTTGCGGGCGGCCGCGACGGACGGATCCTCGTCGAGGAGAACCACCAAGTCGCCGAAGACGTGCAGGGGTTGGCCGGCGCGGCCGGCGAGGGCCTGTTCGGCGCGGATCTCGGCGACGATCGCGCGGGCCTGGTCGGTGTCGTGCGGGGTGACGTAGCCGATGTCGGCGGCGCGGGCCACCAGCCGGTACGGGACACTCTGGTGCGCGAGGGCGCTGACGACGGGCTGGCCCTGGGGCGGGCGCGGGGTGATGGAGGGGCCCTTGACGCTGAAGTGCGGGCCCTCGAAGTCGATGTAGTGGAGCTTGTCGCGGTCGACGAAGCGGCCGGTGGCCACGTCCCGGATCTCGGCGTCGTCCTCCCAGCTGTCCCAGAGCCTGCGCACGACCTCGACGTAGTCGGCCGTCTCGTCGAAGAGTTCGGTCACCACGTCCTGCGTGGCCGGGCTGTCGTAGGCGTCCAGTCGGGGCAGCGTACGGCGGCCGAAGTGCGCGGCCTCGTTCTGTCGTGCCGTCAACTGCACCCGCAGGCCCGCCCGGCCGGAGCTCACATAGTCGAGGGTGGCGATGGCCTTGGAGATGTGGAACGGCTCCGTGTGCGTGGCCACCACGGTCGGCACCAGACCTATGTGGCGGGTCAACGGTGCAATGCGCGCGGCGATGAGCACGGCGTCGAGCCGGCCGCGGACCTGGTCGGTCCGTCCGTCCGGCTCGATGAAGTGCGAGGACTGCAGGCCCAGGCCGTCCTCGAAGGTCACGAAGTCGAGGAGACCGCGCTCGGCCTCGGCGACGAGGCCGGCCCAGTACCCGGCGGTGAACAGTTCCCGGGGCCGGGCCACCGGTTCGCGCCAGGCGGCGGGGTGCCAGCCGGCGCCGTCGAGCGCCACGGCGAGGTGCAGCTGCGCTGAAGAGGGCAGGGCAGAAGGTGCTGAGGACACGGGACGTGTGCCTTCCTGATCGACCGTACGAGAAAGCCGGCCCTCACCGGAGGGCGCGGCCGCGGGGGATACAGGTCAGGAGCAACAGAGCGCGCCGGCTACGCGCAGCAGGTCGATGTGCGGCCGGGAGTAGAGGCGTACGCGATGGAGCGGGGCGGCCTTCGGGACGTTGCGGCGGGACACGGTTCGCGCTCGCACCTGCGTCACCTCCGCCCTTCCGGCCCGGCGGACGGACGTCCGGCCGACCTCGCGTTCGCGGGCCCTCGATCGGGCACCGCCTCCTCGTCAACGGGCACAACAGTACGGCTGTGCCTTTTCTTCCTGCCACAGGGAGATCTTTGTTGAGGGCTCCTCATCACAGGGGATCACAGGGGATCACAGGGGACGAAGCCGGTCCGGCGGCTCCGGCGGCCGGCTGCCCAGCTGTTGAGACGCCGTCTTGACGGTCACGCTGAGCGCATCAACACTGACGGAGACGGTCACGATTGCCAGCGCCCGTCGTGCGGGGACTCCCCGTTCGTGCGGTCATCGGCCCCGGCCCGCTGGCAGGCAACCCTTCCACCGCGACGGGGTGCCCCGGGTGACGACCGGGTTCCGCCGGAGCGGCGGGGCAAGCGTGGTCTCGCGTCTCGCGAGCCCCGACGGCAGGACCGGTGGGAATTGTCCAGGAACGGCTTGACGAGGCGCCTGCACATCGATTTGTCGCGTGTCTCCAGCGCTTACTGATCCGCTACGCGTCCGACCGATCCGGACCTGTACGGCAGCGCAGTCACTCCGTTCCGCCACTGGCGCCCACGAGGCGGCCAGGGCCCCCGCGTCCCCCTGGAGAGTCATGCCCGAGACAGTTTCCCGCGGTTCCAGCAGCCCTGACACCTTCACGACGACGGCCTCCCGTGCGGCCACCGCCCACTCGTCCGGCCGCGGCGCGGCCGCCGTCGGTACGTCCGTCCCCGGTCCGGCCGCCCGTCCGCACCGCTTCCGCGGCCGTATCGGTGTCGGTCTCGCCGGCGGCTTCTACCCGGCGCCGCACCGCTATCAGCTGTATCTGTCCGAGGCCTGTCCCTACTCGGGGCGTGTGGCGGTCGTCCTCGACCTGCTCGGCCTCAAGGGCTCGCTCACCACCACGGTCCTGAAGCTCCCCGCCGAGACGCCGGACGCCTTCGCATCGCTGCGCGGCGCCTACGAGGCGACCTGGCACCACTACGACGGCCCGCTCACCGCACCCGCGCTGTGCGACCGCTGGAGCGGACGCGTCGTCAGCAACCACGCGCCCGACATCCTCCGCGACCTCGCCGGCCTGCTCGCCGACGGAGCGTGCGAGTCCGCCCTGGACCGGCTCGACCGGCAACTCGCCCGCCACCCCTATGTGTTGGGCGATGAGCTCAGCACCGCGGACAGGGACCTCTGGGTGACGCTCACCCACCTCGACCACTTCAACGCGGCCGGCACCCTCGCCGCGTACCGCCACATCGAGGAGTACGTACGACGCCTCGGCGATCACCCGGACCTCTCCGTCGACGAGCGCTGACCGCTGAGCGCAGGCACACGGCCAGGTGTGACAACTGCGCGGCAGTGGGCCGGAATACCCCTTCCGGATATGCCGATGAGGGAGATAGAGAAAGGGAATAGTGAGGGAGTTGTAAAACGGCGGGCGGGGGACGCATGCGCATTCAGGTACTCGGGCCGGTCTGCGCCTGGCGGGACGGCACCCGTCTCGACCTCGGTTCGCCCCAGCGCCGCGCGGTACTCGCCCTGCTCGCCGTGTCCCGTGGACAGCAACTGCCGTTCTTCGGGATCGCGGACGCGCTGTGGGGCGAGCGCCCGCCGGCGACCGCGTCGAACGTCGTCCAGACCCACATCAAGCACCTGCGCCACCTGCTGGAACCGGACCGGCCACCACGCGCCCGGAGCGCGGTGCTCCCCCGGCTCGGCGACGGCTACGCGCTGCGGGTCCCGCACGGCGCCATCGATCTGCTGCGCTTCAGGGCCCTGGTCGCCGGGGCGGTGACCGTACGACGGGACGGCCGGGGCGGCGGCCAGGAGCGGGCCGCCGCGCTGCTGACCGAGGCGCTCGGGCTGTGGCAGCAACCGCCCCTCGCGGACCTGCCCTTCCTCTCCGCGCACCCGATGGTCGTCGCGCTGGCGGAGGAACATCGTGGTGCGGTCGCCCAGTACGGCGAGGCCATGATCGCGGCGGGCCGGAGCGCCGACGCGCTGCCCGTCCTGGAGGAGGCCGCGGTCGCGCAGCCGCTGGACGAGGACGCCCAGGCCCGGCTCATCCGGGCGTACGAGGCCGTCGGGCGACGTGACCAGGCGGTCGCCGTCTACCGGCGGAGCCGCCGTCGGCTGGCCGACGAGCTCGGCGTCGACCCCGGCCCCGCGCTGGCCGAGGCGTATGCCGCCCTGCTGCGCCGCCGCCCCCGGCCTTCCGCTCCCGGCGGCGGCCATGACACGGCAGGTGCCGCCGAGTTGGCCGCGCAGGTGCCCGCCCACGTACCCCCGTACCCGCCCTCGGCGCACCGATTACCCGCGCAACTCCCGGCCGACGTACCCGATTTCGCGGGCCGTGACCCCGAACTGTCCGCACTGGACCGACTGTTGGCCGCTGCGGCGGACAGCCCGACGGCCGGGGCCGTCTCGGTCGTCTCCGGCACGGCCGGAGTGGGGAAGACCGCACTGGCCGTGCACTGGGCGCACCGCACGCGGCACCGGTTCCCCGACGGCCAGCTCTACGTCAACCTGCGCGGCTACGACCCGGAGCGCCCCATGCCTCCCGGCGACGCCCTCACTCGGTTCCTCACCGTTCTCGGGGTCCCCGGTGACGCGGTCCCGCTCGACGTCGACGACCGCGCGAGCCGGTTCCGGACCGAACTGGCCGACCGGCGCATGCTGGTGGTCCTGGACAACGCCCTTTCCGAGGAACAGGTCCGCCCGCTGCTTCCCGGCTCGCCGGCCTGTTCGGTCGTGGTCACCAGCCGGGACAGCCTCACGGGACTGGTGGCCCTGCACGGCGCCCGCCGCATCGCTCTGGGCCCGCTCCCGCCGCCCGACGCGGTCGCCCTGCTGCGCACGCTCGTCGGTGCGCGTGTCGACGCCGAGCCGGGGCCGGCCGCCGCCCTGGCCGAACAGTGCGCGCGTCTCCCGCTGGCGCTCCGGGTCGCGGCCGAACTCGCCGTCGCCCACCCGTCGTCACGGCTGGCGGACCTGGTGGCGGAGCTGGCCGACCAGCAGCGACGGCTCGACCTCCTGGACGCGGGCGGCGACCGGCGCGCGGCGGTGGAGGCGGTCTTCTCCTGGTCCTACGAACGACTCCCCGCCCCGGCCGCCCGCACCTTCCGCCTACTGAGCCTGCACCCGGGCCCGGAGGCGGACGCACACGCGGTCGCGGCGCTGATCGGCGAGGCACCGGGCGAATCACCGTCCCTCGTGCCGGGCGGGGATCCGACCCGTGTGCCGGGCGAGACGCCGACCCGTTTGCCGGGCGAGGAACCGAGCCGCGCCCCGAGCCCCACGCGCGACGAGAGACCCGGGCACCTGCCGGGCGCCTCGCCGGGCCAGGCGCCGGGCAGCGCGCCGGGCGAGGATCCGACCCATGCCCCGGGCTGGGAGCCGACCCGCGTGCCGGGCGAAGAGCCGGCCCACGCCCCGGGCGCGAAGCCGACCCGCGTGCCAGGCAAACAGCCGACCCACGCCCCGGGCCCCACGCGGGAGGAGAGACCCAGGCACCTGCCGGGCGCCTCGCCGGGCCAGACGCCGACCCGCGTGCCGGGCGGGGAGCCGACCCACGCCACGGGCGAGAAGCGGGACGAGAGACCCGGGCACCTGCCGGGCGCCTCGCCGGGCCAGGCGCCGGGCAGCGCGCCGGGCGAGGATCCGACCCATGCCCCGGGCTGGGAGCCGACCCGCGTGCCGGGCGAAGAGCCGGCCCACGCCCCGGGCGCGAAGCCGACCCGCGTGCCAGGCAAACAGCCGACCCACGCCCCGGGCCCCACGCGGGAGGAGAGACCCAGGCACCTGCCGGGCGCCTCGCCGGGCCAGACGCCGACCCGCGTGCCGGGCGGGGAGCCGACCCACGCCACGGGCGAGAAGCGGGACGAGAGACCCGGGCACCTGCCGGGCGCCTCGCCGGGCCAGGCGCCGGGCAGCGCGCCGCGCGAGGATCCGACCCATACCCCGGGCGAGGAACCGACCCGCGTGCCGGTCGAAGAACCGACCCGCGTGCCGGTCGAAGAACCGACCCACGCCCCGGGCCCCACGCCGGACGAAAGACCCGGGCACGTACCCGGCGCCTCGCCGGGCCAGGCGCCGGGCAGCGCGCCGCACCACACGCCGCACCACACGCCGGAGCACCCGCCGGTCCGGACGCCAGGGCCGACGCCAGGCCCGACGTCAGGGCCGACGCCAGGCCCGATGTCCGCCCGCGCGTCGGATGTCGTACCGGTCGGCGAGCCCTCGGATGCCAGTGAGAGCCCGGGCCATGCCGCCGGGACCCTGGCGTTGCTGGCCCGGGCCCATCTCCTTGAGCCCGCCCGGCCGGGTCGGTTCGGCACGCACGATCTGCTGCGTGCCTATGCGTTCCGCCTGACCCGTACGCATGACTCCGAGGCCGATCGGCAGGCCGCGCTGGTCCGTCTCTTCGACCACTATCTGGGCACGGCCGCGGCGGCCATGGACACGCTCTACCCGGCCGAGCGGCACCACAGGCCCGCTGTCGCACCCTCCGACCATGCCCCGCCCGTCGCCGGCGACGCGAACGCGGCACGGGCCTGGCTGGACGCCGAGCGGCCGACGCTGGCCGCCGTCTGCGCGGTGGCCGCGGACCGCGGCAGTCCCGGACACGCCGTCCGGCTGGCCGCCCTGCTGTTCCGCCACCTCGACTCCGGTCACCACACCGAGGCCCTGGAGATCCACCGCCACGCCCTGCGGGCCGCCGAGACGATCGGTGACCTGGGCGGGCAGGCCCACGCGCTGACCAACCTCGGGGTCGTGCACTGGCGGCTCGCCGACGCGGGTTCGGCCGAGGACCACCTCGTACGGGCCCTCGAACTGCACCACCGGACGGGCGACTTGGCGGGGCGCGCCAGAACCCTGTCCAACCTCGGCAACGTCCACTGGCGGCTGGGCAGCCTCCGCGACGCCGCGCACGACCATCAACAGGCCCTCGCCCTCTACCGGGAGACCGGCGACCAGGTGGGCCAGGCACGCACCCTCACGAATCTCGGCAATGTCTGTCTACGGCTGGGCGAGTACGGACAGGCGGCCGACCATCAACGGCAGGCCCTCGCCCTGCACGATCTGACCGGCGACCGGATCGGCCGCGCCCGCACCCTCTCCCACCTCGGCAACGCCCTTCTGCGGCTGGGCCGTTCGGAGGCCGCGGCCGAGTGCCAGGAGCAGGCGCTCACGCTCTTCCGGCAGTTGGGGCACCACGGCGGCGAGGCGTACGCGCTGTCCGGCCTCGGCGACATCCGGCTGGGGCAGGGCGAGTTCGAGGCCGCCGTCACCTGTCAGCGGCAAGCCCTCGAACTGTTCCGTGAGCACGGGGAGGGCTACGGCGAGGCGTCGGCGCTCAACGGCCTCGCCGAGGCGCTGTACGGCAGTGGCCGTCACGACGAGGCGCTCGACCACCACTCCACCGCGGTGACGGTCGCGGCCGTCACCGGTGAACACGACCAGTTGGCACGGGCGCACGCGGGCGCCGAGCGCGCACGCCGGGCCCTGGGGCCATGGGTGGCGGCCGCCGCGTCGTCGACCACTTCGGGGCCGTGAGCCCGCGGAACCCCCGCCGTTCGGCCGATCCGCCGATCCGTCGTTCAACCACCGTCCAGTGGATGTCCAGTCCTGCCCCATAGCTTGCCGTCGCCGCCTGTCGATCCGGCCTGCCGGACCGGGCGGACCAGACGGCAACACCTCTGACACAGCACACGCTCGCGCTCACATCCACGCTCAAGCTCACGCCGACCGAGAGGGAAGTAGCGATGAAAGCAGGGCTCAAGAAGAGACTGGCCGCGGCGGTCGCGGCCGCGTCCGCCATGGCGGCACTCGTCGTGGCGACGCCGGGCACCAGCCACGCGGCGCCGCCCCGTCTGCTGGCGTTCGGCATCTCGGCCGACGGTACGCTGATGGCCGCGTTCAACACCGACGACCCCGGCACGCTCAACTGGTTCAAGCGCATCGACGGGCTCGTCGGCGACACCGCCGTCGTCGGGCTCGACTTCCGTGTACAGAACGGACTGTTGTACCTGGTCGGCAACAAGGGCGGCATCTACACGGTCCAGATCCCGCCCGCGGTCCCGAACCCGCTGGTCACCAAGGTCTCGCAGCTCAGTGTTCCGCTGCAGGGCACGAACTTCGGTGTCGACTTCAACCCCGCGGCCGACCGGTTGCGGATCATCAGTGACACCGGTCAGAACCTGGCGCACAACCTCGCCAACAGCAGCACCGCCACGAACACCCCGCTGACCACGGACGGGGCGACGACCCACGGTGTCACCGGAGCGGCCTACACCAACAACGACCTGAACTCGGCCACCGCGACGACGCTGTTCGACATCAACACGACTTCGGACCAGGTCGTCATCCAGTCGCCGCCCGCCAACGGCCTGCTGGTCCCGACCGGCTCACTCGGCTTCGACGCCGGTGTCAACGCGGGCTTCGACATCTTCAGCGATCTGAGCGCCGGCAAGACGATCTCGAACACGGCCTTCGCCACCCTGACCCCGGCCGGTGCCTCGACGTCGACGTTCTACACCGTCGACGTGCTCACCGGAGCCACGACCAGTGTGGACCAGTTCCCCATAGCCATCACCGATGTCGCCGTCTCGCTCGACATGAGCTGACACTTTCGCAGACCTGCCGTCTCCGGAACGAGACGATCAGAGGCCGTATCGGGCGGCGCCTCGCGCGCCCACCGATACGGCCTCCGGGTCAGCCTCCGGGTCAGGGTCAGGCAGGCCGGATCACGCTGTGGATCGCCGACTCGCCGGCCCAGTGGATCGATTCCTCACGGATGGCCGCCCCCGGGCTCGGCGCGTGAACCATCATGCCGTTGCCGCTGTAGATGCCGACATGGCCGATGTGCCCGTGGAAGAGGACCAGGTCGCCGAGACGGATGTCGGAGAGGGGAACCGCCATGCCGGCGGTCGCCTGATCGTTCACGCCACGCGGGAGTGCGACCCCGGCCGCCTTCCAGGCCGCCTGGGTGAGGCTGGAGCAGTCGTACGAGCCCGGCCCCATCGCTCCCCACACACAGGGCTTGCCGATCTGCTCACGGGCGAAGTCGACCGCTGTCGCCGCCTTCCCGCCGTATCCCGGGGTCGACCCGCCGTAACCGGGGGTCGTAGCGCCGTATCCGGGGTTCGAGGTGGCGTATCCGGGGTTCGAAGCGCCGTCCGAGCCGATGGGCAGGCCCGTGCCGACCGGCGTACGGGCGTCGACGGGCGGAGCCATACCGAACGACAGGTCCGGTCCCATGGGCAGGTCCATGCCGATTGACGGAGCCGGAGCAAAGGACGGAACCGGAGCCGCAGCCGGAGCGGCGGGCAGGCCCATGCCGAGCGTCAGGTCCGGGCCGCCCAGGGCGTCGACGGACAGGTGCGTGCCGAAACCGGCCGACTGCGACTGCGGCTGCGACTGCTGCTGCCACCATTCGGCCTCGGCCTGGCGGTAGCCCTGCCCCTCGGTGGTGGCCCAGGCGGTCGCCGCCGGCGCGGGTTCGATGGCCGCCACCGGGGCGCTCCGCCGGGCGGTGTGCGCGGACAGCAGTTCACGGGCCTTCGCGAGCTTGCTCTGGTTCCGCTGCTTGGAGGTCTTCAGCGGCTGCCGCGGATCAGCGGCGGGCAGTGCGGGCATGACCGCGGTGGCGTCCTGACGCTGCTGGGGCACGGCCGGCAGCGCGGCGACGGGACCCGCGGTCAACTCCGCCACGGGCCGGGCGGCTGTCGCGGCGCCGGGTCCGGCGGTCAGCTCCAGGACGGGCTTGGCCGCCGCTTCCAGCGCACGGTCGGGCGACCGCTCCCCCGGACGGTCACCGGTGCTCTTGGGCCGCGCCGCGGCCTGGCCGCGGTCCGGCATCCTGTCGGGCGGCAGCACGGCGGGGATGAGGGGCCCCAGCTGCGAGCGTCCGACGTCGAACCACTGCTTGGCGCGGTCGTTCAGAGCGGGGGCAGGGGCGGAAACCGTGTCGGCGCGCCCACGCCCAGCGTCGGGTCCGGGCGTCACACGCTCGCGCGGGCGCCCCGAGTTCATCGCCCGGGTCGCGTTGTAGTTCCCGCTGACGGTCTCTGCCTGGTCGTAGAGGCTGCTGATCCGCTGCTGGACTTCTTCGCGACTCGGCTTGTCGTCCTCTCGCGCGGGCGAGGAGCCGCCGGCCGAGGAGTAGAGGTCCACTGAGGTGGCGGCCGCCGTCGCGAGGGCGGGCCGGGGTATACCCGGGAGGTTGCTGCCTCCGGGGCGCGTGGTTCGTTCCGGCGCGATGGGAGCCGTACTCCTTCCGTGCTCCGCCTACCGAGTTAGCTGTCGGGTTCGGGCGAGGAATCCGGAAGGTATGCCCTACGGCCCTTGCCCTGTCGGGCGGTTGGGCCGATTCACCCCAAAGTTCGGTTGGGTCCCCGGTTCCGGTCGCCGCGAGGGCCACCGAATTCGGCGGAGGCCGCGCGACCCGGCGAGGTTCACCGGAGGGAGTCGTGCGTCCTGTCCGTCAACTTAGCCAACATGTGCACCTCGTGTGAAGATTGAAGGGCGAAGTGTCCGATATATAACTGTGACCTTCGTCGTACCGGGTCGAGACATCGCCGGACTTCGGCGACTTCTCACGGTTCGCAACTCCCGCCGTGACGCCCGTGCCGCCCGCGCCGGGCAAGTACAGCTTCGTGAACGCGCGTTGCGCGCGCCACGGGACGGCGATCCTCGCTTGTGGGACGGGGCACCGGCTCTCCCCCGGACCGCCGGTGCCCACGCCCCACTCAGGTCATCGGCGGTACACGCGGCAGTGGAGGGCACGCTCCACCGTGGCGGCCATGGTCTGCTGGCCCTGCGCGTTGGGGTGGGCGGGTGCGGCCGGACCCTCCGGGACCAGGGGTTCGATCCAGCGCTCGCCGGCCGGCTTGCACATGTCGTGTCCCACCGTCGGGGTGTACGTGTCGACGTAGCCCGCGCCGTTTGCCGACGCCTGGCTCGCGAGCATCGCGTTGAGCTTCTTCTCGGTGTCCCGCAGATAGGCGAAGTCACCGGCCGCGAGCGGTACGGCGGAGCCGGTGCAGCCGACCCCGTCGTCCGGGAACAGGTCGGGATAGCCGACCACCAGGACCTTGGCGTGCGGAGCCCGCTGCCGGACGGCGTCCAGCGCCGCGGCGATCTTGGGAGCGGTGTCGTTGACGCGCTGCTCCAGCTGGTCGGTGCCGCCGCTGGTGAAGAAGGCCTGGCACGGGTTGCCCGTCGGGTCCTTGGACGTCAGTCCGGCGCAGGTGGCCAGATTTCTGGAGAAGCCGATGTCGTTGCCACCGATGGTCAGGGTGACCACGTCCGTGTCCGCGCCGAGTGCGTCCAGTTGCGGCGGCTGCGCGCCCTGGGGGCCGGCCAGGGCCGTCGTCGTGGCACCCGAACAACTGACGTCGGTCAGCTGCCAGTTCCTCGCTGCCGCGAGGAGGGACGGATGGTTCCGGTCGGACCGCGCACACGCGGAGTCGACCTGGGTCGGTATGCCGGGGCCGGAGGCGTAGGAGTCGCCCAGGGCCACGTAGTTCACGGTGCGCGCGGTGGATGTCGAGGGTGCCGAGGCGCTCGCCGCTGTCGCCCCCGCGGTCGACAGGGCCATCGCGCAACACCCCACCAGGGCGCCGCGCAGCAGGCCTCGTCGGCCGGGGGATCTCTTGGTCTGCTTGTTCAAGTCCGTCCATTCGTCGGGCCCCCGAAGCGCTCGTCGAGTCACTCCGCAAGTCGCTCCGCCAACAGGTGCCGGGTGCGGGGGCGTTGTGCTGTCATCACGTCAAACGCCGCACGAATCAAGGAGGTTCACTCATGGGCGGGACAACATGGGTCGGGGCTCTACTGGTTGTGGCTGCGCCGGCGGTGGGATTCGGCGTAGGCGTGGGCCCGGAAGGCGAGGACGGGGTCGTCGGAGAGCTGGATGCCGGTGGTGACGCGGGTGGGGTTGAAGGCCTGCGTGTTCCAGGGATCCTGGTCGTCGGCGGGGGCGTTGATCTCCAGGCGCCCGGCGGTGATCTCCTTGCGGTGGTCGGGCCAGACGGTGCTGGGGTCGTGGGTGGGGTCGTCGGGTTCGGCGAGTTGGATCCGCAGTTCGAACGCCACCGGTGCGTGCTCCAGGCGCTGGTGCAGTTCGTCGGTCAGGTAGTGCGGGGTGCGGGTGGCCGCCTCGGCCGCGGTCAGGTCGGTGCGTCCGGCCACCGGTTCCCAGCGGTACCGCACGGGCCGCCTGCCGCCGGCCGCGTCGACCCAGATGAAGGCGTGGATGGCCCAGTAGGCGGCGGAGGCATAGCTGACGGGTATGGGCGGCTGCTGTGCGACGGCTTCGGCCAGGTGGGGATGGGCACCGACGAACGCGTACACCCGGGCCGGGTCGGGCTGGTTGGTCACGGGGTCGGGGCGCAGGGCCTCGGTCAGCTCCAGGAACTCCCCGGGCGTCGAGGCGACGAACCGGGGGACGGTGAGGGCGACGAGGTCGGTGTCACTCCCGTCGTGCAGGTGGAAGCGGGTGGCCATGCCGCGGGTGACCGGGGCGGTGTCGGGCGTGTGGGGATTTCCCTCGGAGTTCGAGAACCGTACGGTGGCCGGAACCGTCCGCGTCTGCAGGTGCGCGGCCGTGGTCAGGGCGGCCGCGGCCCCGGTGGGAGTGAAGGTGGCCCGGAAGCCGGCCCCCCGGGCACTGGACCGGCGGTATCCGGGATGCCTCCCGCTCATACGCTCCATGCTGTCGACAACCTGGACGGCCAGGGCCTGATCTGCGGAACTGCTCGGCATGTCATTCCTTCCAAGACGAAACACTCACGGAGCCCTGGCATGCAGCGAACAGACCCAAGGCTTGTGAGGGGGCGGACCGCCCTCCGACGAGCCATTCGCAGGCCTCGCCACATGCGGTCTACGAGCCACTCCGGGGCCAGGTTCACTCGTCTCCGGGATCCTGCAGGTCCGTGACGTCAGCTTTTGCTGGGGTCGGCCCAGGACCGCTTCATCGCCTGGTCGTTGGGGTTCGTCAGACAGGGCCACAAGGGCATGCCGTCACCGGAGCAGGCCCACTGGTCCCGCCGTGTCGCCGAGGAGTCCGCGAACCTCAGAGTCGCCTCGGAACTCATGACGCGCACCGCGCGGGTCACCGACGCGCTGCGGCTCGAATCGACGCTCGGCTACTTCTGGTACATCCTCGGCCGCGAGGAAGAGGGAATCGACAGGCTGACCCGAACCCTGGACGCCTACGACACGGCCGTACGGACCTCGTCCGATCCCCGTCGGCCGACGCCGGAGGAGGAGTGGGCGCTCTCCTATGTCTTCGTCTGGCTGGCCTGGCTGAACCATGTCGCCGGACGACACGACATGGCGCTCAGATACGAGGAGCGTTACGAAGACTCCTGGCGGAGTGCCGGCAACCCGGATCTGGCCGTCGTGGGCCCGGTCTGGGAGGCCCTGCACGCGCGGCTTGCCGCCGAGGAGGGCTGGGAGGCCCGGTTCGCGGCGGCGGACGCGGGGATCGTGGGTACGGAGTTCGGCTGGGACCGGGTGGCCCTGCACTACGCCTGGTCGACGTACTGCCTGCACGCGGGAGACACGGCCGCCGCACGGGAGCACGCGCTGATCGGCATCGAGGTGTCCAAGGCCATCGACGACCCCGTCACCCTGTCGGTCTGCCTCACGGCCTGCGGCGACGCCGAGGAGAGCGTCGGCAGGAGGGAAGCGGCCCGGGAGCTGTGGAGCGAGGCCAGCGGCATCTTCCGGTCCATGGGCGCCCGTTCGCGGTGGGCCTACCGGGCGTTGCGGCTCGCTTTCCTCGATGTGGGAGAGGGGCTCCTCGACTCGGCGGACGGAAGGCTGGCCGAAGTGGAGAAGGTCGCTGCCGAACTCATCTCGTACGACCTCAGGGCCGCCGTCGCCAATCTGCGGGGCGTGGTCCTGGCCGGTCAGTCGCGCTTCGACGAGGCCGAGACCGTCTTCCGGGAGGTCTGGTCGGCACCGGCCTCTCCTCGAAACCGCAGGGCGGTGGCGGGACTCGCACTGACCGCCTGTGTGCCGCCGTCGGACCCGGAGAGCCCCGAGAGCCCCGAGAGCGCGGACCTGCACGGCATCCTCGGCGAGGCCGGGCGTCTGACCGGTCTGCTCGTGGAGCCGCTCACCCGGAACGCGCTCGGCGGTCTTCTGACCGACATCACGCAGCGGCGACAGGCTGAACCCGGGCGGAGATATCCCCTCCACGAGCGCCTGTCGGGCTCGCCGTCCGTGCTGGCCGCCTTCTGCTGAGGTTCCGTCGCCGTTCGGTGTTGTTCACAGCCATTTCCGCGCTGTCGGATCGGATCACCGATGCCGGCCCGGGCCGTTCAGCACTCCACTGAAGCCGGCCAGTACGGAAGGGTTGCCTGCGAGCCATGCCTGCACCCGGTCCGCCCCGATCGCGCCGCTCGGACCGGACTTGAAGTAGGCGTCCAGCTTGTCCAGCAGGGCGCCCACCGCTCGGCGGGCGAGCGGCTCACGTACCCGGTCGAGCGCCTCGCCTGCGCGGTCCATCCACATCCGCGCGTCGCTGAACGCCGAGGGGGTGGACGGGCCGAACGTCGCCACCGCGACCAGACCGACGGCGGACATCGCTCTGCGGTCGAGTGGCGCCGTGGGACTGTCCCAGACGCCGGCGAAGATCGTCCGCGCGTCCGAGAAGCGACCTGCCTGGAACGCCAGGGCCCCGTTCAGGATGGCCGCGGCGGCCCGGAGGTCGTCCGCGCTCAGTTCGTCCGCGAGCCGAGCCACCTCCGAGAGCCGCTTCCCGGCCGTCTCGACCTCTCCCTCCGCAATGTCCAGGCACACGATCCTGAGTGCGGCGTACGCGTACTGACCACGCGCGCCGATGGAACGGAGGATGCGCGCGGCTTCGGTCCAGTGCACGCGGGCGTGGTCGCGGAGGCCGGCGCTCTCGTCCGCGTCGCCGCGAAGGGTGAGGGCGCATGCCCTGGCGAAGTCGTCACCGGAGGCACGTGCCGCCGAGACGGCGGCCCGGCCATGGCTGCGGGCGCCGTCGATTTCGTCGGCCTGGAGGCAGTACGTCGTCCAGTTCGTCAGGAGAATCGCCCGGTCCCAGTGGAACTCGGTGCCCGCAACGCCTGCTTCTGCCCGTACGAAGAGTTCCGCCACGTCGTCCTGCCCGTTCAGCATGGCGTGGAGCGGCTCGTAACAGGGTCCCAGGACAGCGAGATCGGGGCTCTTGGCCTGCCGCCAGGCCGTCTCGAATCGATCGATGAAGCAGCTGCCCTCCACGTGCCGACCGACGACATGACTGAGCCAGACAAGCCATGCGAGGGCGTAGAAGAGTGCCCGCTCATCCTCTTCGGTGGCCCGGTACTCCTCTGCGGCGTCATAGGCCCGCACGCTGCGCTGGAGGCGGTCGATCCCCTCTTCCTCACGGCCGCTGATGATCCAGTAGCAGCCCCGTCGTGCTTCCAGCGACAGGGCCTGAGCGGTTCTCGCCCGGGCCATCATGAGATCGGAGGCCGCCCTGATGTTGGCGGACTCCGCGGTGTGCCGCCTGATCAACTCCCCCTGGTCTCCGGGCGCGTTGGCATCGGTGCTCTCGTGCACGAAACGCAGGGCCCAGGCCATGAAGCGTTCCTCCGCCCCAGTCGCCCTTCCTTCCTCCCGGAGCCGGTCCAGCGCGTACTCGCGGACCGTCTCCAGCATCCGCAGCCGACTTCCGTCGGGCGTCGAGACGGTGAACAGGAGTGATTTGTCGACCAGTTGGGCCAGTACCTGAAGGATCTCGTGGTGGTCCGCCTCGGGAAGTGGGATCGCTGTCTCCGCCACGTCGAGGGAACAGCCGCCGACATACAGGGCGAGTTCCGTCAGCACCCGCTGCTCGGTGGTGTCCAGGAGGGTGTAGCTCCAGTCGAGGACGGCACGCAGGGTGCGGTGCCGCGCGGGAGCGGTCCGCTTCCCCTTGGCCAGCAGGGCGAAGCGGTTGTCGAGGCGGAGTTCGATCTCGCGTACCGGCAGCAACCGCACGTGCGCGGCGGCGAGTTCGACAGCGAGCGGCAGGCCGTCCAGTCTGCGGCACAGCGAGCGGATGTCGTCCATCGCCGTCTCGTCCGCGGTGAAGGACGGGTCGATCATGACGGCGCGGGTGCGGAAGAGTTCCGCGGCTTCGCCGTCGGGCAGCGGCGCAAGGGGATACAGCGTCTCGCCCGCGACGGCCAGCGGGGCTCTGCTGGTCGCCAGGACGGTGAGCAGGGGGCACCGGCCGAGCAGGACGGCCACGAGCGGGGCCACCGCGTCGAGCAGATGCTCACAGTTGTCGAGCAGGAGGAGCGCCCGACGTCCGGCCAGGAACGAGGTGAGCCGGTGCACGTAGTCGTGCGGCGGCTGGTCCGGCCGGACCGAGGCGTCCGACAGGCCCAGGGCTCCGGCGATCGCCGCGAGGACGCCCGCGCCGTCGGCGGAGGCCAGATCGACCCACCACGCACCGTCGTACGAGGACCGCGTCAGCACGCAGGCCTCAAGGACGAGGCGGGTCTTGCCGACACCACCCGGTCCTACGACGGTCACCAGCCGCTCGCGGTCCAGGGCCGCACGCAATCCGCCGAGTTCCTCACCGCGGCCGACGAACGGGCCGAGCGGGTGGTCCGGTCCGCCTTCACCGGGCGCCGGGCGGGAATCGGGGGGCGCCGGGGACAACCGTACGGAATCGGAGTGAGCCGAGGACGGCCGTACGGAGTCCGCGGTCGTCGTCCCGGGACGCGGGTCGGCCGTCAGCAACTCCTTGTGCAGGGAACGCAGTTCGGGGGACGGATCGACACCCAGCTCGGATCTCAGCAGGCTGCGGCCCGCTTCGTACACATCCATCGCCTCGGCCTGACGCCCGCAGCGGTGGAGCGCGAGCATCAGGCGGGCCCGGGACCTCTCGCGCAGGGGTGCGGCGGAGACGAGTGCCGTCAGCTCGGGGACCAGTTCCTGCGCGCGGCCGAGCTCAAGACCCGCGGCACTCGCGTCCTCCTGTGCGCTCAGGCGCAGCTCCTCAAGGCGCAGCCGCTCGGCGTCGAAGACCCGGCCCTTCAGATCGTCCAGCGCGCGGCCCCGCCACAGCGCCAGCCCTTGCCGAAGAACGCCTTCCGCCTGCCGGTACGCCCCCGCTTCCAGGTGCTCGCGCCCCTCGCGGACCGCCGCCTCGAAACGGACCGTGTCGAGTTCGTCCTTCGGTCCCAGAACGAAGCGGTATCCCCCGTGCCGCGACTCCAGTCGCCCCTCCTGGCCCCGTGCCGCGAGCGCCGCACGCAGTTTCGCCACCTGGACCTGAAGCGCGTTGACCGGGTCCTTCGCCCGGCGGTGCTCCCACAGTTCGTCGAGGAGAGTGTCACGGTGCACGACCGCTCCCCCGGCCAGCAGCAGCCGGCCGACGATCGCGCGGGAGAGTTCACCCGGCAGGGCGACGGCACCGCTCCCGTCGGCCAGCTCCAGGCGGCCGAGCAGCCGGAAGTGCAGGGCGTCATCGTTCATGCGTCATCGTTCATGCGTCAGCCTTCATCAGTGGTCCCCATGTTCGAAACCCAGGTTCCGAGCATGTCCATGACCGTACGAGACGGGTAGTGGTTACCGGCAAGGCACACTGGTACCCATTGGGTACTGTTGCCGCATGACGAAGACATCGGGCCTCTGCGACGACCCCAAGAGCGTCTACTCGGCCGCCTGCCCCTGCCGCGACATGCTGGACCTCCTCGCCAACAAGTGGAGCGCTCTCGCACTGGGCGCCCTCGAGGACGGACCACGGCGCTTCGGAGCGCTGCGCGGCCGGCTGCAGGGAGTAAGCCCCAAGGTCCTCACCCAGACGCTGCGCCGCCTGGAGGACCACGGCCTGGTCGACCGTCAGATCTACGCGGAGGTGCCGCCCCGGGTCGAGTACAGCCTGACCCCGCTCGGCAAGGACGCCTGCGCGCCGCTCTCCCATCTGCGCACCTGGGTGGAGCAGAACATAGACCGGTTCCCGGAATCCGCCTGACCTCACGACGCACGGGATTCCTCGGGGCCTCCCCATCTCAATAGTTCCCTTTGGGAAGCAGGCGCCCTTGATGGTTACTACCTCCCGATAGGTACTTTGCGAGTCGTGGCCGCCGATCCTCGCCGGCCCACCGCACCTGTCGAGGAGATCCCTGATGAGTGAGACCGGGAAGACGACGATGCCCGCCGTCGCCTACCGCAAGAGCCTGCCGATCGACGACACCGAGAGCCTGGTGGACGTCGAACTGCCCGTGCCGCAGCCGGGTCCACACGATCTGCTGGTCCAGGTGGAGGCCATCGCGGTCAACCCCGTGGACTACAAGGTCCGGCAGAGCAACGACCCGGGCGGCGAACCCAAGGTACTCGGCTGGGACGCCGCCGGTACGGTCGTCGCGGTCGGCGAGCAGGTGGAGCTGTTCGAGGCCGGCGACGAGGTCTTCTACGCCGGCGCGATCGACCGGCCGGGCAGCAACTCCCGCTTCCACACCGTCGACGAGCGCATTGTCGGCCGCAAGCCCGGCACGCTCTCCTTCACCGAGGCGGCGGCGCTGCCGCTGACCTCCCTCACTGCCTGGGAGGGCCTGTTCGAACGTCTCGGCCTGCGCGAGGGCGCTTCGGAGGAGACCGGCACGCTGCTGGTGACCGCGGCGGCGGGCGGCGTCGGGGCCATGGTGGCCCAGCTGGCCCGGGCCCTCACCGGCCTGACCGTGATCGGCACGGCCTCCCGCCCGGAGACCGTCGAGTTCGCCCGCCGGATGGGCGTGACACATGTGGTCGACCACCATCGCCCGCTGCCGGCGCAGGTGTCCGAGGTGGCGCCCGGCGGGGTGGACCACATCTTCGGCACCGCCGGTACGGACCGGAACCTCGCCGCGTACGCCGACATCCTCAAGCCGTTCGGTCAGCTCGTCGCCATCGACGACTTCGGTCCCGTGGAGATCGGCCTGCTGAAGTCCAAGAGCATCTCCTTCCATTGGGAGCTCATGTTCACCCGCTCCCTGTACCGGACCCCGGACCAGGTGACACAGCACCACATCCTCGACCGGATCGCCCGGCTCGTGGACGAGGGCGCCCTGCGGACCACGGCCACCCGGGACCTCGGCACGATCAACGCCGCCCATCTGCGTGAGGCGCACCGCGTCCTGGAGTCCGGCGCCGCCATCGGCAAAGTGACGCTCACCGGATTCTGAGCGAGGAGCCGGATAGAAGCAGCACGGCAACGGGCGACCGGGCGCGAGACCGCTGTGAATCGGTGAGCCCGGCAGCAGCGAGGGAGTGCCGGGCCGCCGGCGCTCCCTCTCCGCCACGAGTCCTCACCAGAGGCACGCTCACGGGGTGTAACCCCGCTCGGCCAGCGCGGCCCTCAGGGCCCTGAGGGCCAGGTGCGTCCGGGATTTGACCGTACCCTTCGGTATCCCCAACGTCTTCGCCGTATGGGCCACGGACCGGTCCAGGAACTCGACGTGGACGAGGATCTCGCGATGCTGCACCGTCAGGTCTCCCAGGGCCTCGCGCACGAGCTTCCTGGTGAGGGCCGGGTCCATGGATTCCGGGCCTGGCATGTCGTTCAGCGCGGTGTCGATCGTCTCCGGCGGGCGGGCCCTGCGGGCACGGTAGCCGTCGATGACGAGGTTGCGGACGACTCTGAGGAGCCACGGCCGTATGCCCTCGGCGTCGGGATCGAGGATGCCGGCGTTCTGCCAGGCGCGCAGGACGGCCTCCTGGACCAGGTCCTGGGCCTGGTGGCTGTCGCCCAGGAGCAGCCCGGTGGTCACTCTCAGCAGGAACACCCCGTGTTTGTCGTAGACGGCGCGGATGAACGCCTCGTCGCGCGCACTGTCAGGGGTTCCGCCGGTCCCGCCCGGCTGTGTGTCCCGGATTCCTGTGCTGTGCCTCATTGCCACGTTCCCCCGTGCGCCGCGGGTCGATGCACGGCGCGCCAATTCGTTGAAAGCTGAACGGGGAAACCTTCGGGGGGACCTCTTGCCGACCGCTTGCTGTCCGCTTGCCCGGCCCGCGTCCGCGAGGACAGGCGCAGGAAAGGCCCGGGAAAGGGGAGCGAACACCGATGGGCACGCGGGGCTCCGTCTGACGGAGCCCCGCGTGCCTGGGATGCTCAGGAGCTGTTCACTCGCGGTCGGGGATCCGGGCTCGGGCGGCTCGGACCGCCGCCTCCCGCAGTTCGGGGAGCTTGCCGGACCAGTCGCCCAGCGTCTCCTCGGCGCGCAGCCTTCGGACAGCGGCGAGCATCGCGCGGATCCCGTCGACGTCGACCGCGCAGGCCGGGCAATTCCGTACGTGCCTGTCGACGAGCACGGTCTCTGTGGGATCGAGGGCCGCCATGGCAAAGGCGGCCAACTCGCTTGTCTCCTGCTCGCATTTCACCGTGAGGTCTCCTGGAATCAGGTCGGTGTCCCGACGGCTCGGCGGACGCCTATTCCGGAGCGACGTTGTGGTTGTTGACCCGGAACAGGTTGCGCGGGTCGTAGCGCCTCTTCAGGGCACGCAGGCGTGCCAGGTCGTCGGCGGTGAACACGTTCTCCGCCCGGTCGTCACGACCGGCGAAGTTCGTGTACGTGAGACCCGTGGACCAAGGGCTCAGGCGCTCGATCATCCCGCCCAGCACGGCCATACCGGCGTCGACGGCCTCCGGGGGCCCGACGGTCGCTCCCCACACGTTGAACACGGCGTCCCGGGCGGCGACAGGGCTCGCCGCGGCTGGCCGATCGGCCAGCGCGCCGCCGAGATGCCTGATCTCCAGGACCGTGACAAGGCCACCGGCGGCCATTTGGGCAATCTCCACGAGCGAGTCGACGGCCTTGGCCGGCAACTCGGCCAGAAGGGTGCCCTGTTCCTCGTACGGGAAGGGATCCGCCGGATCGGTGTGCACGATGGCGAACGCGCTGTAGGGGTGGCGGCCGATCGTGTCGAGAACCCCCTGGCCGATGGCCCGGAAGGGCGCGATGAGCTTCTCGGCCTCCTCGTCGGAGCCGAGGTGGGTCACCCGGACGTGTGCAAGGAAGCGGCCTCGCAGCGGTTCCGGAATCTCCGGGACCGGCGGGAAGTTGAGCAGCGCCACGGAGCAGGTGAAGCCGTCGGGCGCGTCGCGGACCACCTCGGGGAAGGCGCGGAGCACGGCCTCGGCGTGCTCGGCGGGGAAGTAGATCCCGCCGCCGTAGAAGGAGGTCACGGGGAAGAGCCCGATCTCCAGCTCGGTCACGACACCGAAGTTGCTGCGTCCGCCGCGCAGGCCCCAGAACAACTCCGGTTCCACCTCCGCCGAGACGCGACGCAACGTGCCGTCCGGGGTGACGACCTCGATCGCGACGACGTGGTCGGCGGCCCAGCCGTAGGACCGGCCCAGGAACGGGCTGAGTCCGCCGCCGAGGGTGAAGCCCACGACTCCCACCAGCGGACTGGACCCGTTCAGCGGTGCCAGCCCTTCCGCCTGGGCCGGCTCCACGACGTCCGACCAGCGCGCACCCGCACCCACCCGGGCCACACCACGCTCGATGTCGATCTCAACGTTACGCATCGCACCCGTCGTGACGAGCAGGAAGCCGTCCTCGGCGGGGAACGGCTGGTGCCCGGTGGCCATGACACCGACGGGTATGTCACGCGCGGCGGCGAAACCGACCGCGGCCCGCACATCGGCGGCGCCGGCCGCCGCGACGACCAGACAGGGCCGCTGCCGCGAACGCAGGTTGAACCCCGCGATCGCCGCCGCGTAGCCCGTGTCGTCCGGGGCGAACACGGATCCCTCGATCCGGTCGGCCAGTTCGGTGACGGTGTCCTCTCCAAGAACGGTCCGGCCCTGGTGCTCGGTCATGGTGCTGTGCCTTTCGTCGGCGCGACGGCCACGTGGGAAGCGATGGAAACGGCTCCTCGACGCGACCGGGTGCCGTCCGATGGCTGCTACGGCGCGCACCTCGAAGAGGTTCACCGTCCGCGTATCGCCCCCGCCGTCGGCACCGCAGGCCGTGGCCCACGGGGTCGCTCAGCGGAAGGCGGCCAGTACGGAGGGGCTGCCCGAGAGCCAGTCGCACACCTGGTCCGTCCCGCCCCGCCCGTTCGCCCCGGACCGGTGGCGGGTGTCCAGCCTGTCCAGCAGCACACCCACCGCGTGCCGGGCGAGCGGTTCCAGCAGTCCGCCGTGCGTCTCGCGCGCCCGGTCGGTCCAGGCCCGCGCATCGTCCGAGGCGGTGGGGCTCGGCGGACCGAACGCCGCCATGACCGCCAGGCCGATGGCCGAGACCGCTCTGCGGTCGGGCGGCGCCCCCGGACAGCGCCAGACACCGTGGAAGATCTTCTCCGCGTCCGCGAAGCGACCGCCGCGGAACGCCAGCACACCGCGCAGGTTGGCCACGGCCGCCCGGAGATCGTCCGCACTCAGTTCGTCCGCGAGCCGGCTCACGTCCACCAGCCGCTGCTCGGCCGAGGCGGACTCTCCCTCGGTGATGTCCAGGCAGACCAGTCTGAGCACCACGTAAGCCCAGCGGGTACGCGCCCCGACGGCGCGGAGGATCCGGGCCGCTTCGGCCCACTGTTCGCGAGCCCGCTCGCGCAGGCCGTCGCTCTCGTCCGCGTCGCCGCAGAGGGTGAGGGAGAAGACCCGGGCGAAGTCGTCGTTGGCCGCGCGTGACGCCGTCACGGCGATCAGACCGTGGCGCCGGGCCCCTTCGGTGTCCCCGTGCTGCAGGCAGTAGGTCGACCAGTTCGTCTGCAGGACCGCCCGGTCCCAGTGGAATCCCGTGCCCACCACCGCGGCCTCTGCCACGGCGAAGAGTCCCTCGACGTCGTCGTGCCCGTCGAGCATCGCGTGGAGCGCGTCGTAGCAGAGACCCAGGACGGCGAGGTCGGGGTTCTTCGCGTCCTGCCAGGCCGCCTTGTGCCGCGCCGCGTAGGACGTGGCTTCCGTGTGATGTCCGGCGACGTGATTGAGCCAAGTGAGCCAGGCGATCGTGTAGAACAGCGCCCACTCGTCGTCCTGGGTGGGTTCCGCGGCCCGCTGTCCTGCCGTCGCGTCGTAGGCCTGCAGACTGCGTTGGAGCCGGTCGATTCCCTCCTCCTCGCGGCCGCCGATGAACCAGAAGTAGCCGAGCCGCGCCTCCAGCAGCAGGGCCTCGGCCTCCCTGGACCTGGCCGTCATCAGGTCCGACGCAGCCCTGATGTTGGCGGACTCGTCGGTGAGGCGCCTGGCCCACTCCTTCTGGTCACGGGACGAGATTCCCTCACCGGCCTCGCGTACGAAACGGGTGGCCCACGTCATGAGGCGCTCTTCGGCCTCGGGCGCCCGGCCCTCCTCCCGGAGCCGGGTGAGCGCGTACTCGCGGACCGTCTCCAGCATCCGCAATCGGTTCCCGTCGGGCGTGGAGACCGGAACGAGAAGGGACTTGTCGACCAACTGCCCCAGCACATGCAGCAGTTCGGCACTGTCCGCCCCGGGCAGCGGAGTGACTGCTTCCATGAGTTCCAGGGAGCTGCCGCCCACGTAGAGGGCCAGTTCCGTCAGCAGCCCCTGCTCGGTGGTGTCGAGGAGGGCGTAACTCCAGTCGAGGACGGCGCGCAGGGTGCGGTGTCTGGCCGGCGCGGTGCGCTCCCCCTTGGTCAGCAGGGTGAAGCGGTTGTCGAGGCGGGCCTCGATCTCACGTACCGTCAGGAGCCGGACGTGCGCGGCCGCGAGTTCCACTGCCAGCGGCAGTCCGTCGAGCCTGCGGCAGAGGCGGCGGATGTCGTGCAGCGCCGCCTCCTCCGGGGCGAAGGACGGATCGATCATGGCGGCGCGGGCACCGAACAGGTCCGCGGCCTCCTCGTCCGGCATCGGCGCCAAGGGGTACAGCACCTCGGCGGGGACCTCCAGCGGTGCTCTGCTGGTGGTCAGCACGGTCAGTGAGGGACACCGGCCCAGCAGTGTCGCCACGAGCGGGGCGACCGCGTCGAGCAGGTGCTCACAGTTGTCGAGCACGAGGATCGTCCGACGTCCGGCCAGGAACGAGGTGAGCCGGTGTACGTGGTCGTACGGCTGCTGGTCCGGCCGGACGGAGGTGTCGGACAGTCCGAGCACGGAGGCGATCACCGCGAGGACGTTCGCGTCGTCGGCGGGGGCCAGCTCGACCCACCAGACGTTGCCGCGGGACGGCTGGACCAGCGCGCACACCTCCAGCGCCAGACGTGTCTTGCCGACGCCTCCCGGGCCCAGTACGGTCACCATCCGCTCCCGGTCGACGGCCTCGCGCAGCGCGCTCAGGTCCTTGCGCCTGCCGACGAACGGGCCGAGCGGCCGGATCGGATTGCCTTCGCCGGGTATCTGCCGGACATCGGTGCGCGTCGACGTCAGGCGGTACGACGCGGAGGCCGGCCCCTGCAGGGACGGATCGTGGCGGATCATCGCGGCGTGCAGGGAGCGCAGCTCCGGCGAGGGAACGACGCCGAGCTCGGACTTCAGCAGCCGTCGGCCCGTTTCGTAGACCTCCAGGGCTTCCGCGAACCGCCCGCAGCGGTAGAGCGCGAGCATGAGGCGGGCCCGGGACCGCTCGCGAAGCGGTGCGAGAGACACGAGGGCCTTCAGTTCGGGGACCAGTTCCTGCGCACGACCGAGTTCGAGGCCGGCGGTGGCGGCGTCCTCCAGAGCGCCCAGCCGCAGCTCATCGAGGCGCGTCCGCTCGGTTTCGAAGACCCGTCCCTCCAGGCCGTCCAGGGCGCGGCCACGCCACATCGACAGCCCCAGCCGCAGGTTGCCTTCCGCCTTCTCGTACTCCTCCGTCGCCAGGTGCTCACGGCCGTCCCGGACCGCGGCCTCGAAGGCGGCCACATCGACCTCGTCGTCCGGTCCCAGGACGATCCGGTACCCACCGTGGCCGAACAGAAGACGAGCGTCCTCGCCCTGCGCCGCGAAGGCAGCGCGCAGCTTGGCCATCTGGACCTGAAGCGCGCCGACCGGGTTCTTGGTCCCGCGCTCCTCCCACAACTCGTCGACGAGGGTGTCGCGCTGTACGACCGACCCGTGGGCGAGCAGCAGCCGTCCCACGATCGCCCGGGACACGGCGCCGGGAGGGACGACCGCTCCGTTGGCATTCACCAGCTCCAGGCGGCCGAGCAGTCGAAATCGCATGACGGCCATCCTGCCGTGGACGGCCGAATGCCCCGAAGGGCCTGTCGGCGCGTCGCGGGGTGAGCGGTCCGGGTGCGGTGGGTTCCCGGCCACCTCCCGGCTCGCGAGAAACGTCCTACACATCCAGGGACCCCACCACCGTTTCCAACTCGCCCCGGGACACCAGCGCTTGGGACACGGCCTCGGCCGGCTCCACCCGACACGAGCCCGGCCCGAGTGTCACCCGTCGCCGAGTGGGCACACGCAGCCGAGGTCGTCCCCGTCGGCAGCGACCGGAGTGGCGGGCTGATCGCCCTGCCGCCAGGCTGACGGCAGACGTACCGGAACGCAGCACGGACAAACGCACAAGGGGACTGGTTCCACATGCAGATCGATCTGACGGGACGCACCGCCCTGGTGACGGGCTCGACGCAGGGCATCGGCGCGGCGATCGCCGCCGGACTCGCGCGCTCCGGCGCCCGGGTGGGGGTGAACGGCCGAAACGAGCAGCGGGTCGCGGAGGGCGTGGAGCGGCTGGCGGCGGAGGTGCCCGGCGGGGTCTTCGTCCCGGTGACCGCCGACGTGGCGAACGAGGAGGGTGCACAGCGCGTCCTGGAGACGCTGCCGGAGGTGGACATCCTCGTCAACAACCTCGGCGTCTTCGGCTCCGCCGACCCCCTCGACATCAGCGACGAGGAGTGGCGGCGCTACTTCGAGGTGAACGTGCTGGCCGCGGTACGGCTGATCCGCATGTACCTGCCGGGCATGACCGAGCGCGGCTGGGGCCGGATCCTGAACATCGCCAGCGACTCGGCGGTCGTCATCCCGGCCGAGATGATCCACTACGGCATGTCGAAGACCGCGCTCCTCGCGGTCGGCCGCGGCTTCGCGAAGCAGGCGGCGGGCACGGGGGTGACGGTCAACTCGGTCATCGCCGGCCCCACCCACACCGGCGGCGTGGAGGACTTCGTCTACGAACTCGTCGACCGTGACCTGCCCTGGGACGAGGCCCAGCGCGAATTCATGCGCAAGCACCGGCCGCAGTCCCTGCTGCAACGGCTGATCGAGCCCGAGGAGATCGCCCACATGGTCGTCTACCTCAGCTCCGACCAGGCTTCGGCCACGACGGGCGGAGCCCTGCGCGTCGACGGGGGATACATCGACTCGATCCTGCCCTGACGGTGAAATGATCAAGGGGCGGTTTCGGAATTCTCCGAAACCGCCCCTGACCTGCGACTCGTTCGAGTCGGGACGACAGGATTTGAACCTGCGACCCCTTGACCCCCAGTCAAGTGCGCTACCAAGCTGCGCCACGTCCCGATGCGCTCCGTCGCGGCAGAACCGCGTGATCGCGCAAACAGAACACTACCCCACACCCGGGGCTGCTCCGAAGGTGGCGTGGGGCGAGGGACAATCGGCAGATGAGCAGTGCTTCTGACGACAGGCGGGACCGGGACACCGAGGGACGGGCGCGCAACGCGCGGCCCCGGGACGGGCTCGGGCGGCCCCTGCCGTACGGGACCGACGGGGTGGAGCGACAGCCCGAAGGGGTGGTCCGCGCGCCCGAGGAGACCGTCACCGAGGCGCAGACGCTGCTGACGGCGGGCAAACCGTTCCACGCGCACGAGGTGTTCGAGGACGCGTGGAAGTCGGGTCCCGACGAGGAGCGGGCGCTGTGGCGCGGGCTGGCCCAGCTCGCGGTGGGGCTCACGCACGCGGCCCGGGGGAACGTGACGGGCGGGGCGCGGTTGCTGCGGCGGGGCGCCGGAGCGGTCCAGGAGTGGGGGGTGGAGGCCGGGCAGTCGCGGCCGTACGGGCTGGAGCTGGCCGGACTGGCCGCGTGGGCACGGGAGTTGGCGGACACGGTGGAGAAGGACGGGGCGGCCGTGGACGCGGAGGTGTGGGCGCCGCGACTGCGGGGCGACGAAGTCTGAAGGTCGGCCCTCCGCCGGACGCGGTGACGGGGCTGTCGGTGGCGTGGGGCAGACTCGGGGTGTGCGAAAGATTCATGTCATCGGCATCGGGGCGGGCGATCCCGACCAACTGACCCTGCAGGCGGTCAAGGCGCTGAGGAGCACGGACGTGTTCTTCATCCTCGACAAGGGGGAGGTCAAGTCGGACCTCGTCCAGCTGCGCCGTGACATTCTCGGCGCGCATCTGCCGGACGGGACGTACCGCCTGGTGGAGGCGCGCGACCCGGAGCGGGACCGGGCCGCCGGAGGTGCGGGCTACTCCCCCGCCGTCGGGGACTGGCGCAGTGCCCGCGCGGACATCTACGAGCGGCTGATCACCGAGGAGCTGGGCGAGGACGAGAGCGGGGCGTTCCTCGTCTGGGGCGACCCCTCCTTGTACGACAGCACGCTGGGGATTCTGGAGGAGATCCTCGACCGGGGCGCGGTCTCCTTCGAGCACGACGTGGTGCCGGGCATCAGCAGCGTCTCGGCGCTGGTCGCCCGCCACCGCACCGGACTCAACCGCGTGGCCCGCCCCGTCCAGATCACCACGGGCCGCCGGCTCGCCCAGGGCTTCCCGGAGGACGTCGACGACGTGGTGGTCATGCTCGACGCCCACCAGGCATTCCAGCGGTACGCCGACCAGGACATCGACATCTACTGGGGCGCCTACATCGGCACACCCGACGAGATCCTGGCCTCCGGCCCCCTCGCGGAGACGGCCCCGCGCATCGCCGAACTGCGCGAGCGGGCCCGCAACCGCAAGGGCTGGATCATGGACACCTACCTGCTGCGCAGACACCCCCGGGCCTAGACCGCGCCCCAAAGGGGCGCGGGGAACTGCGCGACCGGCCACGGCGGACCCGCAGCCGACGCACCGGCCTTCCAGCGGGAAGCGTTCAGGGGACACCGAACACCCCACCCCTGCCCCACACCACCGCGGCAGCGGGCCCGCACCCGTGCGGACGGCCCCGCATGCACGCACCACCCCCCGGTGTGAAGCTGACGGGTGTGACGACCACCGACACCGCCGAGCCGCCGTCCGCCGCCGAGGCGGCAGCCGCGCAGCCGCCCGTGCTGGACAAGCGCCGCCGCAACGTCGTCTTCGTGACGATCATGCTCGGCATGCTGCTGGCCGCACTGGACCAGACGATCGTGGGCACGGCCCTGCCGACGATCGTGTCGGACCTCGGCGGTGCGGAGCACATGTCGTGGGTGGTCACCGCCTATCTGCTGGCGGAGACCGTCGCGACGGTGCTGGTCGGCAAGTTCGGTGACCTGTTCGGCCGCAAGGTCGTCTTCCAGGCGTCGGCGATCATCTTCATCACCGGCTCGTTCCTGTGCGGCCTCGCCTCGAACATGATGCTGCTGATCATCTGGCGGGGCGTGCAGGGCATCGGCGCGGGCGGCCTGATGGTCACCGCGATGGCCCTGATCGCCGATGTGATTCCGCTGCGCGAGCGCGGGAAGTACCAGGGTGCCATCGGTGCCGTCTTCGGTGTCGCCACGGTCATCGGCCCGCTGCTCGGCGGCCTCTTCACCGATCACCTCACCTGGCGCTGGTGCTTCTACGTCAACGTCCCCATCGCGATCCTCGTCGTCGTGGCCGCGGCCCGCACGATCCCGGTGGTGAAGTCGTCCTCCCGCCCGGTCATCGACTACCTGGGCATCGCCTTCGTGGCCGTGGGCGCCAGCGCCCTGATCCTGGCGACGAGCTGGGGCGGCAACGAGTACGCCTGGGGCTCGCCGGTCATCATCGGCCTCTTCGCGGGCGGCGTCGTCGCTCTCGCGGTGTTCTGCTGGGTGGAGACCCGCGCGGCCCAGCCGATGCTGCCGATGCGGCTGTTCGGCAACCCCGTCTTCGCGGTCTGCTCGATCCTCAGCTTCATCGTGGGCTTCGCGATGCTCGGCGCGTTGACGTTCCTGCCGACGTTCCTGCAGTACGTGGACGGCGATTCGGCCACGGTCTCCGGCGTGCGCACCCTGCCCATGGTCATCGGGCTGCTCATCGCGTCGGTGTTCAGCGGCAACGTCGTCAGCAAGACCGGCCACTACCGCGTCTTCCCCATCGTCGGGTCCCTGGTCATGGGTGTCGGCCTGTATCTCCTCTCCCTGATGGGCCCCGGCACCAGCGCCTGGCTCGCGTCGCTCTACATGTTCGTCCTGGGCACCGGGATCGGTCTGTGCATGCAGGTGCTCACCATCGCCGTGCAGAACACCGTCGAGTACACCGACCTGGGCACCGCGACCTCCGGCGTGACCTTCTTCCGTACGCTGGGCAGTTCGTTCGGCACCGCGGTGTTCGGCACGATCTACACGAACACGCTGACGCCCCAGCTCGCGGACGGTGTCGCGGAGGCGGCCCGGACGAGCGGGACCGACCCCGCGAGCCTCATGAAGGCCGCGACCAGCCCCGAGGGGCTGCACGGACTGCCGTCGGCGACCGCCGCGCCCATCGTGGAGGCGTACGCCGACACCCTCCAGTCCGTCTTCCTGTGGACCGTGCCGGTGGCGCTGGTCGGTTTCGTGGTCGCGCTGTTCCTCAAACAGGTGGAGCTGCGCGACAGCGCCCGGATGGGGTCCACGGACCTGGGCGAGGGCTTCGGCACCCCTTCCCCGGCCGACAACCAGCGGCGCCTGGAGACCGTCGTCGGAAAGATCATCGGTGGTACGAGTCCCGACGACATGCGCCGGCTCGTCACCGAGTCCGACACCCGTCTCGACATCGCGGGCGCCTGGGCCGTGATGCAGGTCGAGCTGTTCAACCGGATGGTCGGCCATGCGAGCCTCGGCCTGATCGCCGCCCGCCGCCGCATGCCTCCGGAGGTCCTGGTCCCGGTCTTCCAGCGCATGGTCGAGGAGGGCTACCTCACGCGCCACGGCACCCTCTTCACCCACACGGAGGCGGGTTACCGCGAGGCCCACATCATCGGCGACGCCTTGTCCACCGCGCTCGCCGCACGCGTCGAACAGGACGTCGGCCGCCCCTCGGGCGCGGATCTCCGCGCCGCCGTCGACACCATCTCCAAGCGTCTCCTGGTGGAGGACCTGACCCACGGCGTCCTGACGGAGAACCGCCCCAAGTCCGTGGCGGCGGCCACGAAGGAGACCTGACGAGCGCGCCGCCCGAGCGGCCCTACCCTTCCCCGAAGCCCAGCCGGGCCAGCACCGACGCCACATCCGGTTCGGCTCGTACGCCCTCGGGGAGAGGCGGGCGGTGTACGACCACGACCGGTAGTCCCAGTTCCCGGGCGGCCGTCAGTTTGGCCGAGGTGGCCGAGCCGCCGCTGTCCTTGGTGACCAGGACGTCGATGCGATGGTCGCGCAGAAGGGCCGTTTCGGACTCCACCGTGAACGGGCCGCGAGCCAGCAGGACTTCCGTGTGGGGCGGCATCGGCGGCCCGGGAGGTTCCACCGAGCGTACGAGGTAGTGCAGTTCGGGCTCCCGGGCGAAGGCCGCGAGGCCCAGGCGGCCCGTCGTGAGGAAGACGCGCCTGCCCAGGGGCGGGAGCAGGCCCGCGGCCTCGGTGAGGGACACCGCCGGGTGCCAGCGGTCGCCGGGGACCGGGGTCCAGCCCGGGCGGCGCAGGACGGCGGCCGGGACTCCGGTGGCCGCCGCGGCCCGTGCCGCGTTCTCGGTGATGCCCGTCGCGAAGGGGTGCGTGGCGTCGACGACGGCGTCCACCTGCTCGGCGCGCAGCCACTCCGCCAGGCCCTCCGCCCCGCCGAACCCCCCGACGCGTACCTCCCCGTCCAGGGCTCCCGGCCGGGACACGCGCCCTGCGAGTGACGTGGTCACGCGCACGCCGGGGCGGGCCGCGAGCGACGCGGCCAGTTCACGCGCCTCGGTGGTCCCGCCAAGGACCAGGACATGCGGGGACATGACATCGAGCCTACGGGGCCGGGCTCCTTCGCCGGCCCGGCGGTCCGGCGGTGTGACGGTCCGGCGGTGTGACGGTCCGGCGGTCCGGCGTCCGTGTCGGGCACGGTCAGCCCAGGGCCCGGTCCAGGTTGAACGCCGCGCTGATCAGGGAGAGATGGGTGAAGGCCTGTGGGAAGTTGCCCTGCTGTTCGCCGGTGTGGCTGATTTCCTCGGCGTACAGGCCGAGGTGGTTGGCGTAGGTGAGCATCTTCTCGAAGGCCAGCCGCGCCTCGTCGAGCCGTCCGGCCCGGGTCAGGGCCTCGACGTACCAGAAGGAGCAGATCGAGAAGGTGCCCTCCTCGCCGCGCAGGCCGTCGGGGCTCGCGTTCGGGTCGTAGCGGTAGACGAGCGAGTCGGAGACCAGGTCCTCGGTGAGCGCGTCGAGGGTGGAGAGCCACTTCGGGTCGGTGGGCGAGATGAACTTGGCCAGGGGCATCATCAGCACCGCGGCGTCCAGGACGTCGTCGTCCTCGTGCTGGACGAACGCCTGGCGCGCCGGCGACCAGCAGCGTTTCATGATCCGCCGGTAGATCGTGTCACGGGCGTCACGCCAGCGCACGATGTCCGCGGGCAGGCCCCGGCGGGTGGCCAGCCTGATGGCCCGCTCGATCGCCACCCAGCACATGAGCCGGGAGTAGAGGAAGTTCTTACGGCCGCCGCGGGTCTCCCAGACGCCCTCGTCGGGCTGGTCCCAGTGTTCGCAGACCCAGTCGACCAGTCCGCAGATGTCGTCCCACTGGTCGCTGGAGATCGGCTGGGCCCACTTGTCGTAGAGGTAGACCGAGTCGATGAGCGCCCCGTAGATGTCGAGCTGGAGCTGGTCGGACGCCGCGTTGCCGACCCTGACGGGGGCGGAGCCCTGGTATCCCTCCAGGTGGGGCAGTTCCCGCTCGGGCAGGTCGGTGCGGCCGTCGATGCCGTACATGATCTGCAGCGGGCCCCCGGGGAGGCCGTCGCCCGGGGTGATGTACTTGGCTGCGAAGGCCATGAACGACTCGGCCTCGCTGGTGAAACCCAGCCTCAGCAGCGCGTACACGCAGAAGGCGGCGTCGCGCACCCACACGTACCGGTAGTCCCAGTTGCGCTCGCCGCCGAGTTGTTCGGGCAGGCTGGTCGTGGCCGCGGCCACGATCGCGCCGGTCGGCGCGTAGGTGAGCAGTTTGAGGGTGAGCGCGGAGCGGTGCACCATCTCCCGCCACCGGCCGCGGTACTGGGAGGCGGTCAGCCACTGCCGCCAGAAGGCCACCGTGGAGGCGAACAGGTCCTCGGCCTCGGCGCGCGGGCAGCGGCGGGGCGCGATGTCGCCGCTGACCTGGTCGAGGGCGAACACCGCGGACTCGCCCTCCTGGAGCTTGAAGTCCACTCGCGCGTCGAGCCCGTCGCATTCGAGGGGTTCCGTGGCGGTCAGCGCGAGGGACAGGTCCGCCGACTCGAAGACCACCATGTCGTCGTGCGTCCGTGCGGTGTGCGGCCGGGCTCCGTACTCGAAGCGAGGGGCCACGCGCGCGCGGAAGGGGATCGAGCCGCGTACGCACAGCACGCGGCGGATCAGCCGGTGCCGGTCCGCCTCGGTCTCGTCGCCGTCCACCGGCATGAAGTCCTGGATCTCACCCACGCCGTCCTCGGTGAAGAAGCGGGTGACCAGGACGTTCGTGTCGGGGAAGTAGAACTGCTTGGTCCGCGCGGGCACCGCGGCCGCCAGCTCGAAGGAGCCGCCCCGCTCGGCGTCGAGGATGGAGGCGAAGACGCTGGGGGCGTCGAAGGACGGACAGCAGTACCAGTCGATCGTGCCGTTCGTGCCCACCAGGGCCACGCTGCGCAGATCGCCGATCAGGCCGTGCTCGGCGATGGGCAGATAGCGGGCGGATGCCGGTGGATCTGGATCCTGGTGACCGGACGCCTCGGACATGGCCGCAGCCTCCCTGCCCCGGGAACACACTGACCCTTCCCAGCGTAGGCGCTCCGCTGGGTTTGCGGTTCGTTTTGGCCGCGAGCCGGTGGGGGCTGGTCGCGCAGTTCCCCGCGCCCCTACGGGGCTCGGGGATGCGGCATCAGCGCAGGAGCAGCTGGGCTCCGCCCAGCACCGTCGCTGCGATCACCAGTTGTTCGAAGAGTCGCTGATTGATTCGGTTCACGGCCCATTTGCCGATGATCGCCCCGGGTATGACGAAGGCGGCGAGGGCCGCGTCCAGCAGTAGTGAGTTGCCGTCGATGAGGCCCAGGCCGACGCTGAAGGGGACCTTGGAGACGTTGACGATCAGGAAGAAGAAGGCGGAGGTCCCCAGGAAGCCGAGCTTCCGGAAGCCCGCGGAGAGCAGGTACATCGACATCACCGGGCCGCCCGCGTTGGCGACCATCGTGGTGAAGCCGCCCAGGACGCCGTACGAACGGGCCTTGACTCGGCCGGTCCGTGTGGCCAGGGAGTCGGGTTCCTCCTCCGCCTCGGCCCTGCGGCGGCGCCAGATGGTGACCCCGGCCATGAGCAGCAGGATCGCGCCGATCGACGTCCGTACGACCTGGTCGTCGGCCCACATCAGGAACACCGTGCCGACGACGACTCCCGCGGCGACCGCCGGGAACAGTTTCCACAGCGTCGGCCAGTGTGCGTGCCGCCGGTAGGTGAGCACGGCCAGCACGTCGCCGACGATGAGGATCGGCAGCAGGACTCCGGTCGACGCCCGGGCGGGCAGCACGGCCGCGAAGATGGCGAGGCTGACCGTGTTGGCCCCGCTGACCGCTGTCTTGGAGAAGCCGACGAGCAGGGCCGCGGCGGCGAGTGCGGCGAACTCCCACAGGGATATGTGCCAGAGCGTCATCGTGTTCATGCGGGGACCGATGCTATGCCCACGTATCCGGTCGCGTCAGGACCGTCTCGACAGGTGGCCCCTGCCTCCGGCGCCGGTCACGCGGTATGGACCGCTCCGACGCCCCCTGGAAAGATCGCCCACGACCCTTCGCCGACGCCGATGGAGGACCCATGGCCGACTCCCGCGAGCACACTCTGACGGGCACCCGGGGCACGATCACCGCACGCGAGTGGCCACGGGAGCGGCCGCGGTACGTGGCGTTGCTGGTGCACGGCTACGGAGAGCACATCGGCCGGTACGAGTACGTGGCCGACGTGCTGCACGGGCACGGCGCGGCCGTGTTCGGCCCCGACCACATGGGGCACGGGAGGTCGGCGGGCGAGCGCGTGCTGGTCGAGGACTTCGAGGACGTGGTGAGCGACGTCCACGCGGTGGAGCGGCTGGCCCGGGCCGCCCACTCGGATGTGCCGGTCGTGCTGATCGGTCACTCCATGGGCGGCCTGATCGCCACGCGACACGCCCAGCGGTACGGGGACGGCCTGGCCGCGCTCGTCCTCTCCGGGCCGGTCATCGGCAGCTGGGACCTGCTGCACAAGCTGCTCGCGCTCGATCCGCTGCCCGACATCCCCATCGACCCGACGACGCTCTCGCGCGACCCGTCGGTCGGTGAGGCGTACGCGGCGGATCCGCTGGTCTGGCACGGGCCGTTCAAGCGCCCCACCCTGGAGGCCTTCGTACGCACTCTGGAGACCATCGCCAAGAGCGGTGACGTGGGTGCGCTGCCGCTGCTGTGGCTGCACGGGGACGACGACCGGATCGTGCCGCTGCCCGCCAGCCGCGCGGGCGTCGAGGAGCTGCGCGGGGCCGACTGGACCGAGCGTGTCTACGCGGGCGCTCAGCACGAGGTGTTCAACGAGACGAACAGGGACACGGTCCTCTCGGACGTGACCGCCTTCGTGGACCAGGTCCTCGCCGGCTGAGGGCGGAGGCCGGGTCCTCGCCTACTGAGTGCGACGGGCCCCTCGGCCGCGGAATCGGGTGTTTTCGCTGATCCGCCCTGGGCACCCGGCCCCTCATGGAGTGGTTGCGGCGAGCGGCAACGCAAACGTCGCAGACATCGCAAACGTCAAGGAGAATCGCACCATGACCGTGGTGAAGAGCACCCTGTCCGAGTCTGCTCGTCAGGTCGTCGGGGAGGCCCTGCAGGGCACTCTGGTGGATCTGCTCGGGCTCTCGCTCATCGGCAAGCAGGCCCACTGGAACATCGTGGGCCCGCGGTTCCGCTCGATCCATCTGCAGCTCGACGAGGTCGTCGACACGGCCCGTACGTACGCCGACACCGTGGCCGAGCGCGCGGCGACGCTCGGTGTGCCGCCCGACGGCCGGCCCGAGACGGTCGCGGCGACGGCCACCCCGCAGGGCCCGAAGGAGGGCTGGGTCCAGGACACCGAGGTCGTCGGCGTGCTCGTCGAGGCGTTGGAGACCACGATAGGACTGCTGCGGGAGCGGATCACCGCGACGGCCGAGCCCGACCCCGTCACCCAGGACCTGCTGATCGGTCTGACGGCGGAGCTGGAGAAGCACCGCTGGATGTTCCAGGCCGAGGACTGGCCGCGGCGCGCCTGAGGCCCGCGGGCAAGCGCGGCGCCGCGAGAAGCGCCGCAGGCCGAGCAGCCACGCAGGCAGGGGCAAGCGCACGACAGAAAGGGATACGTCATGACCGACGCCCTCGAACTCGACGCGCTGTGGGACGAGTTCCACCGCGCGGTGAACATGACCTCGCAGGAGCTGGCCGCGTGGCTGCGGGTGAGCGACGCCTCCGAGGAGACGGAACCGCTGCCGGAGCACGCGGGTTCGCCCACCGGTGAGCATGTGCTGGCCATCCTCCAGAAGCGCCGCACCGACCTCACCGACGACGACCTCGACGTGATGTACGAGGTCGTGGACACCGTCACCGCCGAGACGGACCCGGAGGGCGAACCGCCGGCCGGCCCCGGGGCCGAGGAGACGCGGCGCCGGCATCGGCTGATGGCATTGGGCCACGACCCGCTCAAACCGCCCTCGTAGAGCGGCGGACTTCCCCTCGCAGGGCCCGTGAAAGGCATTCGAAGATCCGGTAACCGGTGGCACACTGCTCGCACACATCGATGAGCAGAGGAGCGCCGCATGCCGGGGACAGAGCCTTCCGCGCACCGGATCGACACGAGCAGGCCGCATCCCGCCCGGGTGTACGACTGGCTCATCGGCGGCAAGGACAACTACCCGGTCGACGAGCAACTGGGCCTTCAAATGCTGGCGTTGGAGCCGCACGCCAGGCACTCCGCGCTCAACAACCGCTGGTTCATGCACCGCGCCACGCGGTGGCTGGTCCAGGAGGCGGGCATCCGTCAGTTCCTCGACATCGGTGCGGGGATCCCGACGGAGCCCAACCTCCACCAGATAGCGCAGGCCGCGGCGCCCGACGCGCGGATCGTGTACGTCGACAACGACCCCATCGTGCTGGCCCATGCCGCGGCGCTGCTGCACGGCACTCCCGAGGGGGCGACGGAGTACATCCAGGCGGATGCTCGCGACACCGGAAAGATCCTGGAACAGGCCCGGGCCGTCCTCGACTTCGACCGGCCCATCGCACTGTCGCTGGTCGCGCTGCTGCACTTCGTCGCCGACGAGGACGGGGCGTACGACCTGGTGGGCAGTCTGGTCGACGCGCTGCCCGCCGGGAGTTGCCTCGTGCTGTCGATGATCACCGGGGACTACGACCCGGAGAACATGGACCGGGCGGTGCGGTCGTACGCGGCGGGCGGCGTCACGCTCGTGGCCCGTTCGCACGCCGAAGTGACCCGTTTCTTCACGGGACTCGAACTGGTCGAGCCCGGGGTCGTCCCCCTGCCGGAATGGCATCCGGAACTCGCGGCGGGCGAGCGGCTCAGGGGCGAGGCACCGGTGCCGCTGTACGCGGGTGTGGGTTTAAAGACGTCCTGAGGAACTCCCCCGTGCCGGGGTCACGCCCGCTCAGCGCAGCAACCATCCTCCGTCCACGCTCAGGTTGACGCCGTTGACCGCCTCGTTGCGCAGCAGAAAGTCCACCGCGTCCACGACGTCCCGCATACGCGCGAGCCGTCCCGTGGGCGTCTGGGCGCGGTAGTTCTCCAGCACCTCCGGGGGCTTGCCCGCCCAGAACGGGCTGTCGCCGACGATGCCCGGGTGGACGGCGTTGACCCGGATCGGGGCGAGTTCGCTCGCGAGGGTGCGCACCAGGCCTGTGACGCCGGCGTTCACCGTGGCGACGGTCGTGGCGCCCGGGTAGGGCCGTTCCTTGGCCTGCCCGCCGAAGATCACGACGGCGCTCTGCTCGGTCATCCGGGGCAGCAGGGTGTGGACGACCTCGGTGTAGCCGACGAGTTTGAGGGTGACGAGGTGCAGCGCGGCGTCGATGTCGTACTCGGTGACGGTGTTCTGGTCGCGGGAGATACCGGCGAGGACAAGGTGATCCACCCTGCCGACGTCGGCCAGCGCGGTCGCGATCTCCCTGGGCCGGGACAGGTCCAGGGCCAGTCCGCGCGCGCCGGTCTCCTTGGCGGCCGTGTCGGCGCGGTGGGCGTCGCGGCCGGTGAGTACGACCTCGTCACCGCGTTCCGCGCGGGTGCGGGCGATCTCGCGGCCGATACCGGCCGTACCGCCGATGACGACAACACTGCTCATGAACGCTCCCCCGGCATGACGCGGCTCATGGCTTCTTCTCCCCCAGCGCGTCGCGCAGGTAGTCCCAGTCGCGGGCGAACCGGTAGGAGTGGCGCGACGGTGGCTGTGGTGCCTGTGTCTCCAGCCAACGCACCGGTCCCGTACCGGCGTTGGTGAAGCTGTGCACGCAACCGGCCCCCGCCCAGGCGGCGTCGCCCACGCCGAGCCGGTACTGCTCGCCGTCGAAGGCGGCGTCCACGGTTCCCTCGACGATCAGGTACGTCTCCTCGAAGGGGTGGTCGTGCGCGCCCGCGACGCCGTCGGCCGCGTACTGCACCATGAACATCGTCGAGGCCACCGCGCCCAGGTCGGCGTCCACCATCATCTTCACGGTGATCCCGCTGTAGACGAGCAGCGCGGTGCGCATGCTGGCCGACACGGCGAGGAGGTCCTGGGACTGCTTGCCGGGGTCCATCTGGGCGGCCTCGAAGTGGCCGAACGAGCGCGTGCGCGGGTCGCGGACGTCGATCCGGACCGGCTCGCGGAACGACTCCCGGTCCGGCAGTGCGGGCACCGCCCGGGTGTCGTGTCCGTAGCGCGCCCTCGGCACCGGTGCGAGCATGTCCGCCCAGCGTGCGGCGGTGTCCCCGGCCCCGCGCCAGGCGTGCGGCACGCCCGTCGGCAGCAGCCCGTAGTCGCCCTCTTCGAGGAGGTGCGAGCCCTCGGGCGTATCGAGGACCACTGTCCCGGAGAGCAGGTGGAAGGACTCCTCGTACGAGTGGACGTGGGCCCCGATCGCCCCGTCCGGCGCCAGTTCGCACACGCCGAAGCCCGTGTGCACGGAGCCGTCCTCCTCGCCGACCACGGTCCGCCGCGTGAACCCCCTGCTGCCGTACGGCAGTTGGGGCGGGGCGGCGAACGTGGCGTCCGCCGCCCACCGGATCACGTGGTGCGTCATGCCTGCTGCTTCCCGCGTGCCTCGGCCGCTGCCGCGAGGCGGTCGCGGGACTCCTCGACCAGTCGCTGTGCCCGCCCGACGTCGGCCAGCAGCCTGCCGTCGCGCTTGCGGACGACCCCGTCGACGATGACGGTCTCGACGTTGGACACGTCCGCGCTCAGCGTCACGGCGGCCACCGGGTCGATGAGCGGCGCGACGTTGAGCGCGGTCGCGTCGATCGCGACGACGTCGGCGCGCTTGCCGGGGGTCAGTGAACCGGTGCGGTGCTCAAGTCCCGCGACATGCGCGCCGTTGACCGTCGCGATCTCCAGCATCTGACGTGCCGTCAACATCGTTTCGGGTACGGGGATGTCGGCCTGCCAGCACTCGGCGTTCACCCGTGCCCGCTCGGCGCCGAAGGCCGCGCGGATCTGGGTGAACATGTCGCCGGGCACGGTGGTGACCACGTCGATGCTCAGGGAGGGCCGCAGTCCGTGCTCGATGGCCTTCATCACGGGCGGCCGGCCGTGCCCCATCTGCAGTTCCACCTGGGGCGCGATGGAGACCGTGCCGCCACTGTCGGCGACCATCCGCCACTCCTCCTCGCTGAAGTAGCAGCAGTGCACATAGGTGGTGTCGGAGCCGAGCAGCCCGAGCTCGTGCAGGTGCTTGACCATTCCGAAGCGGCCGGCGAGCCGGCCCATGCCGACGTGCACGGTGATGGGGATGCCCAGTTCGCGGGCGAGGCGCCACTCGGCCTCGACGACGTCGTTGATGCAGAAGCCGGGGCCCCGGGTGGCGAGGCCCATGGTCAACAGCCCGTCGTCCGAGGCGAAGTGACGCTCCCTCACCCTTCGTACGTCGTCCCCGGGGATCGCGATCTTGCTCTCGTACCAGTAGTCGGCGAGTGAGGTGTTGGCGCTGCCGTACGCGTACTGGGCGCGGATGCCGGTCTCGCCGAGTGCCTGGACCGCGGCGTCCGGATGCTCAGGCGTGTTGTTGATGTGGGACCAGTCGACGAGGGTGGTGATGCCCGCGTTCAGACACTCCAGCGAGCCCGCCAGGTTGCCCGCGTACACGTCCTCGGCTGTGTAGACGGGTGCGAAGGTGTCGAGGACCTCCACAAAGTAGTCGTCGAGGGTGGCGTTGGGCGCGCAGCCGCGGATGGGCGCCTCCCAGGTGTGGCGGTGGGTGTCGACGAAGCCGGGCACGACGATGCGGCCCGTCATGTCGAGCACCTCGGCGTCCGCGCTGATGTCGCGGTCTACCGCCACGATCTTTCCGTCCTCGATGAGGACGTCACCGCCGGGCAGGTCCCCGATGTCGGGGTCCATCGAGATCACGTGGCCCGAGCGCAGGAGCATCCGATTCGTCATCGCCCTACTCGCCTCTCTCCTTGCCGACTTGCCGAGTTCAGTACGCGGTGAGGTCGCGGACCTTGGTCACGACCTTGTCGACGGTGGGGATCACCTGCTCTTCGAGCGCGTCCGCGAAGGGCAGGGGCACGCATTCGGCCGCGACCCGGCGCACGGGCGCGTCGAGGAGGCCGAATCCCTCGTCGGCGACGACCGACACGAGCGTGCCGCCCCAGCCGCCCTGGTACGGGTTCTCCTCGACGGTCACGAGCCGCGAGGTCCTCGCGAGGGAACCGAGCACGGTCCGGGTGTCGAGCGGTACCAGACAGCGCAGGTCGATCACCTCCGCCTCGATGCCCTCCTCGGCCAGCCGTTCGGCGGCGGTGAGCGCGACCGGGACCATCGAGGCGAGGGCCACGAGCGTGATGTCGGCCCCCTCGCGCACGACGGCCGCACGCCCCAGCTCGACGACGTGGTCCGGCGGCGCGGGCGCTCCCTTGGCCGCGAGGAGTCCCTTGTGTTCGAAGAAGACCACGGGGTCGTCGCTGCGGATGGCGGCGGCCATCATGCCGACCACGTCGGCGGGTGTGGCAGGTGCCGCGATCTTCAGCCCTGGGACGGTCAGCGCCCAGTTCTCGGTGGCCTGCGAGTGCTGCGCCCCGAAGCCGAGGCCGCCGCCGTTGGCCGTCCGCACCACGAGCGGGACGGTGACCTGACCGCCCGTCATGTACCGCACCTTGGGTATCTCGTTGGCGAGGTAGTCCCAGCAACAGGCAAGGAAGTCGGAGAACATGATCTCGGCGACGGGCCGCATCCCGGTCATCGCGGCGCCCATCGCGGCCCCGACGATGGCCTGTTCGGAGATCGGCGTGTCCCACACCCGCCCCGACCCGAACTCCTCATACAGTCCGGCGGTCGTTTTGAACACCCCGCCCGCCGCTCCGATGTCCTCACCCAGGCACACCACGGTCGGATCGCGGCGCATCTCCCGCGCGATGCCCTCGGCGACCGCCTGCCGATAGGTGATCACGTCCGCCACGCCGCCCCTCCGTCGGCCCACACATCGGTCAGCGCCTCCCGTGGATCGGGCGCGGGCGCGTTTTTGGCCGCCTCGACTGCCGTCTGTACGAGGCCGGTTGCGCGCTCGTCGGCCTCGGTAACCGTCTCGGCGGGCACCCCGAGTTCGGCGAGGCGGCCGCGTGCCACGTCCAGCGGGTCGTGCTTGAGCCAGCGCTCGACCTCCTCCGCCGGGCGGTACGTCGCCGGGTCGGCGCGGCTGTGGCCGAAGTGCCGGTAGGTCTGCGCCTCCAGCAGGCTGGGCCCGTCTCCTGCCCGGGCCCGGCCCGCGAGGCGGGTCACCGCCTCCTGGACGGCGACCACGTCATTACCGTCGACGATCTCTCCGGGGATGCCGTACGCGGGCGCCCGGTCGGCCGCGGGGTTGGCCACCGCGGTCACGTCGGCGATCGGGGTGTACTCCATGTAGAGGTTGTTCTCGCAGACGAACAGCACGGGCAGTTTCCACACGGCGGCCAGGTTGAGCGCCTCGTGGAACGCGCCGATGTTGGTGGCGCCGTCACCGAAGAAGGCCACGGCGATCTGTTCGGTGCCGCGCAGCCGGGCCGACCAGGCGGCGCCGACCGCCATCGGGAGATGGGCGCCGACGATCGCGTACGAACCGAGCATGTTCCGCGATGCCTTGGTCAGGTGCATCGAGCCGCCCTTGGCCCCGCACAGTCCGGTGGCGCGGCTCATGAGTTCGGCGAGACACTCCTCGGGGGTCGCGCCGCGGGCCAGGGCGTGGTGGTGACCGCGGTAGGTGGCGAAGACGTAGTCGTCCTCGCGCAGGGCCGCGCTCGCGCCGACGGCGATGGCCTCGTGTCCGGAGGCGAGGTGGGTGGTTCCCTTGACGAGGCCGGACATGAACAGGTCGTGGGCGGCCTTCTCCGTACGCCGGATGACGGCCATCTGCTCGTACAGCGCGAGGAGTTGGGACGCGTCCAGGTGAGGGGCGTGCCTCATCGTTCCCCCCTGCCCTCGCGGGTGTTGAGGTGCGACTGGGACTCGCGCCGGGTGTTGAGTTCGCCGCCGACGGTCCAGTACTTGCGGCCGGCGACGAGGAGTTCCTCGGCGGGGAACTTGGTGATCACCTCGCACCCGTCGGCCGTGACGACGAGTTCCTCCTCGATGCGCGCCGCCGACCAGCCGTCCGCCGCCGGCCAGTAGGTCTCCAGGGCGAACACCATGCCCTCTTCGAGGACTTCGGGATGGTCGAGCGAGACGAGGCGGCTGAAGATCGGCTTCTCCCAGATGGACAGGCCCACCCCGTGCCCGTACTGCAGCGCGAAGGCGGCCGTCTCGTCCGGGAAGCCGAACTCCTCGGCGCGCGGCCAGACCTGGACGATGTCGGCGGTCGTGGCGCCGGGCCGGACCAGTGCGATGGCCTCGTCCATGTAGGCGCGGCAGCGGATGTACGCGTCGCGCTGGACGGGCGAGGCGCTGCCGACGGCGAACGTGCGGTAGTAGCAGGTGCGGTAGCCGAGGTGGCTGTGCAGGATGTCGAAGAAGGCTGGGTCTCCGGGGCGGATCAGCCGGTCGCTGTAGACGTGCGGATGCGGTGAACAGCGCTCGCCCGAGATGGCGTTGACGCCTTCGACGTACTCGCTGCCGAGGTCGTAGAGGACCTTGCTGACGAGTCCGACGCACTCGTTCTCGCGGATGCCGGGACGCAGGTGGGCGTAGAGCTCCTCGTAGGCCGCGTCGACCATCGAGCAGGCCTGAGTGAGCAGGGAGATCTCGTCGGGTGTCTTGACGCGGCGGGCCTCCAGGAAGACCTGCTGGCCGTCGACGACATCGATGCCTTCGTCCTTGAGGGCGTGCAGTACGGGCATCTCGGCGAGGTCGACACCCAACGGCTCGCCCGCCAGGCCGTGTTCGCGCAGTTCGGCGGCCACTTTCGCCGCGACGTCCGCGCCGATGCCGGCGTCCGGGTGGAAGGCGCCGCGGAGGGTGGAGATGCCCGCGCGGGCGCCGGTGGGCGGGCTGCCCTCCTTGCCGTCGCCGTAGTCGAGCCAGGGGTTGTAGAGCTGGTGGTGGCGGGCGGCCGAGCCGAAGTCCCAGACGATCGGTTCGCCGCCGCGGACGAGCAGCGCGAAGCGGATCAGTTTGTCCATCGCCCAGGTGCCGATGTGGGTGGACGACATGTAGCGGATGTTGGCGAAGTCGAAGCTGAGGAGCGCTCCCAGCTCGGAGCGGTTCAGTGCCTCGTGGAGCCGGGCCAGCCGCTGCCCGCGCAGCCGGTCGAGGTCGATGCGCTGTTCCCAGTCGACGGCGTTCGGTCCGAATGTACGGATTGCCATGGCGACCACCACCCTCATCCGGAGTGAACGACCGTCCGGGGAAAGTGTCAACCCATACTGAACACGAACCAGACGCCGACAGCGGGTTCACTGCCGTCGTTGCGGTAGCGGTGCGGGGTCGTCGACTCGAAGCAGACGGCGTCGCCGGGCCGGATCACATGCTCCTCGAAGCCAAGTGTGAGGAGGAGTTCACCGGAGGTCAGATAGCCGTACTCCGTCCCGGGGTGCCGCATCAGGCCGTCCGCGCTGGAGGAGGTGCCCCCGGGCCGGTAGGTCACGCGCAGGAAGTCGACGTCCGCTCCCGGAACATGGCCGAGACGTTCCCAGATCACTCCCGAATCGAGTTCGAGGACCTCCCGCTCACCGCTTCCGACCAGCGGTCCGATCCTGCGGCCGGGGTCGGCGGCGAAGGCGGCGAGGGCGTGCAGCACGGTATCGGGCGGCGCACCCACGGCCGCGGCCGCCGGGGTTCGGGCCGTCTCCCCCTCCGCGTCGAAGAGCGACTCGACCGGGATGGAGAGGGCGGTGGTGATCGCGTACAGGGTGCTCACCGAGGGCTGGCTCTTGCCGGTCTCGATCTGGGAGATCAGGCTCGCGGAGACCCCGATCTCCCGCGCGAGGCCGCGCAGGCTCATCCCCCGCGCCATACGCGCCTGCCGGATACGCGCGCCGACGGGCGGCACGACCACAGGGGACACGGACCGCTCCTCTCACAGATGCGTTCATGCTCATTGAACTGCTTGGCCGGAGGAATCGGGAGGGTTGCTCGAAAACGGCGTACGCCGACTACGCCACGACACCGTCCATGGACCTGGCGCAGATCAGCCGAAGTCGCGCACGACCGCGGGTGAACGCGCCCTCGGCGGCCTTGACCGAGATCTGGTGGATGCGGGCGAATTCCAGAGTGGAGATTCCATGGGCGCGAGCGAGCACGACCTGCCGCTCGCGGCCTCGCAGGAGGTCCACCTGGCGGAGCAGCCAGCGCCCGAAGTCCCTGTCGCACACGCCCTCGTCCGGGGTCTCGGGCGTACGGACATCGGCGGTGTGGGGCAACGGCCGTCTGCTGCGCTCCTGTTCGCGGCGGTTGTCGACACAGAGGCGCAGCGCCACCGAGGTCAGAAAGGTACCGATCCGCTCCCGGTCCAGCTCGCCGCAGGCGGCTGCCCTGAGCATCGCCTCCTGTACGCAGTCCTCCGCGTCCTGCGCGTTCGGTAACCGCCGGCGGACAAGTCTCATCAGCCGCTCACGGTGGCCGGCGATCACCTCCCAGGACAGCGCTCTTCGCAACTCCTCCTGGGATTCGTGGAGTTCCGGGGCGGCGATCCCGGACACGCCTGAAGTCTCCGCCCAATTCCTGTGAACCATGACCCCGATCTGTCCGAGCGGGGAGAGCGAAAAACCAGGGCGCTTCGTCTTTCATTCATCCGAATGAAGAACGGACGATCACATTCCGACGCGTCAGGAACCGTGCTCCGGTTCTTCGAGGAGGAGCGCGAAATCGGTGATGACGGGGGCGAGTTGACCGTTCAGCCACAGCGGAAGCTGGTCGCGCCCGTGCGGGTCTCCGGGGATGCCGCGTGCGCCCAGCGGTACGACCCAGAGGCTGTTCTCGCGGCGGGCGAGGTCCCAGACGTACCGGGCGGACGGTCCTCGGGAGCTGAGATCGGTCAGGCCGGGCGTGCTCGACGTGGCCAGCACGCAGTCGTGGTCCCCGCCGAGGCCGGGCCACTCCTCGCCCTCGGCGGCGGGGAGGATCCGGGAGGGGGCGAGCCTGTGCAGTTCGCCCCAGGTGACGGGCTCCGGCTGTGCCGTCTCCTCCAGAGCCGCCCGGACGACCGCCGCGCTGTCGAGTCCCGGGAGCAGCTCGGTGGCCAGCAGGTTCTCCAGCGCGGATGCGACCTTCGCGGTGAGGTTCAGCCATGGTTCGAACACCATGGGATACGGCAGGGGCGGCACGGCGAGACTCTTCAACTCCGGTGCCGCAGCGACCCGTTGCACGACCGCGGAGCGCAACCGCGCGAAGTCCGCGGCGGCCGTGCTGTCGGCGTCCATGTGCCGGTTCCAGGCCAGCAGCCGCGCCCTCAGCCGCTCCGCCTCGGGGCCGAGTCCGTCGAGCCGCGCCACTCGCTCCAACAGGGGTGCGGCGGACCCGAGTCGGGTGTCCATGTGGATCGCCGCCATGTCGTGGGGCTCCCACTGCCGTGACGCCCGCAGCAGACCGCCGATGCGGTCGGCGCGGTGGTGCGGGGCGAACTCCGTGCCCAACGGTGCGGCGAGCCCACGCTCGTTGGCCATCACCGCGATGCCGTCGACCTCGGCGCGCGGTGTGCCATGACGGCCCTGCCACTCGTGCCCGCTCCGCCAGGCGGGCACGACCCGCAGCCCGTTCTCCCGATGCCGTACGGGCACGTATCCGGCAACCCGGTGCAGCAGCCCGCCGGACGTGTCCGCGGCGTGCACGACGTTCACGGGCTCGATCCAGCGGTCGAGCGCCCGGTCCACGTCCGCGACCGTACGGGCCCGGAGGAGGGCCGGGAGCACGTCGAACCCCAGGTCCTCAGTGACGCGGGGCGGGTAGCGGAGACTGATGCCTTCGGAGAGCGCGGTGGATGCCGAGCCATCCTCGGCGCCCTCGGCGGGTCCGTCGATGACGACCGGCCCGCGCTCCGTCTCGATCACGTCGATCTCGACCGGGTCGCCGCCCGCGACGCGGATGGTCTCCCGGTGCCGGGCGGCCGGCCGCCACCCCTCGGGCCCCAGCGCCTCGACGCCGTCGCCCGCTGTGCGCAGCCGCTCCCGGTAGAGGTCGTGGTAGTCGGACATGGCGTTGGTGATGGCCCAGGCCACGGTCCCGGTGTGGCCGAAGTGCGCGATGCCGGGCACCCCGGGAACGGCGAAGCCGACGACGTCGTACTCCGGGCACGAGAGGTGGATCTGCTGGTAGAAGCCCGGGTCCTGGATGAAGCGGTGGGGGTCGCCGGCGATGAGCGCGGACCCGGACGCGGTGCGGTCGCCCGCGACCAGCCAGCCGTTGGAACCCGAGGTGGCCGGACCGTCCGCGGCGAAGAGTTCGAGGGCCTCGTCGCCGAGCCGGCGTGCGACCTCCTCGCGCCACAGCTTGGTCGGGAAGCCGGCGAAGAGGATGTGATGGGCGAGCCAGACGCCGAGAGGCGTCCACTTCTGCCAGGTTCCCGGGGCCAGTCCCACGGCCGCGAACTCCGGCGCGTCGGCCGCTCCCCGCTCAAGGCCGGCGTTCACCCCGTCCACGTACGCCGACACCCAGGCCGCCGTCTCCTCCTCCAGCGTCTCGAAGCAGCGCCGGGCCGTGTCGTCGAGCCGGGCCCGGCGGACGAAACGGTCCCAGGGGACGGCGCCCGCCCCGAGGAAGGAGGCCGTGGTGCCCTGCGAGCGATGCCTTTCGGTCTCGATCTGCCAGGCCCGGTCGCGCGCCGCGTTCCGCCCCTGGGCGAAGGCCAGTCGCAACGGATCGGAGGCCCGGAGATGCGGGATGCCCCAGGCGTCCCGGTACGTACTGCTCGCCATGATCCTCGCTCCTCGAACTCCTGGTAACTCGACCGAACCGGCCACCTGACGATCCACCACTCATCAAGTTAGCTTAGGCTAAGCTAACTTCCCTCAATCGGACTCGGCGCACACGCCATCAGGGAGGAGTCCGCCCATGGGCTTGCCGGTCATCAACTCCTATCCCATGCCCGACCGTTCCGCGGTGCCCCCGTCGGGCCCGCCCTGGACGATCGATCCGGCACGGGCCGCGCTGTTGATCCACGACATGCAGAACCACTTCGTCCAGGCCTTCCCGCCGGACTGCCCGCCCGTCGTGGAGTTGCTCGACAACAGCGCCACCCTGCGCGAACTCGCGGGGACGCTCGGCATGCCGGTGGTGTTCAGCGCCGAGCCGGCCGCCCAACGCCCGGGCCAGCGAGGGCTGATGACCGACATCTGGGGCCCCGGCATCGGTCAGGAGCCCGGCGACGACGCGGCGATCGTCGCGGAACTCACGCCCAGGGTGGGGGAACACGTGCTGGTCAACGTCCGCCACAACGCCTTCCTCCGCAGTCATCTGGGCCGGCTGCTGCGCTCCGAGGGGCGTGACCAGCTGATCCTCTGCGGGGTACGGGCGCATCTCGGCATATTGCTGACGGCCGCCGACGCCTTCATGAACGACATCCAGCCGTTCGTCGTGGCCGACGCGGTGGCCGACTTCTCCGCCGAGGACCACTCCATGGCGCTGCGCTGGATCGGGCGCACCAGCGTCGTGTGCACCACCGACCAGCTGATCCGCCAGCTCCTGCACGGCAGGGCGGCACAGAGCATGTGATGCACTCGCCCTTGCCCTTGGTCTTGCCCTCCCCGCCTTCGCCTTCGCCGCCTTCGCCGAAGCGGGTCGTTCACGAGCAGGGGCGACCCGGATAGTCGTCACTCTCCGGTACGCCCGCCGCCCGCATCCTGCGCACCACCTCGTGCCGGACACCCTCGTCGTCGATGTCCACCAGGCCGTTGGCGTCCCGGTCGAACACCAGGATGTCGCCGGCGGTGTCCCAGAGCACCCACCGGTGCGGATAAGGCGACCCCTGCCACAGGTGTGCGTACCGGGCGTTGTCGTTGTCCGTCCGCGTGCTCACGACGCGGCCTCCTCGGTCTCACGGCCGTCGACGTACGTCGCGGCCACCTCGATGTCGCCGATGCGCGAGACGTCGACACTCCTTGGGTCGTCGCCCAGGACGGCCAGGTCTGCGCGTTTCCCCGGGGTCAGACTTCCCGCACTGTCCTCCCAGTGGCAGGCGAAGGCGCCGGCCACGGTGTACGCGTGCAGGGCCTCGTCGACCGTGATGCCCTCGTCCGGGCCGATGACCTGACCCGACTCCGACGCGCGCTCGACCATGAACTGCACGGCCCTGAGCGGCGATCCGTCCGCGACGGGCCGGTCGGAGCTGCCCACGAGCGTGATCCCGTGCTCCAGGAAACCCCTCCCCCGGTACAGCCAGGGCGCCCGCGCCTCCCCCATGATCGCCGCGTAGTCGTCGCCGAAGTAGCGCAGGAAGTTCGGCTGGATCACGGCCGTCACGCCCAGCCGCGCGAAGCGCTCCAGCTGGTCGGGCCGGATGAGGCCCGCGTGCTCGATGCGGTGCCGGGCGCCGGGGCGCGGCCGGATCCGCTGGGCCCGCTCCAGTGCGTCCAGGGCGACATCGGCCGCCCGGTCGCCGATGGCGTGCACGGCGAGCTGCCAGCCCGCGAGATGGCCGTCGACGATCGTGTCCGCGAGGGTCTCGGGGTCGTCCTGCAACTGGCCCGTGTGGTCGAGCCCTTGGTACGGGCCGGTCAGCGCGGCGGTACGGGCCATCATGCCGCCGTCGGTGTAGATCTTCAGCGCGCCCACGGAGAGCCGGTCGTCACCGAACCCGGTGCGCAGCCCGAGGTCGAGAGCGCGGGGAATGCCGTCGTTCGCGTGCGCGGTAACGGGGCGCAGCCGGTCCGCGGACACCATGAGCTGCACCCTGATCGGCAACTTGCCCTGTTCCTGGGCGAGTTGATAGGCGCCGAGCTCGACCGGACTGTGGCCGAACAGCACACCGCCGATGCCCGCCTCCGCACAGGCCGTCACTCCCTCGGCAAGACAGGTCCGGGCGGCCAGCCCGATCGCGTCGGCCAACTCCTGCTGGGAGTACGGCAGTCGAAGCGCCCGCGCGGCTCCCATGGCGCCCTCGGCCAGGAAGCCCTCCTCGTGCGGGAGTTCGGCGGGCAGCAGGTCCAGGACGGCCGTGTTGACCATGCAGCCGTGCCCGGAGTCGTGCATCATGAACACTTTTCGCCCGGCGCTGACCTTGTCCAGTTCGGCGGCGGTGAGATGGCGTCCGAGGCCGCGCTGGTCGTACCCCGCGAGGTCGGCCCAGCCCCCTTCAGGCGTACGCGCCACCGCTTCGGCCACGGCGGCGAGGACGTCCTCGACCGAGGTGCACGGGGCGACGCTCGGTGTGCCCGCCTTGAAACCGGTCCAGGCCAGGTGCACATGGCTGTCGATGAACCCGGGCAGCACGGTGGCGCCCTGGAGGTCGATCACCTCGCGGGCCGGCAGGGAGGTCACCGCTTCGTCCAGGCCCACGATCCGGCCCCGCCAGATGCCCAGGTCGTGAGCGACGGGGTGGTCCGGATCCATGGTGAGGAAGCGGGCGTTCGTCAGTCTGGTGCAGAGCATCAGCGGTGTCCCCCCGGAGTGGTCGGCAGGGTCACGCGTCCCTGGACGTCGCGAGGGATCGGGGGCGCAGATCGGTCCAGTTGGCCTCGATGAAGTCCAGGCACGCCTCTCGGGTGTTCTCGTCGAAGGCGACCGTCCATCCCCCGGGTACCGCGGCGAAGGACGGCCAGAGCGAGTGCTGGCCCTCGTCGTTCACCAGAACCAGGAAGCGGCCTTCGGTGTCGTCGAAAGGGTTGGTGCTCATCTTCGGTGGCCCTTTCAGGAAGCGCATCGGGGATGGAGTCGGGGTGGAATCGGGGATGGAGAGCAATGCCATGATTAGGTTAGGCTCGCCTAATTAGAGGCGAGCTTAGCCTTTGCCCCTTCCCTCTCACAAGGAGACGTTCATGCGCCTGGCGATCGAAGGGGTCCGGCCGTGACCGATGCCGTTCCCGGCCCCGCGGCCGACAGGGAGAACGCCTTCGCCGCGTACGGACTGCCCGGCAAACCGGGCACCGACGAGTTCTGGGCGGCGGCGGGGACACCCGCGTCGGCCCCTGACGGCAACGGCGGTTGGGTGACCCTGTTCCTGTGGCGCGGGTCTCCGGCGACCATCGAGTTCGAGAGCTGGTCGGAGCCGGTGCCCGTGCGCCAGTGGGGCGACACGGACTGCTGGTACGCCGAGGTGCGCATGCCCGTGCGGCTGCGGGTGACCTACCGATTCCTCGCGGGCGACGAAGCGTACGCCGACCCGTTCAACCCGGTCGGTGCGGGTGGTGACCGGTCCATCGCCGCGACCCCGGACGCCCCGGCCCAGCCGCACTGGCCCGTCATCGGTGCCGGCAGCGATGTCGTACTGCCGCTCCCGCGCACCCGGCTCCGCTGGGCCAGTGAGCGGCTCGGCGGGCGGCGTACCGTACGGGTCCATCCGGTGGGCGGCGGCGGACCGGTGGTCCTGCTGCTCGACGGGGACGACTGGCTGTATCTGCACCCGGCGATGACCGCGTTCGACTCGGCCGTCGCCAGTGGTGAGATGCCTCCCGTCACTCTCGTCTTTCTTCCGAGCAAGGACAGGGAGGGCGAGTTCGCGTGCAGGCGCGAGCTGTGGGAGGCGGTGCGGGACGAACTGCTGCCGCTGGTGGCGGAGTCCGGCGTCCCCTGCGACCCGGACCGGCTGGTGGTCGCCGGGCAGAGTCTGGGCGGGCTGAGCGCGGTGTACGCGGCGCTGGAGTTCCCGGAGTTGGTGTCGCGCGTCGCCTGCCAGTCGGGGTCGTTCTGGTGGACGCCCGACGCGATGGGTCTGGCCGATCCGTTCGGCGGGCCGCTCGGTGGGTCCGTCGCTGCGCGGTTGCGGGGGCGGGGGTCCGAACTGGCTGGGCTGCGGGTTGCGTTCGATGTGGGGGAGCACGAGGCGCGGATGTTGCCGCACTGTGAGGCGGTTGAGGCGTTGGCTTCTGAGGGTGGGGCGGCTGTGCGGGTTTCTCGGTCGGCCTCCGGCCATGACCGGGCCGGCTGGCGGCAGGCCCTGCTCAGGGATGTGGCCTGGGCGCTTGACGCTCCGCGGGGCGCGCCGTAGTTGTCTGCGGGTTCGGTGGGGGCTGGTCGCGCAGTTCCTCGCGCCCCTAAAAGATTGCGCCGTTCCCCGCGCCCCTAAAGAGGGGCGCGGGGAACGGCGCAATCCTTGGGGGGCTACCGGGCCACCGCCGAGCAGTACGTCTCGTCCTTGGCCAAGAGGTTGCGGTGGGTGTCTTCTGCTGTGATTACGCCTTCGTCGAGGACGAGGACTCGGTCGGCGGCGTCCAGGAGGGCCGGGCTGCTGGTGAGTACGACGGTGGTGCGGCCGCGGCGCAGTTTCGCGATGTTGCGGGCGATGAGCTGTTCGGTGACCGCGTCGACGGCCGTCGTCGGGTCGTGCAGGACGAGGACATCGGTGTCGGCGGCCAACGCGCGGGCCAGGGACAGCCGTTGGCGCTGTCCTCCTGAAAGGTTCGCGCCGCGGTCGCGGACGCCGTGGTCGAGGCCTTCGCGGTGCAGGGCGACGACATCGGTCAGCAAGGACGCCTCGACGGCCTCGGGGACCGTCCGGCTGGTGCCCGACGGGTCGATGTTCGTGCGGAGGGTGCCCGCGAAGATCTCCCCGTCGTACGGGTTCACCAGCATGTGCTCGCGCACCGCCTCGACCGACAGGTCCGCGAGCTCCTGCCCGCCGACCCGCACCGCTCCCTCGTACGCCTCGGGCGGGACGTTCACGGCCAGGACCGACGCGAGGTCGGCCGCCGAGCGCGGCTGGTAGACGGCGATCGCCACGAACTCGCCTGCCGGCACCTTGAACTTCAGCTTGCGCAGGGTCCCGTACCGGACGCAGTCGATCTCCAGGGAGCCGCCCGCGGCCGGGCGTTCCGGGCCCGGCGTGGTCACCGGCGGCGCGGTCAGCACCAGGGCCATCCGTTCGGCGGACGCCCGCGCGATCATCACGTACTTCGGCATCTCCGAGAACAGTTTGAGCGGTTCCATGATGAACTGCGCCAGGCCGACGGCCATGACGAGTTCCCCGATGGTGATCCGGCCGTCGAACGCGAGCCAGCCCGCCGTCAGGGTGACGGCGGCGGCGAGGGCCGCGTTGAGGGCCAGCGCGGTGCCCGCGTAGACGCCGTTCACCTTGGCGACGGTGATCGCCTGGTGCTTGGCCTCCGTGCTGACCTTCCGGTAGGAGCGGAAGGCCGCGTGGTTGCCGCCGAAGCCGTGCAGCGGGCGGAGGCCGATGATCAGGTCGGCGACCTTCGCTCCGGCCCGCGCGACCCGGGCCTGCTGCTCCTGGGTGCTTGCGCCGATCCGCTTGGACATCACGCTCAGGACGGACAGGATCGCGACGGTTCCCACGATCACCAGCAGACCGAGGCGGATGTCGGCCAGGCCCAGCGCGACCGCCGCGACCACCACCGCGACCAGCGAGCTGATCAGCAGCGGGACCACCTCGATGATGTCGGCGGTCTGGTCGGCGTCCTCGGTGGCGATGGTCAGGATCTCGCCGGACTTGAGGTCGACGTCCCTGGCCACCGGCTGGAGTCCGCAGGCCGCGACCCGCACCCGCCAGCGGTGTGCCTCGGTCGTGTTGGCCTTCTGCAGGACGCGCATCCCGAACCGCCACGACAGCGACACGGTCGTGATGATCACGGCAAGCGCGCCGATCGACAGGCCGAGCGCGCCGAGGCTCCGGTCTCCCTGCATCGTGTGCTCGACGATCAGGCCGAGCGCGATCGGAAAGGCCGTCTCACCCGCCTGGTACAGGCCCATGAGGACGGTGCCCCACACCATGGCGCCGATGTTGCGGCGCAGTGCGGTACGGAGGATGTCGGACCCCGGGCGGGGCCGCTGCGTGTCAGGAGTTGTCATCGAGATGGCGGGCAATCGCTTCCGGGGTTCGCAGGGTCAACAGGTCTCGGATGGTGATCACTGGACCGTACTCCCGGCGGAGCAGCCCGATCAGCCGCACCGCCAGCATGGAGTGCCCTCCCAGGGACACGAAGTCGCTCACCGCGCTCACCTCGTCGTCGTCCAGGTCCAGTGCCTCGGCGAAGAACTCGCACACCGTGGTCTCGGTCTCGGTCTCAGGTCCGCGCTCCCCCGCCGTGGTCAGCGCGCCCAGCGGCTTGGCCTCCGGCAGCGCCTCGGTGTCAGCCTTCCCGTTCACCGTCAGCGGGATGCTGTCGACCTCGGCGTAGTGCGTCGGTCGCAGGAAGTCCGGTAGCCCGGCGCCCACTTCGGCGGCGACCGCGGCCAGGTCGGCGCCGTCGAGCACGAGGTAGGCGGCCAGCCGGTACGCCCCGTCGACCTGCGGGTCGGGCTGGGCGACCGCGGCGACGAACCGCACGGCCGGGTGTGCCGCGAACAGGGCCTCGACCTCGCCCAGTTCGACGCGGTGTCCCCGGATCTTGACCTGCTGGTCGGTGCGGCCCAGGTACATCAGGTTGCCGTCGGGCCGCCGGACCACCAGGTCGCCGGTGCGGTACATGCGCTCGCCGGGTTCGCCGAACGGGCAGGCGACGAAGCGGTGCGCGGTCTGGGCGGGCTGCCCGAGATAGCCGCGCGCGATGCCGATGCCCGACACGTACAGCTCACCGGGAACCCCGTCCGGAAGCGGGCGCAGCCACGGGTCCAGTACGTACACGTCGGTGTTGTCGATCGCCACACCCACCACCGGGTCCTGGCACTCGAAGGTGCCGACGCCGAGGGTGTTGATCGTGTACTCGGTGGGTCCGTACAGGTTGTAGCCGACGGTCCCCTCGGTCTCGGCGAGCCGCTGCCACAGTGTCGGGGTGACGGCCTCGCCGCCCAGCAGCAGCAGTGCCGGCCGTCGGTCGGGGTTGTCCAACAGCCCTTCCGCCACCAGCTGTTGTGCGTAGGTCGGGGTCACGTTGATGACGTCGATCCCGAATTCGAGGCAGTACTCTACCAGTCGGGGTGCGTCGCGGCGCAACTCCTCGTCACAGATGTGCACTTCATGCCCGTCCGCGAGCCAGAGCAGCTCCTCCCACGACATGTCGAAGGCGAACGACACGGTGTGCGCGATCCGGAAGACCCGGTGCTCGTGCTCCGCCAACACCGGCTCGAAGATACGGCGCTGATGGTTGATCAGCATGTTGGTGAGCCCGGCGTACTCGGTCACCACGCCCTTGGGCTTCCCGGTCGAACCGGAGGTGTAGATCGTGTACGCGGGGTGCCGCAGGCGGTCCGGGGCGCCCGGCGCGAACGTCACATACGGTTCGGCGTCGGGCAACGGGCGGTCCAGTTCGATGAGGTCGCCGGTCAGCCGGGGCGAGACGGCGCTCACGGTGAGGATCACGTCCGGGCGGGCGTCCTCGACGATCGCGGCGATCCGCTCGTCCGGGTGGTCCAGTTCCAGCGGCACGTACGCGGCGCCGACGCGCAGCACGGCGAACAGCGCCACGATCGAGTCGAGGGAGCGCGGGACCGCGAGACCCACGTTCGTCTCCGTGCCGATACCGCGCCCGGCCAGCACACCCGCCACCGCGCGGCTGCGGTCGCGCAGTTGGGCGAAGGTCATGGTCTCGCCATGCGCGACGAGCGCCACCCGCTGCGGGTCGCGGTCCGCCGCCCGGTCGAACCGGTCGACGACGGTGTCCGTGCCGACTTCCGTGCGCTCGGCCGGATCGGGCTCCGCCCCCAGGCCGGGCAGCGCGCCGACCGGTCCTGTCGACCGGGCCAGGTCTTCGAGCACGCTCAGGTAGTCGTCGAGGAGACGACGGGCGTCGCCGGTGTCGCCGTGGCGGTGCTCCAGCTTGACCGTGAGCCGGTCGCCGGGCGTGACGACCCAGGTGAACGGATAGTGGGTGGAGTCGTCGGCCTTCACCGAGGTGATGCCGTGCCGGGCGTTCATCTCGGCGAACGCGTCCATGTCCAGGAAGTTCTGGAGCACGAACAGGTTGTCGAACAGGGTGTCGTGCCCGCTGGCCCGCTGGATCTCGCCGAGGCCGAGGTGCTCGTGCTCCATCGCCTCGACCCTGGCCGTCTGCACGGCCGACAGGTACTCGCCGACCGTGTCGTCCGGCCGTGCCCGTGTCCACATGGGCACGGTGTTGAGCAGCACGCCGACGATGTCGGACAGCCCCTCGCCCTCCCGGCCGGAGACGGTCACGCCGAACACGGCGTCACTGCGGCCCGTATGGGCGCCGAGCAGGAGGCCGAACGCGCCGGTCAGCACCGAGTTCAGTGTGACGCCGTGCGTCCTGGCCGCTTCCCGCAGCAGTTCCGACTGCTCCTCGGACATCTGGTGCACGAGCGCACGCGGCAGCTCCTCCGAGAGGGACGGCGCCGGTCCGGCGAGCAGTGTCGGGCCCGCGAGGCCTGCCAGGTGCTCCGCCCAGAAGCGTTCCGATACGGCGGGGTCCTTGGCGTCGAGCGCCCGGGCGTAGTCCTCGAAGCTGGGCGTGGCCGGAGCCGCGTCCAGTCGTTCGCCCGCGACGGCGGCCCGGTAGGCGTCGAACAGGTCCCGCAGCATGATCTCGCGGGACCAGCCGTCCCACAGCAGCAGGTGGTAGCTCAGCAGCAGGCCGTCGCGGCCGTCGGGCAGCCGCACCACGGTCAGCCGGATCAGCGGCGGCTCACCCGGGTCGAATCCCGTGTCCCGGTCCCGGGCGCGCAGGGCGTCGACCTCGGCGTCCGTCGCCAGCTCGACCGTACGTACGTCGACCCGTCGGCCCGCCCTGAGGACCTGGACCGGGTTTCCGTCGTCGTCGGTGGAGAAGCCGGCGCCCACGACCGGGTGGCGACCGATCACGTACGCCATCGCCTCGGCCAGCGCGTCGGTGTCCAGCCGTCGGTCGAAGGTGAACCAGCTCTGCGCGACGTAGTGTCCGGCCGAGCCCGCCATCTGGGCCTGGAAGTACAGGCCCCGCTGGAGCGGAGTGACCGGTGCCGTGCGCTCGGCCGTCGCGGAGGCGTCCGAGATGTGCTTCAGCGCGCCGAGCCAGTGTTCGGTGATCTCGTCGGGTATGCCCTCGGCGAGGATGAACTCCGCGCGCAGGCTTCCGGTGGCCTCGTCGATCCAGGCGTTGACCTCGACGGCGTACGGGCTGCCCTGGTCGCCGCCGGTGATGTGCAGCGCCTGGGACTCGCTGCCCCGGCCCAGGTAGTTGAACAGCACCTGCGGGCGGGCGGTCAGGAGCGGGGCCGTCTGCGGGTTGAGGTACCTGAGCCCGCCGTAGGCGACGTGTCCGCACTCGTCCGGCTGGCGTTCGGCGACCTCGCGCGCCGCCGCGACGGGGTCGGTGTGCGGCGTGAGCCGCACGGGCGCGATGGAGGTGAACCAGCCGACCGTGCGCGTGTAGTCGTGATGTTCGAGGGCCGGGACCCGGCCGTGCCGCTCCAGTTCGACCGCGAGGTCGGTGGGTGACGGCTGTACGCGGGTCAGCGCGGTGCGCAGGGCGCCGCACAGCAACTCGGTGAGACCGACACCGAGTGCGGCGGGCGCGGTACGGGTCACGCGGTCGCTCACGTCCGGCGCGAGCACGACCGTGATCTCGCGCAACCTCTCGACCGCGGGCAGCAGTTCGGGCGCCTTGAGCGTGGTGACCCAGTGCCCGAGGCCGTCGATCGAGGAGGTGGCCTGAAGCGTGAGTGCTTCGGCGTACTCGGCGTAGGACGTGGTCGGCGGTGCCAGGGGCTCCCCGCGCAGGGCGGCGGCCAGGTCGTCGAGGAGGATCAGCCAGGACACCGAGTCGATGGCGAGGTGGTGCACGGTGACGACCAGGGTCCGGTTCGCCGCCAGCCACGAGAACGCGATGACGTCCCCGGACTCGGGATCGAGCCGTCCGGCGGCTTCGTTCGCGGCGGTGGTCGCGTCGGTGTCGTCCGTCTGTACGACTGTGGTGTGGCCGGCGGGTTCGGTGTGCAGTGCCCACACCCCGTGCTCGGCGCGCAGCCGCAGGCGGAGGGCCGGGTGCGCGGAAACGACGGCGTTCGCGGCGCGCTCGACATCGGCGAAGCCGGTGCCCTCGGGGGCCACGAGCGTCCTCGCCTGGGCGAACCGGGCGAGCGATCCGCCCAGTTCGCGCTGGCGCAGGATGATCGGCGTCGGCGTCAGCGGGCCGTCCTCGCGGCGGGCGGGTGCCGGGTCCGTCGCCGTGGCCTGCGGTGTGCGCGTACCCACGTGCTCGGCGAGCGCGCGCGGTGTCCTGAACAGGAACACGTCCCGGGGCGCGATCGGGAGACCGAGCGCCCTGGCCCGGTTGATCACGGTGATCGCGACGATGCTGTCGCCTCCGGCCATGAAGAAGTCGGTGTCGGCGTCCACGGTGTCCGCGGCGGAGCCGGGTAGCGCGTCCGCGAAGATACCGACCAGCTCGGCGAGCGTGGAATCACTGGCCTGCCCCGTAAGGGGCGCGGGGAACTGCGCGCCCAGCCACGACGCACCCGCAGCCGAAGACCCTCCTGCTGCGGCACTCTTGGCCCGGTCCGCCAGGGACTGCCGGTCCAGCTTGCCGTTGACCGTCAGCGGCAAGGCGGCGACCGACAGCACCCGCCCGGGCACCATGTGCACGGGCAACTTCGTGGACAGGAGGCCGGTGAAGTCGCCGGGCAGTGAACCCACGACGTGGGCGACCAGGTGGTCGCCGCTGTCCGCCACGGTGACGGCCACGTCGACCACGCCGTCGAGTTCCCTGATCGCGGACTCCACCTCGCCCAACTCGATCCGGAAGCCCTTGAGTTGGACCTGGTCGTCGGCGCGGCCCGCGAACTCCAGCTCGCCGTCGAGCGTGCGGCGGGCGAGGTCGCCCGTGTGGTACATGCGGGAGCCGTCGTCGGCGAACGGGTTCGCCACGAACCGGCCAGCGGTGAGCCCCGGCCTGCCCAGGTAGCCGAGGGACACCTGGTCGCCGGCCACGTAGATGGCGCCGACCCGCCCCGGCGGCACCGGCCGGAGCCGGTCGTCGAGCAGGTAGGTGGCCAGGCCGGGAATCGGACCGCCGATCGGGCTGACGTCGTCGCCGGGGCCGAAGTCCTCGTCGGTCAGCACCCGGTGGGTGACGTGGACGGTGGTCTCGGTGATGCCGTACATGTTGACCAGCTCGGGCGAGCCGGTGCCGTGCCGCTCGACCCAGCCGCGCAGCCGCCCGGGATCGAGCGCCTCGCCGCCGAAAATGATCCGGCGCAGCGCGGTGGCCAGCTCGCCGGCGTGCCGGTCGGCCTCGATGAACTGGTAGAACGCCGACGGGGTCTGGTTGAGCACGGTGACTCCGCGCTCGCGGACCAGCCGATGGAAGTCGACCGGGGAACGGGTCAGCCCGTACTCCGGGACAAGGAGCTCACCGCCATGGGCCAACGCCCCCCACAGCTCCCAGACCGCGAAGTCGAAGGAGAAGGAGTGGAACTGGACCCACACGTCGGACGGGCCGAAGCCCATGTCGGGCCGGGTGTTCGCGAGCAGCGTCACCACGCTGGAGTGCGGGACGACCACACCCTTGGGCCGGCCGGTCGATCCGGACGTGTAGATCACATACGCGGGGTCGCGCCAACTGACCGCCGGAACCGGCTCGTTGGAGACCGGCGCCTGCCCGTCCCCCCACGTCTGCCCATCTCCCTGCGGCTCGTCCCCCTGTACGAGCACGCGGGCCGGGACGCCCGCCCGGGCCAGCAGTTCCGTGAAGCGTTCCCGCTGCTCGCGGTCCACGAGAACGACCTGCGGAGCGGAGTCGGCGAGGATGTACTCCAGCCGTTCGTCCGGGTACGCCAGGTCCAACGGCACGTACGCACCGCCCGCGCCGACGATCGCGACCAGGGCGACGACCTGCTCAAGGGAACGCGGGACGGCGACGGCGACCCGTTTGCCGGGCGCGACCCCGGACGCACGCAGCACCGAGGCCAACTCGTCCTTCGCGTCCGACAGTTCGCCGTACGTCAGTGACCTGGTGCCGCCGTCGAGAGCGCACTGGGTGACGGCGGTGGCGGCCGGGTCCCGGCGCGCGGCGGCGTCGAACAGTCCGCCCAGGGTGGTCGGAGTGATGCGCGCGGGACGCCGGTCGTCCTCGGACGCCAGGGAGTCGACCAGGGCGTCGGGCCGCGTGAGCAGGTCGGACAGGGTCCGGGTGAACGTGCGCAGGATCTCCTGGGCGCTCGCCTCCCGCAGCAGTTCGCCGTCGTAGATCAGGTTGAAGCGCGGACGGCCGTCGAGTGCGCGCTCCACCACCAGGGTCAACGGGTAGTGCGGGGCACCCTCGTTCACGATGTCGGTGATGACCAGTTCGTCGTCGGGCCCCCGCAGCGCGTCCACGTCGGTCGCCACGTCGAACACGACCAGGGTGTCGAACAGGGAGCCGGCGCCGGCCTGGCGGCCGATCCTCGCCAGCGAGACATGCTGGTGAGGCAGTACTGCGCTCTGGTGCTCCCGTACCGAGGCGAGCAGGTCGCCCGCCGTGGTGGTGTCGGCCCAACTGGCGCGTACGGGGATCGTGTTGATGAACAGACCCACCATGTTCTCGATGCCGGGCACCTCCGCGTCGCGCCCGGACACCGTGGAGCCGAACACGACGTCCCTGCCGTGCAGGATGCCGCCCAGCGTCACGGCCCAGGCGCTGTGCACGGCCGCGCTCAGCGGCACCCCGGCGGACCGGACGGCCGCGTCGATGTCGTCCGCCGGCTCCACCGCGATGTCGGCGAACCGGTCGGAGGGCGTGTGTCCCTCGGCGACGAGCGAGGGGCCGGGCAGCTCGGCGAGCTGCTCCTGCCAGACCCGGTCGCTCTCGTCGGCGTCGCGTCCGGCGAGCCAGCTCACGTAGTCGGGGAAGCCGCCGATCGCGTACACGGTCCCCGGCGCGTGGTACTCGGCCAGCAGCGCGCGGAGCATCGGGGGTACCGACCAGCCGTCGGCGATGATGTGGTGCACGGTCTGCACCAGGACGCTGCGGCCGGAGCCCGCGCGGACGAGCGTGTAGCGCATCAGCGGTCCGGTGGCCAGGTCGAATCCGGCGCGGCGGTCCCGCTCCGCGTGGTCGCGTATCTCGTCGTCGGTGATGCCGGGGCGGTCCAGCGTGGTGAAGGGTGCCTGAACACCGCTGTCCAGTACGGAGACCACGCGGCCGTCGGCGAGGGCCACGAACCGCGCGGCCAGGTTCGGGTACAGCGAGAGCAGGCGGGTGGCCGCCGCCGCGAGCCGGTCGGCGTCCACCTCGCCGTCCAGCGTGAGCAGTTGCTGCTCGACGTAGCTGCCGGCCGAGTCGTCGTCGAAGACCGAGTGGAAGTACAGGCCCTCCTGCAACGGGGTCAGCGGCAGGATGTCCCGCAGCTCCGGGCCGTCCAGGGCGTCGACGTCCGTCTGTGTCAGGGGCACCAGGGGGAAGTCGCTGGGGGTGTGGCCGCCTTGGTCGAGCGCGGCCAGTCCGGCCAGGGCCACCCGGAAGTACTCGCCGAGCGTCGTGATGTCCTCTTCGGTGAACATCCCGTCGGGCCAGGAGATGGTGGTGACCAGTTCGTACTCGCCGGTCGAGGCGGCGGGTTCGGCGATCGCGTTGAACTCCAGGGCGCGCGGCAGGCGCATCCTCGGGTCGCGCTTCTCGCCCAACTGGCCGGTGGTGCCCGCGAGTTGCCAGTCGCCGGACGAGCCCGCGTCGAAGCGGCCCAGGTAGTTGAAGAGCACCTGCGGTGCGGGCGCGTCGAACTCGCTCTGGGCCAGGTAGCGCAGGGCGCCGTAGGAGACGCCGTTGTCCGGTACCCGGGCGAGGTCCTCCTTGACCGCCTTGAGTGCGGCGGCCAGGTACTCGGGTGCGGTGAGGTCGCTCGCCGCGCCGGGGTCCACGGTGACCGGGAAGAGCGTGGTGAACCAGCCCACGGTGCGGGACAGTTCGGGTTCGAAGCCGGCGGTGCCCGCGACGAACCGGCCTTCGCGGCCGTGGCCTTCGAGTTCGATGTGCGCGAACGTCTGGTCCTGCCCGTGGTCGCGGCGCCACCGGGCGAGGGTGACGGCGAGCGCGGTCAGCAGTACGTCGTTGACGCCCGCGTGGAACTTCGCGGGGATCTCGCCCAGCAGCGCGGCCGTGGCCTCGGGGCCGACGGAGACGGTCCGCAGGCGCTCCCGCGCGACCGTGTCGGCTTCGGACAGCGCGCGCCTGCCCACCAGTTGGTCCGTTCCCGGCAGGGGACGCCAGTAGTAGGCGCTGTCCGCGTCGAAGGCCGCGCGGTCCAGCAACTGCGTCCAGCGCCGGAAGGACGTGCCCACCGCGGGCAGTTCGATCGGCGTACCCGAGGAGAGCTGCCGCCATGCCGTGGCCAGGTCCTCCATCAGGACCCGCCAGGACACGCCGTCGATCACCACGTGGTGGGCGACCAGGACCAGTTGGCGTGCCTCGCGGCGCCAGACGGCACGCAGCATCGCTCCGCCCGCAGGGTCGAGTCCTTCTGTGGCGAGCGCGACGCACTCGTCGAGCGGCCCCTCGCTCTCCTGCCACGCCGGGGCGGCCCGGTCCGCCTCCGGTATGTGGAAGCTCCAGCGGTCGCCGCGCACCAGCTGGGCGCGCAGCATGTCGTGCCGGCCGGTCAGGGCGGCGAGGATCTCGTCGAGGGCGTCGGCGGTCAGGTCCGCCGGGGTGTTCAGCACCACCGACTGGACGAAGCCGTCGATCGTGTCCGTGGTCTCGCCGAGCCACTGCACGATGGGCGAGCCCACGACGGAACCGGTGGCGACGTCCGCGTGGTCGACGGTGGAGACGTCCTCGCGGCTCGCCACCGCCGCCAGTGCCCCCACCACGGTGTGGGTGAAGATCTGCCGTGTCGTGACGTAGAGACCCGCGTCGCGCAGCGCGCTCAGCAGTGAGATCGCCAGGATGCTGTCGCCGCCGAGCTGGAAGAAGTCCTGGTCGACGCCGACCTCGTCCAGTTGCAGCAGCGCCGCGATCGCCGCGCACACCGCGCACTCGTTCTCGGTGGTGGGCGGGACGATCGAGCCCGTCCCGACGGTGGGCTCCGGCAGCGCGTTCCGGTCGAGCTTGCCGTTCGCGGTGAGCGGGAACTCCTTCATCACGACGACATGGGCGGGCACCATGTACTCGACCATGTGCTCGGCGGCCCACTGCTTGACCTCGTCCGCCCGCAGGGTCTCGCTCCCGGCGGCCGGGATCACGTACCCCACGAGGTAGGTGCCGCCGGCCGCGTTCTTCTTGGCGACGACGCAGGTGTGCCGTACGCCGGGGTGTTCGGCGAGACCGACCTCGACGTCCTCGATCTCCAGCCGCATTCCGCGGATCTTGATCTGGTTGTCGGCCCGGCCGAGGAAGTCCAGCGATCCGTCCGGGGTGAACCTCGCGAGGTCACCGGTCCGGTACAGCCGGGACCCGTCCGCGGCGAAGGGGTTCGCGACGAACCGGGAGGCCGTCAGGCCGGGCGCGTTGACGTACCCGCGGCCCAGGAGGAAGCCGCCCACGTACAGTTCGCCGCCGACTCCCACCGGGACCGGGCGCAGTTCGTCGTCCAGCACGTACAGCTGGGTGTTGGGGTTGGCCTTGCCGATCGACGTCGACAGGCGTTCCGCCGCGCCCCGGTAGATGACGTGCGAGACGCCGATCGTCGTCTCGGCCGGGCCGTAGCCGTGGTACATGGGGATGTCGAGGCGGGTGCGGAACCGCTCGTACAGCTCCGGGGTCAGCACCTCGCCGCCGCACCACACGTGCCGCAGGCTGTCCAGGTCTCCGGAGTCGCCCGCGATGTCCAGGAGTACGTCCAGCATGGACGACACCAAGTAGGTGAAGGTGACGCGGTGTTCGGCGATGACGCCGAGCAGGTGGTGCGGGTCGCGTTCGCCGCCGGGCCGCAGGACCACCAGCCTGCCGCCGGACACCAGCGGCAGGAAGATCTCGTTGATGGAGATGTCGAAGGACAACGGCGCCTTGAACAGCGACGCGTCGTCGTGGCCGAAGCCGAGGATCTCGTCGACCTGCCACAACAGGCGCTCGCTGATGGCCTCGTGACGGATCATCGCGCCCTTGGGCCGCCCGGTCGAACCGGATGTGAAGATCACGTACGCCAGGGCGTCACCGTCGACGGCGATGCCGGTCCCGCCGGTGGGGTGGGAGCCGAACTTCCAGTCGCCGAGGTCGACGGGCACGGCGTCGGGTTCACCCGGGGCCCGCTCGCCGGAGTCGTTGAGCTGCAGCACGACCCGGGCGTCCTCGATGACGACGGCTCGGCGTGCGGCGGGCCACTGCGGATCGAGCGGGACGAACGCGCACCCGGCCTGGAGGACGCCGAGCAGCCCGATCACCATGTCGGCGGAGCGGCCCAGCGAGATGCCGACGACCTGTTCGGCGGTGAGTCCGCGCTCGATCAGATGGTGGGCCAACTGGCTGGACAGCTCGGCAGCCTGACGGTACGTCAGGGAGCGGTGCTCGTCGACGACGGCAACGGCGTCCGGCCTGGTACGCGCCTGCTCGCGGAACATCTCCACCATGGTCGGTCGGACCCGGTCGGCCTCGGTGTCGTTCCACTCGGCCAGGGCCTCGATCCGCGCGGCCACGCCGGACGGGCCGATGGTGCCGATGGGCCGGTCCGGGAAGTCGGCCAGGTCGTCCAGCGCGAGCTGCGCGTCGGACTGCATGGCGCCCGCCGGGACGGCGATGCTCCAGCCGTCCTCGCCGGCCTCCCGACCGCCGTTCTCCCGACCGCCGGGCCCGTCCCCGCCGTTGTCGACCCACGCGAGGACGTCGGCGAACAGGGTGCCGGGGGTGAGGTCGATGCCGTCGGGGCTCCGGCCCGTCGCCCAGTACGACAGGCCGATGGAGCACGCCTCGACGATGGTCCGGTCGGAGAAGTCGCCGGTCCGCCTGCGTACGTCGGCAAGGCGCGTGGGAGAAAGCAGTACGAGACGAGCGCTCGGTTCCATCATCGAAGACTCAGCGTCCCTTCCAGGTAATGAAAGTTAGCCTAACCTAAATTAGGTTTACCTAACTGCCTTCGCGCCAGGCCCGCCACAGTCGTGCGTAGCGGCCGCCCAGAGCCACCAACTCCTCGTGAGTTCCCTGCTCAACGACGCGTCCCGCGTCCAGCACGGCGATCCGGTCCGCCGCCATCGCCTGGGTCAGCCGGTGTGCCACGAACAGCGTGGTCCGGCCCGCACACGCGGCCAGCACGGCCCGCTCCAGCTCGGCGGCGCCCTCGCTGCCCGCCTCCGCGGTCGACTCGTCGAGCACCACCACCGGCGCCCGGCCCAACACCAGGCGGGCCAGCGCGATCTGGGCGACCTTGGTGACGTCCAGGCGTTCGCCGCCCTCGCCGACCAGGGTGTTCAGCCCCTCGGGCAGCGCGTCGACCCAGCCGCCGGCGCCGACCGTGCGCAACGCGTCCATCAACTCGGCGTCGGTCGCCTCCGGCGCGGCCAGCCTCAGATCGTCGGCGAGCGGACCGGAGAACACATGTGTCTCCTGCGTCAGGATGCTCACCAGGGCCCGCGCCCCGGCCTCGTCCAGACCGGCGAGGTCGGTCGACCCGACGCGCACCGACCCGGCCTGCGGTGTCCCTATGCCGGCGATCAGCGCGGCCAGCGTCGACTTGCCCGCGCCCGTCGCCCCCACCAGCGCGAGGGAACCGCCCGCCGGGATCGTCAGGCCGACATCCCTGAGGACCGGTTGCTCGGTGTCGGGATAGCTGAACGTCAGCCCCTCCACCGTCACTTGATATGCCACGGCTTCGGCGGGCGCGACGGCCTCGTCGCCCACCAGCCGGTCCTCCGCGTCCTCCCCCAGCACCCCGACCAGCCGGGTCAGGCTCGCGCCCGACTTCTGCGCCTCGTCGAAGGTGAACATGATGGCGCCCAGCGGTGTGAACAGCCGGTGGAACATCAGCGGGGCCGCCGACACCTCGCCCAGGCTGGCGGCATCGGCCTCCAGCAGGGCGTACCCCACCACGAGGATCAGGACGAGACCGATGAACTCGGCGCGGTTCTCCCTGCCGACGAACCGGCCGAAGAACCGGAACACCTCGATGCCGAGCTCGCGCACCCGCCACGACTCGCTGGTGACCTTCTCGCGGACGGCACCTTCCAGGCGGTACGCCCGGACCGTGTCGATCCCGTTCAGACCACTGATCAACGCCTGCGCGCGGTCGGCCTGGGCCACCCGCTGCTTGCGGTAGAGCGGGGCGGAGCGAGGCAGATACCAGCGCAGGGCCAGCGCGTACGCGGGCAGTGCGCCGGCGCCCGCCAGGCCGAGCCGCCAGTCCAGGCCGAACATGCCGACCGTGGCGATGACGACGAGCACTCCCGCCGAGAACACCGTGGGGATGGCCGTCCGGATGCCCTTGGAGATCACGGCGACGTCGTCACCGACCCGGGACAGCACGTCTCCCCGGCCGACCTGCTCGATCCGCTCACTGGGCATCCCGAGCACCGCCCGGACCGCGCCTTCGCGCAGCCGCGCGAGCAGATCCGCGCCCAGCCGCCCGATCAGGTACGTCGACATCGCGGTGGCCACCGCGCCGAGCAGTGCGGCGGCCACCATCAACACCCCGACCCTGACCAGGACCGAGCGCGACTCGCCCTCGACCACCCCGTCGACCACCTGGCCGAGCAGGAGCACCGGGAGCACCTGGAGCGCCGCCCCCACCACCGTGGTGAGCACGGTGGCGAGGGTCAGCCATGGCACCTCGCGGCAGTGTGCCGCGACCCAGCGGGTGGCCTCACCCCCCGTCGCCGTACGCAGAGTTGCCGAGGCGACGCGTGTGTCGGTAGTGCTCACACCACAACCAGATCGGGTCGGGGACGGGATCCGTTGACCATCAGCATCCTTAGCCGGCCGCCGACTTGACGAGCTCGTCGACCGCGTACGGCATGGACAGCAGCGTGCCCTGGGAGATGGCCGCGCCGATCGCCGGGCCCTCACTGTCCAGCAGGTAGGTGACCTTGCCGTTCTTCACGGCGTCCAGGTTGGTGAACAACTTGAACTTCTTGAGGGCGGCCGTGTCCGCCTTGTCGTTGATGACGAAGATGCGGTCGACGTCGACCAGGTCGATGCGCTCGGGGGACAGCGCGGTGGAGAAGCTGCCGTCCGCGACCTTGTCGATCTCGGTCTGGTACTGGTAGCCGATGCCCGTCAGCAGCTGTCCGCGCACGTCGGTGGAGGTGAAGGGGTTGACCGCGTCCTTGTACCAGGACAGCGCGACGGCCTTCTGGTCGGCGAACTCCGGGTGTTCCTTCTTGGCGGTGTCGAGCTGGGCCTGGATGCCCGCCACCATCTTCTCGCCCTCGTCGGCCTTGCCGACCGCCTTGGCGATCTGCAGCGCGTTGTCCTGCCACGGAGCGCTGAACGGCTCCTTCTCGGCCTTGGTGCGGCCCACCGTCGGGGCGATCTGGGAGAGCTTGTCGTAGGCGGCCTTGTCGACCTCGGAGTAGACCGCGATGATCAGGTCGGGCCGCAGGGCCGCGATCTTCTCGTAGTTGGGGCCGGCGTCACCGTTCTTCATGATGACCTCGGGCTTGGCGTCGCCCCACTTGTCCTTCACCCAGGGCCACTGGGTGTTGATGTCGGGGCTCTGGCCCGCCGGGTTCGGGTACTGGTCGACCATGCCGACCGGCTTGATGCCGAACGCCAGGACGCTCTGGTCGTCCGTGTAGCCGACGGTGACCACGCGCTTGGGGGCCTCGGCGACCTTCGTGGATCCGAACGCGTGCTCCACGGTGACGGGGAATGCGCCGGACTTGGCAGCCGGGGCGCTGTCGTTCGACTCTTCCTTCGAGTCGGAACCGCATCCCGCGAGAAGACCGACGCCGAGCGTCGCCGCGGAAACCGTCGCCGCCAACCGCCGCCATGGCTTCATACGCGTCGTTCGAAGGAGGAACATCCCAGATCCCTTGCTTTAGCGCCGTCCGCTGCACCCTGTCTTAGGGCAGGCAAACCTTATCCTGGCGAAGTGAGGTTAGCCTAGCCTAACTAGTCATCTTTATGCGGATCTAGTCGAGTTGGACGTGAGCGCGGCCTATCGGCACGATGAGCGGCCGGTCGCCCACCGGGTCGTCGATCACCTTGGCGCGCAGCCCGAACGCCTCGTGGAGCAGTTCGGCGGTGATCACGTCACGCGGATGTCCCTGCGCCAGGATCGCCCCCTCCCTCATCACGACGAGGTTGTCGCTGTAGCGCGTGGCGAGGTTGAGGTCGTGCAGCACCATGACCACGGTGCACCCCGACTCGTGCAGGTCGTCCACCAGGTCGAGGACGTCGATCGCGTGCGCCAGGTCCAGGTACGTGGTCGGCTCGTCGAGCAGCAGCAGGTCGGTGCCCTGGGCCAGGGTCATCGAGATCCACACGCGCTGACGCTGCCCGCCGGACAGCGAGTCGACGGGCCGGTCGGCGAGGTCGGACACCCCGGTCATGGCCAGCGCGCGCTCCACGACGGCGACATCGTCCGACGACCACTGCCGCAGCCAACTCTGGTGCGGATGGCGGCCCCTGGCGACCAGGTCGGACACCGTCAGCCCTTCCGGCGCCACCGGTGCCTGGGGCAGCAGGCCGAGCTTCTTGGCCACGTCCCTGGTCCTGAGCCTGCCGATGTCGTCGCCGTCGAGCACGACCGTCCCCATGGTCGGCTTGAGCAGCCGCGACAGGGTCCTCAACAGGGTCGACTTGCCACAGCCGTTGGGGCCGATGACCGTGGTGATCACCCCTGGCGGTATCGCCACATCGAGCTCGTCGATGACGATCCGGCCGCCGTACCCGACCGTGATACCCCTGGCTGCCAGCCGCGAGGTGTCACCGACCCCGGACTCGACCTCGGCGATGTGCTGCGCGGCCACGAATCCCCCTCCGCCTACTTAGGTTTGCCTAACTCTTTGTACCAGTTATCTGAGATTCGCCCGCACCAGGAGGTAGACGAGGAAGGGGCCGCCGATCGCGGCGGTGACGACACCGACCGGGAGACTGATGGGCAGTGCCGTGCGCGCCACCAGGTCCGCGCCGATCAGGAGCAGCGCCCCGACCAGTCCCGAGGCCACCATCGGCGGCGTCGGACATCTCGCCAGACGCATCGCCACCTGCGGTGCCACCAGCGCGACGAAGGGCACCGGGCCCGCCGCGCTCACCGCCGCGGCGGCCAGCAGCACCGCGCACAGCAGCAGGACGGCCCGCACCATCGAGTACCGGACGCCCAGGCCCGCGGCGATCTCGTCGCCGAAGTGCATCGGCTTGAACTGGAACGCGACACTCGCCACGACGACCAGGAGGACGAGCGTGCACCAGAGCGCTATCCGGACCTCGCCCCAGGACCGGTTGTCCAGCGAACCGACCAGCCACGCCTGGGCCTTGGCCACGTCCCGGATGTCGGCCGTGACCAGCAGCCAGGTCGTGATCGCCTCCATCACCGCGCTCACCGAGATGCCGATGAGGATGAGCCGGAAGCCGTCGACCCCGCGCCGCCACGCCAGGAAGTACACCAGCAGACCCGTGCCCAGCCCGCCCAGGAGCGCCGCCGCGGACAGGCCCACGGAGCTGACGATCGCCGTCGCGGTCCCGCCCGACACCGTCACCAGGAACACCGAGACCGCGCTGGCGCCCCCGGTGACCCCCAGAATGTCCGGGCTGGCCAGCGGATTGCGCGCGATGGACTGCGTGATCGCCCCGGACACCCCGAGGGCGATCCCCACGACGAGGCCGGCCAGGGCACGCGGCATCCGCAGGTCCATGATCACGAACTCGTCGACCCGCTCGCCCCGGCCGAGGATCGTGGCGATCACCCGGTTCAGGCCGATGGGGAAGTCCCCCACGCCGATGGACACGCAGAACACCAGAAAGGTCGCCGCCGCCAGCAGCAGCGTGACGAACACGATCAACGGCCGCCATACGAACGAGACCTGGCCGAGCCGCACACCCGGCGCCACCGATGCCTTCACGTCTGTCCCGTTCATGCGTTCTTGAACTTTCCGCGCCACACCAGGACCGCGAAGAACGGAGCGCCCAGGAGGGCGACGAGGACACCCGCGTCCAACTCGCCCGGCCGCACTACAAGTCGCCCCACGATGTCGCAGGCCAGGAGGACGACGGCGCCGAGCAGACCCGCGTACGGCACCAGCCAGCGGTAGTCCGGACCGGTCAGGTACCGGGCCACGTGGGCCACCATGAGCCCGAGGAACGCGATGGGGCCGCAGGCGGCCGTCGCCGCGCCCGCGAGCAGGGTGATGGCGAGGATGCCGACGGTCCGGCTCAGCGCGATGTTCACCCCGAGCCCCCGCGCCACGTCGTCGCCCAGGTTGAGCAGGTTGAGCGAGGGCAGCATGGCCAGGGCCAGCACAAGGCCGACCACGATGAACGCGGTCACCGGCCAGATGACGTCGAATCCGACGCCGGCCACGGAGCCCGCGTTCCAGAACCGCAGCGCGTTCAGCGACGCCAGGTCCGTCAGCGCGACCGCGGTGGTCATCGCCGCGAGGAACACCGTGATCCCCTGCCCGGCCAGGGCGAGCGTCAACGGATTGCCGGCGCCCCGGCCGATGCTCGCGAGGCCGAACACGACGACACCGGCGACCGCCGCTCCCAGGAAGGCGAACCAGACGTACTGGAACGGGTTGGAGAACCCGAACACGGCGATCACCGACACCACCGCGAACGAGGCGCCGGCGTTCACGCCCAACAGGCCCGTGTCCGCGATCGGGTTGCGCGTGTACCCCTGGATCAGCGCCCCGCCGACCCCCAGCGCGATGCCCGCCACGATCGCGAGCACCGTCCGGGGCACCCGCACGGTCCGCACGATGAGCCTGATCTCGGTGAGCCGCTGGTCGGAGTCGGGCGCCGCGAACAGCCCGTGCCACACCTCGGCGGGGCTCAACGAGCGCGCACCGACGGCCAACGACACCACCCCCGCGGCCACGAGGACCACCACCAGCATGCCCAAACCCACCACCCGCCGCCGGCGGGCGTCTGTGCCCCTGGGCGCGGGGCGCTCAACCGCAGTCGTGCCCATGGCGAAGTACGTTATCCCTATTGATCCACTGGAGAAGCATGGCCCGGGCGTTTCACGCGGCGACCGTCCTGGCCTCGTCCGAAGGGGACTTGACGCCCCGGGCGAGGAGCGAGTCCAGGATCTCCCCGACCCTGGTCGCGGTGTTGGACAGCAGGGACGACGTGATGCCGTGCGTGTGTTCCGTACCGCCCTGGAGGTAGATGCCGCAGCGCAGTTCGGGGTCCGTCACGATGCGGTAGTCGCGCTCGACGCGGACGCGGCCCTCTTCGTCGCGCAGGCAGTGGTCCGCGACCTCGCCGAGGAGTCCGAGGGGGTCGGCGGGGCTGTAGCCGGTGGCGAAGACCACGACGTCCGCGTCGAGGAGGGTCTCCTCGCCGGTGACGAGGGACGTCACGGTGGCACGGGCCGTGCCCTCGGTCTCCTCGACGTCGGTCAGCCGGGACACGTTGAGGAAGCGCAGCCGCTCGGTGCCGAGGACCTTCTCCTGGTACGTCTGCCGGTACAGGTCCTCGATCAGGTCGATGTCCACCACGGAGTAGTTGGTGTTGCCGTGGTAGTCCATCAGTCGGCGCTTGACGTTCTCGGGCGCGGCGAAGTACTCGTCGACGGCCGCGGGATCGAATATCCGGTTGGCGAAGCTGCTGTCGTCGGCGGGGCTGTACCCGTAGCGGGAGAAGACCGCGCAGACCTCGGCCTCGGGGAAGCGTCGGTGCAGGTAGGCGACGTTCTCGGCGGCGCTCTGGCCGGCGCCCACGACGATGAACCGGGAGGGCGAGGTGCCCTCCAACCGGTCGACCTTCGCCAGCAGTTCGGAGTTGTGCCAGACGCGGTCGCCCGTCTCGACGCCCTCCGGCATGAGGGGGCGCATCCCGGTGCCGAGGACCAGGTTGCGGGCCCGGTGGACCGCGAGACCCTCCGCCGACCGGACCGTCACCTCCAGGTGCTCCACGGTTCCGTCGCGGACGACGGGCGCGACGCCGACGACCTCGTGGCCGTAGGAGGCCATGTCCTCGACCTGGGCCGCGGCCCACTCCAGGTAGTCGTGGAACTCGACCCGCAGCGGGAAGAGGTTCTTGTGGTTGATGAAGTCGATCAGCCGGCCCTTGCTCTTCAGGTAGCAGAGGAAGCTGAACTCGCTGGCCGGGTTCCGGAGCGTCACCAGGTCCTTGAGGAAGGACACCTGCATGGTCGCGTCGTCGATCAGCATGCCCCGGTGCCAGCCGAAGCACGGCTGCTGCTCGAAGAAGTGAGCGGTGATCGCCTCCTGCTCGCCCGCTCGTGCGTTGTGCTCGCCGAGTGCGATCGCCATGGCCACATTGGACGGTCCGAAACCGATGCCAATGAGGTCGTGGACCAGTGGTGCGTCATCAGGAAGAACCTGTGACATGTCACTCCCATCGTGCGGGGCAGTCGCCTGTCAGGCGTGGGGGAAGGTACGAGGTACGAAAGGTGGGCAGGCCAACAGCCGAGCCCGCCCGGGAATTTAGGTTAGCCTAAGCTAATCCCATAAGGCTGTCGACCGGACGAACCGGGCAATCAGGCACCGGCACTCGCCAACTGGGGCACCGCACACCCCCGTTGCATACTAAGGTAAGCCTTGCTTTACTGACCGCGGTCCATCCCCTGCCTTCGAGGAGGAACCCCATGCGGGTCGTCATGTTCGGTTACCAGACCTGGGGCCACCGCACCCTGCAAGCCCTCCTGGACTCCGAACACGACGTGGTGCTGGTCGTGACCCACCCCAAGAGCGACCACGCGTACGAGAAGATCTGGAGCGACTCCGTCGCCGACCTCGCCGAGGAGCACGGCGTCCCGGTGCTGATCCGCAACCGCCCCGACGACGACGAGTTGTTCGAGCGCCTCAAGGAGGCCGACCCGGACATCCTCGTGGCGAACAACTGGCGGACGTGGATCCCCCCGCGCATCTTCGACCTGCCGCGCCACGGCACGCTGAACGTCCACGACTCGCTGCTGCCGAAGTACGCCGGCTTCTCCCCGCTGATCTGGGCCCTGATCAACGGCGAGACCGAAGTGGGCGTCACCGCGCACATGATGAACGACGAGCTCGACGCGGGCGACATCGTCCGTCAGGAGGCGGTACCGGTCGGACCGACGGACACGGCCACCGACCTCTTCCACAAGACCGTCGACCTCATCGCCCCGGTCACCGTCGGCGCCCTCGACCTCATCGCCGCCGGGCAGACGGAGTTCACCAAGCAGGACCGGTCCCAGGCGAGCTTCTTCCACAAGCGGGCCGCCGAGGACATCCGCATCGACTGGGCCTGGCCGGCCGAGGACCTGGAGCGCCTGGTCCGCGCCCAGTCCGAGCCGTACCCCAGCGCCTTCACCTTCCACAAGGGCAAGCGACTTGAGGTCCTGGCCGCGGTGGTGTCCCAGGGCCGCTACGGCGGGACGCCCGGCCGCATCTTCTACCGCGAGGGCGAGGGCGTGGTGATCGTCGCCGGAGCAGACGCGCGCACCGGCCGCAACCACGGCCTGGCCATCACCCGCGTACGGACCGAGGACGGCCGCGAGCTGCCCGCGACGCAGTACTTCACCTCCATGGGCGGGTATCTCACCACCCGCCCCTGATACCCCGGCCCCAGCACGGTCCCGTTGGGCCGGCCGGACGCCCCCGCCGTGCGGAACTTCCCGTCTCCGCACGGCGGGGGCGCTCCCTCTACGATGCGGGCCCGCCCCACCCAAGGGAGCCGCCGGTCGGAGACCGCGAGGCGACACGCAGGGGGCGCGCGCCCCTTGCCCTTCTCGTGGCGCTGTCGACCGTCCCCCTGGCCGCCCTCTACTTGCTGTCACCGGCGCCCGGCGCGGCCAACATCCCACCGGACCAGGTGATTCGGACCCTGATCCGCAATCCGCTCGCCGAACCCGGGGCGCTCGGGGCCGGCCGCGGCCAGGGGCGCGGGGCTGTGTCGATTTGCGGCTCCGCCGCGGGGCGCGACCAGCCCCCACGCACCCGCAGCCGAACAACCCGCTCCCAGCGGAGCGTCACGGCACGATCGTCGTCCCCGTTCCGACCACACCCGCCAGCCCGTCGAGCAACGCGTGCGGCGCGCGCCCGTCGAGCACCCGGGCCGCTCCCACCCCACCCCTGACAGCCCTCAGACAGGCCTCCATCTTGGGCCCCATGCCGCCGTTCAGCGTCGGCAGCAACCGCTCCAGTTCCCCCGCGCCGATCCGGTCGACGATCCGGTCGCTCTCGGGCCAGTCGGCGTACAGCCCGGGAACATCGGTGAGGACGACCAGGATCCGCGTCCCCAGCGCGGCCGCCAACGCCCCTGCCGCCGTATCGGCGTTGACGTTGTAGACCTGCCCGTCCTCGCCCCGGCCGACGGAGGAGATCACCGGGATGTGGCCGCTGTCGAGCAGGATGCGGACCACCGCGGTGTTCACCCGCGCCACATCGCCGACCAGCCCGATGTCGACGGGCTCACCGGCCACTTCGGCGTACCGCTTGACGGCGGTCAGGGTCCGCCCGTCCTCACCGCTGAGGCCGACGGCGTACGGGCCGTGTTCGTTGAGCAGTGCGACGAGTTCCTTCTGGACCTTGCCGGACAGCACCATGCGGACGACTTCCATGGTCTCCGGAGTGGTGACCCGGAGCCCGTTCAGGAAGGACGACTTGAGGCCCAGCCGGTCCAGGTGGGCGCCGATCTGCGGACCGCCGCCGTGCACGACGACCGGTCTGACACCGGCGTGCCGCAGGGTGAGGACGTCCTGTGCGAAGGCCCGCCGGAGCGTGTCGTCGGTCATCGCGTGGCCGCCGTACTTGACGACGACCGTGTGTCCGCGCAGGGCTTCGAGCGCCACGAGGTGATCGGTGAGATCGGCGGCGGCGGACTCGGTATCGGTATCGGAGGAGGAGGTGGCCGTTTCGGCCACGACGGCCCCGTTCACGGACGCCGCCCGCTGCGGGCCCCGTGCTTCTCGGCCAGGCCGGACTCCGGCAGAGCCTGGAGCGTGCGGCGCCCCCAGGTGTGATGGCCGAACATGGCGACCCGCATCGTCGATCCTCTCCTAGGACACACCATTGCAAGGTAAGGCTAACCTTATTTAACATCAGTGGCGCCTAGGGGAAGGAAAGCTGCGGTGAACGCACTGCATGACGAGCCGGACGCCATCCTTGACGTGCTCGGTATAGGTTTCGGGCCGTCAAATCTCGCACTGGCCATTGCGGTTGAGGAACACAACGCCCAAGTCGCTCCGGAGCACCGGATCCGCGCGGGATTCCTGGAGCGCCAGCCGTCGTTCGGCTGGCACCGGGGGATGCTCATCGAAGACGCCACGATGCAGGTGTCCTTTCTCAAGGACCTGGTCACCATGCGCAACCCGACCAGCGACTTCAGCTTCCTGTGCTTCCTGCGGGAGCGGGGCAGGATGGTGGACTTCCTCAACGCGAAGACGCTGTTCCCGCTACGGATCGAGTTCCACGAGTACTTCGAATGGGCCGCCGCCCGGGTGGCCCACCTCGTCGATTACTCCGACGAGGTCGTGTCGGTCGACCCGGTGACCGGACCCGACGGGGAGGTCCGCTGGCTCGACGTGGTCAGCCGCGTACCCGGGGCCCCGGACCGGACCGTCACCCGCAGGGCGCGGAACATCTCGGTGGCCGTCGGCCTGGAGCCGCACCTGCCACCGGACACCGCCCTGTCCGACCGCATCTGGCACAACAGCCAACTCGTCCCGCGTGTACGCGAGTTGAACGAGTCCGGTACCCCGGTGGGCCGCGTCCTGGTGCTCGGCGCGGGCCAGAGCGCGGCCGAGGCGGTGGACTACCTCCACCAGTCCTTCCCCGAGTCGGAGATCTGCGCGATCTTCGCCAAGTACGGCTACACGCCCGCCGACGACAGTCCGTTCGCCAACCGGATCTTCGACCCGGAGGCGGTGGACGTCTACTTCCGCTCCAAACCGGAGGTGAAGCAGTCCCTGGTCGACTACCACCGCAGCACCAACTACTCGGTGGTCGACATGGATCTCATCGAGTCGCTGTACGCGACCATGTACCGCGAGAAGGTGCAGGGCCGTGAGCGGCTGCGCCTGCGCAACGTGTCCCGCATCCGGGACGTACGCAGTCTCGACGACCACCTGGAGGTCACCGTCGAGTATCTCCCCACCGGGGAACGGGAGGTGCTCTCCGCGGACCTGCTGGTCCACGCGACCGGCTACCGCCCCAGGGACCTCGACACCCTCCTGGGCAGGACCGCGAAACTCTGCCTGCGGGACGACAAGGACGCCGTGCGCGTCGGACGCGACCACCGTGTCGAGCTCACGCCCGACGTCACGGCGGGCATCTATCTGCAGGGCGCGACCGAGCACACGCACGGACTCACCTCGACCCTGCTGTCCACCACGGCGGTCCGGTCCGGCGAGATCCTCGACTCCCTGCTCGCCCACCGCACGGCCACGAAGGTCACCGAGCCGACGTCCTGACGACGTCCCCGAGGAACCGGGCGGATGTATACAGAGGGCCGGGGCCACGGGCGAGCCGTGACCCCGGGCCCGCTGTGTCACGCGACACGCTCGCGAGACGAGACCCTGAAAGTATGATCAACCAATGTCTGACATGACCGAAACCACGCCCGGCTGGCTCCCGCACGACGAACTGGAGCAGGCGCGCGCACGCATGCCGATCCTGTACGTGGAGGCCGTACCGGTCCGCGTCGACGACAGCGGCGAAGTCACCAGCATCGGACTGCTGCTCCGGATCGGGTCGGACGGGACGGTCAGCCGCGCGCTCGTCTCCGGCCGGGTGCTGCACCACGAGCGGGTGCGGGACGCCCTGCTGCGCCACCTGGAGAAGGATCTCGGCCCCGTCGCACTCCCCCGCGTCCCGGCCTCGCTGCAGCCCTTCACCGTCGCCGAGTACTTCCCGACACTCGGGGTGACGCCGTTCCACGACCCCCGCCAGCACGCGGTGTCCCTCGCGTACATCGTGCCGGTGTCCGGTGACTGCCGCCCGAGGCAGGACGCTCTCGACCTGGTCTGGTTCAGCCCCGAGGAGGCCGCCTCGCCCGTGGTCATCAACGAGATGCCGGGCGGCACCGGAGCCCTCCTCAAGCAGGCCCTCGCGCACATCGGCCACCTGTCCTGACGACGGGCGCCCGTCCTGCCCCGGAGCTCTCAGAGTTCGAGAGCGACGAACCCGTCCGGCTCGTCCGGTGCCGGGGCCGTCACGGTGTAGCCGAAGCGATCCTTCAGGCCCGTGACGTCCCACAGCGCCGCACGGTCGCGGTAGTTGAAGACGAGTTCCTTCTCGGCGCCGCCGTGCTTGAGGATCCGGGCGATGGCGATCTCGTTGGGATGGTCGTGCCGCGCGCCGCTGGTCGATATCAGGTAGCGGTCGCAGTCGATCAGGCCGAGGAGCTCGTTGGAGAGGTTGTGGTCGCTGCCGTGGTGGGCGACCTTGAGGAGGTCGACGTGCATCCGTCCGCCCTCCGCCTCGGCCCTGGGCCGTATCGACGCCACGAGCCGGCGGTCGTCCGCGTCACCGGTGAGGACGACCCGCTTGTCCTCGAACTCGAAGAGCAGGCCGATGCTCGACACGTTCGTCTTCGACGTGTCCGGCTTGAACACCGACGCGGCCAGCCGGTCCACGTTCACCCCGCCGAAGTGCTCGAAGCCCGGTACCGGGGGGTTCTCCTCGGGATCCCGGCCGGGGATCAGACCGTGTCTGGCGCATTCCGCGGCCCAGGCGGGCGCCAGCTTCTCCAGCTGCCTGCGGTCGGGTGAGAGCACGTCCATCGTGGATCCGTCGTCGAACCACGCGAGTTCCCGGCCGACCTCGACACTGCGTCCGCCGAACGCGTCGTTCCACGGCACCTTCTGTTCCAGCAGGGCGCTGGTGAGCTTCTCCCCGTCCTGGGCACCGAACCCCTCGGTGTCGAGCAGGTGGTCGAAGCCGTTGAACCACACGTCCCCGAACTCCACCGACCGGTCCGGGTCGTCCAGCAGGGCGAGCACGCCGAGGATGTGGTCCTGGTCGACATGGGTGACGACCAGGACGTCGACCTGACCGTCGAGCCCGGCGAGCGTGGGCTTGATCAGCGGGTACGTGCCCGAGCGGCCGCCGTCGACGAGGATCCTGTGTACGAAGCCGCCGTCGCCGTACTCCAGGAGCAGGCAGTCGCCGTCCTCGCCGGGCATCATCGTGAACCGGATCATTGCTGTCTCCCTCGCAGAGCGACGATCACGAACGGCTCGCGCATGTCGACACGCCACGACAGGCGGCGGGCCTGTTCGAGCCGCTCGGCGCACCCGGGGTCGTCGGGGAACTCGGAGAGCCCGTGGATGAGGCGGCTCAGGCCCAGCGTGAAGACCGGCACTCCGCGGTCGAAGGCCTCGACCAGGGCTTCGCGCGCCGCCTCGCGCTCCGGCTCGGTGTGGGCCCGGCGCAGGTGCCGCATGGCCCAGAGCAGGGATCCGTCGCTCATCCAGTCGAACTCGTGCCGCAGCCGGGACAGCCACGGGTCCCAGCGGTGCGGCCGCTCGGTCAGCTCGCTGCCGACGAGGACGTAGGCGCCCGCCACCGCCGCGAGCGGGTTGGTCATCCTGCCGTCGTAGAGCATGGTCTCCGCGTCCCTGACCAGCGTCGCCGCCGCGTCGAAGGCTCCCCGGGCCATGTAGGCCAGGGCGGGCCCCACCCGGCTGTCCCGTACGGAGACCGAGACGGCGCTGCCGGTCGGGCTCTGCCGTTCGTTGACGAGGACCTCGATCTGCGCAGCACCCCAGGGCGCGGGCAGGGTGACGACGTACTCGGTGCCGGCCAGCGAGACGACCAGGAACTGGCGTGGACCCAGGGGCACGTCGAGCGTGCGGCCGCCCCGCTCGTCGACCGGGCCGTGATCGCCGAAGCGGTACAGCCGTGCGGCGGCGTCGCCCAGTTCGAGACTGGCGACGGAGTGCGGTTCGGAGCGGGCGATCTCGAACGCGACCAGTTGCTTCGCGGGCCCGTCGGTCAGCCGGAGCATGGCCGGGAACTGCCAGCTCTTCGGCTTGGGGTCGCCGACCCAGGCCGCGTGTCCGGGTTCGATGAACGCGCCGCGCTCCCAGGTCCCGGACCGCGAGCCCAGGGAGCGGGGCACGGGAATCGTGAGCCCGTCGTGGTAGGCCCCGTAGGACTCGATGTTGCCCATGAGGTGCTGCCAGGAGTGGGACGCGAAGGGCGAGGCCGCCGGGCGGAGCGTCACCTGCTTCTCGTCGCCGTCCGCCACCTCGGCGTCCTTGGAGAGCACGACCCCGGAGGGCAGCGTGGCCGACACGATGTAGTGGCCGGGGTCGACCTCGAACCGCGCCGGAGGGGCCGTGGTCCCGCAGGGGAAGAGGACGGCACGGTGGCCGGGGCCGCTGCCCTCGGACGGGTAGATGTTGCCGACCACCTTGGCCCCGTCGGCGAGGTCGGCTTCATGGAGGCTCAGTTCGACGTTGACGCTCAGGCCCGCGCTCATGGCTTCTCCAACTTCACGCGGCGGAACACCGGACGTACCGTGACGGACTTCGTCCGCACGTCCTGGTCGCCGAGTCGGGCCTCGAAGTCGTAGTCCCCGAAGCGCAGTTCGATGGCCCACTCGCTGTCGGGGTTCTCGCCGTCGACCTCGCCCGCGGCCCGATGCAGCCTCTCGAGACCGTCCTCACGGCAGACGAACTCGGCCTCGGCGTTGTCCTCGGCGGGATCGCAGCCGACGTACACCGGGACGACCGGCGGGCCTGACAGCTGGTGGAGGACGAACACGGGCAGTTCGCCGACCGAGGGGACCTGGACACCCGCGACCGCACCGGCGAACCGCGGCTGGCGCATGAAGTGGTCGATCGCCTTCAGCAGGTCGGAGGTGTCGACCCGCCAGTCCCCCTCGGGATCGTCGCTCGCCGCGCCGGAGAAGCTCTTCAGCAGGGCCTCGGTGAACAGGCTCACCTGACCGGGCCGCGCGTGCGAGCGGTCGCCGGACAGGGTGGCGTAGTACGGGATGTGGAAGCGGCGCGGCAGATCCAGCGGCCGTGTCCCGGCGCCGAGGGGCGAGCGCCCCGCGAACCGCGCGCCCGAACGCTCGATGAGGACATCGGAGTTGGACCTGCAGGCGTCGACGAAGAAGACCTGCTCGCTTGCCCTGCACCGCTTGAGGCCGTTCATCAGGCCCGCGAAGTCCAGTGCGCTGTTGAGGGGGTTGTGCTCGTCCGCGAAGATGTCCGCGGCCAGCAGCGCCATGTCGTCACCCTGCGAGACGCCGTGGCCGCAGAAGTAGAAGACGAGCCGGTTGTCGACATGGCTGTCGCCGCGGTCGTACCACTGGGTGACCGCCGTGAGGATGTTGTCGATGGTGGCGGTCTCCACCTCGTGGGCCTTCTGGGTGCGGGGGTTCACGAACGGGGCCGGCGCTTCCTCGCTGAGCAGCAGGGCGAGACTGCCGAGCGGTCGCCCGGGATCGTGGTACTCGGCGAGCAGCCAGGTCGCGAGCGTACGGGCGGAGATGGGCGGCGAGCTGAGCTGCCGCATCCCGTCGGGATCGGCGACCGGTGCCTCGCCACCGGCGAGATGGGGATACTTGCCGACGCCGATGACCAGTGCGTGGGTGCACGGCGGACCGGCGTGTTCATCGAGATGGACCACGGAACCGGCCATGGATCCTCCGGAACCCCTACTACCGCACCGGAGCATGCCCGCAGGCAGCATTTTCCTTATTATATTCCTGAGACATCCACTGTGTCCCGATATGTCACCAATGATCGTGTTTCTCGGTGAACGTGAGGACCGCCATGGCCAGGAATCTCGTCGTCTGTCTGGACGGCACGGGCAATCAGTTGAAGGCGAAAGGGAACACCAATGTCGTCCGGCTCTACGAAATGCTGGACCTGAGCGATCCCGCCCGGCAGATCGCCTATTACGACCCCGGTGTCGGCACGTTCTCGGCCGCGGGCTCCTGGACGCCTGTCGGCCGGCATCTGTCGAAACTCCTCGGTCTCGCCTTCGGCTCCGGAATACGGACCAACCTCGCCGAGGCCTACACGTATCTGATGCGGCACTACCAACCGGGCGACCGCATCTACGTGTTCGGCTTCAGCCGCGGCGCCTACACGGCCCGTGCCCTGGTGGGAATGCTCAAGGCGGTCGGTCTGATGCGGCCCGGCATGGAGAACCTCGTCCCGTACGCCGTGTCCGTGTACGCGCGGAACAAGGACTGGACGCGGGAGGACTGGGACCAACTCCACCGTTTCGCGGGCGCGTTCAGCAACGCGGTCGACGGGCGGGTCGGCATCCGCGTCGAGTACCTGGGGATCTGGGACTCCGTGAAGGCCGCGGGCCTCCTGCGCTGGAACCTGCGCTGGCCGTACACCCGTCAGGCCCCGAACGTCCGCCGCATCCGCCACGCCGTGTCCATCGACGAGAAGCGCAGACCGTACCGCGAGTACCTCGTCACCCCTGCCGCCGGGGACAAGAAGAAGCCCGTGCCGTCGACCGTCGAGCAGGTGTGGTTCGCCGGGGTCCATTCCGACATCGGCGGGACCTTCGACGACGATCCCCGCCTCCCGACGATCGCCCTGAAGTGGGTCGTGGACGGCGCCCTCGAACGGCGGGACGGCGAGCCCGAGGCACGTCTCCTCCTCAAGCCCCGGGCCTACGAGCGCGAGGTGACCCTCGTGCCCGAGGACGCCCTGGGCAAGGTGCACCGGATGGGCTGGGTCTGGGCCCTGCTCACCTACCGGCGCCGCGGGCTTCCGCAGGGCGCGCATGTGCACGAGAGCGTCCGGGCGCGGCTGGAGAAGGACGCCGGCTACGCGGACCGGATCCCGCCGACGGCGATCTGGTCGGACACCGGCTGGCTCACCGCCCGGGAGTGACCGCCCAGCTCACCGCCCTGCAGTGATCCCCACAGCTCGATGGAGGTACACGCCCACGCGCTCGCCGACGGTCTTGCCCGCCCGGGGGCGGCGGGGGGCGGCGAACCGCCCCCGGGACCCCTCAACACCCTCCGGCCCGAACCGCCGGCCCGGTCAGCCGATCTCAACGAGCAGGTCGCCGCCCTCCACCTGCTGGATCTTGTTGATGGCCAGCCTGGACACCGTGCCGGCCTTCGACGCGGTCACCGAGGCTTCCATCTTCATGGCCTCGATGGTGGCCACCGTGGCACCGGCCGCCACCTCGTCGCCCTCGGCGACCGCGAGCGTCACGACCCCGGCGAACGGCGCGGCGACATGGCCGGGGTTGGCCCGGTCGGCCTTCTCCGTCGCCGGGACGTCGGAGGCGACCGAGGTGTCGCGCACCTGGATCGGCCGCAACTGGCCGTTCAGGGTGGACATCACGCTGCGCATCCCGCGTTCGTCCGCCTCGCCCACGGCCTCCAGCTCGATGAGCAGCCGTACGCCCTGTTCGAGGTCGACCGCGTACTCCTTCCCCGGACGCAGCCCGTAGAAGAAGTGCTTGCTGTCCAGCACGCTGGTGTCGCCGTAGGTCTGACGGTGTGTCTCGAACTCGCGTGTCGGCCCGGGGAACAGCAGCCGGTTGAGCGTCGTACGACGGGCCTTCGCAAGGCCCGTACGGTCGTCCGCGGTCGGTTCCTCGACGGGCTTGGGGGCGGCGCGGCCCTCCAGTGCCTTGGTGCGGAACGGCTCGGGCCAGCCGCCGGGCGGGTTGCCCAGCTCGCCGCGGAGGAAGCCGATGACGGAGTCGGGGATGTCGAACCTGTTCGGCGTCGCCTCGAAGTCCGCGGGCGACACGCCTGCGCCCACCAGGTGGAGCGCGAGGTCACCGACCACCTTCGAGGACGGGGTGACCTTCACCAGATGGCCGAGGATGCGGTCGGCGGCGGCGTACATCGCCTCGATGTCCTCGAACCGGTCGCCGAGGCCGAGCGCGACCGCCTGGGTGCGCAGGTTGGAGAGCTGTCCGCCGGGGATCTCGTGGTGGTAGACCCGCCCGGTCGGCGAGGCCAGCCCCGCCTCGAACGGCGCGTAGATCTTGCGGACGCTCTCCCAGTACGGCTCCAGGTCGCCCACGGCCTGGAGGCTGAGCCCGGTGGACCGCTCGGTGTAGTCGGTCGCGGCGACGATGCCCGACAGCGACGGCTGCGAGGTGGTGCCCGCCATCGAGGCCACCGCCCCGTCGACCGCGTCCGCGCCGGCCTGGATCGCCGCGAGGTAGGTGGCGAGCTGACCGCCCGCGGTGTCGTGGGTGTGGATGTGCACCGGCAGGTCGAACTCGCGGCGCAGCGCCGATACGAGGGTCGCGGCGGCCGGGGCCCGCAGCAGGCCCGCCATGTCCTTGACGGCCAGGACGTGGGCCCCCGCCTCGACGATCTGCTCGGCGAGGCGGAGGTAGTAGTCCAGCGTGTAGAGCCGCTCGGACGGGTCGGACAGGTCGGAGGTGTAGCAGAGGGCGACCTCGGCGATCGCCGTTCCCGTCTCCCGTACGGCGTCGATGGCGGGGCGCATCTGTCCGACGTCGTTCAGCGCGTCGAAGATCCGGAAGATGTCGATGCCGGTCGCCGCGGCCTCCTGCACGAAGGCGTCCGTCACCTCGGTCGGGTACGGCGTGTAGCCCACGGTGTTGCGGCCTCGCAGCAGCATCTGCAGACAGATGTTCGGCACGGCCTCCCGGAGCGCGGCCAGGCGTTCCCAGGGGTCTTCGGCCAGGAAGCGGAGCGCGACGTCGTAGGTGGCGCCGCCCCAGCACTCCAGGGACAGCAGCTCGGGCAGGGTCCGCGCCACGACGGGCGCGACGGCGAGCATGTCCTTGGTACGCACCCGGGTGGCGAGCAGCGACTGGTGGGCGTCGCGGAACGTGGTGTCGGTGACGCCGATGGCCGGTGACTCGCGCAGCCAGCGGGCGAAGCCCTCGGGGCCGAGTTCGACGAGCCGCTGCCGGGACCCGGCGGGCGGCTCCGTGGCCGGCACGGGCGGCACCTTGGTGACAGGGTCGCTCAGCTCGGGCCGCTCGCCGTGCGGCTTGTTCACCGTGATGTCGGCGAGGTAGGTGAGCAGCTTCGTACCGCGGTCGGCGGAGTGGCGGGCCGTGAGGAGGTGCGGACGCTTCTCGATGAACGACGTCGTGACCCGGCCGGCCCGGAAGTCCGGGTCATCGAGCACGGCCTGCAGGAACGGGATGTTGGTGGCCACGCCTCGGATGCGGAACTCGGCCACGGCACGCCTGGCCCGGCCGATCGCGGTGTTGAAATCGCGCCCCCGGCAGGTGAGTTTGACCAGCATCGAGTCGAAGTGCGCGCTGATGTCCGTACCGGCGTGGGTGGTGCCGCCGTCCAGGCGGATGCCCGAGCCGCCGGGCGAGCGGTAGGCGCTGATCTTTCCGGTGTCCGGGCGGAAGCCGTTGGCCGGGTCCTCGGTGGTGATACGGCACTGGAGTGCGGCGCCGTGCAGGGTGACGGTCTCCTGGGAGAGCCCGAGGTCGGCCAGGGTCTCGCCGGAGGCGATGCGCAGCTGCGACTGCACGAGGTCGACGTCGGTGACCTCCTCGGTCACCGTGTGCTCGACCTGGATGCGCGGGTTCATCTCGATGAAGTGGTAGTTGCCCTCGGGGTCGAGGAGGAACTCCACAGTGCCGGCGTTGCGGTAGCCGATCTCCCGGGCGAACCGTACGGCGTCGGCGCAGATCCGGTCGCGCAGCTCGGGGGCGAGGTTCGGCGCGGGAGCAAGCTCGATCACCTTCTGGTGGCGGCGCTGCACCGAACAGTCGCGCTCGAAGAGGTGGATGACATTGCCCTCCCCGTCGGCGAGGATCTGCACCTCGATGTGGCGGGGTTCGACGACGGCCTTCTCCAGGAAGACCGTGGAGTCGCCGAACGCGGAGGCCGCCTCGCGCGCCGCCGCCTCGATGGACTCGCGCAGCTGGGAGGGCTCCTCGACCCGCCGCATGCCACGCCCGCCACCGCCGGCGACGGCCTTCACGAACACCGGGAAGCCGATGTCCTCGGCGGCGCGGACGAGTTCGTCCACGTCTGTGGAGGGTTCCGAGGAGCCGAGCACCGGTACGCCGGCCGCGCGGGCGGCTGCCACCGCGCGCGCCTTGTTGCCGGTCAGCTCCAGCGTGTCGGCGCTGGGGCCGACGAAGGTGATGCCGGCCTCCTCGCAGGCGCGCGCCAGATCGGGGTTCTCGGACAGGAACCCGTATCCCGGGTAGACCGCGTCCGCTCCCGCCCGCTGTGCCGCGCGGACGATCTCCTCCACGGAGAGGTAGGCCCGGACCGGGTGTCCCGGCAGTCCGATCTCATAGGCCTCGTCCGCCTTCAACCGGTGCAGTGAATTGCGATCCTCGTGCGGGAAGACGGCCACGGTTCGCGCGCCCAGCTCAAAGCCGGCGCGGAACGCGCGAATAGCGATCTCACCACGGTTGGCGACCAGCACCTTGCGGAACATTTGGATCCCTTCAGCCTGCCCGGTGACGCGCACCATCGTGTCGGCCCCGCCCGCCCCGCGCCATGTGAGCCGGGCCACTTGTCCGGACGCCTCCGGCCGCCGGAGCAGGCGGCTACCCAGATACGGGATTCACACTCACGTGAGCCCGAAGGCCGGATCGACACCGGTCAGGTCGCGGCTGGCCTCCCACAGACGTGCCGCGACGGCCCGGTCGGCCAGAGCGTCGCGCACGGGTTCGAGCGCGGGCAGGCCTCGCAGGCCGAAGACCCGGGGTCCCCACAGCTGCCCGCCACTCACGGACGGATCGAGAACAGCCCGTACGGCAGGCCACGCGGCGTGCTCCTTGCCCTGGACGAGCAGACCGGCGGGCAGGCCCCGCAGCCGTTCGCCGGTGGTGCGCCGGTGCACGTCCGCGCGATCGGGTGTCAGGGAGTCCAGCGCACCGCCGGGGTGGGTCACCACGCTCGACACGGTGCTCGCGGCGGCCCGCAGCCGGCGGTCGAGCTCGAAGCCGAAGAGCATCTGCGCCAGCTTGGAGCGGGAGTAGGTGCGCTTGGGCCGGTAGTCCCGGGTGCTCTGCAGGTCGGCGAGGTCCAGCCGCACGGACTTGCCCGTGAAGCTTCCGGTGGTGACGACGCGGGCGGCGGGCGCGGCGGCCAGCAGGGGCGCGAGCCATGCCGTCAGCGCGAAGTGCCCCAGGTGGTTGATGCCGAACATCCACTCGTTGCCGTCCGCGGTCTCCCGGCGCTCCGGCTCTTCGATCAGGACGCCGGCGTTGTGGACCACCGCGTCCAGACGGTCCACCGCCAGCGCGTCCGCACAGGCCCGCAGCGAGGGCAGGTCGGCGAGGTCCAGCCTCAGATGACGTACGCGTGCGTCGGGGACACGGGAGCGGATGGAGACCATGGCCGCTTCGGCCCTGGCCGCGTCACGGCTGCCGAGGACCACCGTGGCGCCGGTGCCGGCGAGCTGCTCGGCGACGAAGTACCCGATGCCCGCGTTGCCGCCGGTGACCAGGAAGGTCTTGCCGTCGGCACGCGGGAGCCGGTGAACGGACCACGGCCGGGACTGGCGGGACTGGCCGGACTGGCGGGACTGGGCTGCGGACGACATGGCACGCTCCTTGCGCTCGGGACGGTCCGGCGGTGGCGGACGGGCCGTGCGTTCACGGCCCGTCGCCCCCATCCACAAGATCCCGGCTGCCGCCGACAGATCCCCGACAGCTGCCGTCCGTCGCCTACAGGGGAGCGACACGGCCGACGCCTACAGAGGAGCGACACAGCCGCTCACCCGCAGCCGTGCGGCCGCGCCGCGCCCTCGGCGGTTCGCGAGGCCTCCCTCGCTCACCCGGCTCGCGTCGAGACGTCCGCCCGGCTCGCGTTCAGAGCAGGTCGGCCCGGGCGGGGATGCCGTCGGCGGGGTCGTCGATGGCGTCCTCGTCGAGGAAGCCGCCCGACTGGTGCTGCCACAGCTTCGCGTACGCGCCCTCCGACGCGAGCAGTTCCTGGTGCGTGCCCTGCTCGATGATCCGTCCGCGGTCGAGGACGACGAGTCGGTCCATGGTGGCGACCGTGCTCAGCCGGTGCGCCACCACGAGCGCCGTGCGGCCCTCCATGAGCCGCCACAGCGCCTCCTGGACGAGGATCTCGCTCTCGGAGTCCAGCGCGCTGGTGGCCTCGTCGAGCAGCAGGATCGGCGCGTCGCGCAGGATCGCCCTGGCGAGAGCGACCCGCTGGCGCTGTCCGCCGGACAGCTTCACGCCGCGCTCGCCCACCATGGTGTCGAAGCCGTCCGGTAACGCGTCGGCGAACTCCGCGACGTGCGCCGCCTCGGCCGCGCGGCGGATCTCGGCGTCGCTGGCGTCCGGCCGGGCGAACGCGATGTTCTCCCGCAGGGTCCGGTGGAACATCGCCGGGTCCTGCGGCACATACGCGATCAGACCGCGCAGGTCGGCCTGGCGCAGCCCGCTGATGTCCTGTCCTCCGATCAGAATCCGGCCCGCCTCGATGTCCGTCATCCGCAGCAGCAGCCGGGTGAGGGTGGTCTTGCCTCCGCCGGACCGTCCGACGAGGCCGATCTTCGTCCCGCTGGGCACGGCCAGGTCGAGGTCTTCGAAGAGCGGCTGCGCGCCCCCGTGGGCGAAGGTCACCTGCTCGAAGCGGACGTCCGCGGCCCCGGGCAGCGGCGCCGGCGACGGCGGGTCGAGCACGGTGGGCGGCGCCAGCAGCAGTTCGGTGAACTGCGAGGCCTCCGTCATCGAGCTCTCCAGGCGGCGGTAGATCTGGTTGAACTCGAACATGATCCGCGTCGCGTTCGTGTAGTACGTGAAGGCGACCACGACCGCCTCCACACCGAGGCTGCCCCCGCCGAGCGCGACCGCGAGCAACAGGCCCAGCGCGTTGGTGAGTACGGACATCGGCGCGACCAGCGTGTCGATGCGCAGATTGCCGTAGTCCCACGACCGCAGCGTGAGCCGTCGCGAGGCCGCGACGCGGGAACGGTGCTCGGCGGCCTCGCGTTCCTCGGCCGCGAACGCCCGGACCGTGTCCATGTTCATCAGGCTGTCGGCGACATGGCCCGCCACCCTGGCGATGGCCTCCTCACGCTTGTCGACGAGCGCCTGACGGCGGCGGATGAGGGGCACCACGAACAGCGCCGTGACCGCGATCATCGTCAACAGGCCGACAACGAGCAGCGGTTCATAGCGCCACAGCACCACCGACCCGAACACGAGCGGCACCAGACTGCCCACGACCTGGAACGTCAGTGTGTCGACGAACTCCTCGAAGCGGGACGCGAAACTCAGCACCCGCTTGGTCAGCGCCCCGGCGAAGTTGTCGTGGAAGAACGCCGCGTCCTTGGCGAACAGCTCGTCCAAACCGACCACGTACAGCCGCTCGATACCGCGGGCGGCAAGGCGGTTCAGACAGTGCAGGCCGATGCGCCACAGTATTTCCGCGAGCAGCAGGACACCGGCGAAGCCGAGAACGTACGGCAGCGTCGAGCCGAGGTCGATACCGGCGTCACCGGCGATGCGGCCGACGAGCTTCGCGACGATGAGCGGCGCGATGTAGTTGATGCCGATGTTGCCCAGTGCGGGCAGCAGCATCGCGGGTAGCGTCAGCCATCTGAGCCGCGCCAACTCCCGTCCGTAGTATCGGAGGGCAAGGAGCACCGAGCCCTTGCTCCGCGGAACCTCTCGCGATTCGGGCGATCCCATTCCAACCCTGTGGTGTTGTGTGCCGACTGGAACCAAATCGTCCCGCGACGGCACCCCCGGAGTCCAAGCGTTTTCTCGGCCGCCGGCCCGCCGCGTACCGGTACGCCCCGTCGTGCGCGCCGGCACGAACGAGGTGACCGGACCATCGCAGGATGTTTTCACCGCGGGCACAGAATGAATTCGAATTCTCCTCAATTGCATTCTGCCTGCCGTGGTTTACCCGGATGTCGGCCACGGGATTGTCTTGCGATCGGCCGGGCATGATTGTGTGCGGATCTCAGCCCGGCCGGTTGAACGGCTCTGTCGACACCGCTCGTTCATCCGGGTACGAAAACAAAGAAGGACCAGCCCTGTGATATCCAGCTCAACTCGAAACGATCACCTCCCGGTCTACGAGAGCCTGGTGCGTGAGCGCGGTGACGTCGTGGAGGAAGCTCGTGCGGTGGCCGAGCAGACGCAGCGCCAGATGACCGAAGCACTCAACGGACACGAGGCGGTTCAGCCGGAGCCCGGTCCCCGGTGAACCCGCTCCGGCCGGGCGGAGCACACCGCGGTAACCCACAGAGCCCCCGGAGAACCCGCGCAGGAGTCTCACACAGACTGCACACAGTCCCTCGAAAGCCTCGTTAGCGTGGCAGGCCGCTCGATCCCACGTACGAACGTGCCCGGGCCGCGGCCCGGAGGGTCGACGGTGCGTCAACCCAGGAAGACCCCCGATGGACTACTGCTCCTCCTGCCGCCGGCATCTCAATGGCGCCCTGGTGTGTCCCGGGTGCGGTGCCTACGCCCCGGACATCGCTCCGGTCACCGCCGACGGGTACACCGTTCCGGCCCCGGCCATCTCGGCGACGACGGGCACGGCGCCCGCTTGGGAGGACCCGGGGACCGACCCGGGTGACGACCTCGTGCCCGTGCCGTCCGCCCCGTTGGGACGGGCGGCACGGCGTCGCCAGCGGGCCCGCTGGAAGAAGAACCAGCGCCGGGCCGTGGTGGCGACCGCCGTGGCACTCGTCGGTGGCGGCCTGACGGTGTCCGCGATGAACCAGCAGTCCGGCGACCGGGCGCAGGCGGCCACGGCACCGGAGTCCGCCGGCGCGGACACGGACACCGCGGACGAACCGTCGACGCCTTACACGCGGCCGAGCAGGACACGGCCCGACACCGGCGCCTCCTCCCCCTCCTCTGCCACGTCCTCCGCGCCCGAGCGCCCCAGCCGGCAGCGCACCGCCGCCCCGCCCCAGAGCACGCCCTCGAACCTGCAACCGGACTCGGCCGCCCCGCCGCGTACGACGACGGAGTCGACCCCTCAGCCGCAGACGACGTCCCCGACCTCGGCCAGCCCCGAGGACACGGCCTCCGACCGCAACGAGGCGCAGACCGGTCAGACGCCCACGCCCTCCGCCACCGAGCCGAGTTCGCAGCCGCCGCAGACGACGAGCCCCGCGCCGACCGCGACCTCGCCGTCGCAGATCTGCCTGCTCGTGGTGTGCCTCGGCTGACGGCGTCGGCCTCGCCCGGCGACCCGGCCGCGCCCGGCTCCCGCCGACGTAGTCTTCGGCCGTGGCCGAGAGCGAACTGATGCGCCTTCCCGACATGCCGCTGCACGATCCGTTCGTCGTCGCGGACACGAGGACGCGCGCCTATCACCTCTACACGTCCAACGACCCTTCAGTTTCGGGCGTGGACGGCACCGGCACGATGGTCTACCGCAGCGACGACCTGCGCGACTGGACGCGCCCCGTCGTGGTCTTCCTGGCCGCCGAGCAGAAGGAACTCTGGGCGACCGACGGCGGATGGGCGCCGGAAGTCCACGAATGGGGCGGCAGGTACTACCTGTTCACCACGCTGCACAACCAGGACAGGCCGATTCCGGTTCCCCCGCCCAACCGGTGGGGCGTGCCGTTCCAGATACCCGCCTACATGCGCGGCACGATCACGGCCGTCTCCGACTCGCTGCTGGGCCCCTTCACGGTCGTCGACCCCGTACGCCCCACCCCGCCCGAGAACCTCATGACCCTCGACGGCACGCTCCACGTCGACCCGTCCGGACAGCCCTGGATGGTGTACGCGCACGAGTGGCTGCAGACCATCGACGGAACCATGGAGGCGATCCGGCTGGCCCCGGACCTGTCCCGGTCGATCGGCGACCCGGTCCTCCTGTTCAAGGCCTCGGACGCGTCCTGGATCACCGAGCAGCTCCCCGCCGGCCTGCCGAACCAGCTCCCGCCCTACGTCACCGACGGCCCCCAGCTCCACCGCACCCCTGACGACTCGCTGCTCATGCTGTGGTCGACGTACGAGAAGAACATGGTCGGCCAGGACGGGAGCATCAGCGGCGGCTATGTGCAGACCTACGCCACCTCCAGGTCCGGCGCCATCAGGGGGCCGTGGCAGCAGCACCGGCCGCTGGTACGCGACGACAGCGGTCACGGCATGCTCTTCCACACCTTCGACGGCCGCCTGATGATGGTCCTCCACCGCCCCTTCGACAACGCACGGGGCAAGCTGTACGAGATGGAACTCCTCGGCCACGAGCTGCGCGTGCTCCGCCGACGCGCCGACCTCGACGGCGGCGGCTGACACCGCTCCGCGACAGGATTCGGCGGGCCGAGGCGCAGGGATCCCGCGGCGTCGGCGGCGTGACGGATCAGCCCAGGTCGAGCAGTTCCTCGTAGAATCCGCCGAACCCGCGCTCCTGGTCGACGAGATGGATCTCCAGGATCCAGTGGCAGCGGCGCCCTGCCTTGTCGGTGCGCCGCATCGGGGTGTCGTTGTCCGGCGCGATGTACGACTCCACGTCCGCGCCGTCGATCCACTCGTGCGGGAACTCCCCGACCAGGTGCCCGGCGTGCCAGCCGCCCAGCTCCCACCCGGCGTCGGTGGCGAGCCGCTCGACCTCGGCGTACAGCCGCTTGCCGGTGATGTCGGGCTCGCTCTCGAAGAACCGCCGCCCGGCCGCGAAGACCTTCGGCAGATCGTCCCTCAGCCGCCGCTTGACCGGATCGTCGCCCAGCACGAAGGTGCGCCCGAAGTCGGCCTCGTACTCCTCGAAGATCGGTCCGAAGTCGGCGAACACGATGTCGTCCGCGCCGATCCGACGGTCCGGCGGATTCTCCCGGTAGGGCTTCAGTGTGTTCGGGCCGGAGCGCACGATCCGCTTGTGCCAGTGGCGGGTCGTGCCGAACAGTTCGTTCGCCAGATCCCGGACCCGGTCACTGACCGCCCGCTCCCCCTCCCCCGGCGCGACGAGCCCGCGCTCCTCCATCTCCGCGAAGAGCCGCTCGGCCTTGGCCTGAGCGTCCAGCAGCCGTGCCGCGCGCGTGGGTTCGTCATCCGCCATGCGAACGACCGTAGGCGGGTGAATCTTGATCCGGCAACCGGATTCATCGCGGCCGCGGTCCCGGTCGAGGGGCTGCCACGCCGAGCCGGGGGGTTCAGGTGACGCGTGGCGTCCTCGTAGCCGGCGAGTTGCCAGCCGGCCGCGTGCAGGGCGGGCCGCAGGTTGGTCTCGGCCAGCGGGTCGGCGGGGTCGAGGGGGCGGCCGTGGCGGGCGGCCCCTTCCGCGCGGCAGGAGGGGTGGAAGAGGACCAGGACACCGCCGGGGGCCGTCACGCGGGCCCACTCGCGCAGCCCGGTGCCGGTTCGGGGAGGTGGTTGATCAGTCCGGCGCTGAAGATGCCGTCCACCGTCGCGGACGGCAGGGGCAGGCGACAGGCGTCGGCCGGCAGCAGTCCGGCGTGGCCCGTACGCCCGTGCCGGGCAGCGGCATCGAGCATCGCCGGGGTGACGTCCACGCCCAGGACCACGCCCTCGTCCCCGACCGCGGCCCGCAGTGCGGGCAGCACCCGTCCCGTTCCGCAGCCCAGGTCGAGCGCGGTCTGCCCTGGGCGGAGTCCCAACCGGGCGACGGCCGACTCGTAGACGGGGCCGTCGGCGGCGAAGCGCTCCTCCCACGTGCCGGCCATCGGCGTGAAGAAGGCTCGGTTCGCGGTGCGCGTCACCCGGGCGGCCACCAGGGCGGCGAAGCGGTCGAACACGCGGTCGCGGTGCGGGGCCGGCTCGGTCAGTTCCGCGGCGGCGGACTCGCGCAGGCGTGGCGCGCTGGCCGCCTCCTCGGGAAAGGCCGCGGCGAAGGCGTCGACGGCGGCCTTGTCCACCTCCAGATGGAACTGGAGCCCCCAGGCCGCACCGCGATCCGGAACGCCTGTACGGGGTAGCGGTCGCAGGAGGCGAGCAGCGTCGCCCCGGCCGGGAGGTCCATGGTGTCGCCGTGCCAGTGCAGGACCCGGAGCCGTTCGGGAACGTCGGCGAACAGGGCGTCGGTGCGCGCGTGCTGCCCGGTCCGTACCTCGCCCCAGCCGATCTGCGCTCCCGCCTCCCCCGGACGAGCCCTGCCACCGGCCGCGATCGCCAGGAGTTGTGCCCCCAGACACACCGCGGGCACCGGCACCTCGGCGGCCAGCGCGGCACGCGGCAACGCGAGTTCGGCCGCGCGGCCGGTGAACTCCTCGTAGGCCGCCGCCGGCCCGCCCCTCACCACCAGCGCCACCGCTCCGGCGAGGGTGTCCGGCACCGGGTCGCCGGCCATCCGACTGCCGCGTCGGACCGGCGGCTGTGCGGGCAGCTGCGAGGGGCTGACTCACGGGCTACCACCTCCCGGACGACCGTACCCGGGCAGTCGTCTCGTACAAACGCACATTCCAGCCCTCTGAATCAATGATCCGGCTCATGCAATGAGACAGTAGGCTTTCACCTTGCATTTGCGGCAGTATCATCGGCGCATGCACACCTACCGGATCGGGGACGCCGCGGCCTTGCTCGGTGTCAGCGCCGACACCGTGAGGCGCCTGGTCGACGGTGGGAAACTCGCCGCCGAACGCGACGGGACGGGCCGCCGGATCATCCCCGGTCCTGTCCTCGCCGCCTATGCCCGGCAGTCGCACCGTACGGAGCGGGAGAACGCCGGCTCCTCGGCCCGCAACCGCCTCTCCGGCATCGTCACGGACGTGATCCTCGGAGACGTGTCCGCGCAGGTGGAGATCCAGGCGGGGCCGTTCCGGGTGGTGTCCCTGGTCAGCCGCGAGTCGGCCGAGGAGCTGAAGCTGGAGCCCGGTGTTCCGGCGGTTGCCGTGATCAAGTCGACCAACGTGGTCGTCGAGAGACCGTAGAAGAGTCCCGCGGTGGATTCTTCGCCATGTGACAGAGGGAGTAGTTCCGTGATGACTCGTTCCGCGCGCCGGACCCGCCGGACCCTGAAGGTGGCCGGTGCGGGAGCCGCCACGTTGCTGGCCCTGAGCGCCTGCTCCTCCTCCGACGACTCGTCGACGGAGTCCGACTCCTCCGCGTCGGCCTCCTCGTCCCCGAAGCTGTCCGGCACGGTGACCGTGTTCGCCGCGGCCTCCCTGAAGGAGAGCTTCACCGCGCTGGGCAAGGAGTTCGAGCAGGAGCACCCCGGCACCAAGGTCACCTTCAGCTTCGGCGGCAGCGACTCCCTCGCCGCGAGCATCACCGGCGGCGCCCCGGCCGACGTGTTCGCCTCCGCCAGCCCCAAGACGATGGCCATCGTCACGGACAAGGGCGACGCGTCGGGGACGCCCGCCACCTTCGTCCGCAACCAGCTCGAGATCGCCACCCTGCCCGGCAACCCGGACAAGATCGCCTCTCTCGAGGACCTCACCAAGTCGGGCCTGAAGGTCGTGCTCTGCGACAAGACCGTGCCGTGCGGCGCCGCCGCCCAGAAGGCGCTGGACGCCAGCAAGCTCGAGCTCACACCGGTCTCGTACGAGCAGGACGTGAAGGCCGCCCTGACCAAGGTCGAGCTCAAGGAGGCCGACGCGGCCGTCGTCTACAAGACCGATGTGAACGCCGCCGGTGACAAGGTGGAGGGCGTGGACTTCCCCGAGTCGGCCGACGCCATCAACGACTACCCGATCGTCCGGCTCAAGGACGCCCCCAACGCCGAGGCGGCCAAGGCGTTCATCGCGCTCGTGCAGTCCGCCGACGGCCAGAAGGTCCTGACCGAGGCCGGGTTCCTCAAGCCGTGACCTCCCCCACCGACGCACCCGACAAGTCCGCCGCCGCGGCCGACACCCTCCGGGGTGGGCCGCGGCGCGGGCGCGTCCGGACGGGCTTCGGCCGGGGCGTACCGCTGCCCCTGCTGGTGCCCGCACTGCTCGGTCTGGCGTTCCTGGTGCTGCCGCTGATCGCCCTGCTGGTCCGCACCCCCTGGCACAGCCTGCCGGACCAGCTGACCAGCCCCGAGGTCTGGCAGGCGCTGAAGCTGTCCCTGCTGTGCGCCACCGCGGCGACCGCCGTGAGCCTGGTGATCGGGGTGCCGCTGGCCTGGCTGCTGGCCCGGGTCGAGTTCCCTGGGCGCGGCCTCGTACGGGCCCTGGTCACGCTGCCGCTCGTCCTGCCCCCGGTGGTGGGCGGGGTGGCACTGCTGATGGCGCTCGGCCGCAACGGCATCGTCGGGCAGTGGCTGGACGCGTGGTTCGGGATCACGCTGCCGTTCACCACCACCGGTGTCGTCGTCGCCGAGGCGTTCGTGGCGATGCCGTTCCTGGTCATCAGCGTCGAGGGCACCCTGCGCGCCGCCGACCCCCGCTACGAGGAGGCGGCCGCCACGCTGGGCGCCTCCCGCTTCACCGCCTTCCGCCGCGTGACGCTCCCGCTGATCGCGCCCGGCATCGCGGCGGGCGCGGTCCTGGCCTGGGCACGGGCGCTCGGCGAGTTCGGCGCGACGATCACTTTCGCCGGCAACTTCCCCGGCCGCACGCAGACCATGCCGCTGGCCGTCTACCTGGCCCTGCAGAGCGACCCCGAGGCGGCCATCGCCCTCAGCCTCGTGCTGCTGGCCGTGTCCGTCGCCGTCCTGGCCGGGCTGCGCGATCGCTGGATGACGGCCTCATGACCCATACCTGGAAGACCCAGAAGACCCAGGAGGCTGAGAAAGCCGAGAAGGCCGAGCAGTCCGCCTACGAGGCCACGGGCGTCCCCGGCCCGGATCCGACAGGGCTGGACGCCCATCTGGTCGTCGACCGCGGCTCGTTCCGGCTCGATGTGGCGCTGACCGCCGCGCCCGGCGATGTCGTCGCGCTGCTGGGCCCCAACGGCGCCGGAAAGACCACCGCGCTGCGCGCCCTGGCCGGCCTGACACCACTCACCGGCGGCCGACTGCGCCTGGACGGCGCGGTGTTGGACCGTACGGCGCCCGAGTCGCGCCCGGTCGGTGTCGTCTTCCAGGACTACCTGCTCTTCCCGCACCTCACGGCTCTGGACAACGTGGCCTTCGGCCCGCGCTGCCACGGTGCGACCAAGGCGGAGGCCCGCGCCCAGGCAGCCGAGTGGCTGGAGCGGATGGGCCTCGCCGAGCATGCCGGTGCCAAGCCCCGCCGCCTCTCCGGCGGTCAGGCCCAGCGCGTCGCCCTCGCCCGCGCCCTCGCCACCAACCCCCGGCTGCTCCTCCTCGACGAGCCCCTCGCGGCCCTCGACGCCCGCACCCGCCTGGAGGTACGGACCCAACTCCGCCGCCACCTGGCCGAGTTCGAGGCCGTCGCCGTACTCGTCACCCACGACCCGCTCGACGCCATGGTCCTGGCCGACCGTCTCGTCGTCATCGAGGACGGCCGCATCGTCCAGGAGGGCACCCCCGCCGACATCGCACGCCACCCGCGCACGGACTACATCGCGCACCTGGTCGGCCTGAACCTCTACAAGGGGCGGGCCGAAGGCCACACGGTCCGCGTGGACGACGGCCCGTCGATCACCACCACGGAGGAGCTGACGGGCCCGGTCTTCGTCGCCTTCCCGCCGAGCGCGGTCACCCTCTACCGGGACCGCCCCACCGGGTCCAGCGCCCGTAACCTCTGGCAGTGCGAGGTCGCCGGCCTGGAGACCCACGGCGACCAGATCCGGGCCGACCTCACCGGCGAACTCCCCCTCGCCGCCGACCTCACCACCGTCGCCGCCGCCGAACTCGACCTCCACCCCGGGGCCACCGTCTGGGCCACGGTCAAGGCGGCCCAGACCCACGCGTACCCGGCCTGAGGCGGCACGGCACGACATCGCACGGCATCCGTCGCCCCATCCGGCTACGGTGAAACCCACAGCCATCCCAAAGTGGGGCATATTCACCAAGCAGTCTGTGAGGCATCCCGTCATGAGTCTGAGCATCCGCAACCAGCTCCCCGGCACCGTCACCGCCATCACCCCGGGCGAGGCCATGGCGACCGTCAAGGTGCGTCTCGACGGCGGGCAGGACCTCACCGCGGCGATCACCCTGGAGGCCGTGAGGGAACTCGGTCTCGCCGAGGGTTCCGCCGTCCGCGCCCTGGTGAAGTCCACCGAGATCTCGCTGGCCACCGGCCCGGTGGACGGCCTGTCCATCCGCAACCGGCTCCCGGGCACGGTGACCGACATCGCCACGGGCGGCGCCATGGCCTCTGTCAAGGTGAGCGTCGACGGCGGCGACCTGACGTCGGCGATCACGAAGGACGCCGTCACCGACCTCGGCCTGGGGACCGGTACCGCCGTCACCGCCCTGATCAAGTCGACCGAGGTGTCCCTCGCGACCATGTGAGGGGCAGAGCGCTGAGGCCCCGCATCAACCGCGTGTGCCGCCATTCCAGTTCCTCTGCGGGAACCGCGAGCCGAATGTCGGCGAAGCGGGAAATGACCGCCCGGAGCGCGAGTTCGCCCTCGGCTCTCGCGAGCGGTGCTCCCAGGCATCGGTGGATTCCGTGGCCGAAGGCCAGGTGTCCGGTGGCACCGCGGTCGAAATCGAGCTGGTCCGGACCGGGGAATCGGTTCGGGTCGCGGTTGGCGGCGCCGGGAGCGATGAGTACCGGAACGCCTTCGGGGATCGCCGTCCCGCCGAGCGTGAACGCTTCGGTGCTGTAGCGGAACGTGGCGATCCCGACAGGCGAGTCGAAGCGCAGCAACTCGTCCAGGGCACTCCCGAGGAGCTGCGGCTCGGCCCTCAACCGCGCGAGGGACTCCGGGTGTTGGAGAAGGGCCAGGGCCGCGTTGCCGATGAAGTTGGTGGTGGTCTCGTGGCCGGCCACGAGCAGGAGCACGGCGAGCGAGACGAGTTCGTCCTCGGTCAACCGGTCCTGGCCGTCGCGTACGGCGATGAGGTCGTCGAGCAGACTCTCGCCGGGCGAACTGCGTCTGGAGGCGACGAGGTCGGTCATGTAGCCGCCGATGGCGTGCGAGGCGGCGTCGATCCGTAGGGGGTCTCCGGCGGCGAACAGATCGCTCGACCAGGTCCGCACGAGCGGACGGTCGGACTCGGGTACCCCCAGCATCTCGCAGATGACGGTGACCGGCAGAGGGACGGCGAGGCTCGCGACGAGGTCCACCGGTCCGCGGTCCGGCCAGGCGTCGAGCAACTCGTCGACCAGGGCAGCGATGTACGGGCGCAACCGTGCGACGGCCCCGGTGGTGAACGCCTTCGTCACCAGAGCCCGCAGCCGTGCGTGCTGCGGAGGGTCGGTGGCCAGCATGTTCCGGGAGACGGCCGGATGGAGATCGCGCTGTGAAGGCCGGCCGGCGAAGAACCGCGTGGTGTCCTTCGAGAGCCGAGGATCGGCGAATGCCTCCCGGGCCTCCGCGTAGCCCGTGACCAGGTAGCTTTCGCGCCCTCCTGATCCGGTGGGCACCTTCTGCACCGGCGCCGCGTCTCGCAGCCGGGCGTAAGTCGGGTATGGGTCGGCGAAGAACCGCGGGTCCTGCAACGGGTCGGTCACGCTTGCGGCTCCATTCCCGGGGGTCTTCGGTTCGCCAGTGACGGTACGTGCGATCTTGCCCTGGGCGAAGGCTGGAGTGACGGCAGGGGTTCCGGCGGGGATTCCGGCGGGGGACGACGGCATGTGCGAACACACAATCTCGCTCGCTGAGGGATAGCGACGGGCGGCCCATCGCGTCGTGGTGGTTGCGAGAAGGGGAGGGTCGATGGAGGCCACAAGTCACGACGAGTTCCGGGAGTTCGTAGCGATGCGCTCCACAGCGCTGCTGCAGCTCGCGGTGCTGCTCACCGGAGGGGACCGGCATGCCGCGGAGGATCTGCTGCAGATCGCGCTGATGAAGGCCTACGGGCGCTGGGCTCACATCGAGCAGCCCGAGGCGTACGTCCGTCAGGTGATGTACCGCCAGCAGGTCAACCGCTGGCGGCTGCGCAGGCACCGCGCCGAGACGACGGTGCCCGTACTGCCCGAGTCAGGCGGCGACGCCGGCACCGAGGCGGACTCCGAGCTGCGGATCGCTCTGTGGGCGGCGCTCGGAAAACTGACGAAACGGCAGCGGGCCGTCGTCGTACTGCGCTATTTCGAGGACCTGCCGGAGGCCGAGGTCGCGGCGCTGCTGAGATGCCCGGTCGGCACGGTGCGCAGTACGGCGTACCGGTCGCTCGCCAAGCTCCGGCTGCTCGTACCGGAGCTCGGGCCCGAAAATCCCGCGGAACAGGTGCAGTCGCTCAGTTACACGCCGAAGGAGGTCCAGGGATGACGACGGAGCAGGTGGAGGAGAAGGTTCGCGAGACACTGCGCGCGGTCGCCCTGGACCGGGTGCGCGCGCCCGGGGACCTGGCCGAAACGGTGGTGCGACGGCGCAGTCGGCGCCGTTTCTCGCAGGCCGCGGGGACGGTGGTGGCCGTTGCGGCGATCACCGTGGGAGCAGTGCTCGGCTTCGGAGGCGGCGGTACGGCCGAGCGGGACCACCCTGACCGGCCGGCGGCGACACCGAAGGGCTGGAAGCCGTGGCAGAGCGACATCCGGGGCGCCGGCGAGCGGGGCTGCCTGGTGGAGGGTTCCGCGCTGTACTGCAGCGGGTCCAAGTACGACGTCGCGAAGTTCGACGCCAACACCGGTAAGCGGCTGTGGACCGTCAAGGTCAATCGCGAGGGCAACGGGCCCGACCACGCGTTCGCCGCGCGTGACGGCGTGGTCTACGCCTACCGCAATCACACCGCGGACAAGAAGCCGAACGGGGACTACATCGGCGGTACGGATCTGATGGCCGTGGACGCCGACAACGGCAAGGTGCTGTGGACGGCGGAGATGCCGCAGGACGACCGCACCGACCAGGCCGCCATGCTCATCGACGGCGCGGTACTCGCCAACACCCCGTCGCTCCGCACGATGTCGGCCCTCGATCCGCGGACCGGTGAGGAGAAGTGGCGCCACACCTGGGACAAGGGCATCGTGTGTCAACGCACGGCGCTGAGCGGGGTGCCCTATCTCCTGTGCAATCAGGACACCGAGGAGCCGGACGACACCGACATCTTCCGTCTCGATCCCGCCACGGGAGGCGCCGAGAAGATCGTGACCATGCCCGGCAGGCAGCAGCTCGTCGGGACCTCGGGCGACCGGATGGTCCTGATCGCGGCGAAGAGTGCGGGCGGCAAGGACCTGAGGCTGACCACGCTCAGCGACTCCGGGGACCAGGTCTCGCACTCCTACCGGATCGAGGGAGAGCCGGCCGGCTCGGACATCGTCGGTGATCTTCTGATCTCCGTGTCCTGGCAGGGCAAGGCCTCTGCCTACTCGGTGACCACGGGAAAGAAACTGTGGACCGTCCCGGTGGGCGTCAAGCTGCCCGACAAGGACACGATGACGGGCCTCGCGGCTCCCGTCCTGTCGGCGAGCCAGTGGGTCGTGTACTTCGTGGGCCCGACCGGAGACCTGTCCGGCCTCGACGTGCGCACGGGCAAGCAGGTCTGGCGCGGCCACGCCGACACCGGCAACGAGAAGCCGGGGCCTTCCTTCGGGAATCCGCCCCAACTCCTGCTCTACGAGGACGTCCTGGTCGCCCGGAACGGCAGCAGGATCGTCTCCCTTCTGCCGCGGATCGGGGACTGACCGGAGGGACGAAGATGGTTGCGCGGCGGCCACGTCGGCGTCCGGATCGCCTGCGCGGCCATCCGATTCCTCCATGACCGCATCATGCCCGGGCCGGCGCCAATGGCACTGAGCTGGTCAGGGCCGGACGGCTCCTCCACCGGAGGCCGGCGAGCCCCGGCGGCCCGCTCCGGTGGTCGCCGCGGGGCGCGGCCTCGGGGTCAGTGCCGCGCGCAGCGCAGGGGTGAGGATGTGGCGGGTCTCGGAGGGGGTGAGGGCGGCGGGGGTCGGGAGGGGGTTGAGGTAGCGGGTGTAGATGAGGCCGCCGAGGATCGTGACCACGGCCGTGGCGCGGGCCGTTGCGTCCCGGCCACCGAGAAATTCAACAAGCCGGGCCAGCAGCTCGCGTTCCAGGTATTCGCGGATCACCTCGGCAGCCTCCTCGCCCTGGGTGGTGAGCTGAACGAAGTCAGCGTCCTCCCACAGGTTCGTCACCGCGTCGATCAGGCGGTCGGGGAGGGTGGCCGGGTCGCCGCCGAGGACGGCGTCCACCGCCAGCGCGTTGGCGCACTGGAACTGCATCACGTCCGCGAACAGGCCTTTCTTCGAGCCGAAGTGGTACGCGATCAGCGCCGGGTCGACACCGGCGGCTCCGGCCACCGCGCGCAGAGTGGTGCCCCGGTAGCCGCGCTCCAGGAAGAGCGCCCGGGCCGCCGAGACGATCGACTCGCGGGTCGGCGGATTGCCGCGGGGGCGGCCTCGGGTGCGGGCGGCGGCAGGGGCGGAGTTATTCATCAGCGTTGAGCCTGCTTTTCGTGATCGGCACAGTCAAGGGCGTTCCGGGAACCACATGAAGGGATGACCCGACGTCATGCGCATCGCAGTCTTCGGCGCCAATGGACCGACCGGCCGCCACCTCACCGGCCAGGCCCTCGCCGCCGGCCACGAGGTCGTCGCCGTGACTCGCCGCCCCGGCTCCCTCCCCACGCGGCCCGGTCTCGCTGTGGCCGTCGCCGACGCCACCGACCCGGCGGCTGTCGACGCCGCGATCGAGGGGACGGACGCCGTCCTGTCCGTATTGGGCGCGCGTTTCAGCAAGCAGACCATCAGCACGTACTCGGCGAGCGCCACGGCCATCACCGGGGCCATGGCCCGCCACGGCATCAGACGGCTGCTCGCCGTGAGCTCCAGCATCGCCGACCCGCACTGGCGTCCCACGGGCGCGCGCTTCTTCAATCATGTGCTCGACCCGCTGGTGAACCGACGCCTCGGCCGCACCCTCCACGAGGACATGCGCCGCATGGAGGCCGTGATCCGTCGGACGGACCTCGACTGGACCTTCGTCCGGCCATCAGGCCTCTTCGAGCACCCCGTCGTCACGGACTACCACACCGCCGAGACCAGTGCCGACGGCGTCTTCACCGCCCGTGCCGACCTCGCTTCGAGCATGCTGCGCGAGTTGGAGGAGCGGCGGTACGTCCGTACGGCCATGGGTGTCATCACCACGGCCGTGAAACCGAACATCGCCAAGCTGATCTGGAACGAGGGCGTGAAGAAGAGGTGAGCCGGGTGACCGTCGAACTCCCGCCCGCCACAAGGTTGTTCCTCACTCGCCCCGACACGGCCACCCTCACCACCCTCCGCCCCGACGGCACCCCGCATGTCACCCCTGTCCGCTTCACCTTCGACGCGGTCAACAGCCTGGTCCGAGTGACCACCCGGGCGGGAGCACGCAAGGCCCAGAACGTGGCGACGGGCGGCCCGACGCCCCGTGCCGCGCTCTGCCAGGCGGACGGCTTCCGCTGGGTCACCCTCGAAGGCCGGGCCACCGTCACCGACGACCCCGCACGCCTGGCCGACGCGGTCCGCCGCTACACCGTCCGCTACCGGACGGCCCCGCCCGCCCCGCCGGACCTGGTCGTCGTCGAGATCGCCGTCGACCGAGTCCTGAGCCTCAACCTCTGAGTACCCCTCGAAGAAAGCGAAGTGACACCGCCATGCCTCACCTCCCCGTCCTCGGCTCCACTCTCCACTACCGCGAGTCCGGCGACCCCGACGGTCTGCCGTTCGTCTTCCTCCACGGCAACCCCACCTCGTCCCACCTGTGGCGGAACGTCCTGCCGGGTGTGGCCGCGCCCGGCCGCCGCCTTCTCGCCCCCGATCTCATCGGCATGGGCGACTCCGGCAAACCCGACCTCGACTACTCCTTCGACGACCACGCCCGCCACCTCGACGCCTGGTTCGACGCCCTCGGCCTTGCCGAGGCCGTACTCGTCGGCCACGACTGGGGCGGCGCGCTCGCCTTCGACCGCGCCGCCCGCCTCCCGGGCCGCGTCCGCGGCCTCGCGTTCACCGAGACGATCGTCAAGCCGCTGGTCGGAGACGAATTCCCGTCGGCCGGGCGGGAGTTGTTCGTCCTCCTGCGCACCCCCGGAGTGGGCGAGGAGATGATCCTGGAGAAGTCCATGTTCATCGAAATGCTCCCGGACACGCTCACCACCCCGCTCGACCCCGCCGACCTGGAGGTCTACCGCCGCCCGTTCCCGACACCGCACAGCCGCCGCCCGATGCTGGCGTGGACGCGCATGATGCCGCTGGACGGCGAGCCCGCCGACATGGTGGCCCGCGTCGAGCACTACGACGCCTGGCTGGCCGCCAGCCCCGAAGTCCCCAAGCTGCTCGCCGCGTTCGAGCCCGGCCCGGGCGCGATGACCGACCAAGGAGCCGTGGCCTGGTGCGAGAAGAACATCGCCGGCCTGGAGGTCTCCCGCCACGGCCTCGCCGGCCACCACACCCCGGAGGACCGCCCCGAGGAGCTGGCCGCAGCGATCAACGCCTGGGCAGACCGCCACGGGCTGGCACGCCGGTAGGCGTCCGGGCCGCTCCCCACCCCGCCCTCCAGGAACGCGAGAAGCCGCCCTCCCATAAGTGAGAGAACGGCCTCCGACCTGCAAAAAGCTGGTCGGGACGACAGGATTTGAACCTGCGACCCCTTGACCCCCAGTCAAGTGCGCTACCAAGCTGCGCCACGTCCCGTTGCCCGTTGTGACCTGGGGTTTCCCCTGGCTGAACGCGCACGGAAACAATACCGCACTCGGGTCGATGGTCGCGCACTCCTTTTGTCCCGGTGATCGCCACTTGACCTCAACCATGATTGAGGTCGCACGATCGTCCATATGACGACGACAACGCTGAAAAGCGGCTACGAGTACGCGGACCTGCCCGGCCTGATGGAGCTGATGAGCGGGGACGAGAAGCACGGACCGGCGGCGACGTCCACGCTCGACGCGCTCTGGGTGCTCTACGACCGGGTGCTGCGGGTGACGCCGGAGCAGGCCGACGATCCGGAACGGGACCGGTTCCTGCTGTCCAAGGGGCACGGGCCGATGGCCTACTACGCGGTACTCGCCGCGAAGGGCTTCGTGCCGGTCGACTGGCTGCCGGGGTTCGGCTCGTACGAGTCGCCGCTCGGTCACCATCCGGACCGCGTGCTCGTCCCGGGAGCCGAGATCGGCAGCGGTTCGCTCGGACACGGGCTGCCGATCGCGGTCGGTACGGCGCTGGGTCTGCGCGCCCAAGGACTGAGCGACCCTCGCGTGTGGGTGCTGGTCGGAGACGCCGAACTGGACGAGGGCAGCAACCACGAGGCCATCGCGTACGCCGGTCCGGCCGGGCTCGACCAGCTGCACACCCTCGTGATCGACAACTCCTCCGCCAGTTACGCGCTCCCCGGCGGGATCGCCGCGCGCTTCGAGGCCGCGGGCTGGTCCGCCGAGACCGTCGACGGACGGGACCACGACGCCCTGTACGCCGCCTTCACCGCCCCTCACCCGGGACGGCCGCGCGTGGTCGTCGCCCAGGTGGAGCCGAAGACCGCCTGAGCCGGTCACCCACACACCCACGCACGCCCGCACGCCCGCAACGGAGGACTTCCCCATGGACACCATGCGTGACCGCTTCGCCCCAGTCGTCTCACGGCTGCTCGACGAGGATCCGCGCGTCGCGGTCGTTCTCGCCGAGATCGGTCTGGCCGGGTTCGAGGAGGCGCGGCACCGGCATCCGGACCGCGTGATCAACGTCGGCATCCGGGAGCAGCTGCTGGTCGGAGCAGGCGCGGGCCTTGCACTGACCGGGCTGCGGCCCGTGGTGCACACCTTCGCCAGCTTCCTCGTCGAGCGGCCCTTCGAGCAGGTCAAGCTGGACCTCGGGCACCAGGACGTGGGCGCGGTGCTGGTCAGCGCCTCCGCGTCCTTCGACTGGCCCTCGGGCGGTTACACCCACATGGCACCCGGCGACATCGCCCTGCTGGACACGCTCGACGGCTGGACGGTTCACGTCCCGGGTCACCCGGACGAGGCCGAGACGCTCCTGCGGCACGCCGTCGCGGCGGGCGAGGACAAGGTGTACGTACGGCTGTCCGTGCAGTCGAACGCCGAGGCCCTGGCCGTCGACGGAGCCCGGTTCCGCACCGTCCGCGAGGGGCGGGCCGGTGTGGTCGTCGCGGTCGGGCCGATGCTCGACACCGTGCTCGATGCCACCGAGGGGCTCGATGTCACCGTGCTGTACGGCACGACCGTGCGCCCCTTCGACTCGGCCGCGCTGCGCCGGGCCACGGAGGCGGCGGGGCCCGATGTCGTCCTCGTCGAGCCGTACCTGGCCGGTACGTCGACGGCGGCCGCGAACGACGCCCTCGCGTACCTGCCGCACCGTGTCCTCGGGCTCGGCGTCGGCCGCCGCGAACTGCGCCGCTACGGGCAGATCGAGGAGCACGTGGCCGCGCACGGGCTGGACGCCGGGTCGTTGCGGCAGCGGATCGGCGGGTTCCTGGGGGCGACGGCGCCGCGGGTCAGTGCGTAGGCCTGGCTCAGCGTCCGAGCTTCAGCTCTTTCCGTCGGTGCACGTCTGTCTCTTTCCTTGGCCGTCTCCTTGTCTGTCCCCGTGTTGTCTGCCCCCTTGTTTGTGTCCTCCGCCGGTACGCGCGGGGCGGGCTGTCCCCGCCGACCCGTGCGACAGCGACCGCGCCGTCGGCACCTCGGCCCGCACCAGCCCTCGTATCGCGGGCACCGAGAGCAGCGCCGTCGCCACGACGAGGGTCATGGCGCCGGCCACGAGGAGGACGTTGTCCGCGCCGAGGGCCGCCGCGGCCGGGCCGGCGAGGGCCTGGCCGACCGGCATCATGGCCAGGGAGCCGGCTATGTCGTAGGCGTGGATGCGGTTGAGGGCATCGGGCGGGACCTGGGTCTGCACGCTGGTCGCCCACATGACGCCCCAGAACGACAGGCCCGCGCCCGCTGTCGCCGCACCGGCCGCCATCGCCGCCACTCCGAAGCCCGCCCCGACGGCGGCCGGGAAACAGGCGAAGGAGAAGAGGGCGAGCGAACCCGCGCGAAGCATGTGCCGAGGACGCAGGCGGAGTGCGATCAGGCCGCCTATGACCGTGCCCGCGCCGAGGGCGGAGTTGACCAGGCCGTAGGCGCGCGGCCCGTGCTCCTGAACGACCTCCGTCGCGACCAGCGGGACCGTCGGACCCCAGACGGAGATCATCAGGACACACCAGATGACGATGACTCCCCAGAGCCACGTCCGTGATCTGAACTCCCGCCAGCCCTGGACGAGATCGGCACCGAAGCCGTTCGTGCGGGCCCGGTGGTCGGGGTCGGCCGAAGGCAGCCGGAGCAGCAGGAGGCACAGGGCGCTCAGGGCGTATGTCGTGGCGTGGGCCGCGAAGACTCCGCCGGGTGAGGCGAAGGCGACCAGCAGGCCGGCGAGCGCGGGGCCTGCCAGCTGGGCCGTGGACTCCGCGACCCGTATGGCGCCGTTGGCCGCCTGGACGTCGGTGGCGAGCCGAGGCACCGTGCTGGCGACACCGGGCTCAAAGATCGCGGCCGCCGCGCCGTTGACCGCGCCGATCGCACAGATCTGCCAGAGCACCACGTGGCCGGTGAAAAACAAAGTGGCGGCGACCGACTGGCTGCCCAGCCGCACCACATCGGCGCCGATCATCAGCAGACGGGTGCTGAACCGGTCGGCGAAGACCCCGCCGAAGATCACCAGACCCGCGAAGCAGGCGGCCGACGCGGCCATGGCCAGGCCGACGGCTCCCACCCCGTAGCCGTGCTGCAGCAGTCCCGCCGCCAGCGCCACCGGCAACATCGTGTCGCCCAGCTTGGCGACGGCCCGCGCGGTGAAGAAGAGCCCGAAATCCCGCGACCAGACCTTCCGGGGCCCGGCGCCGTCACTCACATCACGCCGACCGGTCCCGCCGCCCGCGCCACGCTGCCCGCCGCCCACGCCAAGGTGACTGCCACCCTCGCCACGGTGACCGGCGCCGACGTCAAGGCGACCCGCGCCCGGACCACGCCCGCCGGCACCCACGTCACAGCCACCGGCACCCACGTCCTCCCCCGACGACGGCACCCCGCCCGAGGACAACCCGCCCCCAGCCATCCCCCTCACACCCCTCCCCCACCGACCGACCCCTCGACGGGACCCCCGCACCCCTCCGCGCCGAACTCCCCACCCGCCTTCGGATCATGCCACGCGGCACTGACAACGCCCCTCAGCCGTCATCCGTCACCCGTCGCCCGTCACCCATCAGCCGGAAGCCCCAATTCCGGGTACGACTCCAGCAGTCGGGTCGGCGCCGCCTGCCGCCAGGAGTCCGCGAGGATGTCACGCAGCTCGCCCGAGTCCTCAAGGGCCGCGAGCCGCACACGCACCCAGGCGAAACCCGCCTCGTGGTCGGCGATCCAGAACTTCCCGGGCTCGGCCAGCACCAGCTCGTCACGCTCCACCTTCGGGCAGCGCACGGCGATGGAGGTCTCCTCCTCGGGCAGCGTGGCGAACATCTTCCCCGCGACCCTGAAGGTGGGCATGCTCCAGGCGATCTTCTCCGTCGTGTCCGGCAGAGAGAGGCAGATTCGGCGTACGTCTTCGGCATCCTGCATGGACAGCACCGTAGCCAATGCCACTGACAACCACCTGCTGAGAGCCGGTACAGGCACCACCGAGAGCCGGTGCGGCCACCCGCTGCGAACGGAGCAGTCAGCGACTCACAGCAGACTCCGAACCCTCGGCCGCCACCACGTACTTGTAGAAGATCGTCGTCGGACGAAGCACCCCGTCGGGCGCCCGCGCGTAGTCGGGTATGACACCCGCCCGGGTCCAACCCGCCGACCGGTAGAGGGACTCGGCCGGGCTGTCCGTCTCGGTGTCGAGGTTGAGCAGGGTCACGCCTGCCTCGGCAGCGGCGCGTTCGGCCGTCGCGAGCAGCGAACGTCCGAGCCCCTTGCCTCGGCCCTCCCGGTGCACCATCAGCTTCACCACCTCGGCGCGATGGCTGCTGTTGGGCTTGTCCGGGAAGGCCAGGCTGACGGTGCCGACGATCCGGCCCCTCGCGTACGCGGCCCACACGGCGAGCCCTCCTTCCGCGAGCACGACCGCCCGACCCCGCCACCACTCGACGGCGGCGGCGCGGTCGAGCGGAGCGAGGAAGCCGACCGACGCTCCCCCATTGACAGTGTCGGTCAGAAGATCGGCCAACTCGTCGACGGATCGAAGCAGTTGGTCGGCCGCCAGCCGGACCACCGTGCTCATGGCAGCACCACCGCCAGCACATAGCGCGCGTCCTCGGGACCGGTGCACCGGAAGCGCGTCGGCCCCCACACCCGCAACCGCAGGCAGTCGCCCGGGTCGAGCCGGTGCCCGGTGTCCTGAGCCGTGACCTCCAGCTGCCCTTCAAGCACCCAGATGTGCTGTTCGAGGCCGGGTACGGGCGGCCGGTCGTACGCGATGTCCGCGCCGGCAGCGAGCCGCCCCTCGACGAGTTCGCCGCGCAACCCTGCATGCGGCGGGGACACGGAGCGGCGTACGAATCCGGACGCCCTGTCCTCCCATACGGCCTGGTCGGCGGCCCGTACCAGCAGGGCCGGCTCCGCCTCGACCTCGCTGAGCAGCTGCGACATCGTGCGGCCGTAGACCCCGCAGAGCCGGTTCAGCAGCGAAGCCGTGGGGCTGATCTCCGCGCGCTCGGCCCGGGACAGGGTCGACCGGCTCACCCCGCTGCGCTCCGCCAACTCGCCCAGGGACCAGCCTCGTTCGGCCCGCAGCTCGGCCAGTCGCACACCGAGCCGGGCATCGACGGGGTCCGGTCCAGCGCCGACCGCTTCAGCACCTTCGTCGCGTCTCATATTCGGGATGCTATCCCAAATGAGAGACGTATCGAAACGGGCGGCCGCTCCCGACGCTCATCTCACCGGTGCAGCCTCCCTCAGCGCCTCCAGCACCGGCCGGATCAGCGGGTGCTCCTCGGCTCCCCGGCGCACGGCGGCGAAGACCCGGCGCGTGGGTGCGACCCCGTCGACGGGGCGCACGACCACACCCGCGAGATCCATGCCGCTCAGGGCCGAGCGCGGCACCAGGGCGACCCCCGCATCCGCCGAAGCGAGCGCGACGACGGCCCGGAAGTCGTCCGAGGAGTGCTCCAGACGGGGCTGGAATCCCGCGTGCTCACAGGCCAGGACCACCACGTCGTGGCAGGGGTTTCCGGGGTACGGGCCGATCCACGGGTCCTTGGCCAGCTCGGCGAGCGGCACCTCCGTACGGTCGGCGAGGCGGTGGCTCACCGGGACGACGGCGTCGAACGGCTCGGCGTACAGCGGGATGTGGGCGAGGCGGGGGTCGTCGGCGTCCGGGGCACCTCGGTACTCGACGGCGACCGCCACGTCGACCTGCCGGTCGAGCACCATCGGCAGGCTGGCGTCGCCCTCGGCGTCCTGAACGCGGATGCGGATGCCGGGCGCGGTCCGCGCGAGTCGGGCGACGGCCGGCGCGACGACCAGGCCGATACCGGTCGCGAAGGAGGCGACCGTGACCGTGCCCGCCGAACCCGAGTCGTACGCGGCGAGCTCCGCCTCGGCCTTCTCCAGCTGGGCGAGGACCGCGTTGGTGTGGCTGAGCAGGATCTCGCCGGCCGGAGTCAGGCGTACGCCCCTGGCGCTGCGCTCCACCAGGCGGTGGCCCGTCTCCTGCTCCAGGGCCGTCAGCTGCTGCGAGACGGCGGAGGGCGTGAGGTAGAGCGCGGCGGCAGCGGCCGTCACCGTGCGATGGTCCGCCACCGCACGGAGGATGTGGAGCCGCCGCGCTTCGATCATGTGACCGATTCTCTCAGAGGTTCACGCTCACCCTGCTCGATCGTCAGCCCCGTCCGCGCTCGGACGCCCTCCCCGTTCCTCCGTGCTCAGGCCTTGGTCGCTGCCTCTTCCGCCGCCAGCTCCGCCCGCGCCGCCACGAAGGCGTCCACGGCACGGTTCACGTCCTCCGTCGAGTGCGCGGCGGACAGCTGTACGCGGATCCGGGCCCGGCCCTGCGGGACCACCGGGTACGAGAAGCCGATCACGTACACCCCGCGGTCGAGGAGCAGCTCCGCCATGCGTCCGGCGACGGCCGCGTCGCCGATCATGACCGGGGCGATGGCGTGGTCGCCGGGGAGGATGTCGAAGCCCTCCTCGGTCATCCGGGAGCGGAACAGCGCGGTGTTCGCGGCGAGGTGCTCGCGCAGGTCGCCCGCCGACTCCAGCAGGTCGAGGACCTTGAGCGAGGCGGCGGCAATCACCGGGGCGAGCGTGTTCGAGAAGAGGTAAGGGCGCGAGCGCTGGCGCAGCAGGGCGACGATCTCGGCGCGGGCTGCCACGTAACCGCCCGACGCGCCGCCGAGTGCCTTGCCGAGGGTGCCGGTGATGATGTCGACGCGGTCCATGACGCCGTGCAGCTCGGGGGTGCCGCGGCCGCCGGGGCCGACGAAGCCGACGGCGTGCGAGTCGTCGACCATGACCATGGCGTCGTAGCGGTCGGCGAGGTCGCAGATCTCGCGCAGCGGGGCCACGTACCCGTCCATGGAGAAGACGCCGTCGGTGACGATCAGCCTGCGGCGGGCGCCCGCGGCCTCCTTCAACTGCTGTTCCAGGTCCGCGAGATCGCGGTTGGCGTAGCGGAGGCGGCGGGCCTTCGAGAGGCGGATGCCGTCGATGATCGACGCGTGGTTGAGGGCGTCGGAGATCACCGCGTCCTCCTCGCCGAGGAGGGTTTCGAAGACTCCTCCGTTGGCGTCGAAGCAGGAGGAGTAGAGGATCGTGTCCTCCTGGCCGAGGAAGGCGGAGAGGCGCTCTTCGAGCTCCTTGTGCACCTCCTGCGTACCGCAGATGAAGCGCACGGACGCCATGCCGTAGCCCCAGCGGTCGAGGGCCTCGTGGGCGGCGGCGATGACCTCGGGGTGGTCGGCGAGGCCGAGATAGTTGTTCGCGCAGAAGTTGAGGACCTCACCGGGGCGGCCGCCCGCGGTGACGTTCACGGTCGCGGACTGCGGGCTGCCGATGACCCGCTCGGGCTTGTGCAGTCCGGCGGCACGGATCTCGTCGAGGGTGGCCCGGAGGTCGTCGCGTACGGAGTCGAACATCATCAGTCCTTAGTGGGTCCAGTCGAGGATGACCTTGCCGCCGCGGCCGCTCGCCGCGTCGGCGAACGCCGCCTCGTAGTCGCGGTAGCCGTAGCGGCCGGTGATCACGGGGGCGAGGTCGAGGCCTCCTTCGAGGAGCACCGACATCGCGTACCAGGTCTCGAACATCTCGCGGCCGTAGATGCCCTTGATCGTGATCATGGAGGTGACGATCCGGGACCAGTCGACGGCGAACTCCTCGGACGGAAGTCCGAGCATGGCGATCTTTCCGCCGTGCGTCATGTTGGCGAGCATGTCGCGCATCGCGACGGGGTTGCCGGACATCTCCAGGCCGACGTCGAAGCCCTCGCGCAGGCCGAGCGTGCGCTGCCCGTCGCCGATGGTCGACTCGGCGACATTCAGCGCGAGGCTGACGCCGATCTTCCGGGCGAGCTCCAGACGCTCCTCGCCGACGTCGGTGACCACGACATGCCGGGCGCCGGCGTGCTTGGCGACGGCGGCGGCCATCAGACCGATGGGTCCCGCGCCGGTGATCAGTACGTCCTCTCCGACCAGCGGGAACGACAGCGCGGTGTGCACGGCGTTGCCGAAGGGGTCGAAGATCGCGGCGACGTCGAGGTCGACGGGGACGCGGTGCACCCACACGTTGGACGCGGGCAGCGCGACGTACTCGGCGAACGCGCCGTCGCGGCCGACGCCGAGCCCCACGGTGGCGCGGCACAGATGGCGCCGCCCGGCCTGGCAGTTGCGGCACTTGCCGCACACGAGATGGCCCTCGCCGCTGACCCGGTCGCCCACGGCGATCTCACCGACGTCACGGCCCGTCTCGACGACCTCTCCCACGAACTCGTGGCCGATCACGAGCGGGGTCCTGATCGACTGCTGTGCCCAGCCGTCCCAGCTGCGGATGTGCAGGTCGGTGCCGCAGATCCCGGTCCTGAGGACCTTGATCAGCACGTCACCGGGTCCGACGACCGGCTCCGGTACGTCCATGAGCCGGAGTCCCGGCTCAGCCTTCTCCTTGACCAGCGCCTTCAACACGGCTCCCGTGTACGAGGGTTCCGGGCCGGGGCATGCCGAGGCAGGCCCTGGCCCGGAGTGAGGGGTGGCGTCACGGCAGGGGGCATGGCGGGTGGGCCATGCGGGAGCGCCTCTCAGCGGCTGCGGCGCTCCACTGCCGACGTGGAGAAATCTGCCGTACTCGGGCTCTGCGGTCCATCGAGGTTTTCTTAAGCTCCGCCGCAGCTTTCCTTCACGCCTCGCTCTCCTCCCACCGATCCGCTCCCCACCCGCTCACCCCCGCTCCCGCCCCCGTCAGCGTGTCTGCCCCCTCTCGAAGTACGCGACCAGTTCCGCGTCCAGCGACGGCACCTCGTACGGAATGCCGCCCCCGCGCAGCGACTCGGTGGCCCGGAATCCCGCCGCCACCGCCATCCGTGCCGCAACGGGAGACGTGTCGGTGCGCCCTCCCTCGCGTGCGAACCGCAGGAACTCGTCGATCAGCAGCGGGTCCGCGCCCCCGTGCTCGGCGTCCTGCTCCACGTCGGGCACCGCGTACTCGGCGTCCGCCTCGGCCCGGTATCCGGAGCGGCGGGAGTTCCACACCTTCACCACTCCTCCGGGGCCGTCCCCGAAGTTCTCCAGGCGGCCCGCGTCGCCGATGACCGTGTAGTTGCGCCAGTAGTCGGGGGTGAAGTGGCACTGCTGGTAGGTGGCCAACACCCCGTTGTCCAGGCGCATGTTGACGATCGACACGTCCTCGACGTCGATGACGGGGTTGAGCGCCCGCTGGGTGTGCGGCGGCCAGTGTCCGTCCTCCGTGTACCAGTCGTCGGACTTCGGCTCGCCCGGCGAACGGCGGTGCGGATTGCCGCCGTACACCATCAGGTCGCCGAACGCCTGTACCTGCCGGGTGTATCCGCCCGCGAGCCAGTGCAGTATGTCGAGGTCGTGGGCGCCCTTCTGCAGCAACAGGCCGGTGGTGCACCGGCGTTCGGCGTGCCAGTCCTTGAAGTACCAGTCGCCTCCGTAGCCGATGAAGTGACGTACCCACACCGTTTTGACCGTGCCGATGTCGCCGCGCAGGACGAGGTCGCGCATCAGACGGATCACCGGCATGTGGCGCATGTTGTGGCCCACGTACAGCCGCGTGCCGGTCTCGAAGGCCGTGCGCAGGATGAGGTCGCACCGCTCGATCGTGATGTCCAGGGGCTTCTCGACGAAGACGGGCTTGCCCGCGCGCAGGGCCTCGCAGGCGATGTCGGCATGGGTGTGGTCCGGGGTGAGGACGAGCACGGCGTCGACGTCCGGGTCGTCGACGACCTTGCGGTGGTCCTCCACGGTCCTGACGCCGGGGATGCGGTCGGCGGCGCGGTCCCGCAGTGCCGGATCGTGTTCGGCGACGACGGTCACGCGCGAGCCCCGGCCGGGCCGGTGGGCGATGCGCGCGAGCGAACCGCGCAGGCCGAAGCCGAGGGCGCCGAGACGCAGGTCGGTCATGAGATGCCTTCCCGTTCGGTGACGAGGAGTCGGGTCCGGCGGCAGGGGGTCCGGCCGTGTTCCTCCGAGGAAGCCGTGCCCACCTGCGCCGGAGTCAACTTCCCATCGGGCGACGCGCTCCGGGAGAGCGCACGGGGGCCGCACGGGGCCGCACATACGAACAGGGCCGACCACATGCGAACAGGTCCCACGCTGTGCGCACAGGACCCATGGCATACGCACACAGCACAATTGATCTGTCGGCCCCCACCAGCCGTATCCCTCTCCGGAACCTGGAATCGCGCCCGGGAACAGAGGAGTCGGAACCCCGCCATGCCCGCACCGCACGTGTCCCTGCCGCCCATCGACCACGTCCTGTCGCCGCACACCGGCTGGACGCGGGCGCACTGGGAGACGCTCGCCGACCGGCAGCTCGAAGCCCTGGTCCCGTACGCGACGCCGGGCCTCGCGCAGTACCGGCTGCCGGGGCGGACCTCGTGGTCGGGTGTGGTGTCGGACGGCCTCGAAGGGTTCGCGCGGTCATTCCTGCTGGCCTCCTTCCGGATCGCCGGGGCGCGGGGCGACGTGGATCCCCGTCTCACAGAACGCTACGCGCGGGGTCTGACAACGGGCACCGACCGCGACAGCGGCGAGGCCTGGCCCGAACTCACGGACTGCTCGCAGCAGATGGCGGAGGCCGCCTCGGTCGCCGTGGCGCTGCACGAGACCCGCCCCTGGATCTGGGACCGGCTGCACTCCGAGGCGCAGGAGCGGGTCGTGGACTGGCTGTGGGGTTTTGTGGGCCGCCGCACCTGGGACAACCACTGGCGGCTCTACCAGGTGGTGGCCGAGCAGTTCCTGGCCTCGGTCGGCGCACCCCACCGCCAGGACGACATCGACGCCGGACTCGACCGCCTCGACGACTGGTACGTGGGCGACGGCTGGTACAGCGACGGCGACGGCGGGACCTTCGACTACCACAACGGCTGGATCATGCACCTGTACCCGCTGCTGTGGTGCCGGATGACCGGCGGCGACGGCGGTGGCCGTGGCCAGGTCTACCGTGAGCGGCTCGCCCGGTTCCTCGCCGACCACCCGCGGTTCTTCGGCGCGGACGGTGCCCCCGTGCACCACGGCCGCTCCCTGACGTACCGTTTCGCCACCACCGCCCCGGTGTGGATGGGCGCCCTCGCCGGCTGTACGCCGCTGGAGCCGGGCCTCACCCGACGGCTGGCGTCCGGCACGGTGCGGCACTTCGTGGAGCGCGGGGTGCCCGACGAGCGGGGGCTGCTGTCGCTCGGCTGGTACGAAACGTTCCTGCCGATGACCCAGCCGTACTCGGGGCCCGCGTCCCCGTACTGGGCGAGCATGGGCTTCCTCGGGCTGCTGCTGCCTCCGGAGCACCCGGTGTGGACGGCACGCGAACTGCCGCTCCCTGTCGAGGAGTCGGACCAGTACACCGCGCTCCCGGCGCCCGGCTGGCTGTTGCACGGCACGAAGCACGACGGCATCGTCCGCCTGGTCAACCACGGCAGCGGCCACAACTCCCCGTCCGGGCCCGCCGAGGACGATCCGCACTACGCGAAGTTCGGCTACTCGACGGCGACCGCGCCCGAGGCGGCTCCCCACGCCTGGGAGCGGACCGTGGACGGGCACATCGCGCTGGTGGCCGCGGACGGCACCGCGTCCCGCCGGCGCAGCATCGTCCCGCTGCACTGCTCCGGGCGGACGGCCGCGTCCCGCTACAGCGCCCGACTGCCCGGCAGCGAGGAGGAGTTCCCGATCGAGACGACGAGCGTGCTGCGCGGTCCCTGGGAGATACGCGTGCACCGGGTGCTCGCGCCGACCGGCCTGACCGTCCGGGAGGGCGGCTACGCGGTCGCCGCCGAAACCCGGCCCACCGCCGAGCGGGGCCACGGCTGGGCACTGGCCCGCACGGACAACGGGCTGACCAGTGTCGTCGTCGCGCTGCATGGCTGGGACGAGGACACGGGCATCGCGCGCGAGGTCGAGGCCAACGCCTTCGGCCCCCACTCCGCGACGCCGTACCTGCGGTGCGCGGCGGGCCGTCCGGGCGGCTCCGGCGTGTACGTCACGCTGCTCGCGCTGACGCGGGACTCCGTACACCCGCAGGCGTTACGGGAGTCGGTGTCCTGCGAGGTCGAGGGGCACGAGGTCCGGATCACGTTCCCCGAAGGGGACACCGTCTCGGTGTGAGAAGGACGTCGTCCCGGTGTGAGGTAGTGCCGGTGTGTGAGAGCGGTCGTCTCCATGGGGTGGCGAAGGGCGCACGGATCAGAACCCGCCTTCCCGCAGCTCGATCCGCTCCACCAGCTCCGCCGCCATCGACTTGATGGTGTCGAGCCCCGCCCGCCCCCACGGCCGGGGCTCGACATCGCTGACGCACACCGTGCCGAGCGCGATGCCCGTGCGGTCGATGAGCGGGGCACCGAGATAGGAGTGGATGCCGAACTCGTCGACGACCGGGTTGCCGGCGAAGCGGGGATAGTCGCGGACGTCCTCCAGGACCAGCGCCTTGTGGCGGACGACCACATGTGGGCAGAAGCCATGGTCCCGGGCCATATAGCGGCCGATCCTCGGTTTCGCGGCGTCCGCGTGATCCGTACGGGCGTCGGCCGACGGCCCGGCCGGCACGGGGCCGTCTGGGATGTGCAGGCCCGCGAAGAACTGCCGCTCCTCGTCGATGAAGTTGACCATCGCGTACGGCGCCCCGGCGAGCTCGGCGAGCCGGTCCGCGAACGCGTCGAGGGCCGGCTCCGTGTGCTGCCCCAGACCGAGCACCCGCAGCCGCCGGGTTCTGGCGGGGGCCTCCTTGTCGTCGGGGGTGAGCAGCAGCCGACCGGCCGGGCGCGGCGGGTCGTACGTCATGTGTGGGCTCCGTGGCTGGGGGCGTGAGAGGGGGCGTGGGCGAGAAGGTGGCGGACGAGGGTGAGCAGGGTCTGCACTCCTGAACTGGAGATCCGGGCGTCGCAGCACACGACGGGCACCTCCGGGTCGAGGTCGATGGCCGCCCGCACCTCCTCCGGGTCGTAGCGGAAGCCTCCGTCGAACTCGTTGACGGCGACGATGAATCCCAGGCCGCGCTGTTCGAAGAAGTCGACGGCGGCGAAGCAGTCCTCCAGACGGCGGGTGTCGGCGAGGACGACCGCGCCGAGCGCGCCTTCGGAGAGCTCGTCCCACATGAACCAGAACCGCTCCTGCCCGGGCGTGCCGAACAGGTAGAGCACGTGTTCCGGATCGAGGGTGATGCGGCCGAAGTCCATCGCGACGGTCGTCTCGACCTTGTTCTCGATGCCGTCGAGGTTGTCGGTCGCGGCGCTGACCGTGGTCAGCAGTTCCTCCGTGCTGAGCGGCGCGATCTCGCTCACCGCGCCGACAAAGGTGGTCTTTCCTACTCCGAACCCTCCCGCCACCAGGATCTTCAAGGCGGTGGGAAAGGGGTCAGAGCTGTCGTCGTAGTCCATCGAGCACTGCCTCCAGAAGAGACCGGTCAGTGGGGTTGTGGTGGAACGTCGGGGGCTTCATGGACAGCGCCCCGCAGTCGACGAGATCGGACAGCAGCACCTTGGTCACCGCGGCGGGCAGTCTCAGATGCGCGGCGACCTCGGCGACCGAGACGGGGTCCCGGCACAGTTCGAGTGCCTGGGCGTGCTCGGGGCCGAGGTAGCCGAGAGGGGTGACGCCGGTGGCCATCACCTGCGACAGAAGGTCGAGCGCGGTGCTCGGCCGGGTCCGGCCGTTGCTGACCTGGTAGGGGCGCACAAGGCGTCCGGCCGCATCATCGAGCCAGGGCCCGTCGCCGGCCGAGGTCACGCTCAAGGCCTCATCGCCGACGGTTCGACGGTGTGCTGCCTCGGCGCGGTCATCAGGTACGGGCGGACGCTCTTGACCAGCATCGCCATCTCATAGCCGAGCACGGCCGCGTCGGCGTCGCGTCCGGCGAGCACGGCAAGACAGGTACCGGAACCCGCGGTGGACACGAACAGCAGGGTGGAGTCCAGTTCGACGACGACCTGGCGTACGTCACCGCCGTCGCCGAAACGGACGCCCGCGCTGCGGCCCAGGGAGTAGAGCCCGGAGGCCAGGGCCGCCATGTGGTCGGCGCTGTCGGGGTCGAGCCCGTGCACCGACTTCACGAGGCCGTCACAGGAGAGCAGCACGGCGCTCCTGGTGTGCGGTACGCGCTGCACCAGGCCGCTCATCAGCCAGTCGAGGTCGGATGCGTGCCCGGTCGGCACATCGCTCGCCATGGGGGATCGACTCCTTGAAGTACGAAGGTCTGCGGGAGCGGAAGTGTGGGTGGGGGTGGGGGTCGCGTGGTTCATCCGGCTGGTGTGCTCCCGTCGTGCCGGGCGGTGAGGTCATGACCTGGCGCGGGCGCCGTCTCGTGCGCTGGGTGCGCTTCCCCTATGTGCGTTTCATCCATGTGGGCCGAGTCCCGGAACTGGGCCTCGGCGAGCCCGATGCCGCGCTGGAACGCCGCCATCAGACCGGGGTCGTGACCGACGTGGAGCTCGGTGTCCGGCCGGGGTGCGGGTCCGTCGCGCAGCTCGGGCACGAGGTGCTCCTGGGCCCGCCGCCTGGGCAGTTGCGGCTTGCTCATGGTGCCGCGCACCACGCCGCCGCGCGGGGTCGGGGGCGTGACCGTGTTCTCGGTGACGAACCGCCGATCACCGGGACGGATACCGGGCACGGCCTCCGCCGGGTTGGCCCGCGTCTCGGCACCGCGCACCGGGAGCGGAGCCGGAGCACCACCGTTCACGACCGACAGCCCGCCCGGCACCCCCTCCCGCCGCGCCTGCGCAGGCACGGCGGCCCTCACGCCGCGAGCGTCATCGGACGCATACGACGCGACTTCGTGAAACGCCGCCCGCGGTACGTCCACGGGGGCACCCGGAACCACGCCCGGCACGGGGATCGGCGTCCCGTGGGCGGGAGTCCCATGAGCGGGGCCGCTGTGGGCGGGAGTCCCATGAGCGGAAGTCCCGTGAGCCGGGCTGCCCTGGGCGGACGTCCCATGGGCGGGAGTCGCAGGAGCCGAGCTGCCGCCGTGGACGGGAGTGCCATGGGCGGGTGTCGCATAGGCAGGCGCCCCGTGAGCCGGGGTCCCCTGAACCGGGCTCCCATGTGCGGGCGTGCCATGTGGTGGCGTGCCATGGCCCGGCGTGTCCTGCCCCGGCGTGCCGTGGCGAGGCCCGCTCCTCAGCGGCGGCTCCTGTGCCGACATGCCATGGGAAACCGCGACCCCATGTGTTGAAGAGCTGTGTGCCGCAGTCCCATGTACCGGAGCGGCGTATACCGGAGCGGCATGTGTCGGAGCAGCCTGAGTCGGAGCGGCATGTGCTGGAGCCTCGGGTACCGAAGCACCACGCGCCGGTGCCCCCTGTGCCGAAGCACCATGCGCCGAAACCCCTTGTGCCGAACCGGCGTGTGCCTGAGCACCATGTGCGGGATCCCCATGTGCGGGACCACCACGCCCAATCGCCCCCTCACGCCCGGAGGCACCCCCTCCCAACACCCCAGCCCCGGCACCCGTACCGGCACCGGCACCCGCACCTCCCCCCGTGACCTCCCGAGGAGACCCACCCCCGGAACCAGCCCCAGCCCCAGCGCCAGCCGCAACCCCACCCCCTGAACTGGCCCCCACATCGGCCCCACCCCCCGCCGACCGCTCCCCCTCCGCCCCCAACAACGCCTGCGGCACGACCAGTACGGCCTGTACGCCACCGTAGATATTGGTCTGCAGCCGCACCACGATCCCGTGCCGGCGCGCGAGCTGCGAGACCACGAACAGCCCGATGCGACCGTCCTGCAGCAGACTCGCGACGTTGACCTGATCCGGATCGGCCAGCAACGCGTTCATCTTGTGCTGCTCGGCGAGCGGCATCCCGAGCCCGCGGTCCTCGACCTCGACGGCGAGCCCGGAGGTGACCACGTTGGCGCGCAGCAGCACTTGGGTGTGCGGCGCCGAGAACACCGTGGCGTTCTCGACGAGTTCGGCCAGCAGATGGATCACGTCGGCGACGGCGTGCCCGCGCACGGTGCCGTCGATCGGCGGGACGAGCTTCACCCGCGAGTACTGCTCGACCTCGGCGATCGCGGAACGCAGCACCTCGGTCATGGAGACCGGGTTGCTCCACTGCCGGCGCGACACGGCCCCGCCGAGCACGGCGAGGTTCTCGGCGTGCCGCCGGATACGGGTGGCGAGATGGTCGACGTGGAACAGACCCTTGAGCAGGTCCGGGTCCTCGATCTCGTTCTCCAGCTCGTCGAGGATCGAGATCTCGCGGTGCACCAGCGACTGCAGGCGCCGTGCCAGATTGACGAAGACCTCGACCTTCTGCTCGCTGCCGGCCTGGCTGGAGAGCTGGGCGGCCTGGACGACGGCGCTCACGGCGCCGTCGTGCGCGCGCGCCAGGTCGTCCTCCAGCAGGTCGAACTCGTCGGCGTCCGAGGCGGGCCGGCTGCGCGGACGAGGCTCGGGCGGCCCCTCGCCCCGGCGCAGCGTCTCGACGAGGGCACGCAGATCGGCCTGGCCGCGGGCGCTGGTGCGGCGCAGGATGCCGACACGCTCCTGTACGGACCTGGCGGCGCGGTCGGCGGCCACGGCGGCGATCACGATGCCCGCGAGGGCGACCGCGACGGCGCCGCCGAGCACGATCCACAGGGTGGCGCCGGGCCGTGCGGCGGGCGAGCGGACGATGAAGAGCACGGCGGCGCTGGCGCTGAGGGCCACCGCGATGGGCGGCAGGACCGCGAGGCGGAGGAGCTGGGGCCGTATGTGCGTCTCGGGCAGCGTGGGGGTGGTGCGGGCGACCGGCCGCCCGTGCCGCCCGCCCTCGCGGCGGTCTGCGCGTGCGGCCGGTGCGCGAAGGTGAGACATCGACGTCCTCGTACTGGTGTGTCGGGGCCGTGGGGGCTCCCGCGGGTTCTGCGACCGAGGCATGCGCCGACTGGGACACGCGCCATCGCTGCGCCGGTCGAGAGAGTCGAGAATTCGGCCCTGTGTCGCTCAGCGGCCACTCACAGTAGTCGCCACCGCATCATGTGCGATGGGCAGTTGACAAAGTCCGGCGGCCTGCGTCCCGCTCTGGTATGAGGGTTCGTACGACAGGCCGATAAACCCCTCGCACTCCCGTTCCCGTGCGCCAGCGAACCGATCAGAGCTGGTCAGAAGCGGTCAGCAAAAATCGGCGAGGGCCGAGGAGCAGGATGCTCCTCGGCCCTCGCCGATTGCCTTCGAATGCCTCCGCGCGCCTTCTGCGTCACCCCGCGGGGACGGTCTCCGGGTCTCCGGTGTCCTCCTTGGTGTCACGCGGTGTGTCACGCACCGTCTCCTCGGCGGCGGGCCAGCCGCCTTCCGGGACGACGGCCACACCGCGCCACCAGGGCTCGGACGGGACGGTCTCCGCCGTCGGCTCGAAGGGCTCTCCGGGCCGGGGCAGCGCGATCCGGGCGCCGACCGCGCGGGCGGCGGTGACGGTGCCCTCGCCGGGCTCCGCCCAGGGGTGCGCCGCGAGGTTGAACGTCGCCCAGTGGATCGGCATCATCACGCCGCTGGGCCGGCCGCCCTGGAGGTCCAGGTGGGCCCGCATGCCCTCCTCGGGCGTCATGTGGATGTCGGGCCAGAACTCGCTGTACGCGCCGATCTGGATCATCGTGGCATCGAAGGGGCCGTGCTCGGCGCCGATGTCCGCGAAACCGGCGAAGTATCCCGTGTCGCCGCTGTGATAGATCCGGTGCTCGTCCCCGGCCACGGCCCAGGAGGCCCACAGGGTGTGCTGCGTGTTGCGCAGGCCGCGGCCGCAGAAATGGCGGGCGGGTGTGGCGGTCAGGGAGATTCCGCCGACCTTGGTCGTCTCGTGCCAGTCGAGCTCGCGCAGCCTGTCCGCGGAGACGCCCCAGTGCTCCAGGTGGGCGCCGACGCCGAGGGGCACCGCGAACACCGTGTCCGTACCGGCCAGGGCCTTGATCGTGGGCAGGTCCAGGTGGTCGTAGTGGTCGTGCGAGATCACGACCACGTCCACCGGGCCGAGCGCCTCCAGCGGGAGGGGCACGGGGTGCAGCCGCTTGGGACCGGCGAAGGCGAACGGGGAGCAGCGCTCACCCCAGACGGGGTCGAAGAGCACCCGGTACCCGTCGATCTCGGCGAGGACGCTGGAGTGGCCCATCCACGTCAGCCGCAGCCCGTCGGCCGGTGGCCTGGCCAGGTCGGCGAGGGTCGTGGCATGCACCGGCACCGTGCCCGCAGGGGCGCGGCGGACACGCTCCTCCTTGCGGAAGAACGACCGCGCGAACTCGAGCATGGCGCCGTCGGGCCGGGGTGCGCCCTCGGGATTCCGGAAGACGCCGTCCGCGTAGTTCGGCGATCTGCGGATGCGCTCCATGCGCTCACCGCTCGGATCCGCGCCGAACGCGGCGGGCCGCAGCGCACGGAGCCCGGAGCTCAGGGAACGGGAACCGGTCACGGCACCTCCAGGTGGAGTCGGTCTGACTTTCCATTATGGTCGCCGCCTCTGACAGCGCCGGGTCGGGCGTGTGGCAGAGCGGTTTCCGCGCGGGCCATGGCGGGATCCATCGAGTACGAGATCACGTTCTACTGAAGATCCATTCAGTGTGTTGACAGATACATGCAGCACTTTCGATACTGACCGACCATTCAGTAAAGGCGAGCCGGTACCAGCGCCGGGGCACACTGCGCTCCCGGCCTCACGCCGGTCAAACGCTCCGAACCTGTCACCTTGTTCCCCTGATCCCGCTTGTTGTTCCCCGATTCCCCGTTTCCCAGATCCCCGTTTCCCAGATCCCCGTTCCCGAGGAGCCCCATGACCGCCCAGGACAGCAGCCCGTTGATGACGCTCACCTGGACCGACCACGTCACCGGCCGCCAGGGGCACCTGGTCGTTGACCGGCTGGTACGCGGTGTCTCCAGCGGCGGGCTGCGCATGCGGGCGGGCTGCACGCTGGACGAGGTCGCCGGGCTCGCCCGTGGAATGACCATGAAGGAGGCCCTGCACTACAACCCCGAGGGCCGCTACGTGCCGCTGGGCGGCGCCAAGGGCGGCATCGACTGCGATCCCCAGGCTCCGGAGGCGTACGGCCTGCTCGTGCGCTATCTGCGAGCCATGCGCCCGTACATCGAGAGCCTCTGGACCACCGGGGAGGATCTCGGCCTCACCCAGGACCTCGTCGACCGGGCCGCGGCGGAGGCGGGTCTCGTGTCGTCGATCCAGGCCGTGTATCCGCTGCTCGACGACGAGGCGGCGGCCCGGCGGCGGCTGGCGGACGCGTTCGCGGTCGAGGTGGACGGCATCGGCCTCGACGAGCTGGTCGGCGGCTGCGGGGTGGCCGAGTCGGTCCTCGCGGCCCTGGACCGGGCCGGAGTGGCGTACGAGGGGACCCGGGTCGCTGTGCAGGGCCTGGGCACGATGGGCGGGGCCACGGCCCGCTTCCTCACGCGCGCGGGGCTCAGGATCGTGGCCGTCGCCGACGTGAAGGGCACGATCGCCAACCCCGGAGGGCTGGACGTCGACGCGCTGCTCGCCGCCAGGGACACGTACGGGACGATCGACCGCGCGGTGCTGCGTCCGGGCGACCGCGAACTGCCCGGCGACGCCTGGCTGTCCGCCGATGCCGACGTACTGGTGCCGGCGGCGGTCTCGTACGCGATCGACGCCACCAACCAGGGGCGGATCACGGCCCGTTGGATCGTCGAGGCCGCCAACATGCCCGTCCTGCCGGGCGCTGAGCAGCTGCTCGCAGGCCGCGGTGTCACCGTCCTGCCGGACGTCGTGGTCAACTCCGGGACCAACGCCTGGTGGTGGTGGACGCTGTTCGGCGACATCGGGGCCGACGCGGACGAGGCGTTCGCGTACACACGGCGCTCGATGCGTGCCCTGATCGACCAGACGCTCGCGCGCGCGGAAGCCGACGGGACGACCCCCCGGGCGGCCGCGCACGCGATCGTCGCGGACCGGCTGCCGGTGATCGCGGAGCGGTTCGGCTGGTACCGCTGACGCCGTGGGCACGGCCGGCGGGATCGGTGACGGCCCGGCCGCGGCCGGTAACCGACCCTCCACCGGCACGCCCCGGGGCGACGCAATAGGGTTGCCCGGTGGCAAGAGTGCGGTTGAGCGTGGCGGAGCGGCGTGAGGAACTGCTGCGGGCCGCCATCCAGCAGATCGAGGAGCGGGGCGTGTCCGCGGTGCGGATCGCCGATGTGGCGACCTCTCTCGGGGTGAGCAACGCGCTGGTGCTCTATCACTTCTCGACCAAGGAGAAACTGGTCGCCGCCGCGTTCACGTACGCCGCCGAGGACGATCTCGCCCATCTGCGCAAGCTGCTCGGCCGCCGGACGACCGCGCTGCGGCGGCTGCGCGCGGCGGTCCGCTGGTACGCGCCGACCGGGCAGGCCAAGGGCTGGCGGCTGTGGATCGAGGGCTGGGCGGTGGCGCTGCGCGAGCCCGCGCTCCGGGACGTCACGCGTGACCTCGACCGGCAGTGGAAGGCCGCTATCACCGAGGTCATCGCGGAGGGCGTGGCCTCCGGCGAGTTCCACTGCCCGGACCCCACGAGTACGGCGCTGCGCCTGACCGCCCTGCTGGACGGACTCGCCGTCCAGATGACGGCCTACCCCGGCGCGGTGTCACGCGCCCGCACCCAGGAGTGGGTGGACGAGGCACTGGCCCGGGAGCTGGGCCTGGAACGCGCGGCGCTGACGACTCCGGGCGCCTGAGACGGCGTACCGCCGAGGGGCAAGGGGGCTTCCCCGCGATCACCCGGCCGCGAGACGGTTCGGCCTCACCCACAAAGAAGCGGCGGGGCTCCCCCGACGTCACCCGTCAGGGAAGCCCCACTCCTCCACGGACATTCGGGCCACCGGTCGAGACCGTCGGTGGAACCGCGGCCCGCCACCGAAGGCCCTTAAGCCCTCGGACCTTCAAGCCACCGGCTCGATCCGCATCTTGATGTCGCCGGGCGACAAGCTCCCCTTCGCCACCACGCGGTCCCCGGAGGACTCCCCGCGCAGTCGCCGCCCGATCCACGGGACCAGGTACTCGCGCGCCCAGTGGATGTTGTCGCGCCGCATTTCGAGCGTGCCGCGCGGCGGCAGCGGGGGCCACGGCTGGTCGGGATCCGCGGGCACTTCCAGGCCGAGGACCTGGCCGGCGCGCAGGGCGACCCGCGTGTGTCCCTCGGGCGACAGATGGAGCCGGTCGCCGTCCCAGGCCCGCCGGTCCTGGATGGTCTTGAGGGACCACAGGTCGAGCACGGGACAGCCGTACCGGTCGGCGATGGACCGGATATGGAGGTTGTACGTGGCGATCTTGCCGCGCATGTGCTTGAGCACGGGTACGCCACGGGTGTCGAAGCCGGTGGTCACGAGGACCGTGCCGACGGCCGACGTGAGGTCCGCGACGGCGCGCTCGAAGCGCTCCGCGACCTCGTCGGGATCGGTGCCCGGCCGGATGATGTCGTTGCCGCCCGCGCAGAAGGAGACCAGGTCGGGCGCGAGTTGCTTCGCGCGCGTCAACTGGTCCTCGACGATCTGGTCGAGGAGTTTCCCGCGGACGGCGAGGTTGGTGTAGTCGAAGTCGCCCTCGGGCCGGCGGTCCGCGAGAAGCACCGCGAACCGGTCGGCCCAGCCGACGAACGCCCCGTCCGGGCCAAGGTCGCCGACGCCCTCGGTGAAGCTGTCCCCCACCGCCACGTACGACCCGATCACTGATCTGTTGTCATTCTTCGAATCGTCTGCCACATCGGGCCATGATTCACCTTCGGGTGTGAGCTACGCGACCGTAGGAAGGGGTTGACGCGCGGTGAGATAAGCCACTCGTCAAGTGTTGGTCAATCCCGGAATAAGGCGCTCGATCAGGGATGTTGTCGCAGCTCTCGCACCCTGTCGACACATCGCCCGGCCATGCCACAGAACCGAAACACCGAAGGCCGGACCCCGGGGATCACAGGGTCCGGCCTTCGGAGACGAGCGGAGTGGTACGCCGCGTGGGCGTGCCCGGCGTCGGGTCAGATGGAGACGCCCTTGCCGCGCAGGTAGGCCAGCGGGTCCACGTCCGAGCCGTAGTCCGGGGTGGTGCGGATCTCGAAGTGCAGGTGCGGGCCGGTGACGTTGCCCGTCGCGCCGGAGAGGCCGACCTGCTGGCCCCCGGTCACGGCCTGTCCGGCCGAGACGGAGAGGGAGGACAGGTGGGCGTACTGGGCATAGCGGCCGTCTTCGAGCTGGATGACGACCTGGTTGCCGTACGCGCCGCCCCAGCCGGCCGAGACGACCGTGCCCGCGCCGACGGACTTGAGGGACGTGCCGGTCGGGACCACGAAGTCGACGCCGGTGTGGTACCCGCTGGACCACATGCTGCCCGACATCTTGTACGGGGTGCCGACGCTCGCGCCCGCGACCGGCAGCGTGAAGCCGGCGGCACCGGCGTCGTCCGCGGCCTTGGGAGCGGCGGCAGCCTTGGGAGCGGCAGCCTTGGGGGCCGCCTTCTTCGCGGAGGACTGGGTGGCCTTGGAGGCGCCGGAGTCGGAGCTCGAAGTGGCGGCGGCCTTGCCGATCGAGAGCTTCAGGCCCGGGTGGATGAGCGCCGGGTCACCGCCGATCGCCTTGCGGTTGTCCTCGTACAGCTTCTTCCAGCCACCGCTGACGTTCTGCGTGCCGGCGATCTTCGACAGGGAGTCGCCCGCTCGCACGGAATAGGTCTTGGCCGCGGCCTTCTTCGCCTCGGCCTTCTTGTCGGCGGCGGCGGGCGCCGATTCGGCGGCCTTGCTCGCGACATTCGAGACGCTCGCCACGGAATCGGCGGCGGACTGCGAAGTCGCGGCCTGCGCTCCGGTCGCGCCGAGCAGCGGAAGGGCGAGCGCCGCGCCGCCGGTTCCGGCGACGGCTATGGAGCGGGTGAAACGCTGGGACTTGGGACGGCGGTGCTTACCCTTCGCGGGCATGGCGAATTCCTCTCCGGCGCCTGCGAGGTGAGCTGTCGGGTGCGAGCTGGAGATGCCCGGCCGTGTTTGCGCACGACTTAACCCCTAGCCGTTCCGGAGACCGGAACAGGCGTTCTACCTGTGGGTCCCCCGCTCCTGCCGTGTACGGGTGGGTGAGCGGATTCCGGGCGGCGGCAGGATTGGGCGTCCGTCCGGATTGGTGGCGAACGTAAGCGACATGAAGACGCAGTAACAACCTTTGGGGTTTCCTGTGTGCCCCGTTCTCTTGATCCCTGACCGAAATGACGGTCACGCTGCGTAAAGCAGGGATCTCCCCCGTTTGTTAAATCCCTGAAAACGCAGCTGAATTACGTGAACATGGCAACAGCGGACCGTCACGAATATGACGCTGCTCACGGAGTGCCGTTCCAGGAGCCTTTATTCCAGAGCGAGTTGGATTTAAGGCTCCATTACGGACACAACAGTCACATGCGACGCAGCCGGAAAACTGCCGCATCAAGGTCACCGTGCAGCCCCGTCCGCAACCCGTGATGCAACAGCACCGCCCCGCGGTGGACTTCGCCCGTTTCGAGGCATTCGTACGCCGCTGCCGGGTCGAGTCCGCGCAGCCGCACCGGAGCGACCGGCTCGCCGTAGTGCTGGGCCTGGAGCCACGCGAGGACGACGACCTCGCCGTCACGCGTGTACTGCACGGCGCTCAGGCCACCCTCCGGCGCCCGCAGCCGGTAGAGGTCCCCGCCCTGCACGACGGGCCGGATCTCCTTGTAGAGCTCCACCCACGTCCGCGCCTCGGCCAGCTCCTCGTCGCTCCACCGGGTCAGGTCGCCGCCGACACCGAGCACTCCGGCCATCGCGCTCACGAAGCGGAAGCGCAACGAGCTGACCCGGCCGTTGAGCTGGGTGTTCGGGCTGTCGGTGACCCAGGCGGCCATGGTCCGCGCGGGATGCACCTGGCTGAAACCGTGCTGGATGGCGAGCCGGTCGAGCGGGTCGGTGTTGTCCGAGGTCCACACCTGGTCCGTACGCGCCATGATCCCCAGGTCGATACGGCCGCCGCCGCCCGAGCAGGACTCGAAGGCGACGCCCGGGTGGGCCTCCCGCAGCCGGTCCAGGAGGCGGTACAGGGCGTGCACATGGTCCACCCAGAGCCGCTGCGGGTAGGCCTCGCCGGGCCATCCCGCATCCGTGAAGCAGCGGTTGAAGTCCCACTTCACATAGTCGATCGGCGCGCTGGAGAGCAGCGTGTCGAGCTGCTCCCACAGGTACTCCTGGACGTCCTCGCGGGCGAGGTTCAGAACGAGCTGATTGCGTAGCTCCGTCCTCTTTCGTCCCGGTTGGAACTGCACCCAGTCGGGGTGCGCGCGGTACAGCTCGCTGTCCGGATTGACCATTTCGGGCTCGACCCAGATCCCGAACTGCATCCCCAGCGCGTGCACCTCGTCGGCGAGGGGCTTGAGGCCGGCCGGGAAGCGGTCGGGGTTGGGCGTCCAGTCGCCGAGCCCGGCCCGGTCGCTGGTGCGCGCCCCGAACCAGCCGTCGTCGACCACGAACAGCTCGACCCCCATCTCGGCGGCCCGCCGCGCCAGCACGCCCTGCTGCTCCTCGGAGATGTCGAACTCCGTGGCCTCCCAGGAGTTGTAGAGCACCGGTCGGTGCTGGTCCGCGTCCGGGATCACGTACGCGTGCTGGTAGGCGTGCCAGGCGCGGCTCGCGCCGCCGAATCCGCCGTCGCTCCACAGCCCCGCGAAGACGGGTGTGACGAAGCTCTCCCCCGGCTCCAGCCGCAGCAGCCCCGAGTCGTCGTACCCGACCCCGCCGGTGATCTGCACGCGCGCGTCCGGGAGTTGGGCCACGGCGATCCGCCAGGTGCCCGACCAGGCGAGGGCGCAGCCGTAGACCTCGCCCCGCTCCTCGGTGGCCGCTCCGTCGGCGTCCAGGGCGACCCAGGGCAGGTGCTGGTGCGAGGTGTGCCCGCGGCGGCTGCCGATGACCTTCTCACCGTAGGTGAGTTCGGAGCGTACGAGCCGGGACTCCGCCGCCCACCGCCCGTGCAGCTGGGACAGCCGCCAGCCGTCGCGCTGCGGCAGCGTCCAGGCCGCGGAGTCGGCGCGCAGCACCTCCAGTGCGGGCCCTTCGTTGGCGAGGGTCACCCACCGCTCGACGACGTCGGTCCCGGCCCGCATCCGGTAGTGCAGCGTGATCCCGAGCCCGGAGTCGGAGAACCGCAGCCGCAGCTCGTCACCGTCCGCCTCGTACGTCTCGAAGCGCCATTCCGTGCCGCGCCGCTCGTCCGTCCGCACGGAGAGGGCGGGCCGTACGAAACGGGGGCCGCCCTCCACCGGATACTCCTCGTGCCCGTCGAGGGTGGCCTCGAAGGCCCAGTACTCCGGTCCCGGGCCGGCGGCGAGTGCCTCGGCGTCGGCGAGCGCGATACGCGGACCCCAGTGCAGATGCAGCAGCGCGTCGTCCTCGCCGAGCCGCAGGGCATAACTGCTCGCCGGGCCCGAAAGAAGCCACGTACGACCGTCTTCGCCGATCTCCAACATCAAACCCTCACAGATCCGAACAGGCACGCTCAATCATCAACATCATTATGTGCCGCGTACCTCCCCGGCAACGCCTGTGGACAACTCATTGGCGTACGAATCGATGTCGTATCGTCGAGAACGCACTTCGTCGACGAGCCGCGTCGGCAGCCGAATGGGAGGAGCCCCCGTGACGCAGCAGGTCCCGTCGACCGAGCCCGAGCTGGCTGGAGTGCGCAACTTCCGTGATGTGGGCGGCCTGCCGACGGTGGACGGCCGACGGGTGGCGTACGGACGGCTGTTCCGCAGCGGCCATCTCGCGCATGCGACGGAGTCGGACGCCGAGTTCCTCGCGTCCCTGGGCCTGCACACGATCTTCGACTTCCGCAATGCCGCCGACCAGAAGCTGGAGGGTCCGGACATCGAGCTGCCCGGCGTGCGGAACGTGAACCTTCCGCTGACCGACCCGGCGCACGGCGCGGAGTTCTGGACGATGGTCCGCGACGGCGATCTGGACCAGCTGCGCTCGATCCTCGGGGACGGCAAGGCGGCGGACCGGATGATCGGTTCCTACCGCGCGATAATCAAGGAGCGCACGGCCGAGCACCGCCAGGTGCTGCACTCGATGGCCGAGGACAGCGTCCCCGCCCTGATGCACTGCGCGGCGGGCAAGGACCGCGCCGGCATCTCCATCGCCGTGACGCTCCTCGCCCTCGGCGTCGAGCGCGAGGCCATCGTCGCGGACTACCTGGAGTCGAACGCGACGCACCGCCGCTACAAGGTGCACCGCAGCAAGTCCTCCGCCTCGGCGTACTCCCCCGAGGTGATGGAGCTGCTCAGCCCCCTCTTCGACGCGCGCGCCGAGTACCTGGAGGCGGCGTTCGACACGATCGAGGAGAAGTGGGGCGGCGTGGACGCGTATCTGGAGCAGGGCCTGGGCGTGACCCCCGAGATCCGGGAGCGCCTGCGGGAGCGGTTCCTCGACTGACCGGCTCCCGCCGACCGACCCGGCACCGCGGACCGCCCCCGTCTCCCGCTCCTCAGAGACGGCTGCTGCTACTGCCCCTGCGCTCCGAGCGAGAACAGCAGGTAGATGAAGGCGGCGAAGATGTGTCCGACCGCCACGTAGATGATGAGCCGCACCCACAGAGCGCGCGGGAACTTCTCCTCCATGTCCTTCATGACGTCTCTCCGGGGGTCGTCGGCCCGAGGCACAGGGTGGCCGTGGGGCTCTGCAGCAGGGTGTGTACGAAGAGGAGCTCGGCCCCGTCCCGGTCCGCGGCGGCGATCCGGTGCGGGGTCAGCGAGTCGAAGTGCGCGCTGTCGCCGGGCGCGAGGACGTGTGCGGTGTCCCCGAGGCGCAGCCGCAGCCGCCCCTCCAGGACGTACAGCCACTCCTCGCCGGGGTGGACCCGCACGATGTCTCCCTGCGCCCCGTACGGGACGTGCACCCGCAGGGACTGCATGCCACGGCCGGCCGCACCGGCCTGCCAGTACGTCCAGCCGGCGGCCTGGGTGGGCTCCATGTCGGCGGCGCGCACGACGGCGTCCCGCTCGGCGACCGTCTCGCCGAGCAGCTCGGAGACGGTCGTACCGTAGATGCGGGCCAGTGCGAGCAGCATCGGCAGCGAGGGCTGGCGCTGTCCGGTCTCCAGACGGGACAGATGCGCGGGCGAGAGCCCTGCGGTGCGGGCCGCGGACTCCAGGGTGAGGGAGGCACGGCGCCGCAGTGCACGCAGCTGGGGCGCGACCGCGGGCAGCTCGTCGGCCGCCCCCGGCTCGGAAGGGCTCGTACCCTCGACAGGGTTCATGTCCTCCATTGAGCCGGAGACTTACCTCTGAGGCAAATTTCTTACCTCAGAGGCAAAAGCGACCGGTTCCGGGGCGACAAGACCGGTCCGCGGCAGAGGAACCTAACGGTTGGCGACCGCCTGTTTCACCAGCGTCTTCCCGAAGTCCCACATCAGCCCGCCCCCGCTGTGCGCGTCGTCCATCACCGCGGTGAAGGCCTCCACGAACCGGTCCACGTCCCGCTCCCCGACGACCAGTGGCGGGATCAGCTTGATCACCTCCAGATGGTCGCCGGAGACCTGGGTGAGGATCCGGTGCCGTTGCAGCAGCGGCACGACCACCATCTGGGCGAACAGCCCCTTCCGCGCGGCCTGCAGCATCGTCCAACGGCTGCGCAGCTTCAGCGACTTGGGCCGCCCGAACTCGATGCCGATCATCAGCCCACGGCCGCGCACATCGCTCAGCAGCTCGTACTTGTCGACGAGCGCCGCGAGCCGGGACTTCAACTGCTCCCCCGTGGCCCGGGCGTTGGCGACGATCTGCTCGTTCTCCATGACCGAAAGGACGGCGAGTCCGGCCGCCATGGCCTGCGCGTTGGCCCCGAAGCTCGCGGAGTGCACGAGGACGCGGTCCATGGTCGAGTAGACCTTCTTGAAGATCCAGTCCTTGCCGAGCGTCGCCCCGACCGGGACATAGCCGCCGGACAGCGCCTTGGCCACACAGACCAGATCCGGCTCCACACCCTCCTCGTGCTGGTAGGCGTAGAAGTCCCCGGTCCGCCCGAGGCCCGTCTGCACCTCGTCGGCGATGAGCAGTGCCTTGTGCTTGCGCAGCAACTCCTGTGCGCCGCGCAGATATCCGGGCGGCGATTCATGCACGCCCTTGCCCTGGATCGGCTCGACGATCAGCGCGGCGACGTCGCCCTTCTTCAACTCCCTTGCCAGCGCGTCGAGATCGCCGAGCGGGACGGCCGTGTCGGGCAGCAGCGGGGCGAAGCCGTCCCGGAAGCCGTCCTCGCCGTTCACGGACAGGGACCCGGTGGTCAGACCGTGGAAGGCGTGCGTGCAGTACAGAACGCGCGGCTTTCCGGTCGCGTACCGGGCGAACTTCAGCGCGGTCTCGACGGCCTCCGTACCGCTGTTGCCGAAGAACACCCGGTCCAGATGCGGACTGTGCGTGAGCAGCTTCTCCGCCAGCAGCCCGGGCAGCGGCTGGCAGTCGAAGCGGGTGAGGTCGGCGAGCTGGGCGTCGAGGACGTCGTGCAGCGCCTTGCGGACGACGGGGTGATGGCGGCCCAGGCCCATCACCCCGAACCCGGCCAGCATGTCCAGGTACTCGTTGCCGTCCGCGTCCCAGAAGTACGCGCCCTCGGCGCGCTCGTAGACCTTGTCGAAGCCGATGGTGTGCAGCATGCGCGGCAGCTGGTGGTTCAAATGCTTCGCGTGCAGCTCGTAGCGCTCGGCTCCGCGCTCGGCGAGGAGGCCTGCGAGGTCGAACTCCTGGGGCTTGCTGGTGGTCATTCCTGTTTCTCCTTGGACGCGTGCGTCTTCGCGGCCGGCTTCCCGGCGACCCCCTGTTTCTCGGCGTCCGCCCGTGTCTCGGCGCCCCCCTGCTGTCCTGCGGACCCCCGCTTCCCGTTGGCCTCGCGCGCCCCGTCGACTCCCTGCTTGCCGGCGCGCTGCCGCGCGGCGGGCACGTTCCGGGCACGCTTCGCGGCGGCCTGCCCGTCGGGGGCGTGCGCCGCGTCCGCGAAGCCGGCCTCCGTGACACTCGGACGGGCGTCCCGGCCGATGTCCGCACCGGCGTCCGGGGTGGCGCCCCCGGCTGCCTCCCGGACGGCCAGGCTCGCACTGATCCGCCCCGCGATCTCGACCGGCGTGAGACCGATGTCGGCGAGCACTTCGCCGCGCTTGGCGTGCGCGAGGAACTGCTCGGGGATCCCGAACCGCCGTACGGGAACGTCGACTTCGGCGTCCCCGAGGGCGAGCGCGACCGCCGCGCCCACGCCGGCCGCCCGGCTGTTGTCCTCGACGACGGCGACCAGGCGGTGCTCGGCGGCGAGGCCGGGCAGCACGGGATCGACGGGCTTGACCCAACGCGGGTCCACGACCGTGCAGTTGAGGCCCCGCGCCGCCAGCAGCTCGGCCGCCTGGAGGCACACCGGCGCCATCACCCCGACGGCCACGAGGAGCACTTCGGGCCGCTCGCCGCGGTGCAGGACGTCCACGCCGCCCACCCGGTCGACCGCCGGAACGACCGGTCCCACCGACTCCTTGGGGAACCGGATCAGGGTCGGGGCGTCGTCCACCGCGACCGCCTCGCGCAGCTGGGCGCACAGTTGGTCGGCGTCGCGCGGCGCGGCGATCCTGAGCCCCGGCACGACCTGGAGGATGGACATGTCCCACATGCCGTTGTGTGACGCTCCGTCAGCACCCGTGACCCCGGCGCGGTCCAGCACGAAGGTCACTCCGCAGCGATGCAGTGCGACATCCATCAGCAGCTGGTCGAAGGCACGGTTCAGGAAGGTCGCGTACACCGCGACGACCGGATGCAGTCCGCCCGTCGCGAGCCCGGCCGCGGACACCGCCGCGTGCTGCTCGGCGATGCCGACGTCCCACACCCGGTCGGGGAACCTCTCCGCGAACTTCGCGAGTCCCACCGGGTGCAGCATGGCCGCCGTGATCGCCACGACGTCCTGGCGCGCCTCACCGATCCGGACGATCTCGTCGCCGAACACCGAGGTCCAGGAAGGGCCGTTGGACGGCGCGAGGGGCTCGCAGGTGAGCGGGTCCATCACACCGACCGTGTGGAAGTGGTCCTCCTCGTGGGCGATCGCGGGCTCGTAGCCGCGCCCCTTCTCGGTCAGACAGTGGATGAGCACGGGCCCGTGGAAGCGTTTCGCGCGCCGCAGCGCCGACTCCACCGCGCCCACGTCGTGCCCGTCGATCGGCCCGACGTACTTCAGCCCCAGGTCCTCGAACATGCCCTGCGGCGCGAACGCGTCCTTGAACCCCTTCTTCGCGCCGTGCAGCGACTCGTAGAGGGTGCCGCCGATGACGGGCGTGCGCAGCAGTACGTCCTTGCCCCAGGCCAGGACCTTCTCGTAGCTGTCGGTGGTCCGCAGGGTCGCCAGATGGTTCGCGAGGCCGCCGATGGTCGGCGAGTACGAGCGTTCGTTGTCGTTGACGACGATGATCAGCGGCCGGTCCTTGGCGGCCGCGATGTTGTTCAGCGCCTCCCACGCCATACCGCCGGTGAGGGCGCCGTCGCCGATGACCGCGACGACGTGGCCCTTCTCCCCCTGCACCTGGCGGGCCTTGGCGAGCCCGTCGGCCCAGCCGAGCGCGGTGGACGCGTGGCTGTTCTCGATGATGTCGTGCTCGGACTCCTCGCGCGAGGGGTAGCCGGACAGGCCGCCCTTGCCGCGCAGCTTCGAGAAGTCCTGACGCCCTGTCAGCAGCTTGTGTACGTAGCTCTGATGGCCGGTGTCCCACAGAATGCGGTCGACCGGCGACTCGAAGACCCGGTGGAGCGCGATGGAGAGTTCCACCACCCCCAGGTTGGGTCCCAGATGACCGCCGGTCCTGGCGACCGCGTGCACCAGGAACTCCCGGATCTCGTCGCCCAGTCGACCTATCTCGGCCTCGGACAGCGCCTTCAGGTCGCGTGGTCCCCGGATGCTCTCCAGAATCGTCACGCTCGGCCCCCTCTCGGTCCGTGCTGCAGCTAACTCGCGGTGACGGCGGGTTGCCCCGGCACCGTGACCTCCGGCTCGCCTGACGCGACGCCGTCCGCCTCCATCTGCTCGGCGATCTTCATCGCCTCGTCGATGAGGGTCTCCACGATCTTCGACTCGGGCACGGTCTTGATGACTTCGCCCTTGACGAAGATCTGGCCCTTGCCGTTGCCGGAGGCGACCCCCAGGTCCGCCTCCCTGGCCTCTCCCGGTCCGTTGACGACGCAGCCCATGACCGCGACGCGCAGCGGCACTTCCATGCCCTCCAGGCCGGCCGTGACCTCGTCGGCCAGCTTGTAGACGTCGACCTGGGCCCGTCCGCAGGAGGGACAGGACACGATCTCCAGCCGCCGCTGCCTGAGATTCAGCGACTCGAGGATCTGGATGCCGACCTTGCACTCCTCGGCGGGCGGCGCGCTCAGGGAGACCCGGATGGTGTCCCCGATGCCCTCGGCGAGCAGCGCCCCGAAGGCCACCGCGGACTTGATGGTCCCCTGGAAGGCGGGACCCGCCTCGGTCACGCCGAGGTGCAGCGGGTAGTCGCACTGGGCCGCCAGCTGCCGGTAGGCGTTGACCATCACGACCGGGTCGTTGTGCTTGACCGAGATCTTGATGTCCCGGAACCCGTGCTCCTCGAAGAGCGACGCCTCCCAGAGCGCCGACTCGACGAGCGCCTCGGGAGTGGCCTTGCCGTACTTCTGGAGCAGCCGCCGGTCCAGCGAACCGGCGTTGACCCCGATCCGGATCGGGGTGCCGTGGTCCTTCGCGGCGCGCGCGATCTCCTTCACCTTGTCGTCGAACTGCTTGATGTTCCCCGGGTTCACCCGGACCGCCGCACAGCCCGCCTCGATCGCGGCGAACACGTACTTCGGCTGGAAGTGGATGTCCGCGATCACCGGGATCTGCGACTTGCGCGCGATGGTCGCCAGGGCGTCCGCGTCGTCCTGTGTGGGACAGGCGACACGGACGATCTGGCAGCCGGACGCGGTGAGTTCGGCGATCTGCTGCAGGGTGGCGCCGATGTCCGACGTACGCGTCGTCGTCATCGACTGGACGGACACGGGTGCCCCGCCCCCGACCGCCACCGGTCCGACCTGGATCTGCCGCGACACGCGGCGCTCCGCGATCGGCCGGACCGGCACCTCGGGGAGGCCCAAGGAGATGGCGGTCATGACGTCACCCGCGGTTTCCGGAGACGGTGTCGCGGGCGGCCCGCAGGGACTCCTTGAGGGAGCCCATGGTGGCCAGGACCGCCGTCGGCTCGTAGCCGCAGTGCGCCATGCAGTTGGCGCAGCGCGGGTCCTTGCCGCGGCCGTACGAGTCCCAGTCGGTGTCCTCGATGAGTTCGCGGTACGTGGTGACGTACCCGTCGCTCATCAGGTAGCAGGGCTTCTGCCAGCCGAAGAGCGAGTAGTTGGGGATCGCCCACGCCGTGCACGGAAAGTCGACCTTGCCCTCCAGGAAGTCCAGGAAGAGCGGGGAGTGGTTGAGCCGCCAGCGCCGCCGGTTGCCGCCCGCGAAGGCCTTCTTGAACAGTTCGCGGGTCTGCTCCACGCCCAGGAAGTGCTCCTGGTCGGGCGCCTTCTCGTAGGCGTAGGCGGGCGAGATCATCATCTCGTCCACCTTCAGGTCGTCATTGAGGAAGTTGAGGACCTCGATGATCGTCTGCGGGGTGTCGGTGTTGAAGAAGGTCGAGTTGGTGGTGACCCGGAAGCCGCGCTTCTTGGCCTCCTTGATGGCCTCCACGGCCTCGTCGAACACTCCCTCCTTGGCGACGGACTCGTCGTGCCGCTCACGCAGGCCGTCGATGTGCACGGCGAACGCGAAGTACGGCGAGGGCGTGAACTTGTCCATCTTCTTGCGCATCAGCATGGCGTTGGTGCACAGGAAGACGTACTTCTTCCTGGCCACCAGCTGCCGCACGATCTCGTCGATCTTCGGGTGCATCAGGGGTTCGCCGCCGGCGATGGACACCATCGGCGCCCCGGACTCCAGCACCGCCCCGACGGCCTGGGCCACCGGCATGCGCTGCTTGAGCACTCCGGCCGGGTGCTGGATCTTGCCGCAGCCCTCGCATGCCAGATTGCAGGCGTAGAGCGGTTCAAGCTCGACGATCAGCGGAAACTTGTCCCGCTTGCGCAGTTTCTGTTCAAAGAGATACGTCGCGACCTTGATGGTCTGGCGGAGCGGCATGGCCATCTGGCTCACCTCCTGGGGAGCAGCAAAGAACGGTGCCATTCGAAGAAAGCTGGAAGAACGGCACGAAGAACGCGGAAGGCTGATATTCCACCGCGCACCGTGCCGATCCGGACGAGTTCATGTTCTGGAGCGTCCACGACCACCCGGACGGCCGCAACCGGGCGCATGCCCGCGCGGACGGCGCTGTGGAGTGTGGCCGCCGACTCCATGTCGACCGCGATTGCGCCGGTCGTGAGCAGTTCCGACCGTTCCTGACCGCGCACCACGTGATCGGAGCCGGTGAGCGGCCCCGTGTGGACGGTGCGCCCGGGCAGGGCGCGTGCCAGTTCCTTGACGAGCAGATCGGTGCCCACGCAGGGCGTGGTGCCGCGCGGGTCCCGGGTCTCGTCGGCGACGACCAGGTCCCCCGGGTGCATACCGGGGGCGAGCCCGGCACAGAAGCCCGTGGCCAGGACGGCCGCCCCGCTCAGCGCGGGGCCGGCCAGGGCCCGGGTGACCGCCCGCTCGGCGGCCTCAGGACCCATGCCCGTACGCAGCACGGTGACCGGGCCGTCGGCGCTGCCCCGGTCGCCGCCGGTGCGCAGGGCCAGCTGCTCGATGCCGAGCGCGCAGGCGATCAGCAGCGGGGCGGCGGCCGGTGTCGTGCTCATCAGCTCGCCCTGCCGAAGGAGCCCTGCCGGTCGGCGAACGGTTCGCCGTTGACGTACCGGCCGAGCGCGGTGAGCGGGAAGACCTGCCGGTAGAGGTGGTAGTTGATCGAGAAGTCCCACGGGAACCCCGTACCGGTGAAGTACGGCTCGTCCCAGGAGCCGTCCGCCAGCTGGGTCTCCGCGAGCCACGCGACACCGCGCTCGGCGGCCTTGGAGTCGCGCTCCCCGGCCGCGAGCAGCGCCAGCAGCGCCCACCCGGTCTGGGAGGCGGTCGAGGCGCCGCGCCCGCTCCACTCGGCGACGTCGTGGTAGGAGCGCAGGTCCTCGCCCCAGCCGCCGTCGTCGTTCTGCACGGTCTCCAGCCACGCCACGGCCCGGCGGATCGCGGGATGCGACCCGGGCAGTCCGGCGGCGACCAGCGCGGGCACCACCGACCCCGTTCCGTATACGTAGTTGACGCCCCAGCGGCCGAACCAGGAGCCGTTCGCCTCCTGTTCGGCGAGCAGCCACTCGATGCCGCGGCGGGTGCGCGGGTCGTGGGACAGTCCCTCGACGGCGAGCATCTCCACGACGTGTGCGGTGACGTCGGCGGACGGCGGGTCGATGACCTCCCCGAAGTCGCAGAACGGCAGCCGGTTGGGGAAGGGACTCGTGTTGTCGACGTCGAAGGCGCCCCAAGCGCCGTTCCTCGACTGCATGCCGAGGTTCCAGCGCACCCCGCGTCCGATGGCCTTGTCGACGCGCTCCGGGTCGTGGTGCTTGACGCGGCGCAGCGCGAGGACGACCTCGGCGGTGTCGTCGATGTCGGGGTAGTTGTCGTTGTGGAACTCGAACGCCCAGCCGCCCGGCGGCAGATGGGGCCGCTTGACCGCCCAGTCCCCCGGGCGGACGATCTCCTCTCCGAGCATCCAGTCCGCGGCCTTCACCAGCTGCGGATGGTCGGCGGGCACGCCCGCGTCGGCGAGCGCGATGGTCGCGAGGCAGGTGTCCCACACCGGCGACTGGCAGGCCTCGATCATCCGGGCCCCGTCCTCGCGCCAGACGGTGAACCGGTCGAGGGATGCCAACCCCTCGCGCACCACGGGGTGTTCGAGGTCGTAGCCCAGCAGGTGAAGCGCGATGATCGAGTACACGGCGGGGGGCTGGATGCCTCCCCAGCAGCCGTCGTTCTCCTGCCGCTCGATGATCCAGCGGGCGGCGGTGTTCATCGCGGCTCTGCGGAGTCTGCGCGGCGCGACCTTGCGGTAGGTGTGCAGGGCCTTGTCGAGCCGCTGGAAGACCCCGTCCCAACTCCCCACGGGAGCAAGGGGCTTGACCGGGTTCGGGTTGTTCGCGTCGGTGTGCAGCTCGTCGAGCGGGAACGGCGCGGGCCGCACCGGACGCTTCGCCGAGACGACGGTGAGCGGCACGATCGTCTGGCGCGCCCAGCAGCCGAAGTCGTAGATGTTGAGCGGCACCCATTTGGGGAAGTAGATGAGCTCCGGCGGGAGTTCGGGCAGGTCGTCCCACTTCCACCAGCCGAACAGGGCGAGCCAGATCCGGGTGAAGACCCGGGCCGAGGCGATGCCGCCCCGCTCACGGATCCACGCGGACGCCCTCGCCATGTGCGGCTCGTCCGGCGCGTCACCGGCCAGCCGCAGCGCGACGTACGCCTCGATGGTGGTGGAGAGTTCGCCCGGTCCGCCGTAGAAGCCGGCCCAGGTGCCGTCCTCGCGCTGCTCGCCGCGGATGAAGAGGCCGGCCGCGCGGGTGGTCGCCTCGTCGCGGATGCCCAGGAACTGGCGCAGCAGCAGGTCTTCGGCGTCCATCGTGACGTTGGTCTCGAGGTCGCCCTTCCACCAGCCCTGGGCGTCCTGCGTGGAGAGCAGGAAGTCGGTGGCGCGCAGTATCGCGCGCTCGGCGGCGTCTCGGGGGTCGACTGTCCCGGCCGCCTCGGGAGTCGTGACTTCTGTGGTTTCGCTGGCCGCGGCTGCTCGGGGCGGCAGGGCCCCGGTGCTTCCGTCGGTCGTCGCTGTCATGGCTTCCCCTTCGTGCAGTGGCATGTCTCTGCTGTGGGTCCGCCGTCGGCCGGTGCTCGTTCTCCCGCGGCACCGGCCGGCGACTACGCGAGGCTTATTCGACCGATAGTGATCATCTCTTTCGTACGACGACGAAGTCGGCGAGCTCCACGAACTGGGCCCGTACGTGGTCCGGCATGAGGATCGTGTCGAGCGCCTCGATGGCGATGGTGTGCTGGCGGCGCGCCTCCTGGGCGGTCCACTCGCGGCCGCCCGCCTCCTCGATGAGCGCGGCACGTACGGCGAACTCCTCCTCGGAGAAGTTCTCGAAGTCGCTGCTCTTGGCGTCCTCGGCGAGCAGTTCCCCGAGGCGGTCGGAGGCCGGGCCGCCCGCCGCGAGCGCGGCCACGACCGGCAGGGACTTCTTGCGCTGGCGCAGGTCGCTCCAGGTCTGCTTGCCGGTGGCCACCGGGTCGCCCCAGATGCCGAGCAGGTCGTCGACGGCCTGGAAGGCGAGGCCGAGGTGGTAGCCGTACTTCTCCAGCGTGTCGGCGGTGACGTCGTCGGCGCCGCCGAGTACCGCGCCGATGGAGCAGGCGCAGGCGAGCAGGGCGCCCGTCTTGTTGCCCTCCATCTCCAGGCACTCCTCGACGCTGACCCGGTCGCGGTGCTCGTAGGAGATGTCCTGCGCCTGGCCGTCGATCAGGGCGCGGGTGGCGGTGGTCAGTCGGCGCGTGGCACGGCCCGCCTCGACCGTGCCGAGCTCCAGGAGCAGCTCGTTGGCCAGCGCGAACAGGGCGTCGCCGACGAGGATGGCCTGGGCGGGGCCGTGCACCTTCCAGACGGTGTCACGGTGGCGGCGCTGCTCGTCGCCGTCCATCAGGTCGTCGTGCAGGAGCGAGAAGTTGTGCACCAGTTCAACGGCGACCGCGCCCGGCACGCCCACCTCGGGGGCCGCGCCCGCGGCTTCGGCGGACATGACGGCGAGGGCGGGACGTACGGCCTTGCCGCCGTCCCCCTCCGCGGGGTTGCCTTCGGCGTCGATCCAGCCGAAGTGGTAGGCGGCGACGGTGTCCATGGGAGGGGCGAGGCGATTGATGGCCGCCCTCAGTACCGGAGTGGCCAGGGTCCGGCCGCGCTCCAGGAGCGCGGTCACGTCCACCGAGGTCCCTCGGGCGGCCGTCGATGCCGGGGGCACAGTGGGCACAGTCTCTCCTCTTGTGGTGATACGGGGGGTGCGGGGGCCCGCCGCGCTCAGTTCGAGCGTCACGCCGCCTCCTCGAAGAGCTCGAAGAGGTGGTCGCGGGGCCGGCCCAGGGCGCTCAGCGCGGCGTCCGCCGCACTCACGCCACTGCGGACCGCACTCTCCATGGTCGCGGGCCACCCTGTGGCGGTCCACGCGCCGGCCAGGTAGAGGCCGGGTGCCTTGGTGCGGGCGCCGGGCCGCAGCCGCCCGACGCCGGGGGTCGGAGCGAACGTCGCCGTACGCTCCCTGGTCACGAAGAAGTCCCGGACCTCGGCCTCGCGGGTTCCGGGCAGCAGCCGCTCCAGCTCCGGCAGATACCGCTCGCGCAGTGCCGAGACGGGTGCGTCGATCTCGTCCTGCGCGGCCGACTGCGACAGCGCGAGGTACTGGCCGTCCGAGAGCCCGGAGGCCTCGGTCCGGTCGAAGACCCACTGCACCGGCGAGCCGAGCGCGGCGAAGAACGGCCGGCTGAGCACCTTGCGGTCGTAGACGACGTGGATATTGAGGATCGGCGCCGTACCGATGCGGAGGAGCTGTTCAGGGGCGTCGAGGGCGCCTTCGGGCAGCAGATCGTGGGCCCCGCGCTGCGGTACGGCGAGTACGACCGCGTCGGCGTCGAGCGTCTCGCCGGGAACCTGAACGCTCCAACGGCCGTTCCCGTGTTGGGAGATGGAGGTGACCCGTGTCCGGAGTTCGGTACGGACGCCCGCGGAGTCGAGCGCCTTGCGGGCCAGCCGGTCGTGCAGTTCACCCAGCGGGACGCGTGCCCAGCCGATGTCGGCCGCGCCCGGATCGGACAGCAGACCGGTCTTGAACACCATCGCGGCGAGCCCGAGCGAAGCATCGTCGGCCACCGCGTTGAGGGTGGCGACCCCCACCAGGTCCCACAGTGCCTCGATGGCACGCTCCGACTGACCGTGCGCGGCCAGCCAGGTGCCGAAGTTCTGCGCGTCGAGCACCGGATCCGCGAGGTCGAGGCCCTTCAGGGCCAGCGCGGCACGTCCCACTTTGGCGCGCTCGGCGAGCGACAGATGGGGATAGGTCGCGAGGCTTTTCGCCAGATGCAGTGGTACGGGCAGCGCCGTGCGGCCGATTCTGCCGAGTCTGCGTCCGGGTTTCGCCTCGGCGTCGAGAACGGGCACGTCGAGACGATCCTGCAGGGGAGCCAGCTCGGCTCCGTCGACGCGGTCGAGGAACCAGCGGTACGCGGTGCAGCAGCGCAGATACACATGCTGGCCGTTGTCCACGGTGAGGGCGCCGCGCTGGAAGGAGAAGGCCAGCCCGCCGAGGCGCGGCCTGCCCTCCACCAGCGTCACACGCACTCCGGAGTCGGCGAGCGCGAGCGCGGTGGTGATTCCGGCGAGCCCCCCGCCGACCACCACGGCCGTCGCCGGGCGGCTCCGCTGATCCGCGTCGTGCCCCTCGTCCTGCGTCGTGTCGTTCATCGTGCACCTTCCCCCGAGGCCGGGCCGTGCTGATCGAACAGTGCACGGTCGGCCGTTGAAGTCAGGGACGCCGTCCCCGACCGGAGGGTTGCGCGCCGTTTCCCTGGACTTGCGTCATCTTGGGCCAAAGTGTCCATCAAGCGCGCCTCCTGATGGTTCGGCGCGAGACATGCCGGGCGTCGAGGCCGGAAAGGCCCCGCACGGCGACGTACGCCTTCTCGCGGCCGGGCAGTGAGACGCGGCCGCGCAGGACGGCCTCCGGCTCGCGCTCGATGCGGTCGAGGAGGCGGCGGTAGATGCCGGCCATGGCGGCGACACAGGCGCCGCTGCGGCGGTCCAGCATGGGCAGCAGCCGGTAACCCTCCGCGAAAAGCGCGCGGGCCCGTCGCACTTCGAAGTGGACGAGGCCCGCGAAGTCGGAGCCGGCCGGTGGATACGCTCCGTCGAAGCCGGCCGAGCAGCCGAATTTCGCCAGGTCGTCCGCGGGCAGATAGGTACGCCCGTCCTCGGCGTCCTCGCGAACGTCCCTGAGGATGTTGGTGAGTTGCAGCGCGAGCCCGAGCGTGTCGGCGTACTCGGGCGCCCGCTCGGCGCCGCGCGCCCCCGGTTCCGTACCGAACACGCCGAGCGAGAGCCGGCCGATGGCCCCTGCCACGCAGCGGCAGTAGACCCTGAGGTCGTCCCAGGTCTCGTAGGTCTCCCCGCGGACGTCCATGAGGACGCCGTCGATCAGCTCGTCGAGGCCGTCGAGCGGGACCGGGAAGTGGTCCGCCGTGTGGCTGAGGGCGACCGCGACCGGGTCGGTGTCGTCCTCGTCCACGGAGCGGTCGCGGACCCGGGCGAGCAGCGCCCGGGTGTCTTCGAGCCGCGCGGCCTTGACGTCGGGGGCGAGCGTGCCGTCCCCGATGTCGTCGACGCGGCGCGAGAACGCGTACAGCGCCGACATGGCGCGGCGCTTGGGCGTCGGCAGCAGTCTGATGCCGTACGCGAAATTGCGGGCCTGCTGCCCGGTGATCGCCTCGCAGTAGCTGTATGCGGCGAGTACCGGTGCGGACATGTGCGGCGGAGCCTCCACGGTCCGGATCACCCCTCTCCTCGCAGAGTCACTCCCACCTCGCGCAGCAACTGGATCTTGCCGGGCTTGGGCGGGCCGGAAAGTACGTCGTATTCGGCGGCGGCAATCGCACGGATTGCCGCCCTTCCTCCTGCAACGAAGCCCGCGAGCAGCAGCCTCAGCCTGCCGTGGACGCTACCCACGAGGGGGGTGCCTTCATTCAGGAGGTTCCGGGCGCGTTCTGCTTCGTATGCAACCAGTGCGCGCACCGATGCGCCTGCCGTGGCCGGGGCCAGATCCGCCTCCTGGACATGAAAGCGCTTCATGTCCTCGGCGGGCAGATAGATACGGTCGCGGCCCAGGTCCTCGGCCACGTCCTGGAGGTGCTCGACGATCTGCAGTGCCGTGCAGACGGCGTCGGAGCGGCGGACCCGCTCGGGGGTCGAGGTGCCGGTCACCGAGAGGACCAGACGGCCGACGGGGTTCGCGGACAGTTCGCAGTAGGCCACGAGGTCGTCGTAGGTCTCGTACCGCTTGACGAGCTGGTCCTGGCGGTTCGCCGCGATCAGGCCGAGGAAGGGCTCGGGGGTGAGCCCGGTGCGGCGGACCGTCGGCTGGAGGCGGCGCAGGAGCGGGTGGCGCGGCGTCGCGTCGAAGACCCTGTGGAGGTCGGCCTCGAAGGCGTCGAGGAGGAGCAGCCGGTCCTCGGCCTCCTCGGGGGAAACGCCCAGGAGGCGGGCGTCGGCACCGCCGGGGGCCAGGTCGCCGTCACCGATGTCATCCACCAGGCGGGCGAAGCCGTACACGGCCATCAGGTCGGCGCGCCAGGCCCTGGGCAGGAAGAACGGTGCCACGGGGAAGTTCTCGTCCGTGGCCTTGTCCAGGGTGCTGCGCTCCGGGTCACCGGCGCGCGCCGTCCCGGCTGGCGTCACCGCTCACTGCCCGGGCCGGGAACGGCACAAGCGAAGACGGCACGCGCACAGCTGAGCTGGAGAGTTTCCGTAGCCATTGCCGTCACATCTCCCGTTCTACACTGCCGACCCAATACAGACTATTTCGGACACGCCGCCCGGACGTCCGCGCAGCAGACCCTATGCCGGGTGTCGCGCATTATCGCCCTACTTGCCGCGAATCAGCACCGGTACAGCTTACGTTGTACAACCCGCCATGCCTCGTCGGGGTGTCCTGCACATCACAACAACACACCGATTGGCGTCAAGATTCCTAAGGACGCCCAGAGTTGGCGTTTCCTTTGCAGACGCAGGGCCCCGCCGGAACGTTCCGACGGGGCCCTGAGCGATTCGGGCTACTTGCCCGTGAACTTCTCGTACTCCTTGATGACCTCGTCGGTCGGGCCGTCCAGGCGCAGCTCGCCGCGCTCCAGCCACAGCACTCGGTCGCACGTGTCACGGATCGACTTGTTGTTGTGGCTGACGAGGAAGACCGTGCCCGCGCTCTTGCGCAGCTCGCGGATGCGGGCCTCGGAGCGCTTCTGGAAGGAGCGGTCGCCGGTCGCCAGGGCCTCGTCGATCATCAGGACGTCGTGGTCCTTGGCCGCCGCGATGGAGAAACGCAGACGGGCGGCCATGCCGGAGGAGTAGGTGCGCATCGGCAGGGTGATGAAGTCGCCCTTCTCGTTGATGCCCGAGAAGTCGACGATGTCCTGGTAGCGCTCCCTGACCTGCTCGCGGGACATACCCATGGCGAGCCCGCCGAGGATGACGTTGCGCTCGCCCGTGAGGTCGTTCATCAGGGCCGCGTTGACGCCGAGGAGCGAGGGCTGGCCGTCGGTGTAGACGTGCCCCTTCTCAGCGGGGAGCAGTCCCGCGATGGCCCGCAGCAGGGTGGACTTGCCGGAGCCGTTGGAGCCGATCAGGCCGATGGCCTCGCCGCGGAACGCCTTGAAGGAGACGCCCCGGACGGCGTGCACCTTGCGGACGCCACGGTCCTCGCCGCGCTTGATTATGCGGCTGAGGGCCGCGGTGGCGCTGCCCTTGCCGGTCTTGGCGCCGTTGACCCGGTAGACGATGTGCAACTCGTCCGCGATGACGGTGGGGATATGGCCCCCGGTGTTTTCCTCAGCCACGGCCGTAGCGCTCCTCAGCCTTCCAGAAGTACACGAATCCGCCGACGGCGACGAGGAGGGCCCAGCCGGCCGAGACCGCCCACACGTGCGGGGGCAGGTTCTCGGAACCGTAGCCGTCGATCAGCGCGAAGCGCATCAGGTCCATGTAGATGGCGGCCGGGTTCCACTGGAGGATGTCGGCGATCCAGGCGGGGTGCTTCTCCAGCATCACGGGGATCGAGAACATCACGCCGGACGCGTACATCCACGTACGCATCACGAACGGCATGAGCTGGGCGAGGTCCGGGGTCTTGGCGCCCATCCTGGCCATGATCATGGCCAGGCCGGTGTTGAAGAGGAACTGCAGGGCGAGCACCGGGACGATCAGGAGCCAGGACAGGCCCGGGTAGCTGCCGAAGCCGACCGCCACGACGAACAGCACGATCATCGAGAAGAGCAGCTGCTGGAGCTGCTGCAGCGAGAACGAGATCGGCAGCGCGGCGCGCGGGAAGTGCAGCGCCCTGACCAGGCCGAGGTTCCCGGAGATCGCGCGGACGCCCGCCATCACCGAGCTCTGGGTGAAGGTGAAGACGAAGACCCCCGTCACCAGGAACGGGATGTAGACCTCCTGCGGCATGCCGCGGTCGGCACCCAGGATCAGGCCGAAGATCAGGAAGTACACGAGTGCGTTCAGCAGCGGTGTGGCCACCTGCCAGAGCTGGCCGAGCTTGGCCTGGCTGTACTGGGCGGTCAGCTTCGCCTGCGAGAAGGCAAGGATGAAGTGACGCCGTCCCCAGAGCTGGCGGACGTACTCGACGAGTCCGGGCCGGGCGCCGCTGACGGCAAGCCCGTACTTGGCGGCGAGGTCCGCCGCGGAGAGCCCTTCATCGGGCGACGGAGGAGCGCTCACCGCGACACCACCGTCATGCGTTGTCTCACTCACAAGTGGAAACTTTCGTCCTCAAGATACGCAGCCTGGTCGGGCGTAGGCCAAAGCCAGGGACCGGGGTACGGCCCGAATGCTCTCAGATTTCGAGCTTGTCAGATGACGGGTGGCCGGCCCAGTCTGGTCAGGCGCCATACCGTACGCCACTTCATGGGGCGCCGGGGGCCGCACGGACTGGTCCAGCCCTCCTTGAAACCACCGAACCAGGCTCTCAGCGCGGGGCGGGAGGGGCGTCGGGCGAGGGTCAGCAGCATCCACACGCCGAGGTACACGGGAACCAGCGGCGCGGGCAGATTGCGACGGGCCAGCCAGACACGGTTCCGGGCGACCATCCGGTGGTAGATCGCATGCCGTGACGGGGCGGTCGTGGGGTGGTACAGCACCATGTCCGAGCGGTAGTCGATCATCCAGCCCGCGTCGAGGGCACGCCAGGCGAGGTCGGTCTCCTCATGGGCGTAGAAGAACTCGTCGGGCAGTCCGCCGACCTGGCCGAGCACCTTCGTACGGACGGCGTTGGCGCCGCCGAGGAAGGTGGTGACGCGTGAGTTGCGCATCGGGTCGGAGGCGCGCAGCCGGGGCACGTGGCGGCGCTGGGTGATGCCGGTCTCGGGGTCGGCGATGCGGAAGCTGATGATGCCGAGCTCCGGGTCGGCGTCGAAGGCCTGCCGGCAGAGCTCCGCGGTGTCGTGGTTGGCGAGGAGGCCGTCGTCGTCCAGGAAGAGAAGGACGTCCACGTCGGTGCCGCCGGGGCCGAACGCCTCGATGCCGACGTTGCGGCCGCCGGGGATACCGAGGTTCTCGGCCAGCTCGACCGTCCGTACGCCCGCGGGGACGTCCGGTACGGGCGAGCCGTTGCCGACCACGACCACCTCGACCGGGTCGCCGTCCTGCTTGGCGACCGAGTCGAGGAGGGCGCGGAGTTCGTCAGGGCGGTTGCCCATGGTGATGATCACCGCGCCGACCTTCATGGACGTGCTCACTTCAGCCTGCTCGAAGCCAGGATGGACACCAGGTGCAGCACGGTCTGCAGCATCGCGATGCCGGCCAGGACCGCGACGCCGAGCCGCGAGAAGAACAGGTCGTCCCGGACCGTGTCCAGGACCGCGAGGACCAGAATCAGCAGGGAGGCCTCGATACCGAGGACGAGCCGGTGGAACTTGAGCGCGCCCGCGGCCCGGCGGGCCAGCGCCATGCCGGAGGAGCGCGGCTCGGACGCAGACTCCTGGACCGGCTCCTTGCCGGTCTGGTGCCTGGCGACCCCGACGAGGTCCGTCTCGGACTTGATCAGAACGGCGCCGAGGGCGGCCAGGGTGCCGAGGAAGGCCCACAGCCAGTCGATCCGCCCGGTGCCCCACAGGTCCGCGGCGCGCAGGCCGAAGCCGACCAGCACCGCGGCGTCGCACAGGTAGGCGGCGACACGGTCGACGTACACCCCGGTCATCGAGTACTGCTTGCGCCAGCGGGCGATCTCGCCGTCGACGCAGTCGAACAGCAGGTACAGCTGGACCATCAGTACGCCGAGCAGGGCGCCCGGGATGCCCGGCACCAGCAGGGCCGGGGCGGCGAGCACGCCGAAGACGGTCATCACGTAGGTCAGCTGGTTGGGCGTGACCCGGGTGTTCACCAGGTGCCGGTCGATGCGCAGCGAGATCTCGCGCATGTAGAGCCGGCCTCCCCAGTGCTCGCCGCTCCGCCGGTCCTTCACACCCGGGGGGTGGACGACCGGGCGGAGCTCAGCTACCGATGGCTTTTGCATAGTCGGCGTATGCGTCCCTGATCTGGTCGGTGGACAGGTCGAGGTGTTCGAGGATCGTGTAGCGGCCCGGCCTGGTCGACGGAGCGAACTCCACGACCTGGACGAACTCGTCCACGGTGAAGCCGATCTCCTCCGGGAGAACGGGGAGGCCGTGGCGGTGGAGGACCTCCGTCATGTACCCGGCCGTCTCGTGGTCGCCCCGCAGGAACGTGGCGAACGCTCCGCCGAGGCCGCACTGCTCGCCGTGGAGGGCGCTGCGCTTGGGGAAGCTGAGGTCGAACGCGTGGCTGATCTCGTGGCAGGCGCCGGATGCCGGTCGGCTGTCACCGGCCACCGACATCGAGATGCCGCACAGGACCAGCGCCTCCGAGAGCGTCGTCAGGAAGGGGTCGTCACCGACACCTCCCGGGTGGCGCAGCACCGCTTCCGCGGCCTGACGGGCCATGGCGGCGGCCAGGCCGTCGACCTGCTCGCCGTTCTCCCGGTGCGACAGCTCCCAGTCGGCCACGGCGGAGATCTTGCAGATCACATCGCCGATACCGGCCCGTACGAATCGCACCGGAGCCTCGCGGATGACATCGAGGTCGATGACGATGGCGATCGGGTTGGGCACACCGTACGAGCCTCGGCCCGCGTCGTTGTCGAGCGTGGCGACCGGCGAGCAGAGACCGTCGTTCGCCAGGTTCGTGGCCACCGCGACGAGCGGCAGGCCCACGCGAGCCGCGGCGTACTTCGCGCAGTCGATGACCTTGCCGCCACCGAGTCCGACGACGGCGTCGTAACGGCCGGCCTTCTTGATCGAGTCGGCGAGACGGACCGCTCCGTCGATGGTGCCGTCGGCGTCGCAGAACCAGTCCGCCTCGGGAAACGCAGGGGCGAACCGCTCACGCAGGACCCGGCCGGAGCCGCCGCTGATGGCGAAGGCCAGTCGGCCGGAGGGCGCGATGCGCTGGTCGGTCAGGATCGTCGCCAGATCGTCGAGCGCTCCCGGCCGAATGTCCACGACGACCGGCGAGGGGATGAGCCTCGTCAGTACTGGCACGCGATCACGCGTCCCTTGGCGAGGTCGTCGTGGTTGTCGATCTCGACCCACTTGACGTCGCCGATGGGGGCCACGTCGATACGGAAGCCGCGGTTCACGAGCTCCTGGTAGCCGTGCTCGTAGAACTGCTGCGGGTCGGTCTCGAAGACCGTCTTGAGCGCGTCGGCCAGTTCGTCGGCCGCGTCGCCCTCGATGAGGGTCACGCCGATGTACTCACCGGTCGCCTCGGCCGGGTCCATCAGCTTGGTGATCTTGGTCATGCCGCCCTCGGGGCCGACGACGACCTTCATCTCCTCGTCGGCGAGGGACTTCACCGTGTCGAGGGCGAGGATGATCTTCTTGCCGTCGCCGCGGGCGGCGAGCAGGGTCTTCTCGACGGAGACCGGGTGCACGGTGTCGCCGTTGGCGAGGATCACCGAGTGCTTGATGGCGTCACGGCCGCACCACAGGGAGTAGGCGTTGTTCCACTCCTCGGCCTTGTCGTTGTCGATCAGGGTGATCTTGACGCCGTACTTCTTCTCCAGCGCCTCGCGACGCTCGTAGACGGCTTCCTTGCGGTAACCGACGATGATCGCGACCTCGGTCAGGCCGATCTCGGCGAAGTTGCCGAGCGTGAGGTCGAGCACGGTGATGCTGTCCTCGTTGCCCTCGGGTCCCACCGGCACCAGCGCCTTGGGCAGGGTGTCGGTGTAGGGGCGCAGACGCCGTCCGGCGCCGGCAGCCAGCACGAGGCCGATCATGCGGGTTCTCCTTCATCGTGTACGGCGGGTGCGCCGAGTTTGTGGGCGGTCACCCAGAAGCGGATGCTCTCGACGAGCACCACGAGCGCCACGGCCACGGCGAGAGCCGTGAGCGCGACCTTGAAATCTGTGGCGGTGAGCAGCGCGGCCAGGACGGTGACCAGCAGCGTCCTGCCTTCGTGCCCGCCGATCGCCCGCACCAGCCAGTGCGGCGGCGCGCCGGCGTTGCCGCGGATGCGGTACACCGTGTCGTAGTGATGGTAGGCGACGGCCGCCACCAGCCCGAAAGCCGCAGGAAGGGCTCCGTTCACATCGGCTTTGGCCGCCAGTACCAGAACGGTCCCGTATTCGGCCGCCCGGAACAGCGGGGGAACCAGCCAGTCGAGAGCGCCCTTGAGGGGGCGTGCGACGACTTCCGCCGACACCAGGACGTACACGGCGGCGCACAGGACCACCGACCATCCCGGTCCGTCGATCCAGGCCGCGAGCACCAGGACGACGGCACCGGCCACGGCGAGGAGCTGTGCCACGACACGGGGACCGCTCGGCAGGATGCGCACGAGCAACTCGGCCAGGGGCCCGCTGTCCGCGAGGTCCGCCAGCGCCTGGGCGGCCCGGTCGGTGCGCTGTGCCTTGCGGGTCAGGGACCTGAGCACCCGGCCCGCGGTCGTGTACGTCGCGGCGAAGGCGCAGCCGATCAGCAGTACGTAGAAGGTGATGCGGGGCGTCGTGACCGCCGTGAGCACGGCGATCATCGCCCAGCGCTCGCCGATGGGCAGGACGATCATCCGGCGGACCCAGACCGTCCAGCCGACGCTGTCGAGCCTGCCGGAAAGGGCCGCGGTGGGGCTGGTGTTGGCGGTGGCGTCGTGGTTCGCCTCGTTGAAGGAGAAGTCGACGACGTGCCGGCAGGTCTGCAGGACCATCGCGCCGAGGGCGAGCGCCCATACGTCGTCGCCGCCGCGGGCCGCGCCGAGGGCGAGGCCCGCGTAGTAGGCGTACTCCTTGGCGCGGTCGAAGGTCGCGTCGAGCCAGGCGCCGAGCGTGGAGTACTGCAGGGAGTAGCGGGCGAGCTGGCCGTCCGTGCAGTCGAGGACGAAGGAGAAGAGGAGCAGCAGTCCGGCGGCGACGAAGCCGGCGCGGGTGCCGGTCGCCGCGCAGCCGGCCGCGATCAGCGCTGTGATCAGCGAGGCCGTGGTGACCTGGTTCGGCGTGAAGCCGCGGCGGGCGCACCAGCGGGCGAGGTAGCGGGAGTACGGGCTGATGCAGTACGTCGTGAAGAAGCCGTCGCGGGACTTCACGGCCGTACGCAGCCTGATCGCCTCGTCGTCCACGACGGTGACGGCCTGCCGGGCCTCGTTGCGGGCCTGCGGGTCCCTCGGAACCTCGGCGACGAGTTCGCCCAGCTCGGGGCGGTACAGGTCGGTGTCGAGGACCTCCGCGATCCGCTCGGCGAGGATGCCGACGACCACCGAGCCGTTCGAGGCGTCCTCGGAGGCGGTGCGCAGCGCGCGGGTCAGGGCCGGACGGGCCGCGGGCCGGGCGGTGACGGCGCCGGGGATCGCGGCGGCGTCGAAGCGCGGGTCGGTCAGGCCGAGCCGCAGCGCGTGGACGTGCCCGACGAAGCGGGCGTCGACGACGGCGACCCGCTGGTTCGCGGGGACGGCGGCGAGGAGCGTCTCGGCGTCGGCCGCGTCAGTGGCGACCCGCACGTCGAAGCCGAGCGACCGGAGATCGTTCTCGAGCGACGACCCGGGAACCGGCTGACCGGTGAGGATGGCGGTCGACAGACGAACTCACTCCTCTGGGTTCCGGCGTACGCCGACGCCGGGCATGTGCGTGGTGGGGGGCGCCCCAGGCCGGGGACGGCCGGGCAGCGTGTCGGCAGAGGCTATCGGATGATGGGAACGGACCGTTCACCGGCCGTTCACGGCCCGATCAACAGAGTCTGCTGTGCCGCGTCCGCCGCGATCATCATCAGGGATCCGGGCCCCGGCCCACAAACCACGGCGGATTCCACCGCAATTCACGGCATAGCTCTCGTGCCGGTCCACGTGGTCGCGTACCCCGCCTCGTGACCCGCACACCGAACCGGCCGTGCGCGTACCGGCATAGGGTTGGCGTCCATGACATGGCTGATCACAGGCGGAGCTGGATACATCGGGGCACACGTGGTGCGTGCCATGACCGGGGCCGGGGAGCGCGTGGTCGCGCTGGACGACCTCTCGGCCGGCGTCCCCGCGCGGCTGCCCGACGACATTCCTCTGGTCCAGGGCTCGTCGCTGGACGGGGAGCTGCTGAAGCGGGTGCTCGCCGAGCACGCGGTGACGGGTGTGGTGCATCTGGCCGCGCGCAAGCAGGTCGGCGAGTCCGTGGCCCAGCCCACGCGCTACTACCAGGAGAACGTCGGAGGACTCGCCACACTCCTGGAGGCGGTCGCCGGGGCGGGCATCGAGCGCTTCCTCTTCTCCTCCTCCGCCGCCGTCTACGGCAACCCGGATGTGGATCTCATCACGGAGGACACCCCCTGCGTCCCGGTGAACCCCTACGGCGAGACAAAGCTCACCGGTGAGTGGCTGGTGCGGGCGGCGGGCCGCGCGCACGGCATCTCGACGGTGTGCCTGCGCTACTTCAACGTGGCGGGCGCGGCCACGCCCGAGCTGGCGGACACCGGCGTCTTCAACGTGGTCCCGATGGTCTTCGACCGGCTCACCCGCGACGAGGCCCCGCGGATCTTCGGCGACGACTATCCGACGCCGGACGGCACCTGCGTACGCGACTACATCCACGTCGCCGACCTCGCCGAGGCACATCTCGCGGCGGCCCGGCGGCTGACCTCGGCGGGCGGCGGGGGCGATCCGGGCCGTCCAGACGGTCCGGGCGACCTGACGGTCAACATCGGCCGCGGCGAAGGAGTTTCGGTCCGCGAGCTCGTGACGCTCATCGGCGAGGTCAGCGGTGACAGCCGTCCGGCGATCGTCGAGCCGCGCCGGCCTGGCGACGCCCCGCGCGCGGTCGCCTCGGCCGCCCTGGCCGCCGAGAAGCTGGAGTGGACCGCGCGCCGCGGGGTGCGCGAGATGGTCGAGTCGGCCTGGGAGGGCTGGCGGCTGCACCACTCCGGATGACCCGCCGGACGACTGGCCGGACGATCTGGTCGCCGCTCTGACCTGCGGAGCGTTTCCGCAGGTCAGAGCTATGACAACGGTGTTCAGTACCGCGTTGCACATACCCCCCACCCGTAGTTCACTGGAGATCGCCGACAGGGCGTCGGGGCGATTTCGGAGGGTGGTTCTCATGGGGGCCGGTCACAGTCACGGGCATGCGCACGGCGCCGCCGGCGGGGGCACGGCGGCAGCGGCGTACCGCGGGAGGCTGCGCGTCGCGCTGTGGATCACGCTCACCGTCATGGTGGTCGAGATCGTCGGCGGAATCGTCGCGAACTCGCTCGCGCTCGTCGCGGACGCGGCACACATGGCGACGGACGCGCTCGGCCTCGCCATGGCGCTGCTCGCGATCCACTTCGCGAGCCGCCCGCCGAGCGGAAACCGCACCTTCGGGTACGCGCGCGCCGAGATACTCGCCGCGCTCGCGAACTGTCTGCTGCTGCTCGGTGTGGGCGGGTACGTCCTGTATGAGGCGATCCAGCGCTTCGTGACCCCGGCGGAGACCGAGGGCGGGCTGACCGCCGTGTTCGGCCTGATCGGTCTGGTCGCGAACATGGTCTCGCTGTCACTGCTGATGCGTGGGCAGAAGGAGAGCCTGAACGTGCGCGGCGCGTTCCTGGAGGTCGCCGCGGACGCGCTGGGCTCGCTGGCGGTGCTGGTCTCCGCGCTTCTCGTCCTGACCACGGGCTGGCAGGCCGCCGACCCGGTCGCCTCGATCGTCATCGGCCTGATGATCGTTCCTCGTACGTGGAAGCTGCTGCGGGAGACGCTGAACGTGCTCCTGGAGGCGGCGCCCGAGGACGTCGACATGGCTGCGGTGCGGTCGCACATCCGTGCGCTGCCGGGTGTGGAGGACGTCCACGATCTGCATGCCTGGACGATCACCTCGGGGCTGCCGGTGCTCTCCGCGCACGTGGTCGTCGGAGCCGAGGCCCTCGACACCATCGGCCACGAGAAGATGCTGCACGAGCTGCGGGCGTGCCTCGGCGACCACTTCGATGTGGAGCACTGCACCTTCCAGCTGGAGCCCGAAGGGCATGCGGCGCACGAGATGCGTCTCTGCCACTGAGCTGCGGGGACGGGCGGGGCATACGTCCGGTGACGGAGGCGACACGCGCGCGTGAGGGCGGTCGGGGGGAGCGGCGTACCGACTTCGGGTTACGGCATCCGGCCCGGATTCCGGGTGCCGGAGGCGGTGGCGACGGCACCTGACCGGACGGTTCCGGCCGGGTGGCACCGGGCACGATCAGGTATCCGGCCGCTTTCGGCGTCCGACCGGCGCCGGCCGCGATGCCCGGTTCGGCCGAGGGGCGGAACCGGACATGCGGGACTCCGCGTGATGCCGGGAGTGCCGGTTTCGTACGGCAGACTTGGGGCTTGAAGACCGATGCGAAGGATGGGTATGCCGATCACACCTGCCACCGCGACGCACAGTTCGTCGAACGGCACCGCCGAAACCATCTTGCTCGAACTGGTCGACGAGGACGGCACCACGATCGGCACGGCGGAGAAGCTCACGGCCCATCAGCCGCCCGGGCAGCTGCACCGGGCGTTCTCCGTCTTCCTCTTCGACGAGCGGGGGCGGCTGCTGCTCCAGCAGCGGGCTCTCGGCAAGTACCACTCCCCCGGTGTCTGGTCCAACACGTGCTGCGGTCATCCGTACCCCGGCGAGGCGCCCTTCGCGGCGGCCGCGCGGCGGACGTACGAGGAGCTGGGGGTCTCGCCGTCGCTGCTCGCCGAGGCGGGGACCGTGCGGTACAACCACCCCGATCCGAAGTCGGGGCTGGTGGAGCAGGAGTTCAATCACCTGTTCGTTGGGATGGTGCAGTCTGCTGTGCGGCCGGATCCGGAGGAAGTGGGGTCCACGGCGTTCGTGACCGCGGGGGAGCTTGTGGAGCGGCATGCGGAGGATCCGTTCTCCGCGTGGTTCATGACTGTGCTGGATTCGGCTCGGCCGGCGATTCGGGAGTTGACCGGGGCCGCTGCCGGCTGGTGACCGCCCGTATCCGATATGGCTGCAGGCCCGTTGTGGCTTGTCGCGCAGTTCCCCGCGCCCCTAGAGGGGCGCGGGTGTGAGAGGCAGTGCCGACCAGATCACCTTGCCGCCCGTCGCCGTGTGCTCCACGTCGCAGACTCCGCCCGCCTCCCTCGTGACCTCGCGGACCAGGAGGAGGCCCCGGCCGCCGGTCTGGCCGTGGTCGGCCTCCAGGGCGGTCGGGCGGTAGGGGTGGTTGTCCTCGACCGAGACGCGCACCCACTCGGCACCGACGGCGATCTCCACTGCGAGCATCGGGGAGAGCAGTGCCGCGTGCCGGACGGCGTTGGTGACCAGCTCCGAGACGATCAGCAGGAGCCCCTGGACCAGCTCGTCCGAGACGGGTACGCCCTGGCGGGCCAGCAGGTCACGGACGGCGTGCCGCGCCTGAGGTACCGAGGCGTCGACGGCGGGAGCGGTGAACCGCCAGACCCCCTCGTACGGCAGCGGGCCCGGCGGTCTGACGTCGGGAGGCATCTCCCCGCCGCCTTCAGGGCGTGGGCCGGACCCCCGCCCCTGGTCGTCCATCGTCCGGTCGCCGCCCTTGCGCTCGATTGTCACCACACGTCGAGTGTTGGTAACGCGCTGGTCCGTACCGGATAACTGAACAGAAGTCAGCGAGTATCGGCGATTTCTGATCGCCGATGCGTGACACCGTCAGCTGTGGGACCGGTCCTGTCCGTCTTGTGCCGAATCCGGAACTCTTCGGGTTGTACGGGTTTGCTCCGGGACGCGACTCATGACGCGCCGCCCGCCGCACCCGGTCGCTATCACCTCTGGGCCTGCTTGATCGTGCGTTCGACCAGGGCGGATAGCATCCGGCGTATGGAGCCGCAGCTGCTGCACAGCGTCGCCGACGGGGTCGCCACCGTCGTCATCCACCATCCGGCGAAGCGCAACGCCATGACGGCGGACATGTGGCGGGCTCTGCCGCCCCTGCTCGGCACACTGGCCGCCGACCCCGCCGTACGCGTGCTCGTGCTGACCGGTGAGGGCGGGACGTTCTGTGCGGGGGCCGACATCTCCTCGCTGCGGGGTTCGTCGGGCGAGGCACAGGGGCTGGCGGTGCGGGCCGAGGATGCGCTCGCCGCGTTTCCGAAGCCGACGCTCGCCGCCGTACGCGGCTACTGCGTGGGCGGTGGGTGTCAGCTCGCGGCGGCGTGCGATCTGCGGTTCGCGGACGAGGAGGCGTCGTTCGGGATCACCCCGGCGAAGCTCGGCATCGTCTACGCGGCCTCCTCCACCCGGCGGTTGGTGTCCCTCGTGGGGCCCGCCACCGCCAAGTACCTGTTGTTCTCGGGTGAGTTGATCGGTGCGGAGCGTGCGCTGCGCACCGGGCTCGTTGACGAGGTGCTGCCCGGCGACGAACTCGACAAGCGGGTCGCGGAGTTCAGCCGGATCCTCGTCTCGCGTTCTCAGTTGACGCAGGCCGCGGCGAAGGAGTTCGCCGACGGGCGCATGGACCGGGACGCCCACTGGGCGCGGCAGGCGCGCGAGGGCGGCGACACCGCGGAAGGGGTCGCCGCCTTCCTGGAGCGCCGGCTGCCCGTCTTCACCTGGACCACGCCCGAGTCCGGGCCCCCGTCTACGCCACGCTGAACCGGCTGTCCGAGCGGTACCGCTCGACGAGGTGGGCCGGGGCCTTCTGCGGTGAGCCCGCGTCATAGGGCGGCTGCGGGTCGTACTCCGTCAACAGCTGTACCGCCTGGGCCTGTTCGTCGCCCGCGATCCTGCCGAGCAGTGTGAGCCCCATGTCGATGCCGGACGAGACGCCGGCCGCCGTGACGTACTTGCCGTCGGTCACGACCCGCTCCCCGGTCGGCTCGGCACCGAAGTTCTTCAGGTGGTCGAGGGCCAGCCAGTGGGAGGTCGCGCGGCGGCCCTCCAGGAGCCCGGCCGCCGCGAGCAGCAGTGAACCGGTGCACACGGATGTCGTCCAGGTGCTCGTCCTGTCCGCCGCGCGCAGCCAGTCGAGGAGCACCTCGTTCTCCATCTGCGGGGTCTGGCCGGGGCCGCCTGAGACCACGACGATGTCCGGGGTCGGGACCTCTGCGAGGGTCTTGTCGGCGGTGATGGCCAGGTTGCCGGTGTCCGTGCGGACGGGTCCCCGGTGCTCGGCGACGAAGACCGTTTCTGAGCCTGGGAGGCGGCCGAGGGTTTCGTAGGGGCCTACCGCGTCGAGGGCTGTGAAGCGGTCGAAGAGGACGATGGCGATTTGCAAGGGTGCCTTTCCGTTTGGGGGGCGGGCGTTGGTGGGTGATCTGCGGGTCGTCGTGGGCTGGTCGCGCAGTTCCCCGCGCCCCTATCGGGGCGGGTGTGGGCCGGTGCCCACCTCCCGAGCCGGCGCCGGTCGGAAGCGGCGGCGGTATTCCGCCGGAGGTGCGCCCAGGGTTCTGATGAAGGCTCGGCGCATTGCCTCCGGGGTGCCGTAGCCGCTTGCCCGGGCTATCTGTTCGATGCCGTCCGTGGTGTCCTCCAGGAGGCGGCGGGCGTGTTCGAGGCGGACGGTGTCGACGTAGCGGCCGGGGGTCATGCCCGTCTCGGACTGGAAGGCGCGGGCGAAGTGGCGGGGCGAAAGGCGGGCGCGGGCCGCGAGCGACTCGACGCACAAGTCGTCGCCCGGGTGCTCGGTGATCCAGTGCTGGACCTCGCGGAGCGGTTCGCGGCCGGCCGTCTGCGCGGAGAGCTGGGCGCTGAACTGGGCCTGGTTCCCGGGGCGCCGGAGGAAGACGACGAGGTACCGGGCGACGCTGAGCGCGGCGTCCCGGCCGAGGTCCTCCTCGACCAGTGCGAGGGCGAGGTCGATCCCGGCGGTGACACCGGCCGAGGTGGCCACCTGGCCGTCGCGTACGTAGATGGGGTCCGGGTCGACCTCGATGGCCGGGTGGTCGCGGGCGAGCCGGTCGCAGTACGCCCAGTGGGTCGTCACGCGGCGGCCGTCCAGGAGGCCCGCCTCGGCGAGCAGGATCGCGCCGGTGCAGACGGAGACCAGACGGTCGGCGCGCGGGCCGTGCTCCCGCAGCCAGTCGACCACGCGCGGATCGGGACCGCGCGTGCCCCTGCCTCCGGGAACGAGCAGGGTGTGCGGCGCCGGGGCCTCGGTCAGGGTGTGGTCCGGGACGAGGGTCAGGCCGCTGGAGGTGCGTACGGGAGCGCCGTCCAGGGAGGCGGTGCGGATGCGGTACGTCTCTCCGGGCTCGCCGGCGTAGGTGTCGGCGCCGGTGAATACCTCCACGGGGCCCGTGACGTCGAGGCTCTGGACGCCGTCGAAGAGGAGTACGAGGACGGTTCGGTACGCCATGTGTCGATTCTTCGTGGGCGGCGGGGTGGCCGCAATGACGAACATCCCACCTTTCCTGCCATCGAGGCCCATGCAGAGCCATGCAGAGGGCTGAACGGCCGCCCCTATCGTCGCCCCGCCATTCCGTACGTACCAACCAGTCGGTAACGTGCCCGGTATGACCACTGCCCTGCCGGACCGCGCCGGACGCCGATGTCACAACGTCCTCAATCCCCTGCACTCGGCCCACTACTTCTCGCCCGATCTCGAGGAGCAGCTGGCCGGGGTCGGTGTCACGGATCCCAGGGCCGCGTACTTCGCGGTGCGTGCGGCGGCCATGGGGTCGGTGGGCGCGGGCACGGTGACGGCGACGTTCTACAACTTCCGCCACGACCTCGTCGCGCGGCACGTGCCCGAGGTGTGGCGGAGCGCCTCTCCGGAGGTGGTGCTCGCGGCACGCGCGCGTGCCGTGGACGCGACACTGCGGCGGCTGCTCGGGGACGAGATGATCGCGTCCAAGGAGGTCGCCGAGGCGGCGGAGCTCGCGCTGCGCGCGGCCGAGGCGTGCACCCGTACCGCCCGCCCGCTGTACGCCGCGCACGCCGATCTGCCGGTCCCCGGCGAGCCGCACCTCGCGCTGTGGCACGCTGCCACGCTGCTGCGCGAGCACCGCGGCGACGGGCATCTCGCGGTGCTGCTCGACGCGGAGCTCGACCCCCTGGAGGCGCTGGTGAGCCACACCGCGACCGGCAAGGGGATGGCCCCCAGGTGGGTCCTCGCCACGCGCGGCTGGGCCCGCGAGGACTGGGACGCGGCGGTGGTCCGGCTCCGGGGACGTGGACTGCTGAACGCCGAGGGCGAGTTGACGGAGGCCGGGGTCGCCCTCCGCAAGGAGATCGAGTCGCGGACGGACCGCCTCGACGCGGCTCCGTACGAGCACCTGGGCTCCTCGGGCGTCGAACGCCTCACCGAGCTGGCCACGGGGCTGCTCATGGCGGCGATGGCCGCGGGGGCGTTCCCGGAGGGCATGATCGGCAAGCACTGAGCATGGCGGGCAGCGGCAGAGGGCCGCTGTCGTCGGGCACGCGCGCGTGGTTTGCAGGTGGCGCTCGCGCGGCCATGGTTCGGATCCCCTGTTCGAGGTACTCGTACGTCTTCCGGCCGTGCCGGCCGGGAGACGAAAGGGGAAAAACGTGTTCCGTGCCATCGCAGACGTGCTGCGGCAGATCGGTGGAGCCATCGCCACGGTGGTGACGCTGCCGTTCCGGGCCCTGGCCCGGCTGTTCGGCGGCGCCTCCCAGTCGACGCGCGGCGGGCGGGGTCGCAGGGCCTGACAACCGACTGCCACCGGAGCCGGAGACGCCACGGGCGTGTCCGGCTCCCGGCATGTCCGCCGCCGCGTCGAGACCCTGTTCGCCGCCCTGATCCCCCGTTGTCGGTGCCACCTGCCACAATTGCCGCGCAACCTCAGTCAAGAAGGCGGTACGGGATCGTGACGACACCCCTCGTAGGGTCCATCGAAGGCAGGATCGCCGAGGAACTCGGCGTACGGGAGCGGCAGGTCAAGGCCGCCGTCGACTTGCTCGACGGCGGATCGACGGTGCCCTTCATCGCCCGCTACCGCAAGGAAGCGACCGAGATGCTCGACGACGCGCAGCTGCGCACGCTCGAGGAACGGCTGCGCTATCTGCGGGAGCTGGAGGAGCGGCGCACGGCGATCCTCGACTCGGTGCGCGAGCAGGGCAAGCTCACCGACGAGCTGGAGGCGCAGATCCGTGGCGCCGAGACCAAGGCGCGGCTGGAGGACATCTACCTGCCGTTCAAGCCGAAGCGGCGCACGAAGGCGCAGATCGCCCGTGAGGCGGGCCTGGAGCCGCTGGCCGAGGGGCTGCTCGGCGACCCGTCCGTCGACCCGGTCGCCGCGGCCACGGCCTTCGTGGACGCCGACAAGGGCGTCGCCGACCCGCAGGCCGCCCTGGACGGCGCCCGCGCGATCCTCACCGAGCGGTTCTCGGAGGACGCCGACCTGATCGGCGAGCTGCGCGAGCGCATGTGGGTGCGGGGCCGGCTGGCCGCCAAGGTGAAGGACGGCAAGGAGGAGGCGGGCGCCAAGTTCGCCGACTACTTCGACTTCGCCGAGCCCTTCACCGATCTGCCCTCGCACCGGATCCTCGCCATGCTGCGCGGCGAGAAGGAGGAGGTTCTGGACCTCGTCCTGGAGCCCGAGGAGCCTTCCGAACAGCCCGGCCCGTCGTCGTACGAGGGGATCGTCGCCCACCGTTTCGGGATCGCCGAGCGCGGCCGTCCCGCCGACAAGTGGCTGACGGACACGGTCCGTTGGGCCTGGCGCACCCGGCTGCTCGTGCACCTCGGCATCGACATGCGGATGCGGCTGCGGACGGCCGCCGAGGACGAGGCGGTCAACGTCTTCGCGGCGAACCTCCGCGACCTGCTGCTCGCCGCCCCGGCGGGCACACGCTCCACCCTGGGCCTCGACCCGGGTTTCCGTACGGGTGTGAAGGTGGCCGTGGTCGACGCCACCGGCAAGGTCGTCGCCACGGACGTCATCTACCCGCACGTCCCGGCGAACAAGTGGGACGAGGCCGTCGCCAAGCTCGCCCGCCTCTCCAAGGAGCACGCGGTCGAGCTGATCTCCATCGGCAACGGCACGGCGTCCCGCGAGACCGACAAGCTCGCCGGTGAACTCATCGCCAAGCACCCGGAGTTGAACCTCACGAAGGTGATGGTGTCCGAGGCGGGCGCGTCCGTGTACTCGGCGTCGGCGTTCGCCTCGGCGGAGCTGCCCGGCATGGATGTGTCGCTGCGCGGCGCCGTCTCCATCGCCCGCCGCCTCCAGGACCCGCTCGCCGAGCTGGTCAAGATCGACCCGAAGTCGATCGGCGTCGGCCAGTACCAGCACGACCTGTCCGAGGTGAAGCTCTCCCGCTCCCTGGACGCGGTCGTGGAGGACTGTGTGAACGGCGTGGGCGTGGACGTGAACACCGCCTCGGCCCCGCTGCTCTCCCGGGTCTCCGGCATCACCTCCGGACTCGCCGAGAACATCGTGGCGCACCGCGACACGAACGGCCCCTTCACCTCGCGTACGGCGCTGAAGAACGTGGCACGGCTCGGCCCCAAGGCGTACGAGCAGTGCGCGGGCTTCCTGCGGATCCGTGGCGGTGACGACCCGCTGGACGCGTCCAGCGTGCACCCCGAGGCGTATCCCGTGGTGCGGCGGATGGTGAAGACGGCGGGCAGCGAGGTCGCCTCGCTGGTCGGGAACACGGGTGTGCTGCGGTCCCTGAGGCCGGACGACTTCGTGGACGAGACGTTCGGTCTGCCGACCGTGACCGACATCCTGAAGGAGCTGGAGAAGCCGGGGCGCGACCCGAGGCCCGCCTTCAAGACGGCCACCTTCAAGGACGGCGTGGAGAAGATCTCCGACCTGGCCCCCGGGATGGTCCTCGAAGGCGTCGTGACGAACGTGGCCGCCTTCGGTGCCTTCGTCGACGTCGGCGTCCACCAGGACGGTCTGGTGCACGTCTCCGCGATGTCCAAGACGTTCGTCAAGGACCCGCGGGACGTGGTGAAGTCCGGTGACATCGTCAAGGTGAAGGTCCTTGAGGTCGACATCCCGCGCAAGCGGATCTCGCTGACGCTGCGGCTGGACGACGAGGCGGTGGCCTCCGGCGAGGGGCGGCAGGACCGGGCTCAGCGGGGTGGGCGGCCGCCTCAGCGGGCGCCTCAGCGGCAGGGCGGCCGTGCCGGTGGTGGCGGTGGCGGGGGGTCCCGTCAGGCGCCTCCGCCCGCCAACAGTGCGATGGCGGATGCCTTGCGGCGGGCGGGGCTTGGTGATTCCAAGAAGGGGAAGCGTTGAGTTCTGGCTGCGGGTGAGTGGGGGCTGGTCGCGCAGTTCCCCGCGCCCCTTTCGGGGCGCGCCTGCGCGGCCCCCACTAGCGCTCCGTCACCTTGCCCGACGCCACCTCCAGGCGGCGGGTCGTGTGGACCGCGTCCAGCATGCGGCGGTCGTGGGTGACCAGGAGCAGCGTGCCCTCGTACGAGTCGAGGGCCGACTCCAGTTGTTCGATGGCCGGCAGGTCGAGGTGGTTGGTCGGCTCGTCGAGGACGAGGAGGTTGACGCCCCGGCCCTGGAGGAGGGCCAGGGCCGAGCGGGTGCGTTCGCCCGGGGAGAGCGTGGCGGCCGGGCGCAGGACGTGCTCCGCCTTGAGGCCGAACTTGGCCAGCAGGGTGCGGAGTTCGGCGGGCTCGGTGTCGGGCACGGCCGCGGCGAACGCGTCGATCAGCGCCTCCGGGCCATGGAACAGCTTGCGGGCCTGGTCGACCTCGCCGACGATCACGCCGGAGCCGAGGGTGGCGTGGCCGGAGTCCAGGGGCACCCGGCCGAGCAGCGCCCCGAGCAGGGTCGACTTGCCCGCGCCGTTCGCGCCGGTGACGGCGACCCGGTCCGCCCAGTCGATCTGGAGCGTGGCCGGGCCGAAGCTGAAGTCGCCCCGCCTGACCTCGGCGTCCCGCAGGGTGGCGACCACTGCGCCGGACCGCGGGGCGGCCGCGATCTCCATCCGCAGTTCCCACTCCTTGCGCGGCTCCTCCACCACGTCGAGCCGCTCGATCATGCGCTGGGTCTGCCGGGCCTTCGCGGCCTGCTTCTCGCTGGCCTCGCTGCGGAACTTGCGGCCGATCTTGTCGTTGTCGTTGTTCGCCTTGCGCCGGGCGTTCTTGACGCCCTTGTCCATCCAGGAGCGCTGCATCTGGGCCCGCCCTTCGAGCGCGGTCCGCTTGTCGGCGTACTCCTCGAAGTCGTCACGGGCGTGCCGACGGGCGACGTCCCGCTCCTCCAGATAGGCCTCGTAGCCGCCGCCGTACAGCTTGATCTGCTGCTGGACGAGGTCGAGTTCGAGGACCTTGGTGACCGTGCGGGTGAGGAACTCGCGGTCGTGGCTGACGACGACCGTGCCGGCGCGCAGGCCGGAGACGAAGCGTTCGAGGCGCTCCAGGCCGTCCAGGTCGAGGTCGTTGGTCGGCTCGTCGAGCAGGAACACGTCGTAGCGGGAGAGGAGGAGGGAGGCGAGTCCGGCGCGGGCGGCCTGGCCGCCGGAGAGGGCGGTCATCGGGTGGTCCAGGCCGACGGCGAGGCCCAGCGAGTCGGCGACCTCCTCGGCCCGCTCGTCGAGGTCGGCACCGCCGAGGTCGAGCCAGCGCTCCAGGCTCGTCGAGTACGCGTCGTCCGAACCCGGTGCCCCGTCGACGAGTGCCTGTGTGGCCTCGTCCATCAGCCGCTGGGCCTCGGTGACGCCCGTGCGGCGCGCCAGGAAGTCCCGGACGGTCTCGCCGGGCCTGCGCTCCGGCTCCTGCGGAAGATGGCCGACGGTCGCGGCCGGCGGGGAGAGCCGCAGCTCGCCCTCCTCGGGTGTGAGCAGCCCGGCGAGCATCCGCAGGAGGGTGGACTTGCCCGCGCCGTTGGCACCGACGAGACCGATCACGTCACCGGGCGCGACGACGAGGTCGAGCCCGGAGAAGAGCGAGCGGTCGCCGTGGCCGGCGGCGAGGTTCTTGGCGACGAGGGTGGCAGTCATCAGAGGGCGATCCTAATCGCCCGGCCACGCGCGTCCGCCAACGGTTTTGGCGCACGCCTTTCGCGCACACCAATATCGGGGGGGGCTCCCTGCGCGCCCCGGGAGGTCAGCGCACCATCGCCTCCACCAGCACGCCTCCCGATGTGCGCGCCACGATGAACGAGTCTCCCTTCGTGGCCTTCGCGTCCAGGGCGAGCCGGTGGCGGCCCGCTTCCAGGACGCCGTCGAAGACCTCGTACATGTGCGTGCGGTAGAGGCGGTCCAGGCGGTACGCGGTCAGCTGGACCCGGCAGGTGGAGGTGACCTCGACGCCCGCCTCGCCGTCGGCGGCGACCAGCCGGGTCAGACGGCGCTGTTCCCGGGGGCTGCGGTCCAGGGCGTTCTCTATCTGGGCGACCAGGAGCGGGACGATCGGGGCCAGGCCCTCGACGTACGCGACCTCGGCGCCCGCGTGCTCGAAGGACTGCCGTACGGCGGCACGTTCCTGCTCGGTGACCGCGCGGCCGAAGGCGACGGCACCGTACGTGCGCAGTTCGTCGGCGGAGATGTCGGTGGCGTCCTGGGCGGTCTCGGCTCCGATGCCGATGATGCGCAGGGCGGCGGCGAGCTTGGCCAGGACGGCGGCCCTGGCGCCGATGAGCAGGACCCTGCGGCGCTCGCCGGCGGTGCCGGTGAGCAGCGAGCCCAGGGCGGCGCGGTACTCCTCGCCGTGGAAGAGGAACGGGCCGATGCCGTGATAGCCGTTCCGCTCCAGATCCGCGTGTTCGTCGGTCTGCCAGGCGAAGTCGCGCCATACGTAGTCGTCGCCGTGCCGTTCGATCGCGGCGGTCACGGCGCCGCACCCGAGGTCCTCGCACTCGGGGCAGCCGTAGATGACGTACCGGCCGCCCTCCAGCGGGGCGTCGGCTTCCAGGAGGAGACTGCGTACCTGTGCGGTGAAGATCGCGGGTGGTACGTCGGAGGCGAGGGGGGACACGGCGTCGAGGTCGGAGAGCTGGTAAAGCAGCGGGCGTCCGTCGACGATGAAGTCGACGAAATCCCGGTGCGCTTGGTAGTCACCGTTGGCAAGGACTCCACCGGCACGCATCGCCGGTGCCAGGCCGAAGGTCGCGTACTCGGCAGACATGGTGTGAGTATCCCCAGAGTGAGCGCTGTCTGAGCACGGCATGACACATTCCGCTACCGTCCCCGCGTGACGAGGGATCGAAGCGGTGACGTAATCGTGGTCGGCAGCGGGGTCATAGGGCTCACGACGGCCGTCGTTCTGGCCGAGAGCGGCAGGCGGGTGCGGGTCTGGACTCGGGAGCCCGCCGAGGGAACCACCTCGGCGGTTGCGGGCGCACTGTGGTGGCCGTACAGCGTCGAACCGCTTGAACTCGCCCGCGCGTGGGCCCTGGAGTCACTTTCCGTGTACGAGGAGTTGGCGGCGCGGCCCGACGAGACGGGCGTACGCATGGTCGAGGGCGTACTGGGTGGGTCGCGGCTGGACGAGCAGGGGCCGTGGGCGGCCGCTCGGCTGCCGGGGCTTCGGGCGTCCACGCCCGAGGAGTACGCGGGGACCGGGCTGTGGGCCCGGCTGCCGTTGATCGACATGCCGGTGCAGTTGGGGTGGCTGCGTGAGCGGTTCCTGCGGGCGGGCGGGGCGGTCGAGGTGCGGGCCGTGACCGATCTCGCCGAGGCGGAGGCGGAAGCGCCGGTGGTCGTCAACTGCACGGGGCTTGGCGCCCGGGAGCTCGTACCGGATGCCGCGGTTCGGCCCGTGCGGGGGCAGCTTGTGATCGTGGAGAACCCCGGTGTGCGCAGTTGGCTCGTCTCGACGGATGCCGTCGCCGGGACGACCACCTATCTCTTTCCTCAGCCCGACCGGTTGGTGCTGGGTGGGACGACCGAGGAGGGCGAGTGGTCGCTGACGCCTGATCCGGCGGTGGCTGCGCGGATTGTTGAGCGGTGTGCGGGGTTTTGGCCCGCGGTGGCGCGGGCGCGGGTGTTGGAGCATCGGGTCGGGTTGCGGCCGGTGCGGTCGGCGGTGCGGTTGGAGCGGGAAGTTCGGGGTGGGGGTGGGGGTGGGGTGTTGGTGCACAACTATGGGCATGGTGGGGCGGGGGTGACTGTGGCTTGGGGGTGTGCGCGGGTGGCTGCCGGGCTTGCCTTTGGCTGAGCGCCGTGTGGGGTGCCCTTTGCGGGGCACCCCACAGGAACGGTCGCATTTTGGCTGCGGGCCGGACGTGGCTGGTCGCGCAGTTCCCCGCGCCCCTGAAAGACGAAGGCCTCGCCCTCGCCTCCCGGTCAACCTCGCCGAGCCTCAGCCCGAAGACCCAAGCCCCAGCCCTCAGCCCCGCCCTGAGCCCTGAACCCTGAGCCGAACCTGAGGCTGAGCCCGACTCGGCCCTCAGCCCTCAGCCCTCAGCCCTCAGCCCTCAGCCCTCAGCCCTCAGCCCTCAGCCAAGACTGGCCCAACCCGGCGCTCGGCCATGGTCGGAATTCCGGCCGCTCGGCCGTGGTCGGAGTTTCGGTTGGTCAGCCGTGGTCGTGGCCCAGGGGGTCGCCCTCCGTTTCTGTGCCTGCGCCCGGGCCTACCCTGATCTCGAATTCGCCGTCGTACTTCTTGTGGCCCTCGATCACGGCGAGCGAGACGGCCTCGGAGCCCATTTCGTGGCGGACGATGACGGGGTCCCTGCGCAGGTCGCGCATGAGGGAGATGCACATGCCGATCATCACGAGGACGAAGGGTGCGGCGGCCAGGATCGTGAGGTTCTGCAGGCCTTGGAGCGCGTTGCCCTCGGTGCCGACGAGCAGCATGATGGCGGCGACGGCTCCGGTGACCACGCCCCAGAACACCACGACGAAGCGGCCGGGTTCGAGGGCGCCCTTCTGGGAGAGCGTGCCCATCACGATGGACGCGGCGTCGGCGCCGGAGACGAAGAAGATGCCGACGAGGATCATCACGAGCAGGCTGGTCGCGGTCGCGATGGGGAACTCCTGCAGGACGCCGAAGAGTTGGCCCTCGGGGGTCGACTCGCCGCCGAGCGCGCCGCCCTCCTTCAGCTTCATCGCCGTACCGCCGAAGATCGCGAACCAGACGAGGCTGACGGTGCTGGGCACGAGGATGACGCCGCCGACGAACTGCCGGATGGTGCGGCCGCGGCTGATGCGCGCGATGAACATGCCGACGAAGGGCGTCCAGGAGATCCACCACGCCCAGTAGAAGACGGTCCAGCTGCCGAGCCAGTCCGCGACGCCCTCGCCGGTGCTGGCCTCGGTGCGGCCGGCCAGCTGTGGCAGGTCACCGAGGTAGGAGAAGATCGAGGTGGGCAGCAGGTCGAGGACGATGACCGTCGGGCCCGCGATGAACACGAAGACGGCGAGTACCAGGGCGAGCACCATGTTGGTGTTGGACAGCCACTGGATGCCCTTCTCGATGCCGGAGATGGCCGAGGCGACGAACGCCACCGTCAGGACGGCGATGATCGCGACGAGCAGGCCGTCGCTCACCTTGTCCATCCAGTCCAGCTCGGTGAATCCGGAGCCGATCTGGAGGGCGCCGAGGCCCAGCGAGGCAGCGGAGCCGAAGACCGTGGCGATGATCGCGAGGACGTCGATGGCCCGGCCGACGCCGCCGTTGGCGTGCTTCTCCCCGATGAGCGGGGTGAAGACCGCGCTGATCGTCTGGCGGCGGCGCTTGCGGAAGGTGCTGTAGGCGATGGCGAGGCCGACCACCGCGTAGATCGCCCAGGGGTGCAGCGTCCAGTGGAAGAGGGTGGTGGCCATCGCCGTCTGCATGCGTTCCGCGGAGTCCGCGGGATCGGTTCCCGGCGGCGGGGTCGTGTAATGGGAGAGCGGCTCGCTCACGCCGTAGAACATCAGGCCGATGCCCATACCGGCGCTGAACATCATCGCGACCCAGGACACGGTCTTGAACTCGGGCTCCTCGCCCTCCGCGCCGAGGTGGATCCTGCCGTACCGGCTGATCGCGAGCCACAGTGCGAAGACCACGAAGCCAGAGGCGGCCAGCATGAAAGCCCAGCCGCCGTTGTGGATCAGGCCCCTGAGCATCTTGTCGGAGGCGCTCTTCAGGGAGTCGGTGCCGGCCGATCCCCAGATCACGAAGGCCAGGGTGATGGCGGCGGTGACACCGAACACAACCCAGTCGGTGTGCTGACCGGGGCCGCCGGGAATGTCCGAGGGACCTTCCCGGCCTCCCCTCTTGTACAGGTCTTCAGTCATCTGCGGCACCTTCCCCTGGAAACCGTGGGTAAGCCATTTCCTCGCTATGCCCTACGACCTACCACAGGTGCTACAGATCTCACCCGCCTCAGCAGTCGGTGTCGGGCTCCCCGACCGTGAGGCGGTAAGGGGCGCGCTCGTCGAGGAGCAGCGGGACGAGAGCGCGCAGGGACTGGCGCAGCGGGACGTAGGTGCCTTCGGCGTCCTGCCGTGTGCTGACCCCGTGCAGGGCGAGTTCGTCCTTGACGTCCGTGTACTGGTCGGGCGTCAGCCGGTAGGCGCAGGGCGGGTCCGCGATGATCTCGGACGGCTCGGCCGGGTCGTTGTCGGCGCCGCCGACATAGACCGGCCCGGTGTCCCGGTAGCCGGCCAGCCGGGCCGCCGTCGTGGCCGCCTCGATGCGGGTACGCCGTTCGCCGGTGAACTCGAACAGCCCTTCCAGAGCTGCCAGTTGGGAGTGAACGCGGCGCCGGTTGTTGAGTGCCTCGTCGGCCTTCTCGGCGTCCGTGAGGGGGTCGACACGGCTCTCGATGAGCAGCCCGACGCCGTGTTTGACGCCGGACATGTTCCGCAGGATCCGCTCCTGTCCGTCGCCCGCGACCTGCCGGATCGGGTCGCCGGTCACGGGGTCGGTCCAGATTCCGTACGTGCCGGTCGAGTAGCCCTCCGCCTGGGCGGCGGGGCGTACGTACGCCGCTGACAGGGTCTGCCCCTCGTCGTGCACGGCCGCGTCGGTGTTGAGGTTGCGCGGCCAGAGGTCGAAGAGGTCCTTGTCGTAGTACGGGGGTGTGGCCCCGTACTCGTGCAGGTCGTAGATCACGTCGGGCTTGCGGTCGCGGACGAGGGCGGCCATGGCGCGGCCCTCGGCCGTCTGGAGCGCGAGGTGGTCGCGGTTGATGTCGACGCCGTCGCTGTTGCCGCGGGTGTCGGCGGCCCGGCCGTCCGGGTTGGCGGTGGGCACGACGAGCAGCGTGGTGCGGTCGAGGAACTTCCGTGTGGCGGAGTCCTTCGCGTACGCGAGGTCACGGACCGTCGTGAGACAGGCCTCGCGCCCGGACGGTTCGTCGCCGTGCTGGCTGCACACCAGCAGGACGGTGTTGGCCGCGTGGCTGTTGCCGATGCGTACGAGCCGGAGCGGGCGGTCCTGTTTCGTCGTGCCGATCCGGCTGATGGACACCCGGTTGCTCGACCTGTCGACGGCGGCGAGGAAGTCCTGCTCCTCGGGCTGGGTGGTCCAGCGTGCGCCGTCGGTCTGCTCGAATCCGGTACGGGGCGGGGCCGGGGCGGCGTGGGCGGGCACCGTCAGGAGGGGTGCGGTGAGCACCGCCACCGTCAGGGCGAGTATTCCTGTGCGGCGGGGTGTCATCAGTGGGTGCCTCCGGGTACGCGGTGCGTGGCGCGCGGCTCGCCGATGCCGTCGAGCGTGGCGTCGGGGGTGACGTACGAGGATCCCGAGGTGGCGCGCGCGAAGGCGGCGGTGCCTCCGACGAGCGGCACACTGGCCTTCGTGCGCGCGAGGTCGAGGGCGAGGGTCGGCGTGCTGGACGGCGGGTCGATGAGGCCCTCGTCGGTGCCGGCGACGATCAGCGCGAGGCGGTGTCCGGCCGGGACGACGTGGTCGCTCGCGTGCAGGTCGAGGGTGATGGTGTAGCGCTTGCCCGGGGTGAGCGGTTCTCCCTTGGCGTCCGAGCGGTGGTTGCCGAGGTCGGCCCAACCGCGGCTGAACACCGTGTAGTCGACGTCCGCGGTCTTGGCCTGCGTCTCCTTGAAGCAGGAGCTGTCGCCGGTGGTGCTCGGGCCCCAGCAGGTGCGGTCGGTGAGCGTGGTAATGCCCTCGCCCGAGGTGGAGTAGTCGCGGATCGTGTCCGGGCCGAGGTCGACCAGGACCGCGGAGAGATGGGCGCTCGACGTGGTCGGGGTGGCGGTGACGGTCACCTTGGCGGAGCCGGACAGGCGGACGTCACGCGTCAGCGGCTTGGTGGTGAAGCCGGCCTTGGCGGACGTCGACCGGTCGATCTGTGCGGCCCAGTCCGTCTCGTCCAGCTGCGGGTCGTCGGTGAAGGTCTCGGTGCCCGATCCGGTACGCAGTCCGAGGGTGCCGACGCCGGCCTGCGCGCCCTTGTCCGGGCGCAGGCTCACGGTGTCGGTGGCGCGCGGGGACCAGACGTTCGAGGTGACCCACTGGTCGGGGGCGCGCTCGATGTCGGCCATCGGTTCGTCGTCGATGCCGTTGTCGTAGCCGAGGAGTTCGTGGTCGAACCAGCGGTGCAGGGTGTCGGCCCATGCGGCGCGGCGGAAGTCGAAGGGGTCGACGTGACCGGTCTGGGACAGCCAGATCTTGCGGTCGACGCCGTTCTCGGCGAGGCCGTCCCACCACTGGCCGAAGTGCTTGGGGCGGACGTTGAGGTCCTGCATGCCGTGGATGACGAAGACGCTGGCGTCGACCTTGCGGACGTCCTTCACGTAGTCGCGCTCGGTCCACAGCTTCGTCCAGTCGCCGGTGCGCGGGGCGCCGTCGACGAGTTTCTGCTGGACGGCGGCGCACCTGGCGCGGGCGTCGGGGCTCTCGACGTAGTTGGACAGCCACTCGGGGCCGGAGTCGTAGAGGGGGGCGCCCTTGGCGAAGTAGTAGTCGTACCAGGAGGAGATGGCGGCGATGGGGACGATCGTCTCCAGGCCCTCGACTCCAGTGGCGGCCACGCCGTTGGCGATGGTGCCGTCGTAACTCTTGCCGATCATGCCCGTCTTGCCGTTGGTCCAGCCGGCCTTGGCCTTCGTGGTCCCGGTGCGGGAGGTGTAGCCCTTGGCCCGGCCGTTCAGCCAGTCGACGACGGCCTTCGCGGACTGGACGTCGGAGCGTCCGCCGACGTCGACGCAGCCGTCGGAGCGGTTGGTCCCGGCCAGGTCGACGGCGACGAAGGCGTAGCCGCGCGGCACGAAGTAGTTGTCGTAGTAGAGGGGCATCTGCACGACGTTGCCATTGGCGTCGTACGTCTTCTTCTGGCTCTCGTTGCCGCGCCCGCAGCAGGAGTAGTACGGGCTGGCATCCATGATCACGGGTACCTTGCGGCCCTGTTGGGCGGGTTCGCGCGGGCGGACTATGTCGACGGCGACGCGGTCGGTCTTCCCGTCACCGTCGCCGTCCAGTTTCGTGTCCACCCAGACGGATTCGCGGATCGCGTTCTCGTACGAGTGGACGGGGGCGCTCTCCCGCGGGGCGCTGTGGGCGGCGACCGGGGTGAGGAGCGTGGCCATCAGGGCGGCTGTGGCCGCCGTCGCGAGCGATCTCCAGTTGGTGAAGCGCTTGTAGCGCGCAGGTGTCCGCATGCGCGGAAGGTACTCCGGTCAACTCCTGTGCAAAAGAGGGCCGATTGGGGTGTGCGGAGGTTCGGCCGGTGGTGTGGCTTGAAAGGTGCGTGGGGCGGAGTCGCTCATGTCGGCCGAATGGCGATCGTGTGACAGGAGCGGCCATGGACAGGGTTGGGCCCACAGGGACTGAATAGGCTCCGAACAGACTTCGTGCCCCTACGACTTGGAGCTTGACGTGCACCGCAGACTCATCGCCCCGGGCGCACTCGCGGCCTCCCTGCTGCTGGCGATCCCGGCATCGGCGGCCGGTTACTCACCTGGAGCTCCGGGCATCGGCGACCCCTACTACCCGGCCTACGGCAACGGCGGATACGACGTCTCCCACTACGACCTCCGGCTCCAATACCAGCCGGAGACGGACAAGTTGGAGGGAACCGCGACCCTCCTGGCGAGGACGACGCAGGATCTCTCGCGCTTCAATCTGGACTTCCTGCTCGATGTGAGCGAGGTGCGGATCAACGGCACGAAGGCCTCGTTCACCACCTCGGGCGAGCACGAGCTGGAGATCACGCCGAAGAACCCGCTGCCCAAGGGCACGGCCGTCACGGTCGTGGTGCGCTACAGCGGGGTGCCGTCCTCGAAGAAGGCGTACGGGTTCACCAGTTGGCACCGCACTCCGGACGGCGGGGTCGGGGCGAACGAGCCCGAGGCGGCCTGGTGGTGGTTCCCCAGCAACGACCATCCGCTGGACAAGGCCACGTACGACGTGTCGGTCGCCGTTCCCGACGGTTCGCAGGCGATCTCCAACGGCACGCTCCAGTCGGTGAGTTCACGGGCCGGCTGGACGCGCTACAGCTGGCGCTCGAACAAGCCGCAGGCCACGTATCTCGCCACGCTGGCCGTCGGGAAGTTCGACCTCACGACCGGCACGTCGGAGAGCGGCATCCCGATCGTCAACGCCTACAGCAAGGATCTGGGCGACAACTACGGGGCAGCACGGGCGAGTATCGAGCGGACCGGGGAGGTCGCGGACTGGCTGTCCGAGTACTTCGGGCGTTACCCGTTCAACGCTCTGGGTGGCTATGTCCCCAACACCAACACCGGGTACGCGCTGGAGACGCAGACCCGGCCGTTCTACAGCCCGCGGCAGTTCGCGAGCGGGACGAACGTGTCCGTGGTCGTGCACGAACTGGCCCACCAGTGGTACGGCGACTCCGTGTCCGTCACCGGGTGGAAGGACATCTGGATCAACGAGGGCTTCGCCCGGTATGCGCAGTGGCTCTGGTCGGAGCACGAGGGCGAGGGGACGGCGCAGGAGATCGCGGACTACGTGTACGCGTCGCGGGCTGCCGACGATCCGTTCTGGACCGTCAAGCCCGGGGATCCGGGGCCGGAGAACCAGTTCCACATCGCCGTGTACGACCGCGGGGCGCTGGCGTTGCAGGCGCTGCGCAACGAGATCGGGGACGAGGCGTTCTTCGCCATTCTGAAGGGGTGGCCGAAGAAGTACTCGTACGGGAACGCGACGGTCGGTGACTTCGTGAAGTACGCGGAGGAGGTGTCGGGGCGGCCACTCGCCTCGCTGTTCGACACGTGGCTGTACCAGGCGTCGAAGCCGGGGGCGCCGGCGGCGCGGGCTGTTTCCATCGCTCCTGGGGCTCAGGGGGAGCTGGTGCGGCCGAAGTCGTGGAAGAAGATCGCGGCGACGAACTCCGTTCACGAGCGGTAGCACTCCGTGGGGGGCGGGTAGGGGTGCGGGTGCGTTGATGTGGGTGGCCTGGTGCGGGTTGCATTGGGCTGGTCGCGCCCCGCGGCGGAGCCGCAAATGTCAGAGCCCCGCGCCCCTTACGGGGCCCGGCCCCGCTCAGGAGGGCTCGCTCAGTCTCCGTGGTCGTACACCGCGGGGCATGTGGACGGATGCGCCGAGTTCTAGGGCCTTGTCGGCCAGCGGTTCGACAGGGCGAGGACGAAGCCCTTGCCCCAGCCCCCGGTGTCGTTGCAGACATGGGCGATCAGCTTGGCGCCCTTGCCCAGTGGGGTGGTGGCGTCGCCCCTGACGTACGTGATCTCCGACATGTCGCCAACCGTACGGACCGGCACTGACAATCGGCCTCGGTATGCAGGAGCGCCGGCCGGCTGTGGGAGCTTTCACAACGTGGGTGAGACAGCAATACTGTTGCACCGCACCCGTGTGGCAGATGTGGTAGTCGAAGGAGCGGTCATGGCGACGGACGTCGAGGAGCCGACGCTCACGGTCGATGAGCTGGCCGCGCGGGCCGGGGTCACCGTGCGGACCGTGCGGTTCTACGGCACGAAGGGGCTGCTGCCGCCGCCCGTGATCGGGCCGCGCCGGGTGGGGCACTACGGCCAGGAGCATCTGTCCCGGCTCGCGCTCATCGAGGAGTTGCAGCACCAGGGGATGACGCTGGCCGCGATCGAGCGCTATCTGCAGCAGCTGCCGGAGGGGCTCAGCGCCCATGACCTGGCCATCCACCGGGCCGTGGTGGCCTCCTGGGCGCCGGACTCGGCGGAGGAGGTGAGCCGCGCGGAGCTGGAGCGCCGGGCGGGGCGGACGCTGAGCGCGGAGGACCTGGACCGGCTCGTCGCGATGAGCGTCGTCCGGGAGGCGGCGGCCCCGGACACGTACCGCGTGGACCTGGGGCTGCTGCGGCTCGGTGTCCAGCTGCTCGACGTACCGATCGCCCACGAGACGATCCTCGCCGCGCGCACGGTCCTGCTGAAGCACACCCGCGCCGCGGCCCACGAACTGTCCCTGCTGTTCCGCGACGAGGTGTCCGAGCGCGAGTCCGTCGAGGCGGTCAAGGACCTGTCCGCACACATGCAACCGCTCGTGGTGCAGGCGCTGCTGACGACCTTTCAGCGGTCCTTGAAGGAGGAGCTGCGGGAGTGGCTCACCGAGGGGTCCTGAGCCACCGCCCGCTGCTGACACTCATACATACGCCTACGGCCCTCACAAGTACGCCGATCCCCCTGCCACGTTGAGCGTCTGGCCCGTGAGGAAGCCGCTGCCCTCGTCGACGACGTACAGCAGTGTGGAGACGAGGTCGGACGGCTCCTGGGTTCTGGGGACTGCCTGTTGGGCGCGGACGTGCTCGAAGCCGCCGCCGGCGCCGACCGTGCGCTCGGCGGTCGCGGTGCGGACCATGCTCGGCGCGATCGCGTTGACCGTGATGTCGTACGGTCCGAGCGCCGAGGCGAGTGCCCGGGTGAAGCCGATCAGGCCTGCCTTGGAGGCGGTGTACGCCACCATCGTGGGCGGTGCGGTGAGGACGGCGGCGGAGGCGATGTTCACGATGCGCCCCCAGCCCGCCGCCTTCAGGTACGGCAGGACGGCCCGGGTCATCAGGAACGGCGCTTCCAGGTTGACGCGCATGACACGCCGCCACTCCTCGGGCGTGGTGTCCTCGAAGGGCGACTCCGGGTACACGCCCGCGTTGTTGACCAGGACGTGCAGCGTGCCGAACTGTTCCAGCACCCGCTCAAGAGCCGCGTCGACCTGCGCCTCGTCGGTGACGTCGGCAATCAACTCCACATAGTCCAGAACGCGTTCGGCCGTCCGGGTCTGCGGAACGAGGTCGATCCCGGCGACTCGGTAGCCTCGTCCGGCGAGCGCGACGGCGAACTCCTGCCCGAGGCCCTGTGCCGCTCCGGTCACCAGCGCGGTCCGCGTCTCCATGCGGTGAGTGTGATGACCCGTCAGGCAGTGGGCAAGGGGGCGTTTCCGGTCTTCGGAACGCGGTGGTCGTCTCAGGCGGCGGCTCCTTCGACCGGCGGTTGCCCGACTCGGCCCGATCACCACCGGGCCCTGTTCCATTCGCTGGAACGGCCATGTTGCCGCGCGCGCCCGGCGGCCCGACGCTGCGGGGCGACCCCCAGCCGCCAGCGTTCGGGAGCCGTGCCCGATGACCGAGACCGACCGTGCCGTGGACGACGCCGAGCGCGCCCGCGAACAGGGCGGCGGCGGACGGTGGTTCAGGCTGTCGCCAGGTCGGCTGTCGGCGGGCCGCCTCGGGAACGGGCGGCGGCTGCTGCCCGACGAACTCGGCGTCCTGGTCGTCCTCGCACTGCTCGTCGCCGGCATCGGCATCCCCTACCCGGACTTCCTCGACAGCGACAACCTGCTCTCCACGGCGCACAACTCCGTCTACATCTCACTGATGGCGTGCGGCATGGTCTTCGCGCTCGCCATGCGCGAGGTCGACCTGTCGGTGGGCGGCAGCTACGCGATGTGCCTGGTCGTCGGCGCCCTGCTCGTACGGGAGGGCGTCGCGCCCTGGCTGGCGGTCCCGGCGGTGCTGCTCACCGGGATCGCGCTCGGGGTGTTCAACGCGCTGGTCACGACGCTGCTCGCGCTGCCGTCGTTCATCGTGACGCTCGGCACGCTGATGCTGTTCCGGGGTGTCGGGCTGGCCCTCGCCGACGGGAAGCAGATCACCGATCTGCCGCTGGGCGACTCGTTCTTCACGCTCGCGGGCGGTGACGCGGCCGGAGTGCCCTTCGCACTCTGGGTGTTGCTCGCGGTCGTGGTCGCTCTCGCGGTGCTGCTCGCCCGCACCCGGTTCGGGGCTCGGGTGCGGGCGATCGGGTCCAATCCCGATGCCGCCGCGTTCAGCGGAATCCCCGTCGTCCGTACGCGCGTTCAGGCCCTCGCGCTGTCCGGTCTCACCACGGCCTGCGCGGCGGTCCTCGCGCTCGCGTACTACGGCGCCGGTGATCCCACACTCGGCCAGGGCTACGAGTTGCAGGCCATCGCCGCGTGCATCATCGGCGGCACTCCGCTCGCGGGCGGCCGTGGCTCGGTGGTCGGGGCGGTGGCCGGCGCGATGATCCTGTCCGTCGTCGCCTCCGGGCTCGTGTTCTTCGAAGTACCCATCAACTGGACGTCGTTCGCGACCGGCGGGGTGATCCTCGTCGCGGTCGCGGCGGACAGCGCGCTGCGGCGCGGCGGACGCCGCCGACATTGAAGTCCCCTTGTCCTGAGCCCTGTTGGGATCGCCCGGAGTCCCGTTCTGAGCCTTGTACGGAACCTTGTTCGGAGTTTGTTCAGAGCCTTTTTGGAGGCCGTCATGCACTCCCGATTGCGTACGCTGTCCGCCGCGCTCGGCGCGCTGGTCCTCCTCTCCGCCACCGGCTGCGGCGATGACGACGGCCCCGGCGGCTCGGGCGGCGGAAAGCTCGACATGGGCATCGCGGTGGCCAACATCAGCCTGAACTTCGCCCACGAGATGGTGCTGGGAGCCGAGAGCGCCGCCGACCACGCGGGGGACGTGAACTTCAAGGCCGTCGGGCCGCCCAACACGGACGGGCCCGCCGAGGTGCAGCTCTTCCAGAACCTCACCGCCCGCGCCAAGGACGGCATCGTCCTGGAGAACCTCGATCCGCCGATCTTCACCCGGCCCGCCGCGCGAGCCGTCGACCAGGGCATCCCGATCGTGGCCCTGGACACCTCCCCCACCGACGGCAGCAAGGTGACCTTCTATGTGGGCAACGACAACTACGCGCTGGGCGAGTTGATGGCGAAGGAGGCGCTGAAGCGGCTCGGCGACGACCCGAAGGGGGAGATCGTCGTCGGGGTGCCCAACCCCGGGACGCCCGTGCTGGACAACCGGGCCAAGGGCATCGCCGACACATTCGAGAAGGAGGCTCCGGGTGTGAAGGTGCTCGGCCCCTTCCAGACGTACAGCGATCCCGGGCAGAACCACAGCTCCTGGTCGTCGCAGGTGGGCGCGCACCCGAAGGCCCTCGCCTTCCTGGGAGTCGGCGACGCCGACAGCTACAACCTCGCGAAGATCAAGAAGGAGAAGAACGGCAAGTGGCTGACGGCGGGCTTCGACGTCGACCCGAAGACCCTGGACGCGGTCGAGGACGGCTCCAACTTCGTCACCATCGACCCGCAGCACTTCCTCAAGGGCTACCTCTCGACAGCGATGCTCATCGAGTCGGTGCGGGACAACGACGGCAAGCTGCCCGACGGCTGGTTCCTCTCCCCCGGCGGAGTCGTCGACTCCTCCAACATCGACGAGATCATCACGCGGCAGAAGTCCGCGAAGGCGGCCTACGACTGGTACAAGCCCGTGATCGACAAGCTCCTCGGTGACCAGAAGGCACAGCTCAAGCCGTTGAAGGACGCGCGCTGAGATGACGTACGGCGACATGCTGGCCGCGCAGGGCCTGGTCAAGTCGTACGGCGGGGTCAGGGCCCTGGACGGAGCGGGCATCCGGCTTCGGGGCGGGGAGGTCCATGCGCTGGTCGGTGAGAACGGGGCGGGCAAGTCGACGCTCGTGCGGATCCTGTCGGGCACGCTGCGGCCGGACGACGGGACTCTGCAACTTGCTCCGGAGGCGCGGTCGGGCGGGATCGCCGTCGTCTCCCAGGAGTTGAGCCTCTTCCCCGATCTGTCGGTACGGGAGAACCTCTTCCCCTACCGTCCACCACGTCGCTTCGGGCTGCTCGACCGGAGCGCGATGGACCGCGCCGCGCGCCCCGTACTGGCCGAGTTGGGACTCGACGTCGAGCCCGGGACTCTTGTCGGTGAACTCCCCCTGGCCGACCAGCAGTTGACGGAGATCGCGCGGGCACTGCTGTGCAGGCCGCGTCTGCTGGTGCTCGACGAGCCGACGTCCGCGCTGCCTGCCGCCGCCGTGGACCGTCTCGAACGGGTCCTGCGGACGCTCACCGGGCGGGGCATCGCCATCCTGTACGTCACCCACTTCCTGGAGGAGGTGATGCGCCTCGCGCAGCGCGTGACGGTACTGCGCGACGGGCGGGTCACGCTGGCCGGCGTACGGCGGGAGGACGTCGGCGTGCCGGATCTCGTGACGGCGATGCTCGGCGGGACACCGCAGCAGCCGGTACGGCGGACGCGTGCCGTGGCCGACGGGCCGCCTCCGGTGGTGCTCTCCGGGGTGTGCGTCCCGGGCCGCCTCGCGGACGTGACGTTCACCGTGCGCGCGGGCGAGGTGGTGGGCGTCGCCGGGCTCCAAGGGGCGGGCCATCTCGACGCGTTGGCAGTGGTGTGCGGGCGTACGGCCGTTTCCGTCGGCCGGGTCGACATCGGTGGCCGGGGGCTGCCACGGTCCCTGCGGGACGCGGTCCGGGCGGGCGTGGCCTTCGTGCCGAGCGACCGCAAACGGTACGGGCTGATGACCGACCGCACGGTGTGGGAGAACACCACGGCGGTGAGCTGGCTGGCGCTGGGGCGCGGCGGTTTCATGCCCTCACGCGCCGAACTGGTCCGCCGTACAGGTGACTTGACGGAGCGTCTGCGGTTGCGCGGCGACCCGCACGACGTCGTGGCCCGCCTCTCCGGCGGCAACCAGCAGAAGGTCGTCTTCGCGAAGTGGCTGGCCACCGAGCCCCGCATCGTCGTCCTGGACGACCCCACGCGTGGCGTCGACGTCGGCGTACGGTCCGAGATGCACCGCATCGTGGGCGAGTTGGCGGCAGGCGGCGCCGCCGTGCTCATCGCCTCGACCGACCTGGCCGAACTCACCGAGGTCTGCGACCGGGTGATGGTCTTCGTACGGGGCCGGACCGTGGAGGAGTTGAGTGGCACCCGACTGACCGAGCACGAGCTGGCGGTGGCGATGCAGGCGGGGGGCAGGGCCGGGACAGGGCAGTGACCGGTCCCGAAGGCGCCCCGCCCCGCGTACCGCTCACGCCGACAGCGCCCGCGTCAGCGCACGTGCCGCCGCGCACACCCGCGCGCCGACGCGTTCCATGTCGAGGCGGCGGGTCCCGCCCGTCACGGAGATGGCGGCGACCGGACGGCGTTCGTGGGCGTAGACCGGGGCCGCGACGGCCGAAATGCCGATCTCGGCCTCCTCCAGGTTGACGCCGAAGCCGCGGGCACGGGTCCGGGCGAGGTCGCGGGCGAGCTGGCCGGGCAGGACGAGCGTGCGCGGGGTGAGTCTGGGCAGGGAGACGTACGGCGGCCGGGGGTCGTGGGCCAGGAAGACCTTCCCCGTGGCGGTGCAGTGGGCAGGCAGGCGGCCGCCCGTGCGCGAGACGATCGGTGTGGCGCGGCGGCCGGTGAGCTTCGCCAGGAAGAGGGTGTCGGGGCCGTCGGGCACGGCCAGGTGCACGTTCTCGCCGGTCGCCGCGTACAGGTCGCCGAGGAACGGCAGGGCGATGTCCCGCAGTTCGCGAGCCGAGGGCGCCGACTGACCGAGCACGAAGAGGGCGAGCCCGATGCCGTAGCGGCCGTCGGGTCCCCGCTCCACGAGCCCCAGCCGGACCAGCTCGCCCAGCAGCCGGTGCGCGGTCGGCTTGGGCAGCCCCGTGCGCAGCGCGAGTTCGGCCAGGCTCTGCGCGCCCTCGGACTCGCCGCAGGCACGCAGCAGCGCCGCCCCGCGCGCGAGCACCGACTTCGGCACCTGGGGAACCTGAGGCACCTGACCGTCCGTCATGGACCGATGGTCCGGCCCAGGCAGGCAGGAGACAAGGTGCGGGTCCCTGTGAGTCACCGGCCGCCCGAGAACTCGTACGCGGGGCGAGGGAATTCGTACGTCGTCACACGGCCGCCAGATCAACCCGCCCACCCCTGTCGAAGCGACACCCCACCGGGCTCTTCCCTCCCGAAGCGTCACCCCACCGAGCCCTCCCCTACCGAAGCGGCACGTCGACCAGCATTGGCCGCGCCAACTCACCGGATCCGCCCACCAGTTCACGTAGGTGATCCGCGCTCTCCGCGCGCACCGCGTCGATTCCGAAGAAGCGGGCCGCCTGGGTGAAGTCCAGTCGTCCCAACTCGGTACCGGGGCAGGGCCCGTTGCCGCCCATCGCCTCGTAGGTGTTCTGGAGCGTGCGGTACGCGCCGTTGCTCATCACCACGAACAGCACCGGAGCCGCGTACCGGGCCGCGCTCCACAGGCCCTGCAGGCCGAACAGCGCGCAGCCGTCGCCCAGCACCGCGACGACGGGCCGCCCCGGCTCGGCGAGGACCCGGCCGACGGCGGCGCCGACGCCCCAGCCGAGCCCGCCGCCGACGGTGTGCGTGTAGCTGCCGGGCCGGTCGAGGTGTACGAGCCGGCGCAGCAACAGGCCCACGGTGATGGCCTCTTCGACGACCGCGGCGCCCGGTGGCAGCCCGCGGGCGACGGCGTGGGCGGCGGCCCAGGGGGCGAGGGGCGCCGGCGAGTAGGCGGCCCGGGCGGCGGCCTCGGCACGCTCCCGCTCGACCGTGTGCCGGTCGTAGGCACGCAACACCCGGATCTTCGCCGTGCGTTCGGGAACCCGCTCGCGCAGCAGGTCGGCGAGCCGGTCCAGGGAGGGACGGAGCGCGCCCACGACCCCGTGGTCGGCCGGGAAGTTGCGGCCGATCTCGTCCGGGTCGGAGTCGAGCTGTACGACCGTGATGCCGGGCGGCAGCGCGGGACCTGGGCTGTAGTGGTGGGGCGTGAACGCGTGTGCTCCGGCGATCAGCACGGTGTCGTAGGGGGCGAGTGCGGTGCGGATGGCGTCGTGGCGCGGTGGCAGCATCCCGGCGTAGAGGGGGTGGGTGGTCGGGAAGTCGAGGTGGTCCGCCATGGGTTGGTGGTGCACGGGCGCGCCGCAGGTCTCGGCGGTCCGGACGAGCGCGGCCATCGCGTCCTCGCGGCCCACCCCGTCCCCGGCGACGATCACGGGCCGGGCGGCGGCGCCGAGCAGGACTGCGGCCCGGTCGAGACCCCCGGCGGGGGTGGGCCTGGGCGGCGGCGTGCGGGCGGGGACGTCGACCTCCGTGTCCTCGGCCAGCAGGTCCATGGGTACGGACAGGAACACGGGCCCGGCGGGCGGCCGTACGGCGAGTGCGAAGGCGCGGCGCAGCGCGAGCGGGAGGTCGCGGGCGTGCTGGATGTCGTACGTCGCCTTCACGGCGGGCGCGGCGAGGGCGACGAGGTCCGCGGAGAGCATGGGGTCCTGTTGGAGGTGGCGGCGGTCCTGCTGGCCCGCCATGACCACCAGCGGGGTGCGCGAGCGGCGGGCGTTGAGCAGGCCGAGGAGTCCGTTGGCGAGGCCCGCGGCGATGTGGAGGCTGACGAAGGCGGGCCTGCCGGTGGCTCGGGCGTATCCGTCGGCCATGGAGACGACCGCGCCCTCGTGGACGCCCAGGATGTACTCGGGTGCCTCCTCGGTGTCCACCAGGGCTGCCAGGAAGGGCAGTTCGGTGGTGCCGGGGTTGCCGAAGACGCGGTCCACGCCCTCGCCGCGCAGGATGTCGAGCAGGGCGGGGGCGGGGCGGGGGCCCATCGTTGGCTCCTCGTGGGGACGGGGACCTGGGTTCGCCGGTTCAGCCTCGGGGCCACGGGGGTGGGGGGCAAGGGGGGCGTGTCGCTCAGCGGTACGGCCGGCTGAGGCGCGGGGTTTTTTCGCCCCCGCCGCCCCTACCCATTCCCGTCCCTTACTCAGGGGCTGCGCCCCCGAACCCCCGCTAAAAGATTGCGCAGTTCCCCGCGCCCCTGAAAGGGGCGCGGGGAACTGCGCGAGCAACCCCCCCCCCCCCCCCCCCAAAAACCCCTCAAAGATAAACAAAAACCCACCCACCACA